>DATATE010000033.1:0-264401 GCA_036268955.1 Pseudonocardiaceae bacterium
GCGCATCAGGTGCACCTCGGCGCGGGACGTCTCGCCGCTGATCCAGCGGCTGGTGCCGTCGGCGGCGGCCACCCTGCCGTCCATGGTCATGGCGTACTTCCAGGTGACGTGCGGCCTGCCGGTCACCACGTGGTGCAGCCAGGCACGCAGCGGCCCTGACCCGACCTCGTCGGCGAGCAGCCCGTCGTGCACGTCCACGCCCGCCGCCCGCAGCGCGGCCGCACCACCCGCCGCCCTGGGGTTCGGGTCGGACACCGCGAAGTACACCGAGCGCACGCCCGCCGCGACCAGCGCGTCCACGCACGGCGGGGTGCGGCCGTGGTGCGCGCACGGTTCGAGCGTGACGACCGCGGCGCCACCCCTGGCCCTGGCGCCTGCCTGGGCGAGCGCGACCACCTCGGCGTGCGCGCCGCCCGGTGGGTTGGTCGCGCCGACGCCCGCGATGTCGCCGTCGCGGTCCAGCACCACGGCACCCACCGGCGGGTTCGGGCTGGTGGTGCCCCGAACCCGCTCGCTGGCCCGGATCGCCAGCTCCATGGCGGTTCTCGGTTGGTCGGCGCCGGTCACGGATCAGGCCCTGGAGTGCGCGGCGGCCCTGGCCCGCAGGTCGGCCACGGCCTTGGCGGGGTCGTCGGCGGCGTACACGGCCGACCCGGCGACGAAGCAGTCCACACCCGCCTCGGCGGCGGCCTCGATGGTGTCGTCGTTGATGCCGCCGTCGATCTGCACCAACACCCGCAGGTGCCCGGTGTCCACCAGCCGCCTCGCCAGCCGGACCTTCGTCAGCACCTCGGGCAGGAACGACTGGCCGCCGAACCCGGGCTCGACCGACATGACCAGCAGCGTGTCGTAGTGCCGCAGCGTCTCCACGTAGGGCTCCAGCGGGGTGTCCGGCTTCACCGAGAGCCCCGCCTTCGCGCCCGCGGCGCGCAGGTTCGCCGCCAGCGCGACCGGGTCGGCGGCTGCTTCGACGTGCACGGTGACGTTGTACGCGCCCGCCTCGGCGTAGCCGACGGCCCACCGGTCGGGGTCGTCGATCATCAGGTGGCAGTCCACCGGGATGCCGGTGTGCCGCAGCAGCGCCTGGACCACCGGCAGCCCGATCGTCAGATTCGGCACGAAGTGGCCGTCCATGACATCCACGTGCAACCATTCGGCGCCGCGGACCGCCGCCGCCTCGTCGGCGAGGCGGGCGAAGTCGGCGGACAGGATGCTGGGCGCGATCATCGGCCCGGTCCTCGGCTCGTGCGGCACGGGCACGAGTCTAGGAAGTGCCCGTATCCTCCCTGTTCAGTGGGCTCGCCGCGACCTCGTCCAGCAGCGGTTGCCACGGCTGCGCCGGTTCGGCGTCGGAGACCGTGACCCCGGCGGCGCGCAAGGTCGCGAGATGGCCGGCGAACGCGGGGTGCCCGCGCTGCGCGGCACCGGCCTGCGGCCGCAGCACGACCGGCACCCCCGGCGACCCGACCGCCTCGCACAACTGGGTCAGCGCCTGGTTGTCCGCGATGCCGAGGGCGAGCTTCGCGATCGAGTTCGCGGTCGCCGGCACGAACACGTAGGCGTCGGCCAGCCCGTAGGGCGACGGCTCGCCGGGCAGCCTGCCCACGGAGCGGACCGGCAGGTCGGTCAGCTCGCGCAGCGTCGCCAGTTCACCGGTGACGTCCAGCCAGTGCGCCGCCGTCGGGGTGAGTGTCACGGCCAGCCGCCAGCCCCGGCGCAGCGCCGGTTCGGCGAGTTCGGGCCGCAGCCGGTGCTCGACGCCGAACCCGCCGGACGCCACCAGGCACAGCAGCATCAGTCAGGGCGGCGCAGCAACGCGCAGAACATCGCGTCGGTGCCGTGCCGGTGCGGCCAGAGCTGCACGTACGGGCCGTCGCCCAGGTCCGGCACGCCGGGGAAGAACTCGCGTGCGTCCAGCACGTCCACCTGCGTCCTGCGCAGCACGTCGGCCATCAGGCCCGCGGTCTCGGACAGGTGCGGCGAGCACACCACGTACGCCACCACGCCGCCCGGCCGGACCAGCCGCAACGCCGAGAGCAGCAGCTCGCGCTGCAGTTTCGCCAGCTCGGCGACGTGCCCCGGGGTGCGCCGCCAGCGGGCCTCCGGCCTGCGCCGCAACGCGCCGAGGCCGGTGCACGGAGCGTCCACCAGTACCCGGTCGAACCCTGCGGCGGGCAGCTCGGGATCCCGGCCGTCGGCGACGTGCACCGTGACCGGCAGGCCCTGCACCGCGGAACGCACCAGGTCAGCGCGGTGCGGCGCCTTCTCCACGGCGTCCACCGTGGCGCCGGACAGTCCGGCCAGCGCGCCCAGCAGCACAGCTTTGCCGCCCGGACCGGCACACAGATCCAGCCACCGCTCGTCCGGGCCGACCACCGGCGCCGTCGTCACCGCGAGCGCGCACAGCTGGCTGCCTTCGTCCTGCACGGCGGCCAGGTGTTCGCGCACCGGGTCCAGATCGCCGGGATCGCCCGCGCCCGGCTCCAGGTGCACGCCGTAGGGCGAGTACGGGGCGACCTCGCCGCCGGTCATCGCGGCCAGTTCCTCGGCGGTCACCTCGCCCGGCCGCGCCGCCAGGTGCACGGCGGGCCGCTGGTCGTCGGCGGTCAGCGCGGCGGCCAGCTCGTCACCGGTGTCGCCCAGCGCCGCCGCGAACGCCTGCGCCACCCACCTCGGGTGGGCGGTGACGAACGCGAGATGCCCCACCGGATCGGTCTCCCGGTCAGGGGCGAGCAGCTTGAACCACTCCTGTTCGTCGCGTTCGGACACCTTGCGCAGCACGGCGTTGACGAACCCGGCGACCGGCGAGCCGACGGCGGCGCGGACCAGGTCGACGGTGGCGCCGACCGCGGCGTGCGCCGGGATTCTGGTGCGCAGCAACTGGTAAGCGCCCAGCCGCAGCGCGTCCAGCGCAGGTCCATCCACAGTGGACAATGGGCGATCCGTGCAGTCGGCCAGGATCTGGTCGAGCAGTCCTTGAGCACGGGACGCGCCGTAGGCCAGTTCGGTGGCCAGCGCGGCGTCCCGGCCGGTGATGCGCCTGGCCCGCAACAGGCCGGGCAGCACCAGATTCGCGTACGCGTCGCGCTCCCGCACGGCGCGCAGCGTGTCCAACGCGGCCTGCCGCGCCGGGTCCTCCACCGGCGGGCGGGTCGGGCCGGTCCGCCGCCGCGGCGGATGCGGGCTGCGCGGCCGTGGGGGGCGACGCCCCGGCGCGGTCATGCGCTTCTCCTCGAATGCGTTCTCGGATAGGTCGAACGGGTCACGACCAGCGTTCCCCCGCCTCGATCCTCGTGCCGCGAGCCCAGTCGGTCGCGGCCATGCGCTTCTTGCCCGGCGCCTGCACGTCCCCCAGCCGCACCGGCACGGTGGCCGTGCCGACCAGCACCTGCCTGCGCTCGACCCGGATCTCCCCGGGTGCCGGCGGATCGTCGGTCACCACCGGCAGCACGGGTCCGAGCTTGACGCGTTCGGACCGGAACTCGCCCCACGCGCCGGGTTCCGGCGTGACGGACCGGACGAGCCGGTCCACCGCGACCGCCGGTGCGGCGAAGTCGACGCGCGCGTCGTCGACGGTCACCTTCGACGCGTAGGTCACGCCGTCGGCGGGCTGCTCGACGGCGCGCAGTGTCCCGTCCTCGATGCCGTCCAGAGTGGACGTCAACAGGTCGGCGCCCGCGACGGACAGCCTGCTCAGCAACTCCCCCGACGTGTCCCGGTCGCCGACCTTCTCGGTCAGCACCCCGAACACCGGGCCCGCGTCCAGTTCCTTGACGATCTGGAAGGTCGTGGCACCGGTGATCTCGTCGCCGTGCCGGACCGCCGCCTGCACCGGCGCGGCACCCCGCCAGGCGGGCAGCACCGAGAAGTGCAGATTCACCCAGCCGTGTACCGATACGTCGAGCGCGGACTGCGGCAGCAGCGCGCCGAACGCGACGACCGGGCAGCAGTCCGGCGCCAGTTCGGCCAGCCGCGCCAGGAACTCTGGCGCACCGGCCTTGCGTGGCGTGAGCACCTCGATGCCGTGCTCGTCGGCCAGCGCGCCCACGGGTGAGCGCACCAGGTGCCTGCCCCGTCCGGCAGGCGCGTCCGGGCGGGTGACCACCGCCACGACGTCGTGCCGGGGCGAGTCGATCAGGGCGCGCAGTGCGGGCAGCGCGACCTCGGGCGTGCCCGCGAAAACCAGTCGCATCTCAGCGCGCGCCACCGAACAGCGGATGGGGATCCTTTTTGATCACCGGGACACCGCCGTCGAACCACGGTGCCTGGCGGATCTCCTTCATCGCCTGCTTGCGGGTTTCCGGCGTGAGCTGGTCCAGGAACAGGACGCCGTCCAGGTGGTCGGTCTCGTGCTGCACACACCGGGCGAGCATGTTGGTGCCTTCCACGGTGACCGGTTCGCCGTGCTCGTTCCAGCCGGTCGCGACGACGTGCTCGTGCCGCCTGCAGTCCCAGGACAGGCCGGGGATGGACAGGCAGCCCTCCGGTCCTTCCTGGTAGCCGTCGCCGAGCACCGTCCACGTCGGGTTCACCAGGTGACCCTCTCCACCGTCGCAGTGGTAGACGAACACCCGCAGGCCGACGCCGATCTGCGGTGCGGCCAGACCAGCGCCCGCCTGATCGGCGAGCGTGTCCGCGAGGTCCTTGACCAGGACCCGAAGCTCTTTGTCGAAGTCGACGACCTCCGCCGCGCGCGTGCGCAGCACAGGGTCGCCGAAGAGTCGGACGGGCTGGACGGTCATGCTCTCCCTCGGGGCCTGCGGTGGTGTGTGACGAACGGGTGGGACGACACCGTGCCCACCCAGTCTAAGTGTTCACGCGCTAGACGAGTTCGAGCGGATCGAGCCGGACCCGGACGGGGTCGGGGTCCTTGCGCGCTGTGCGCACCTTCAGCGCCTCGTGCAGCGCCGCCGCCAGGTCCCTGCCGTGTTCGCGGGGCGCCCGGACCAGGGCACGTTCCCGTTCGCCGGTGTCGCCCGGCCTGCCCTCCAGCGGCACCGGGCCGAGCACGTCGGCCGCCTCGGGCAAGCGGACGGTGAGCAGGAAGTCGGCCAGCGCGGCGGGCGAGCCGTCCACGGCGGCCATCCGCACGGCGGGCGGGAAGCCCAGTTCGGTGCGGGCGGCCAGCTCCTGCCTGGCGTGCCAGACGGGATCCCACCGCACGAGCGCCTGCACCGGGGCGAGCACCGACTCGGCCATCACCACCACCCGGCCGCCGTCCGGACCCGGCCTGACCAGCGCGGCCGCGGTCATCCACCGGCGCAGCGCCTCCTCGGCGGCCCGCAGGTCGGCGCGGGACAGCATCGCCCAGCCGTCCAGCAGCAGCGCGGCGCCGTAGCCGCCGGGTGCGCCCGGTTCGGCGCCCGGCGTGCACACCACCAGCGCGGGACCACCGGGCACGTCGGCGAGCACCTCGGCGCCGCCGGAGGTGCGCACCGGCACCCCGGCGAACGCGCGGCCCAGTTCCTCTGCCGTGCGCCGGGCACCGACGACCACCGCCCGCAGCTGCCGCGCACCACAAGCGGCGCAACGGAAAGCGGCATCGGCGACAGCGCACCAGCGGCACACCGGCGGCTTGCTGTCCCCCGCGGGCAGCGCCAGCGGGCCCGCACAGTGCCTGCACCGGGCCGGTGTCCGGCAGCGCTGGCAGGCCAGCGACGGCACGTACCCGCGCCTGGGCACCTGGACCAGCACCGGAGCGTCCCCGGCCAGTGCCGCCCTGGCCGCGTCGAACGCCACGCTCGGCAGTCGCGCCGCCCTGGCCGCCGGGTCCCTGGCGAGCTGGCTGTCGTGCTCGCCGATCGCGGTCACCCTGGGCGCTGTGGCGCGCAGCGTGTCCCGGTCGGCCAGCACCTCGTGCGCCCAGCCGGTGTCGACCAGCAGCTGGGCCTCCGCGGTGCGGGCGAACCCGGCCACCAGCAGTGCGGCACCGCTGGCGTGGGCCCGCTGCACCAGCACGTCCCGGACGTGCGGATACGGCGAGCGCGGCTCGGCGTGCAGGTCGTCGCCGTCGTCCCAGACGACGAACAAGCCGGGCTCGGCGACCGGGGCGAACATCGCGGCCCGCGTGCCGACGACGACCCGCACCACCCCCCTGCGCACCGCCAGCCAGCGCCGGTAGCGCTCCGCCGGGCCCAGGTCGGCGGCCAGCGCGACCACGCCGTCCTCGCCGAGCAACGCGACGCACGCGGCGTGCACCCGCGCCGAGTCCCGGTGGTCGGGCACCACCAGGATCGCGCCCCGGCCGGCCGCCGCCGCAGTCGCCGCCGCCTCGGCCAGCCGGGCGGGCCAGTCCTCGCCGGGCACCGGATGCCACACCGCATGAGCCGGCTTGCCCGCGTGCACCGCGTCCAGGAACGCCGCGCCCCTCGGGTAGCGCCAGTGCGCGTCCGGCCGGTCCGGCGGGGGTGCGGGTTCCGGGCTGGGCCGCTGCTCGGCCTTCGCGTGCCGAGGCGGCACGGCCAGGCGCAGCACGTCGACCAGAGTGCCGCCGTACCGGTCGGCGACCGCCCTGGCCAGCGCCAGCGCGTCCGCGGACAGCACCGGCTCCGGCGACACCACCTTGTCCAGGAACGCCAGCTTGCCCTTGTGGTCGGAGTCGGCGACCCGGTCCAGCAGGTAGCCGTCCACGAGCTGGCCCGCGAACCGCACCCGCACCCGGCAGCCGGGCACCGCGTCGTCGTCGAGCTGCTGCGGGACCTGGTAGTCGAACGGCCGGTCCAGGTGGGCCAGCGGCACGTCCACCGCGACCCGGGCGACGGGCAGCGTCGTCGCGGGCACGCGCTCCCCGCGCCGCACCGCTCGTCCCGTCCCGTTCCCGCTGGCCATGCCGGGTGTCTACCAGAGCCGCACGACCGGGTTACCGACCGGCCGAGCGTCGGTACGTGCGGTAGCGGACCGTGCGGTCGCGCAGCACCCGCCGGTCCGGATCCACGCCCGCGCCGGCCAGCACCTCGGCGACGAGTGCGGGCACGGACGTCAGGTCCTCACCGGCGAGCCATCGGAACGGGTTGCCCAGACCGGCCGTCAGCACCTCGCGCGGCGTCACCGGCACGTCGGCGCCGAACTCCACCGACGACTCTCCGACCAGGCCCAGCCCGGCCAGGCAGGCGTCGGCGCTGTCCTGGTCGGGGCCGGCGACCGGGGCGGCCCGCAGGCCACGCCGCTCGGCCAGCGCCGATGCCTGGTCCAGCAGGCCACGCAGCTCGTCGACGACCGGACGGTCGCCCAGCGACAGGCACAACGCGCCGTCCTCGGCCAGCACCCGCGCGACGTCGGCGAGCACGGCCCGCCAGTCCGCGACGTGGTGCAGCACGCGAGCCAGGTGCACGCCGGAACAGGCGCCGTCGGCGAACGGCAGCGCGGCCGCGTCGGCCAGCACGAACGGCAACCCGGCCGCCACCGGAGCCCGCCAGTCGACCACGTCCGTCAGCACCACGGGACAACCGGCGGCGGTCAGCCCCCAGGAGACCAGGCCGGAACCGGCGCCGACGTCGAGCACGGCGCGCGTACCCAGTTGGGCGCGGAGCCTCGCGTAGAGGGGGCCGGACACGCCTGAGGGCAGCACACGCTGGCTGTCGTGTGCTGCCCTGCCGGTGTCGTCGGGTACGACCGGAGCGCTGGTCACGCCCCCGCTGCCGTACGGAGCGCGTCGGCGCGGTCGGTGTGCTCCCAGGGCAGGTCGACGTCGGTACGGCCGAAGTGCCCGTACGCCGACGTGGCGGCGTAGATCGGGCGCAGCAGCTCCAGGTCGCGGATGATCGCGGCCGGCCGCAGGTCGAACACCTCGTTGATGGCGCTCTGGATCTTCGACGGGTCGACCGTCTCGGTGCCGAACGTCTCCACGAACAGGCCCACCGGTGCGGCCTTGCCGATCGCATACGCGACCTGCACCTCGACCCGGCCCGCGAGACCCGCGGCCACCACGTTCTTGGCGACCCAGCGCATCGCGTACGCGGCCGAACGGTCCACCTTGGACGGGTCCTTGCCGGAGAACGCGCCACCACCGTGCCGGGCCATGCCGCCGTAGGTGTCGACGATGATCTTGCGGCCGGTCAGGCCGGCGTCACCCATGGGGCCGCCGATGACGAAGCGACCGGTCGGGTTGACCAGCAGTTTGACGCCGTTGGTGTCCAGCGCGAGCTCGGCCAGCTCGGGGGTGACCACGTGCTCGCGGACATCGACGCCGAGCATCCGGTCGAGGTCGATACCGTCGGCGTGCTGGGTGGACACCACGACGGTGTCGAGCCGGACGGGCTGGTCACCCGCGTACTCGATGGTGACCTGGGTCTTGCCGTCCGGGCGCAGGTAGGGCAGCACACCGGACTTGCGGACCTCGGTCAGCCTGCGGGAGAGGCGGTGCGCGAGCGCGATCGGCAGCGGCATCAGCTCGGGGGTGTCCGAGCAGGCGTAGCCGAACATCAGGCCCTGGTCGCCGGCGCCCTGCCGGTCGATGTCGTCCTCACTGGACCCGACCCGCGACTCGTGCGCGGTGTCCACGCCCTGCGCGATGTCCGCGGACTGCGAGCCCAGCGCGACGTTCACGCCACAGGAGTGGCCGTCGAAGCCCTTGGCGGAGGAGTCGTAGCCGATGTCGAGGATCTTCTCCCGGACGATCGTGGGGATGTCCGCATAGGCCTCGGTGGTCACCTCACCGGCAACGTGCACCTGGCCGGTGGTGATCAGCGTCTCCACCGCGACCCGGCTGCGCGGGTCCTTGGAGAGCAACGCGTCCAGCACGGAGTCGCTGATCGCGTCGCAAATCTTGTCGGGATGCCCCTCGGTCACCGACTCACTCGTGAAAAGCCTGCGGCTGGACTCGCTCACTGCACTCCCCATATCGACTCGTTTTTTTCTCGACCTAGCACACCACCACTGCGACCAATGACACCACCAGACTATCGGGCGAGCCCGGTGGACCGGTCAACCTCGCATGGCGGGAAGAACGTTGTCCCACAGTGTGGCCGCAAGAGCCGACTTCGAACCAAGCGGAACAGTGATCTCCGTCCCATTCGCCGAGAGCAGCCAGCCTGCGTTGTCCTCGACCTCGAACGCCATGCCGTCGCCGACGGCGTTGACCACCAACAGGTCGACGCCCTTGCGGCGAAGTTTGGCCCTGGCGTGGTCGAGGACGTCGGCGCGGCTGTCACCGGTTTCGGCGGCGAAGCCGACGATGAACTGGCCGGGTTTGCGCGCGGCGACCAGTTCGGTCAGGATGTCCGGATTTCTGGTCAGCTCGACCGGGTCCGGGTCGTGATCGGTCTTCTTGATCTTGTAGTCGGCCCGGTGGGTCGGCCGGAAGTCGGCGACCGCCGCGGCCATCACCACGATGTCGGCCTCGGCGGCGACCTTGTGCATGACGGTGCGGAGTTCCTCGGCGCTGCCGGCGTGCAGCAGTTCGACGCCGGCCGGGTCGGGCAGGGTCTGGGTGTGCGCGGCCACCAGGGTGACCTGGGCGCCGCGCGCGGCGGCGACCCTGGCCAGCGCGTAGCCCTGCTTGCCGGAGGAGCGGTTGCCGAGGTAGCGGACGGGGTCCAGCGCCTCGCGGGTGCCACCGGCGGAGATCGCGATCTTCAGGCCGGTGAGGTCGGGGCGCAGCGCGTCCGGCCTGGCCAGCAGCAGCCGGGCGAGGTCGACGATCTCGGTGGGGTCGGCCAGCCGTCCCTTTCCGGTGTCCGGGCCGGTCAGCCTGCCGCTGGCCGGTTCCGGGACCACGCACCCGCGCGAGCGCAGCAGTTCGACGTTCTCCCTGGTGGCAGGGTGCTCCCACATCTCGGTGTGCATGGCCGGGAACAGCACGACCGGCGCCCTGGTGGTGAGCAGGGTCGCGGTGAGCAGGTCGTCGGCCTGGCCGTGCGCGGCCTTGGCCAGCAGGTCGGCGGTGGCCGGTACGACGATCACCAGGTCGGCCTGCCGACCCAGCCGCACGTGCGGCACCTCGGGTACGTCGGCGAAGACGCTGGTGTGTACCCGGTGACCGGACAGGGCTTCGAAGGTGGCCGCGCCGACGAAGTTCAGCGCGGCCTCGGTCGGCACGACGCGGACGTCGTGACCGGACTCGGTCAGCCCGCGCAGGACTTCGCAGGCCTTGTACGCCGCGACCCCACCGCCGACGCCGAGAACGACGAAGGGCTTGGTGGGGTCGGGGTCAGCTGATGTTGCCGTCACGATCTGAAGACGATGCCACGGCGGGCGGCTGTTGTCGCCCGTGAGGTCGCTTACTCGCCTTCGGTGTGTTCCAGCAGACCGGCGTGGATCTCGCGCATCGCGATGGACAGCGGCTTCTCGCGCGGGCCGGGCTCGACCAGCGGGCCGACGTACTCCAGCAGGCCCTCGCCGAGCTGGGCGTAGTAGTCGTTGATCTGCCGGGCCCGCTTGGCCGCGTAGATCACCAGCGCGTACTTGGAGCTGACCTGCTCAAGCAGGTCGTCGATCGGCGGGTTGGTGATGCCCTCTGGGGTGTCCATGTGGGCGCCCAGCTGGATGGGGTTGGTCACGCGCAACTCTCCTGCGGGTCGAAAAGCAAAGAATCGGATGTCCCCGAATTCGGTGTCCGCGCCGCTCAGGCGGGATGTCCGGACCGGGACTGCGCTATCAAGGTTAGCAACTCCTCAGCGGCGCGGTGCACCTCGGCATTGACAACGACCGCGTCGAACTCGTCGGAGGCGGCCAGTTCGTCCTTTGCCGCAGCCAGCCGACGGGCCACGACCTCGGGATTCTCGGTGCCTCGGGCGGTGAGCCGCTCGACCAGAATCTCCCAGGAGGGCGGCTGGATCATCACCATGAACGCGCTGGGCATCGCGGTCCTGACCTGCCGTGCGCCCTGCACCTCGATCTCGAGGACGGCAGGCCGCCCGCCCGCCAGCGCCCGCTCGACCGGGCTGCGCGGGGTGCCGTAGCGGTTGCCGGCGTAGTCGGCGTGCTCCAGCAGTTCGTTGTCGCGGATCATCGCGTCGAAGGTCTGATCGTCGACGAAGTGGTAGTGCGACCCGTCGACCTCGCCGGGGCGGGGCGGGCGGGTGGTGACCGAGATGCTGAAGTAGAGATCGGGATACCGTCGCCGAAGCTCGGCGAGCACGCTTGTCTTGCCGACCCCGGAGGGCCCAGCTACCACGATGAGTCGGGGGCGGACGACAAAGTTGCCGTCGCCCACCCCCGACCCGGTGCCTGTCACTCGCCGCTGAACTCGGCGAGCAGCGCCTTGCGCTGCCGCTCGCCTAGGCCACGCAGACGGCGGCTCGGAGCGATCTCAAGACGCTCCATGATCTGCGCCGCGCGCACCTTGCCGACGCCCGGCAGGGACTCGAGCAACGCGGACACCTTCATCTTGCCAAGGACCTCATCGTTCTGAGCGGCAGCAAGAACGTCCTTCAAAGTAGTGCCGCCGCGCTTGAGGCGCTCCTTGAGCTCAGCCCGGGTGCGACGAGCGGCAGCAGCCTTCTCAAGCGCTGCAGCCCGCTGCTCCTCGGTCAGCTGCGGAAGGGCCACGATCTCCTCCGTGGTGTGGGTGTTTCCTCTGGATCGGTGCCGCGACCGTACCGACAGTGAGTGAGCGAAGACAACGTGGGTCGGGATTCCGACCTGGTTGTTCCGATCCAGTCGAACCACCCGGTCGAGTGGTGAGACCACGGCATTGGTCGCAGCGAGAGGAAGTCCTACCAAGGACTTCCCCCGGCTTGATTACCACCACCCGTGTGTCTTGGCGAGACCCTCTGTGATATTGGAAAATATCGCTTTTACCCAATATCACCCTGCGTAGCTGCAAATTGCAGTATTGCCGCAGTTCAGTGCGCTGCGGCGAATTCGATCAGCTCGGCTTGAATACGCAACGCGGCCGACCGTAGTGCGGTTTTGTCGGGCCCGTTGCGCAAAATGTCGCGCGAGGAGGCCGGCAGGACCAGGGGTAGTTCGGCGCCGAAAACGGTGCCGAGGTCGGCCACGGTGCCCCCTTGCTGGCCGAATCCGGGGGCCAAGATCGGCCCGTTGAGCGCTCCGAGATCGAGTTCGGTGCGGCCAACAGTGGCGCCAATCACTACGCCGACATTGCCCAGCGGGCGCGAATCGGCGTTTCTGGCGGCCGCGGAATTGATGATTGACTGCGCAACGCTTCCCCCACTTGGAGCAATCGCGCGCTGCACATTAGGGCCTTCGGGGTTGGAGGTGAGCGCGAGAACGAAGACGCCTCGGCCCGTTTTGTCCGCCAAATCCAGTGCGGGAGCGAGCGATTCGAAGCCGAGAAACGGCGAGAGGGTCACCGCGTCGGCGGCCAGCGGGGAGCCGTCGGCGAGATACGCGGCCGCGTAGGCGTCCATGGTCGAGCCGATGTCGCCGCGCTTGCAGTCCAGCAGCACGAGCGCCCCGGCCGACCGCGCGTCGGCGATCAGGCGCTCCAGGACGGCAACGCCCGCCGAGCCGTGCGCCTCGAAGAACGCCGACTGCGGTTTGAGCACCGCGACGTGCTCGGCGAGCGCCTCGACGCAGATCTCGGCGAAGCGCTGGAGCCCGGACGCATCCACCGGCAGCCCCCAGGCCTTCAGCAACCCCGGATGCGGGTCGACCCCCGCGCACAACGGCCCCCGAGCCGCCATCGCCGCCGCCAGCCGCTCCCCGAACCGCCCGCCCGACGCGGCCCCTGACCATCCTGCTTCCGACACTGCGCCTCTTCTCTCCTCTGGCTCTGAACTGGGTAAACGTTAGGCTCACGCAGCTGTGGCCGTCCATTTGGCCATCCACGCTTCATTCTGGACGGAAATAACCTGTTCGCACTGTTCCACGAACTGGTCGTCAGCCTCGCTGGTGGGCGCACAGGCGACGGCACGGCGGGCCAGCAGGCTGTCGAGTTCGGCCGCGGTGCGGGAGAACTCCAGTTGCTGGTACGCGTAGCGCGCGGCCGCGGCATGCGCGGTGACGGCCGCGGCGACCGTGGTGACCGCCGCGACCCACACCGAGGCCGACTGGACCCCGAACGCCCCGGCCACCGCGCCGAGGACCACGGCAAGGGCGCTCAGGCCGAGTTCGGCCCGACGGATGAGGGCGATCCGACGAGTCATGAGCTCGGCTCGGGGCCGGTAATAGTCGCGAATCTGCCCGGACACGCGGACCTCGGCGTAGGAGTCCACATCGGAGACCTCCGGCAGCGGTCGCACCGCGGGCGGCGGCTGGTCGCTCGTGTACCGGTGCGCCAGGTCGGCGGCCTCCGCATCGATCCGATCGGCGCGATCCAGCAGTGTCGCGGCCTCCCCGTCATCGCGGTAGGGACCGGCGCCGGTCAGGAAGACGTACACCTCGCCCTTCAGCGCCTCGCTGACCGAGCGCAGCCGGGTCCAGTCGCGCAGGGCCGACGGGCCGGACCGGATGGCCGCCAGCGGCGCCAGCCCTGCCGCCACTGCGGACAGAAACGCCAGCACCCGGCCCGCGACCGAACTCCACGGCGCGGTCTGGGCGGCCGCGGTCGCCAGTAGCGCCGCGGCGATCCCCAGCGACAGGCCGACCGTGCGGGTCCGGCCGACCCCGCGCTTGGCCCGATCGGCCGCCAGCGACCACAGGCGCTGCCGTTGCCAGACCCGTTCCGCCGCCAACTTTCCGGAATTGTCCACCGCCCGATTCTGTCAGGGCTACATTGCTTGACGTCGTGGCGTGATTGCCCTGACTACATACGGCAGGGGAGACGATGACCACCGACGAGCGCACGCCGCCGGCCCGGCCACCCCGCTCGGCCACCCAGATCCACCAGTCGCGGATGTCCGGACTGTTCCTGCGCGCATTCGGCTATACGTCCTGGTTGATCAGCGTGGTGAGTGGCGTTTTCGCGCTCCAGTCGGAGCGCACGATCGGGGCCGCGCAGTCGCCGTACGCCTTGCCGCTGTGGCAGCGAATCGCGATCATGGTGGCCGAACTGCTGGTGATGACGGTCTTCCTGATCATCGGGCGCTGGGCGACTCGCCGCGCCAAGCGGCACCTCACGCCGGTCCTGAGATCTCTCGACGCGCTTCCCTCGGATCAGCGGATCGTGTTGTTCCTGCGTTCGTTCTCCGACGACCAGGGTTTCGCCCATCAGCAGCACGGCAAGAACACCCAGCCGTATCTGGCCACGCCCCTCACCGAGGAAGAGCAGCTCGCGTACGCGGTGCGCCCGTTCGGACAGATGGTCGCGCTGGGGCGGCCCGGCGATCCGCTGCCGCAGGCCGGTGCCGCGCGACACTATGCATCGGACGGGGACTGGCAGGACCAGGTGCGCTCCGGGCTGGACCGGGCCGAGCTGGTGCTGCTCGCCTGCGGCGGCGGACGGAGCCTGCGCTGGGAGGTGGAACAGGTCATCGGCCACGGGCGCCCGGACCGCCTGGTGCTGGTCCTGACCCGCGATGTCAACAAGTACCAGGCGTTCCGCGACTCGCTCGGTGAACTCTTCCCGAAGGGCCTGCCGGAGTACCGGCCGATCCGGCTGCCCAGCGAGGTCGCCGACGTCTACACCCGGGCGGCCGTGTGGTTCGACGACGACTGGACGCCTCACCTGGAGCACGCAGCCAAGGTCCGGGGCGGCGAGTTCGTCAGGGAGCGGCTCCTGGTGTCGACTCGCCAGTGGGTGCAGACCACGTTCCCCCTTGCTATCCGCCCGGTCTACCAGCGCGGGTGTGCCATGGCCGGGGTTGGAGAACGCACCGGCGAACCGGCCCGGTCAGCTCTACGCCGGCCTCGCCGTGTTCATCGCGTGCTGGGCGCTGCTCGCGACATGGATCATTCCTCCATTGTGGACAAACCTGCTTCCGGTCGGACTGGCGTTGGCGGTGATCGGGCTCGGCGCGCCGGGCTATGCCATCTACCGGACCTGGCAGGGCGGCACCTTCGCCCATCGCACGATCCAGGTCATCGAGACCGTGTCCATCGCGGGGCTGCTCGTGGGTGGCGCGCTCATCGCCGACGGCGACACCACCCGGATCGTGCGGTCCCTGCTGCTCGCGGCCGGCATGGTGGTCAGCGGTTCGCTGTTGCGCCGCAAGGAGGTCCGCGTCTGGATCACGACCCGGACGCTGGACTCCCCGTGGGTTCGCCGGGGAGCCAAGTTCGGGAAACAACAGATCATCGCGGGATCCGTCGTAGCTGCGGCGTTCCTCGCGATCGTGGGTTCGGCCGGGTACTGGCTGTTCGGCATGGCCAAGGCGAGCGGCACGCCCCCGCACACGGTCAGCGATCTCGAAAGCGGCTGCAACGGCTCGGGCGGGCGCAGGTACTTCCCCCAGAACGACGCCTACGCGGGCAGCGGCCCGCATCCGATCGAGGTGTTCATCGACGACGCCGCCGGCTACCCCGAGCCATTGGACCCTTCGCCCGACGACGAGCAGGACCTGCCCGGTTACTGGAACCCGGACAGCGGTGACCTGTGGCGGGTGCAGCTGATCGCCTGCCTCGACGAGGTCGAGGACGGCCGATTCGTCACCGACTGCCGGTTCACCGGAAATTCGATGCCGCAGTACAGCGGGGTGTACGACGTCACCGTTTACGAAGCAAGGACCGGCCGAGAAGTGGGCACCGAACAGATAGCGGGCGACGGCAAGCCGGACTGCCCCGACATGGTCTTCACCGAGGACACCAACCCCAAGCTCTACACCCAGCCGGACAGCGCCGAACTTCGCGATCTCCTGGCCACATACGTCCGCTGAACCCGGCATCCGGTCGCCGCCCGCCGATGGACCGGCGCCGACCGGATGCGGTGTTCAGGCGCGCCCCTTGTGCAGGATGGCCTGTAGCTCCTGCAGCGGGTGTACCGCGACATCGCCCAAGGTCAGCGCTTCGATGCCGTGGATGGCCGCGGCAGCGCCCTGCATGGTGGTGATGCACGGGATCGCCTTGGCGACGGCGGCGGTGCGGATCTCGTAGCCGTCGATGCGGGGGCCGTGGTTGCCGTAGGGGGTGTTGATGATGATGTCCACCTCGCCGGCATGGATCATGTCGACGATGTTGTCCGGCCCCTCGAAGTGCTTGCGCACCACCTCGCAGGGGATCCCGGCCCTGCGCAGCACATCCGCGGTACCGGCGGTCGCGAGTACCTGGAAACCGAGGTCGGCCATCCGCTTGATCGGGAACACCATGGCCCGCTTGTCCCGGTTGGCGACCGAGACGAAAACCCGGCCCGAGGTGGGCAGCGAGCCGTAGGAAGCCGTCTGCGACTTGGCGAACGCCTTGCCGAAGGAGGTGTCGATGCCCATCACCTCGCCGGTGGACTTCATCTCGGGCCCGAGCAGCGAGTCGACGCCCTTGCCCTCCGGGGTGCGGAACCGGTGGAAGGGCAGCACCGCCTCCTTGACCGCGACCGCCGCCTCGTCCGGGAGGTCGGCGCCGTCGCCCTCACGCGGCAGCAGCCCCTCGGTGCGCAGGTCGGCGATGCTCGCGCCGAGCATGATCCGGGCGGCGGCCTTGGCGATCGGCACCGCGGTCGCCTTGGACACGAACGGGACCGTGCGCGACGCTCGCGGGTTGGCCTCGAGGACGTAGAGCACGTCGTCCTTGAGCGCGTACTGGACGTTGATCAGGCCGCGCACGCCGACGCCGTTCGCGATCGACTCGGTGCTGCGCCGGACCGCGGCCAGGTCGGCGCGGCCGAGGGTGATCGGCGGCAGCACGCAGGCGGAGTCGCCGGAGTGGATACCGGCCTCCTCGATGTGCTCCATCACGCCGGCCAGGAACAGGTCGGTGCCGTCGTAGAGGGCGTCCACGTCGATCTCGATGGCGTCGTCGAGGAACCGGTCGACAAGGACGGGGTGTTCCGGCGAGACCTCGGTGGCGCGCTCGATGTAGCCGGCCAGGCTCTGCTCGTCGTAGACGATCTCCATCCCCCGCCCGCCGAGCACGTAGGAGGGCCGCACGAGCACCGGGTAGCCGATCTCGTCGGCGATCCGCTTCGCCCCGACGAACGAGGTCGCGGTGCCGTAGCGCGGCGCGGGCAGGCCGGCGATGGTGAGCACGTCGCCGAACGCGCCCCGGTCCTCGGCGAGGTGGATCGCCTCGGCCGGGGTGCCGACCACCGGCACACCCGCTTCGGTCAGCCGCTTGGCAAGGCCGAGCGGGGTCTGCCCACCGAGCTGCACGATCACCCCGGCGACCGTGCCGGAGGCCTGCTCGGAGTGCACGGCCTCCAGGACGTCCTCGAAGGTGAGCGGTTCGAAGTAGAGGCGGTCGGCGGTGTCGTAGTCGGTGGACACCGTCTCCGGGTTGCAGTTGATCATCACGGTCTCGAACCCGGCCTCGTGCAGGGCCATGGCCGCGTGCACGCAGGAGTAGTCGAACTCGATGCCCTGGCCGATCCGGTTCGGCCCGGAACCGAGAATGATCACCTTCGGCCGGTCCGGTTGCGGCGCGACCTCGGACTCGGCGTTCGGGTCGGCCTCGTAGGCGGAGTAGTGGTACGGGGTGGTGGCCTCGAACTCGGCGGCGCAGGTGTCCACGGTCTTGAACACGGGCCGTACGCCGAGCCGGTGGCGCAGGGTGCGGACCCCGTCCTCACCGGCCAGTTCGGGGCGCAGCGCGGCGACCTGGCGGTCGGAGAGGCCACTGCGCTTGGCCAGCCGGAGCAGTTCGGCGTTGAGGACCGGGACCTCCTCAAGTTCGGCACGCAGCTCAAGCAGGGAGGCGATCGCCTCGACGAACCACGGGTCGATCATGGAGGCCGCACTGACCTGCTCGACGGTCCCGCCAAGACGCAGGGCGCGTTCGACGGTGTAGAGGCGTCCGTCGTGGCCGGTGCCCAGCGCGGCCAGGGTCGATTCGAGGGTGGCGCCGGCCGGGTCGGGGGTGGTCCAGAAGCCGGCGGCCTTGGTCTCCATCGACCGCAGGGCCTTGCCGAGCGCCTCGACGAAGTTGCGGCCGATGGACATGGCCTCGCCGACCGACTTCATCGTGGTGGTCAGCGTCGGGTCCGCGCCGGGGAACTTCTCGAAGGCGAAGCGCGGCACCTTCACCACCACGTAGTCGAGGGTGGGTTCGAAGCTGGCCGGGGTCTTGCCGGTGATGTCGTTGAGAATCTCGTCGAGGGTGTAACCGATGGCCAGCTTCGCGGCGATCTTGGCGATCGGGAAGCCGGTCGCCTTGGACGCCAGGGCCGAGGACCGAGATACCCTCGGGTTCATCTCGATGACGACGAGCCGCCCGGTCTCCGGGTGCACCGCGAACTGGATGTTGCAGCCGCCGGTGTCCACGCCGACCTCGCGCAGCACCGCGATGCCGACATCGCGCATGTGCTGGTACTCGCGGTCGGTCAGGGTCATGGCGGGGGCGACGGTGACCGAGTCGCCGGTGTGCACGCCCATCGGGTCGATGTTCTCGATCGAGCAGATCACCACGACGTTGTCGTTGTGATCGCGCATGAGTTCGAGTTCGTACTCCTTCCAGCCGAGCACGCTCTCCTCGATCAGCACCTCGTGCACCGGCGACTCGGCAAGGCCGGCCGAGGCCATCCTGTCGAGTTCGGCATCGGTGTGCGCGACACCGGAGCCGAGGCCGCCCATGGTGAAGGAGGGCCGGATGACCACCGGCAGGCCCAGTTCCTCGACGGTCGTCTTCACCTCGGCCATGGACCGGCAGACCGCGCTGCGCGGCACCTCGCCGCCGATGGTGCGGACGATGTCCTTGAACCGCTGCCGGTCCTCGCCCCTGTTGATCGCCTCGACGTCGGCGCCGATCAGTTCGACGCCGTAGCGATCGAGCACGCCGCGCTCGTGCAGGGCGATGGCGGTGTTCAGCGCGGTCTGGCCGCCGAGGGTGGCCAGGATGGCGTCCGGACGCTCGCGGGCGATCACCTTCTCCACGAACTCCGCGGTGATCGGCTCGATGTAGGTGGCGTCGGCGAACTCCGGGTCGGTCATGATCGTGGCCGGGTTCGAGTTGACCAGCGACACCCGCAGGCCCTCGGCACGAAGCACTCGGCAGGCCTGGGTACCGGAGTAGTCGAACTCGCAGGCCTGACCGATCACGATCGGCCCTGAGCCGATCACCAGCACATGCTTGAGGTCAGTGCGCTTGGGCATCAGCGCGTTCCGCCCTTCTTACTCATCAGTTCGACGAACTCATCGAAGAGTCCTGCGGCGTCGTGCGGGCCGGCAGCGGCCTCCGGGTGGTACTGCACGGAGAAGGCGGGCGCGTCGAGGCAGCGCAGGCCCTCCACCGTGCCGTCGTTCGGGCAGTAGTGGCTGAACTCGGCGGCGCCGTAGGGGGTGTCGAACCGCTCCCCCGGCTTGCCTTCCAGCGCGAAGCCGTGGTTCTGCGCGGTGATCGAGACCTTCCCGGTGGCCAGGTCGATCACCGGCACGTTGATGCCGTGGTGGCCGAACCGCAGCTTGTAGGTGGAGCGACCGAGCGCACGGCCGAGGATCTGGTTGCCGAAGCAGATGCCGAACAGCGGAATCCTCCGCGCCAAGGTCTGCCGGGCGAGTAGCACCGCGTTGTCGGCGGTGGCCGGGTCGCCGGGGCCGTTGGCGAAGAACACGCCGTCCGGTTCGACAGCGAGCAAATCGTCCATTGTGGAGGAATACGGCAGGACGTGTACCTCGATGCCGCGGGCGGCCATCATGCGCGGGGTGTTCGACTTGATGCCGGAGTCCAGTGCGGCGACGGTGAACCTGCGATCACCCTCGGCCGGGACGACGTAGGCCTGCTCGGTGCTCACCTCGCCGGCCAGGTCGGCGCCGACCATCTGGTCGCTGGCCAGCACGGCGGCCAGCATCCCCGCTTCGTCGGTGAGCGCCTCCCCGGAGAACACCCCGGCCCGCATGGCGCCACGTTCGCGGATGTGCCTGGTCAGCGTTCTGGTGTCGACTCCGGCGATGCCGACGACACCCTGCTTGACCAGCTCCTTCTCCAGGCTGCCGCGTGAACGCCAACTGGAGGGCACCCGCGCCGGGTCGCGGATCACGTAGCCGGCCACCCAGATTCGGCCGGACTCGTCGTCCTCGTCGTTCCAGCCGGTGTTGCCGATCTGCGGCGCGGTGGCCACCACGATCTGCCGACGGTAGGAGGGATCGGTGAGGGTCTCCTGGTAACCGGTCATCCCGGTGCAGAACACGATCTCGCCGAGGGAGGAACCTCGCGCCCCGTAGGGCATGCCGGGAAACACCCGGCCGTCTTCCAGTACCAGCGCCGCGGTCAGCACGTGCCGTCACCTTCCCGCGCGCCGACTGTCGGCACGCTGCGCTCGGCAAGGGCGGACACCGCGTCCACCCATGCGCCGTAAGAGGTCTTGTCGTCACCGCGGAAACCCGAGTCGAGCTGCGTCTCGCCGAGGCGCCAGCGGACCACGAACAGGCCTGCGATGCCCATCACCTTGCCGGCCAACGCGCGGTCGGTCCGCGCGGAGACCAGCGATTCGGCGGGAATCCACAGCGGGCTGGCGCCGGTCCGGTCGATCAGCAGGCCCTGCTTGGTGAGCTTGATCCGCGCCGCCGCGCGGAAACCGATGTCGCCGATGGCAATCCGGTTCTGCCAGTCGCCCGCGATGGTGCTGCCGACGTAGACGCCGGCCTGCGGATCGAGCAGGTCCTTGGGTGGGGTGGTCTCCTCGGTCGGGTCACTCACCCAGGCCGGTGGCTGCGGGAAGTCCGGCAGGAACGCGGCCTGTCGGCGAGCACGTCCGCGCCAGCCGAACCACATCCCGGCGGCGCAGAGTGCGAAGAAGGCGAGAACGGCAAGTACGAGCAACAGCCGAATCATTCGGCCACCTTCCCGTCATGCGCGGTGAGAGCACCGCGCAAGATCGTGGTCATTACCTTCGCCGGGAGGGTCATGTCCTCATATGGCGTGTTGTCGGCGATGCTGGCCAGTTCGGTGCCGTGCACCGTCCAGCTCGCCTCGGGGTCGATCAGCACCAGGTTGGCCGGTTCGCCGACCTGGATCGGCCGCCCCTGGTCGGGCAGGCCGCCGATGGCCGCGGGGCGTTCGCTGAGCACCCGCGCGACACCGCGCCAGTCCAGCAGCCCGGTCGTCACCATGGCCTCGGCCAGCACGGACAACGCGGTCTGCAGTCCGAGCATGCCGGGTCGCGCGGCGTCCCACTCGCAGTCCTTGTCCTGCACGGCGTGCGGGGCGTGGTCGGTGGCGACGCAGTCGATGACTCCGTCGGCGAGCGCCTGCCGCAGCGCGGCCACGTCGACCGAGGTGCGCAGCGGCGGGTTCACCTTGTTGACCGGGTCGTAGGTGGCCAGCCGCGCATCGGTGAGCAGCAGGTGGTGCGGGGTCACCTCGGCGGAGACCGAACCGGCGTGCGGCCGGTTCTTGGCCCAGCGCAGCACGTCGGCCGCGCCCGAGGTGGACACGTGGCAGACGTGCAGCCGCGCGCCGACCTGCCCGGCGAGCAGGCAGTCCCGCGCGATGATCGACTCCTCGGCGGCGGCGGGCCAGCCGGCCAGACCCAGCCGTGCCGCGGTCTCGCCCTCGTGCGCCTGCGCGCCGACGGTCAGCCGGGGTTCCTCGGCGTGCTGGGCGATCACGCCGTCCAGCGCTCGGGAGTACTCCAGCGCCCTGCGCATGATCAGCGGGTCGGCGACGCAGTGCCCGTCGTCGGAGAAGACCCGGACCTGCGCCTGGGACCGGGCCATCTGGCCCATTTCGGCCAGCCGCTCACCGGCGAGGCCGACGGTGACCGCGCCGATCGGGTGCACGTCGACGAGACCGACCTCGCGACCGCGCCGCCAGACGTGCTCGACGATGACCTCGTTGTCGGCGACGGGATTCGTGTTGGCCATCGCGAACACCGCGGTGAACCCGCCGAGCGCGGCGGCGGCCGAGCCGGTCTCGATGGTCTCGGTGTCCTCCCGGCCGGGTTCGCGCAGGTGGGTGTGCAGGTCGACGAAACCGGGCAGCAGGACCTGGCCGGTCGCCTCGATGACCGTGGCGTCGGTGTGCTCGGTGACCTCGATCGACGCGGCGAGCTGCTTGATCACCCCGTCGGCCAACAGCACGTCGACCGGCTCGCCTTCGCCGTAGGGTCGAACGCCTCGAAGCAGGACGCTCTTGGGGATCATCAGGCGGTTTCCTCCTCGCCGGCCAGCAGGTGGTAGAGCACGGACATGCGCAGATGCACGCCGTTGCGTACCTGTTCGGTGATCGCGGCCCTCGGTGAGTCCGCGACCTGCGAGGCGATTTCCATGCCGCGCAGCATCGGCCCCGGATGCAGGACGACGGCGTGTTCGGGCAACAGCCCGAGGCGTGCCTGGGAGAGGCCGTAGCTGATCGAGTACTCGCGGGTGGACGGGAAGAAACCGCCGTGCATCCGCTCGGCCTGCACGCGCAGCAGCATCACCGCGTCCGCGCCCGGCAGTTCGGCGTCGAGGTCGTGGCTGACCGGTACCTTCTCCTCGCCGAGCCACTTGGTCATCCCGTCCGGCGCCAGCGTGGGCGGGGCGACGAGGACGACCTCGGCGCCGAGGGTACGCAGCAGGTGCAGGTTGGACCGGGCGACCCTGCTGTGCAGCACGTCGCCGACGATCACCACCCGCCTGCCGTCCAGGCCGGTGCCCTCGATCTCGCCCGAGGCGTCACCGAGGCGTTCGCGCAGGGTCGCCGCGTCCAGCAGGGCCTGGGTGGGGTGCTCGTGCATACCGTCGCCCGCGTTGATGACCGAGGTACCGGCCGCACGCAGCCAGCCGGCGAGCCGATCGGCCGCACCGGAGGCGGGATGCCGCACGATCACGCAGTCCGCGCCCACAGCGGCGAGGGTCAGCGCGGTGTCCCGCAGCGACTCGCCCTTGTTCACCGAGGAACCGCTGGCCGAGACGTTGATCACGTCCGCGCTCATCCACTTGCCGGCGACCTCGAAGGAGACCCTGGTCCGCGTCGAGTTCTCGTAGAACATCGTGACCACGGTCCTGCCGCGCAGCGTGGGCAGTTTGCGCACCTCCCGGCCGAGCAGGGTGCGTTTGAGCGCCTCGGCGGTGTCCAGCAGCCCGATCGCGGTGGGCCGGTCGAGGTCGGCGGCGGAAAGCAGGTGCTTCACCGACTCTCCCCCGAGTCGGTCCTGCGCAGCAGCACCGCATCGGTGCCGTCGACCTCGTCCAACAAGACCGCTACCTCCTCGCTGCGCGCCGTCGGCACGTTCTTGCCGACGTAGTCCGCACGGATCGGCAGCTCGCGATGGCCCCGGTCGACCAACACCGCCAGCTGCACCGCACGTGGCCTGCCGAGATCGCGCAACGCGTCAAGGGCGGCTCGAACGGTACGGCCGGAGAACAGCACGTCGTCGACGAGCACGACGAGCCGGTCCTCGATACCGCCCTCGGGCAGCCGGGTGGATTCCAGTGCTCGCGGCGGCCTGCGGCGCAGGTCATCGCGGTAGAGAGTGACGTCGAGCGTGCCGCAGGGCGGCCGAATGCCGCTGAACTCCGCGATCCGATCCGCCAGCCGGACGGCGAGCGGCGCACCTCGACTGAGAATGCCGAGCAGAACGACCGGGGACGCATCGGGTGCGTCCAACGCGGTCTTCTCGATCACCTGATGGGCCATTCGAGCGATAGTCCGCGCGACATCTCCACCCGAAAGCAGCTCACGCTGCCCGGCCGGGTCCGTCGCGCCACGCTGCCGTGACGCCACGTCTGACCTCCTTCCCCGCCTCACCGGACGGGTCCTTAAAGGACGTCGAGCTCGGCTCATACCGGCCCTGACCTGCACGATATCAAAGCCCCGGCATCCACCGTACGAGTGGTGTCGGCAAGTTCGCGATGCGGACACAACGGGATCAGCTTGACCTGGTGGAAACGCCGAGTAACCATTACTCTGCGTATCGATCTCAGGCTCCCCGTTGCTCTCCCAGACCGACTGACGGGGCGAACGAATGGAGAACCGTCACATGGGCGACTACGCCAAGGCGCTTGGAGCCAAGCTCCGAGGAATCCGCCAGCAGCAGGGCCTGTCGCTGCACGGCGTCGAGCAGAAGTCAGGTGGCCGGTGGAAGGCTGTTGTCGTCGGCTCCTACGAGCGTGGCGACCGTGCCGTTACCGTGCAGAAGCTCGCTGAACTCGCTGACTTCTACGGCGTTCCGGTCGCCGAGTTGCTGCCGGAGGGCCGGGTGCCCTCGGGTGCCGAGCCGGCCACGAAGATCGTCATCAATCTGGAGCGGCTGCAGCAGCTACCAGCGGAAAAGGTCGGACCCCTTGCCCGCTATGCCGCCACCATCCAGAGCCAACGTGGTGACTACAACGGCAAGGTGCTGTCCATCAGGACCGAGGACCTTCGCTCGCTGGCCATCATCTACGACATGACCCCCGGTGAGCTGACCGAACAGCTCATCGACTGGGGCGTGCTGCCGCCGGAGGCTCGTCCGGCCAAGGAGGAGTGACACCCCAAAGGCCAGCTCAAGCCTCCATCGAGTTCTGCCGGCCCGGCCGATCGCCGTGCCGGCAGTTCCGCTGTTCCAACTCGACTGCGCAGAGTGATTGATCCGGCCGTCTCCGTTGCCTCGCCGCTCGATTCGCTACCCGTGTCACCCGGTTGGTTGCTCTGCGCGATGATGGACGGCATCGACGGTGTAGATGTGCGGATCGAAGGATTCGGCGATCTTCGCCGCCTCGGCCATGTGCCTGCCGGCCTCGGGATGGGCCAGCATGGCCTGGAAGTCGGCCTCGGTGGCCCATTGGGCGTAGTTGAGCACCCTGGTGCCGTCGGTACTGGCGTGAATGTTGGCCGTGACAAAGCCGGGCAGCTTGCGCATGACCTCTTCGGACACGGTGACCAGCACGTCCATGAGTTCGCGCTGCCGACTCGGGTCGACGATGAACACGTTGGCCAGAGTGATGACCGGCGCATCCGTGGTGATCGTGGTTACCGGCATGGCCGCTCCTTACTGTCGTGACTGTCTCGTTACCCGAGCAGCCTGGCAGAGCGACAACGGCGGTGCACAGATCCAAGTGCGTAAGTCGACGCGGGACGGATTTTCGCGGGACGGACTTCGCGGGGCGGCCGGTCAGAGGATGGCGCGGATCTGGTCGGCGATACCGGCGATGCGGCCGAGTACGCCGTTGACGAAGCGCGGTGAATCGTCGGTCGAGAGTTCCTTGGCCAGTTCGACGGCCTCGTCGATGACGACCGGGTCGGGCACGTCCTGCGCCCAGAGCAGCTCGTAGAGGCCCATTCGCAGCACGGCGAGGTCGACCGGGGGCATCCGCCGCAGCGACCAGCCCTCGGCATGTTCGGCGAGAAGTTCGTCGATCCTGGCCCGGTTCGCCACCACGCCCTCGACCAGGGTGACGGTGTAGTCGTTGACCGGCGGCAGATCGGGTGCGCCGACGCGGTCGGCGAGCAGGGTCACCGCGTCCACGCCGCGGATGTCGGCCTCGTAGAGCACGTCGATCGCGCGCTTACGTGCTTTGCGGCGTGCGCCACTCACGATTGTTCCCAACGCTTGATGGACGGACCGGGCGCCGAGCGCGATCGCTCAGGCGCTGACACGGCCGAGGTACCGTCCGTCCCTGGTGTCGACCTTGACCTTCTCGCCGGTGCTGACGAACAGCGGGACCTGGATCTCCGCGCCGGTCTCCAGGGTGGCCGGCTTGGTGCCACCGGTCGAGCGGTCGCCCTGCAGGCCGGGGTCGGTGTGGGAGATGATCAGCTCGACGGAGACCGGCAGCTCGACGAACAGCGGCACGCCCTCGTGGGTGGCCACCATCGCGTTCTGGTTCTCCAGGATGTACTTGGCGGCGTCGCCGACGGTCACACCCGGCACGGTGAGCTGGTCGTAGGTGTCGGTGTCCATGAAGACGAAGTCGGCGCCCTCTTTGTAGAGGTAGGTCATCTCGCGCCGGTCGACCGTCGCGGTCTCCACCTTCAGGCCGGCGTTGAAGGTCCGGTCCACCACCTTGCCGGAGAGCACGTTCTTCAGCGTTGTCCGCACGAACGCGCCGCCCTTGCCCGGCTTGACGTGCTGAAACGCCGTTACGGTCCAGAGCTGGCCGTCGATGTTCAGGACGAGGCCGTTCTTGAGGTCATTGGTGGTGGCCACGGTTGCGCTTTCTCCTGTTGTACTGGGGAACAAGGCGGATCACGCCGCCGCGAGCTATACGACGACGAGGTCCTTGGTGGTCAGGGTGAGCAGCTCAGGGGCGTCCGCGCGCACCACGAGCGTGTCCTCGATTCGGACCCCGCCTCGGCCGGCCAAATAGACTCCGGGCTCGACGGTGACCGCCATACCGGCGGCCAGTCTACCGTCACCGGTCTTCGACAACGCCGGAGCCTCGTGGATGTCCAATCCGACGCCATGCCCGAGGCCGTGCAGGAACTCCTCACCGTGCCCGGCGTCCTCGATCACCGCGCGAGCCGCCTTGTCAACATCCCGGTACGCGCGGCCCGGCGCGAGCGCCGACCGCCCGGCCGCCTGCGCGGCGCGCACCAGGTCGTAGAGGTCCTGCTGCCAGTTCTGCGCCGCCCGGAGCACCACGGTGCGAGTCATGTCGGAGTGATAGCCGTCGACGAGGGCACCGAAGTCCATCTTCACCAGGTCGCCGGCCCGCAGTACCGCGTCGACCGGCTGATGGTGCGGGATGGCCGAGTTCGCGCCGGTCGCCACGATCGTCTCGAACGCGACCGCGTCCGCCCCGCTGTCGAGCATCCGGCCGTCCAGCTCGCGGGCCACTTCCCGTTCGGTCCGGCCCGGTCGCAGGCCGCCGTGCTCGATGAGTTGGGCCAGCGCGCGGTCGGCGGCGGCGCAGGCCATCCGCAGCGCCTCGATCTCCACCTCGTCCTTGACCAGCCGCAACCGCTCGACCAGACCGGGAGCGCGGCGCAGTACGACGCCCTCGGCGGCACCGCTGAGCGCGTCGAGGCCGTCGACGGTGACGTGGTGGCTCTCGAAGCCGGTGAACGCGTAGGCGGCCGGGTCCCTGCCGGCGACCACGGCCAGTGCCAGATCGCTGGCCCGATCGATCTGCCGCTGGAGGTCGGGCACCTGCTCGGCGGCCTGGGTCAGGTATCGGCCGTCCGTGCAGAACACCGTGCGCCGCTCCGCACCGGGGGTGTCGTGCGCGTGGATCAGCAGCGCGGCGTTGGACCCGGTGAACCCGGTCAGGTACCGGACGTTGAGCAGGTCGACGACCAGCAGGGCGTCCAGGCCGTCCGCGAGCAGCGCGGCCCGCAGTGCGGTTCGGCGGAGCAGGTGTGATTCCGGCATGACTGGCACCCTAATCGCCGACGAGCCGCGACGGAGCCGGTTCGATCCTGGCCGGCCTGCGGTCCGGACCGGCCGCCGTATCACGCGTTGGCTACCGGCGGGTCACTTCGCGCGGCGATGGTCGTAGGCTTGGCCGATGCAACCCTGGCTGATGCGCGGTCTGGTGCTGGCCGTCGTGAACGGAGCCGCGCAGACGCTGCTCGGCGCGATCGAGGCCGCCCACCCCACCAGTGACCGCGTTGCCGAGCCGATCGCCATCGCGGTGCTCGCCGGAATCGCACTGCTGTGGAGCGCGATCGACGGCTGGCTTCGCAAGCCCGGTCGCGGCATGGTCTGGTTCTTCGCCGCGCTGATCGGCGGATTCGGCGCAGGCCTGCTCGGCGTGATCGGCAAGGCCGCGTTCGTCGACTCGACCGGGATCTGGGCGCTCGGCCCCGCGCTGACCGGCGGTGCCGCGTTCACCGCCCTGCTCATCCTGATTCCGGCCGGCCTCGGACTCGCGGTCGGCGGCAAAATGCTGCAGCCACCCGCGACGCACCCGGCCCCGGCCGAGGACGGCGACGCGGACGCGGACGGCAGCGCCGAGTGCGACTTATCGAACGAGGGCTTCCTTGATCAGCGCTTCCAGGGCGAGGACCTCAGGGACGCAGCGCGCTGAGGTCGCAGCCGCCCGGATAGCCGTCCCAGGTCGCCGAGGTCACCGGTACCACGATCGACGAGTTGAGCTGCGCGGTGTCCGCGCCGCTGACCAGGCACAAGATCCCGTTGGTCGCTTCGAGGCCGACGGGTTCGCCAGGGGTGGTCACCGCGGCCGAGCCTGCGTCGATGGTGGCCTGGATCGGCAGGTCGGCCAGGGCGGGCACCTGGGTGTCGAGCATTCCGGTTGCCACGGCGAGGGCGACCGAACGCCGCTCGAAGTCGATCAGCTTCCCGTTGGCCAGTACGTCCACGGTGCGGTCGGGCGATGGCATCGCGAAGCCGTTGAGCACGTCGATCGCCTGCGCGGTGGTCTGGCAGCCGTTGAAGCCGGTGACCGTCGTGCCGTAATGGGTCAGGTTGGTCGGCGCGGCGGCATCGCTGGTCGCCCTGATCAGGTCCAGCGACAGCTGGCCGCACGGGTCGGTGGTGGAGATCGGGGCGTGTCCGGTCGGGGTGCGGACCAGGCCGGGGCCGTCCTGCGCCGGTCCGGGCAGGGTGACCGGCTGGTAGGGCTGGGCGCTGAAGTCGCCGTTCCAGAAGGTGATCGTCGTACCTGCCGAACTGTCCGCGGCGATGGCGAACGCGTTGAGCGCGTCGACCCACATCCAGTCCGCGGTGTTGGCCGCCAGCACCGACCGCAGCCGGGGTGTCTTCGTACTGGCGACCGGGGTGAACCCGTCGGGGCCGAGCGCCTCGACGCCGCTGGTGAACACCGGGTTGGCCGAGCGCAGCACGAACTGGCCCGCGCCGTTGGGGTCGGCCGCCTTGCCGGTGGTGTCGGTGAACAGCAGGTAGAACCAGCCGTCGACATACACGACGGAGGGCTGGCCCGCCCCATAGGGATTGCCGGTGGTGTTGTCATCCGCCGCGACCACGATCGGCGCGCCGCCGTTGGCCCTGTTCCAGTGCACGCCGTCGGTGCTGGTCGCGAGCCCGATCGCGTTGGCCTGGCCGGCCGTATTGCTGGTACCGGTGTAGTAGAGGTAGTAGATCCCGCCCACCCGCACGACCGAGGGGTCGCAGGTGTGCAGTTGGTCGAACCCGTTCGGCGAGTTGCCGAACACCTCGGTGCCGGGAGCGCCACCGGGGGCGGCGAACGGCCCGTCCTGGCTGGTCCCGGTCGCGTAGAGGATCTGGTCGCCGGGCCGGGCGGCGCCGGGCAGTTGGCTGCACCACCACAGATAGTCGACGCCGCCGGTGGTCATGACCGATGGCGCGTAGTTGTACGGGGCGTTCGGTCCGCCGGAGGCGACCACACCTGAGCTGTGGTCCGCACTTACGGTCAGCTTGACCGGACCGGACCTGGCGTCGGTCGCGGAGTTCTTCGGCGGAACCACCGCGTGGATGGCGCCCGGCATGGGCAGTCCACCGCCATCGGTGCCATCGGCCTGCGGAATCCCCGTCGTACCGCCGCAGGCGGCCAGCACCAGGCAGCCCGCCACGACCAGCGCGGTGACCAGGCGCGGCCGAAACGAACGCGGCCGCGCTGCCGTACCGCGCGTGGTCCCCGACACCGTGTCGATCCCGGTACCGATGCTGGTGTCGCGCCCAGTGTCGATCCTGGTGTCGAGTTGGCCCCCCGGCTCCTTCACGATGTCCCGCTGCTCCTCTTGTCGGTGCGTTGTCCGGTAATGCGTCGTCTTCGGTGATACGTCCCAACCGCGGTGCCCTGACGCCACCGCCTGACACCCACCGATCGGCGCAACGGCGGCAGGTTGCCACCTACCGCCTGACGGACAGTGTACGAACCCGATCATCCATTGGAGTGAAGAGAGCCGGTTTTGGCTCGACTGACTGCCAAATCTCCTCCCCGATTGTCAATCTCGACCCGGCGCAACTCAACAACGAGCCTCGACCCGGCGAGTCGAATCGGCTCCTCGGGTCGAGGCTCGGTCAGGTTCGGCGGTCAAGTTCGGCGGTCAGAATTCGGTGGTCAGGGTGAGGCGGTCAACGGGCTTCAGGCGGAGCCGGGGCCGAAGCCCTCGAAGACCTGCTCCCCCGCCTCGTCGCCGACGAGTTCGACGTCGATACCGTCCGGGGTGCGCAGGTAGACGACCTGCCGGCCCGGTCCTTCTGCGTCCGGGTAGCGGTCGATGGACAGCAGTTGCCAGTCCCGCTCGACGGCGGTCGTGGTGAGCCAGGCAACTCGCGCGGCGCTACCAGCGGACAGGGCGAGGGCGGTGCGACCGGCCGGTCCGCTCTGCGTGGTCGGGCTGTCGGCGGGTCGCTCGGGTTCACCGCCGGCCGGAGCGGGCCGGTCGTCCTCGACGCCGCTGGTGTCGTACAGCTCGGCGGCCATCCGCGCGTCGAGGTCGTCCTCGGCGTCGGCTGCGTCGGCTGCGTCGGCGAAATCCGGCTCCTCGATCCGCGCCTCGCGCGGGTCGAGGTCGCCGATATCGCCGTCGAACAGGTTGTCGGCCTGGTCCTGGATGCTCTTGAGCACGACCGAATGCTGGCCGTGCCGCCAGCTGAACCCGTCCGACCAGCGGGATTCGGCGATCCAGCCCAGTTCGCCGAACAACCAGCCAAGACTCGCCGCCGAGGCGGCGGCATCGCCGACGCGCAGTTCGATGTGATGCAGCGCACCGACCTTGTCGGGCAGCAGCAGGTTCACCCGGTGCGGCTGGCCATGGTGCGTCTCCTCGCCGACGTCGAGGAACCCGAGCCGCTTCGCGAGCCGCAGACTTGCCGCGTTGTCGCGGTGCACCAGTGCCAGGATCACCGGCAGACCGAGCCTGCGGAAACCGTGCTCGATGATCGCGGTCGCCGCCTCGGTGGCCAGGCCGGCACCCCAGTACTGCTTGCCGAGCAGCCAGCCGATCTCCGGCACCCCTGCCGGGTTCTTGGCGGGCCACAGCTGGGCGATGCCGACCACGGTGTCCTCGCGTTGCAGCACCCAGCTACCCATACCGGCCGGGACGTCCCTGGTGAGCCGCTGCTGGATCAGGTGGCGAACCCCGGCGAGGTCGAAGACCTTGTCGGTGAAGTACCGGTGCACATCGGGGTCGGTGTAGATGGGTAGCAGCGCGTCGACGTCGTCGGGATCCAGCGGACGCAGCCGCAGCCGGGACGAGCGCAGTTCGGGTGGGGTCATGACTGGGGGCGGTCGGCCAGCCAGCGCAGGGCCAGCGGGTAGCCCTCGACGCCGAGTCCCATGATCACCCCGGTCGCCACCCCGGAAATGTAGCTGTGGTGGCGGAATTCCTCCCTGCGGTGCGTGTTGGAGATGTGCAGTTCGATCAGCGGCGCGGTCAGCTGCGCGCAGGCGTCGCGGACCGCGACCGAGGTGTGTGTCCAGGCCCCGGCGTTGAGCACGACCGCGATGCCGTGATCGGCCGCCTCGTGCAGCCAGCCGAGCAGTTCGCCCTCGTGGTCGGTCTGGCGCACCTCGACCTCGATGCCCAGCTCCTTGCCGGTGCGCACGCACAGCTCGGCGAGTTCGGCATGCGTGGTGCTGCCGTAGACGGCTGGCTCGCGCTTGCCGAGCCGGCCGAGATTGGGTCCGTTGAGAACGAATACCTTCACAGCAGCACCCCACCCCCCGCGTCGGCCGGCGCACCGGCGACCGCCGAATAGGCCGCAGCGAGAAGACTCGGATCCGGGCCTTCGAGCCGACCGGGCTTGGCCAGCCCGTCGAGTACGACGAAGCGCAGCATGCCGGCCTTGGTCTTCTTGTCGACGCGCATCCCGTCGAGCAGTTCGGGCAGCGCGTCCGGGTCGTAGCTGGTCGGCAGGCCGATACTGGTCAGCACGGCGCGGTGCCGGGCGGCGGTGTCGTCGTCGAGGCGACCGGCCAGCCTGCCGAGTTCGGCGGCGAAGATCATCCCGACGCTGACCGCGGCGCCGTGCCGCCAGCGATAGCGCTCCCGCCGTTCGATGGCGTGCCCGAGAGTGTGGCCGTAGTTGAGGAACTCGCGCTGGCCGGCTTCGCGCAGGTCGGCGGAGACGACGTCGGCCTTCATCTGGATCGACCGGCGCACCAGCTCGCCGAGCACCGCGCCGGTCGGGTCGATCGCGGCGACCGGATCGGCCTCGACGAGTTCCAGAATCCTCGGGTCGGCGATGAAACCGGCCTTGATCACCTCGGCCATGCCGGCGACCAGTTCGTTGGCCGGCAGGGTTTCCAGCGTGGCGAGGTCGACGAGCACCGCGCTCGGTTCGTGGAAGACGCCGACCAGGTTCTTGCCGGCCTCGGTGTTGATCCCGGTCTTGCCGCCGACCGCGGCGTCCACCATGCCCAGCAGCGTGGTCGGCACGTGCACGACGCGCACCCCGCGCATCCAGGTGCCCGCGACGAAGCCGGCGAGGTCGGTGACCGCTCCCCCGCCGAGCCCGATGACGGCACCGTTGCGGTCCAGCCCGATCCTGCCGAGGACCTCCCAGCAGAAACTGGCCACCGACAGCGCCTTGCCGTCCTCGGCGTCCGGGATCTCGACGCGGTGCGCGTTGAGGCCCGCCTCGGTCAACTCGGCGCGGACCGCTTCGGCGGTCTCCGCGAGAGTCGGCTGGTGCAGGATGGCCACACACGAGCGGCCCCGCACGCTGTCGGTCAGCTCACCGAGCAGGTTGCGGCCGACCACCACCTCGTAGGGGTGCTCGGCGGCGACCCTGATCCGGGTCGGTTCGGTCATCTTCACCCTTCCAGTGACCGTGTCGTTCGGGTTGGCCCTGGCTAGGACTTGGCCGATTCGGCGTCCTTGACGGCCAAGGCGTCCAGAGCCGCGTCCACCACCTGGTGCGGTGTCCTCTCGTCGGTGAGGACCTCGATACCGGCGACCTCACGGTAGAGCGGAAGTCGGGCGTCCAGCAGGATTTTGAAGGTGCTGCGCGGATTGACCCCGGACAGCAGCGGCCGCGCGGTGGACAGCCCGGTCCGGGCGATACCGGCTGTCATGCCCACGTTGAGGAACAGCACGACGTGCTCGCGCAACAGTTCCCGACTGCGGTCGGACAGGATCGCGCCGCCACCCAACGCCAGTACGCCAGCATGGTTGGCCAGCGCCGCCGCGACGGCCTGTTCCTCCAGCCGCCGGAACACCGGCTCACCGTCGTTGGTGAAGATCTCGGAGATGCTCTTGCCGGCCACGGCCTCGATGTCGTGGTCGACATCGCGGAACTCGACACCGAGCCGCTCGGCGAGCAGGCCGCCGACCGTGGTCTTGCCGGCACCCGGCGGACCGACCACGACGACCCTCGGGCTCACCACCGCTGCTCCACCGCGTTCAGGTAGCCACGGACGTTGCGCCTTGTCTCAGAAAGCGAATCGCCGCCGAACTTCTCCAGTACGGCATCGGCGAGCACCAGCGCGACCATGGCCTCGGCGACGACGCCCGCGGCCGGCACGGCACACACGTCGGAGCGCTGGTTGATCGCGATCGCGACCTCACCGGTCGACATGTCCACTGTGGACAGTGCGCGCGGCACGGTGGAGATCGGCTTCATGGCGGCGCGGACCCGCAGCGGCTCGCCGTTGGTCATACCGCCCTCAAGGCCACCGGCCCGGTTGGACCGCCTGCGCACCGCACCACCGGCTTCGCCCGGCTCGATCTCGTCGTGCGCCGCACTGCCGCGCGAGCGCGCGACCTCGAACCCGTCGCCGACCTCGACGCCCTTGATGGCCTGGATGCCCATCATGGCGCCGGCCAGCCGGGAGTCGAGCCGACGGTCCCAGTGCACGTGCGAGCCGAGGCCCGGCGGCAGCCCGTGCACGACGACCTCGACCACCCCGCCGAGGGTGTCGCCCTCCTTGCGGGCGGCGTCGACCTCGGCGACCATCGCCTCGGTCGTCGACTCGTCGAGGGCGCGCACCGGACTCGCGTCGATCAGGTCGAGGTCCTTGGGGCCGGGCAGCACCTGCTGGGCCGCCCGGACCGAGCCGAGTTCCACGACATGGCTGAGCACCTCGGCGTCCAGCACCTGGCGCAGGAAGGCCCTTGCCACGGTGCCGAGCGCGGTACGGGCCGCGGTCTCCCGCGCGCTGGCCCGCTCCAGTACCGGCCGTGCGTCCTCGAAGCCGTACTTGAGCATTCCCGGCAGGTCGGCATGACCGGGCCGAGGACGAGTCAGCGGCGCGTTGCGGCTGAGGCCCTCAAGCTCGTCGGCCTCGACCGGATCGGCCGACATGACCTTCTCCCACTTCGGCCATTCGGTATTGCCGACCCGAAGCGCGATCGGTCCGCCCATGGTGCGGCCATGCCGGACGCCGCCGAGAAATTCGAGTTCGTCGGCCTCGAACTTCATCCGGGCGCCGCGGCCGTAGCCGAGCCTGCGACGGGCCAGTTGGGCGACCACGTCATGTGTGGTGACCTCGACATCGGCGACCATCCCTTCCAGGACGGCGACCAGAGCCGGGCCATGTGACTCTCCTGCGGTTATCCAGCGCAACACCTCCGAATCTTCCCACGTCGGCCTAGCACCGATCGAGTGCGGCCCGCTTCAGCGAAGCTGGGCACATGTCATCCCCGAGCTGGGCACATATCCCAGTCAGGGCCGGACAGCCCGCCCGAGGTCAGAACGAGCAGCCGCCAGGACAGGCAGCAGCCAGAACGAGCAGCGGCCAGGACAGGCGGTGGTCAGGACAGGCGGCCTCCCGTCAGCGCGGCACCGGGGAAGGCGGCCACCAGCCAGGTCGCCGCGAGCATGCCTGGGCCGTGCGGTGCGCTCCGGCGCAGCAACGGCACCCGGCCGCCCTGCGGCGCCCGACCTCCGGGCAGTAACCGAGCGGTCGACCGGCTCCGAACGCGCAGCGGTAGCCGCAAGCCAGTGGCAGTGGCAGTGGCAGTGGCAGTGGCAGTGGCAGTGGCAGTGGCAGCGCCAGCGGCAGCGCCAGCGGACGAGCGGCGCGGTAACGGCAGGCCAGCGGCGGCGCGTGACCGAAGCGACAACCGAGGACCGACGTCGGCGGACGGGCGAAGCCGAGGGCACGCATCGGGCACGTCGCCCAGTGGTGAGAGCGCGAGACCGAAGGTGATCAGCGCGGCGAGCATGGTCGCGGTGAGCACGGCCGCCCAGCCCAGCGCGCCGAGCACCGCCCCGAGGCTGCCGGCGAGCTTGACATCACCACCGCCGAGCGCGTTCGGCGCGCACAGTCGTACCGCGAGATGCGCACCGCCGAACAGCAGCAGGCCCAGTAACGCCTGCCGGCCGAGGCCGGGACTACGACCGGCCGCGATGAGCAGCGCGCAGCCGAGGATCGGATAGGCGGCGAGGGTCAACGCGTCGGGCAGGCGGCGCGCGGTCAGGTCGACCGCCGCCAGAGGGACGGCCAGCCAACCGAGCAACAGCGGTACCGCCAGCCACCACAGCGGCAGTCGGCCGTCGACCAGCCGCCAGCCGAGCAGCGCCGACAGCGCGCCGGCGGCGAGTTCAAGGCTCGGCGGCCGGAAGAGGGCACCGCGGCGCAACCGGGCCAGTAGCCGACGTCCGAGGCCGCCGGCAATCCCGCCGACGGCGAAGAACCCAATGATGACAAGGAATCCGTAATCGTTCATGCCGACCACGATGCCCAACTCCGCGTCCGAATGCACGGAAATAAGCGCTTTTACCGGTGTGTCGTCCCTTCGTGCAATTCCGTGTCGTCCCTTCACGCGGATCCGGCGCCCGAATCCGGCCGATCCGGGCGCCGGACGACCCACGAACCGTGTCCGAATTGACCGGGTGAGGCGTCCGAATCGGCGTATCCCACCGATGAACCCTTGACACTCGGTCGGGTGAGCGAGCATTCTCCCCGAACCAACTGGTCTAGACCGGCACGTACCAATGACCGAACCGGCGCCGAGGCGCACCGGCCGGTCAGCCGTTGATGGAGGAACCCGTGCGCAACGAGGCGGCCCACCGTGAGCACGCCGCATCACCCGTACTGGATGCCGCCCGGATCGTCGACGGTCCGAAACCGAAACACGTTCAACTACGTGAGATCCTGCGGCAGCTGATCGAGCGCGAACTGCCGCCGGGTGCGCCGATCCCGTCCGAACGCGACCTCGCCGAACGCTACGGCGTCTCCCGGCTGACGGTGCGCTCCGCGGTGGCCAGGCTGGTCAGCGACGGGCTGCTGACCACGGTTCGGGGCAAGGGCACATACACCATTCAGCGGCGGATGGAACTCCAGCTGTACCTGATGTCCTTCACCTCCGACATGCGGCGGCGCGGCCTGTCGCCGAGTACGGAGGTACTCGGCGCGACCCAGGAAGTGCCGCCACCGGCCACCGCGAGCGCGCTGGGCCTTCGTCCGAGGGAGGCGGCCTACCGGCTGTTTCGGTTGCGCAGGGCCGATGGCACGCCGCTGGCCGTCGAGCGCGGCTGGTATCACCGCGGCCTGCTGCCGGGGTTGCTGGACCTCGACCTGACCGAGTCGCTGTACACCCAGTTGGCCAAGCGGCACGGCATCGTGTTCGACCACGCGACGCAGACGGTCTGGTCGGAGGCGGCGGACCGGTCGACCGCGCGACTGCTCGGTATCCGCACCGGCACTCCGCTGCTGGTGTTCCGGCGGATCTCCTCCCGGCACGGCCAACCGGTCGAGGACATGACCTCCTGGTATCGCGGCGACCACTACGAGGTCACCATGCAACTGCACCGGGACGGGCCCGAACCGGAAACGGTGTCTGGGGACATCCGATGAGCGCGGCAGCCGCAGCGGCGACGGCCGCGATACCGCATCGGCGCAGATCGCACGGGCAGTCCTCGGGGCTGCAACGGTTGGGCCGCAGCCTGATGCTGCCGATCGCGACGCTGCCGGCCGCCGGGTTGCTCAGCAGGCTCGGCCAACCGGATCTGCTCGGCCGCTGGCATGCCACCAGCAAGGTCGCCCAGGTGCTTGCCGCTGCCGGCGGTGGCCTCTTCGACTGGCTGCCGCTGCTGTTCGCGGTCGGCGTCGCGGTCGGTTTCGCCCGCAAGGGCGATGGTTCGACCGGGGTCGCCGCCGCGGTCGGTTTCGTGGTGTTCAACAAGGTCGTGCAGGTTTTCGCGCCGGTCAGCTCGCAACAGGGGTTCTCGACGACCTGGCTGGAGGCGCCCATCCACTGGCCCTACAGCGTGCTCTCGGGCATCATCACCGGCCTGGTGACCGCCATGCTGTGGGAGCGGTTCCACCGCATCAAACTACCGACCTATCTGGCTTTCTTCAGCGGCCGCCGGTTCGTCCCGATCATCAACTCGGTCGTGCTGCTGTTGCTGGGCGTGGTCTTCGGCCTGATCTTCCCGGTGTTCAACAAGGGTCTCACCGCGCTCGGCAACTTCGTCACCGCGCATCCGGTCGTCGGCGGCGGCATCTACGGTTTCGTCAACCGGCTGCTGATCCCGCTCGGTCTGCACAATGTGCTGAATGTGGCCGTCTGGTTCATCTTCGGCAGTTATCACGGCCAGACCGGCGACATCAACCGGTTCCTCATCGCGCACGATCCCAGCGCCGGCTCGTTCATGACCGGGTTCTTCCCGATCTTCATGTTCGGCCTGCCCGCCGCGGCGCTGGCCATCTGGCGCACCGCACGGCCGAGCCAGCGCAAGCTGATCGGCGGCATCATGATCTCCGCCGCGCTGACCTCCTTCCTGACCGGTGTCACCGAGCCGATCGAGTTCTCCTTCCTTTTCGTCGCCTGGCCGCTGTATCTGCTCAACGCGGTACTGACCGGCAGCTCGCTGTTGCTGTGCAACGCCCTTGGCATCCACGACGGCTTCAACTTCTCCGCGGGCGCCGTCGACTACGTACTGAACTACGGGATCGCCACCAAGGCGTGGTTGCTCATCCCGATCGGCCTCGGCTACGCGTTGATCTACTACTTTGTGTTCCGCTGGGCCATCATTCGCTGGAATCTGCGGACGCCGGGTCGGGAGGAACCCGTTGCCGAGGAGGAGACGCCGACGGTGGAGGTCGAGTCGGTGCGACCCGGCATCATCGCGCGGGAGTCGGGAATCGGCCGGCATCAGGCCGCCGTGCCGACACAACCACCACGGCCGATGCGGCAGCCACCGCCGAATCATCCGTCGCGGCGCCAACCGAATCGGCCACCCGACGGACCACGGTATCCCCCGGCCGACCAGTGATCCACACCACGTGAATACGTTGTGAGAAGCAGGAACGCAGGAACGACAAGGGAAGCAAGGAGCAACTCATGCCGGAACGACGAGTAACGGTCGGCAGCAAGGTCGGGCTGCACGCCCGTCCGGCGGCCGTTGTCGCCAAGGCCGCCGCCGCAGCGCCGGTGGCGATCACCATCCGCAAGAACGACGGCAAACCGGTTGCGGCTTCCAGCGTGCTCAACCTGATGACGCTCGGCGCGATGCACGGTGACGAGGTCGTGCTCGCCGCCGAGGGCGACGGTGCGGACGCGGCGCTCGACGCGCTGGCCGAACTGGTCGTCGCCGACCTCGACGCGAAGTAGCGCAGGCCGACAGCCACGCGCAACCGACCGCAAACAGGTCCCCACAACGCGGGACGTGGTCGCCGGACACCCCCCGACACGGCGGCCACGTCCCGTTTCCACCGCTCAGCAGGCCGCCTGTTCGGCGCGGCCGATGATCTCCTCGATCACCTCGGACTTGGCGTCGGCGTAGTTCTGGACGTACTTCCAGCGCCGCTCGGCGAGTTCACGTTTGGTGGCGAGGTAGCGTTCGCGATCGGACTCGTTGGTGCGCAACCAGTCCCGGAAGATCAGATGCCGCCGGATCTCCGGGCTGGTCGGCGGATGGACATGCAGGTTGATGTCGGTGTCCGGGCCTTTGAACAGCCGGTGCTCATACCAGTCGGGTTCGCGGATGCGCAGTACGTAGCCGGCCGCTGCCAGGTCCGGCAGATAGCTCGGTTCGTCGGTGGTGTCGGGTAGCACGAGCATCATGTCGATGATCGGTTTCGCGGCAAGGCCGGGTACCGAGGTCGAACCGACGTGGTCGATCCGCACGATCCGGTCACCGAGGATGGCACGAATCCGGGCCTCCTCGCGCTCGTAGAGCCGAGGCCATTCCGGGTCGTAGTCGGCAAGCACTATCGGCACATAGGTCGGCCGCGGCCCGATGGTGACCGCGGCCAACTGCTCGTCGGACGTCATGATCGCTGGTTCGTCCCTTCGCTGGTCAGCCCCTCAACCTAGTACCAAGGGCCGTCGGGACGCAGGCGATTTTCAGGCCAGCGGCAGCGGAACGGTGTTCCCGGTCGCCGCGCGCAGCGCATCGCGCATGGCCTGTCTTGGTGCCGGCCGGCCGGTGAACTGCTCGACCTGGCCGAAGGCCTGATGCAGCAGCATGTCAAGGCCGGTGGCCAGCCGCGTGCCTCGGGCGGCGACGGCCTCGGCGACCGGGGTCGGCCAGGGGTGGTAGATCACGTCGAGCAGGCAGGGCGCCAGCGCCAGTTCGGCGGCGTGCGGGGCGGTCGCGGCGGCCGGGACGGTACTGACCAGCACCGCGCAGTCACTCGCCAACCGGCCGATGTCGGCCTGGGCCCAGCGCCGGATGTCGAGTGTCAGGCCGAGCCGGTTCGCGGTGGCCTCGGCGTCGGCGGCCCTTGCCGGTTCGCGGACCACGACGACGACCTCGCGCACGCCGAGTTCGGCAAGACCGGCCAGCGCGGCGGAGGCGGTACCGCCCGCGCCGAGTACCAGACCGGGCGCACCCGCTGTCGGCCGATAGCCGCCCGCGATGCGCAGGGCGTCGACCACGCCGGACACGTCGGTGCAGTCGGCCTGCCAGCCATTCGCCGACCGGACCAGGGTGTTGGCCGCGCCGACGGCCGCCGCGCGCTCGGTGACCACATCGGCCATGGCCAGTGCGGCGCGCTTGCCGGGCATGGTCACCGCGAGGCCGACCCAGTCCTCGTCGAGACCGGCGACCAGACCGGGCAACGTCTCGGCATCGCATTCGACCCGGTCGAACCGCCAATCGGTCAGGCCCAACGCCTGATAGGCGGCACCATGCAGCACCGGGGACAGCGAATGGGCGACCGGCGAGCCGAGCACGGCGGCCCGTCGCCCGGCGGATGTCCTAGAAGACGCCATTGTTGTGCGCGATCGCCACGTTGGCCTGGTGTTGCTGGAAGGTATTGGCGAAGCAGGAGGTGCCGTCCTTCTGGCAGACCACGAAATACAGCCAGCTGCCGGCAACCGGGTTCATCGCGGCCTGGATGGCCACGGTGCTGGGGCTGGAGATCGGCGTCGGCGGGAGACCGGCGTTGTCATAGGTGTCATACGCTCCGGCGCCCGGTCGCTCGGCCGGCGAGGTGGCCACCATCGGGCGGTCCAGCGCGTAGTCCACGGTCGAGTCGAGCTGCAGGTTCATCGGCAGCGCCAGCCGGTTGTAGAGCACCCTGGCGATCTTGGGCATATCGGCATGGGTGCCGGCTTCCCGCTGGATGATCGAGGCGATGGTGAGGATCTGGTAGGCGGAGAAACCGGAATTCTGCTGCCCGGCCGAGGGAAGACCGTCGTCCTGCAGGGCGCTGTCGGACTGGCTGAGCAGACGTTTGATGGTCTGCACCGCGGTCTCGCCCGGTTTGAGCTGGTAGATCCCTTGCGGGACAAGGCCTTCCAGTCGGTGCTTGGGGTCAACGTCGGTCAGTGCGGACACCGCCCAGTCCGGCACGCCGAGTTCGGCCGGGTTGGTGTTCTCGATCGCGTTCTCCAGGTCGGCGGCGGACAGACAGGTGCTCTGGCCGTTGAGGGTCGCGCAGGTGGCGGCCGCGATCCGGGACAGCAGGCCCTTGGTGACCTTGCCGGAGGTGCTGGTGGTGTCATCCAACTGCCAGCCAGCTTCGACCTGTAGTTCACCGACCCGGCTGCTGGGCTTGACCAGCTTGCTCACCGCCGCCGCCGCCGAGGACTGCTTTTCGAGCACGTAGTAGCCGGGCTGCACGTCGCCGACCTCGGCGTTGTCCCGCGCCGCCTTGATGAAGGCATCGGCGCTGGCCACGATGCCGGCCTGCTGCATGTTCGCGGCGATGGCCCGGACGGTGTCGCCGGAGTTGACCTCGAACAGCACGTCACCGGAGCCGGAACCGCTGTAGTCGGAGTAGAAGCCGTAGCCGAGTTCCTGGGCGGCGCCGAAACCGATCGCGGCGATCACCACCACGACGACGATCACGATGATGATCCAGAGCTTCTTACGGCTGCGTCGCGGCGGCGGTTGCGCATCGTCGCGGTCGGCCACCTCGTCGAAGACGTCGAGTCCGTCGTTCATGCCTGGCCGCCCTGCCGGGCGATCGCGGCGCCGCGGGCATCCAACCAGGACTGCAGGATCTGCACGGCGGCGACCTGGTCGACGACGGCGCGCTGTTTGCGACCGCGCACGCCGCGTTCGCTGAGCATTCTGGACGCGGTGACCGTGGTCAGGCGTTCATCGGCCAGGCGTACCGGTACCGGCGCGACACGTTTGGCGACCTCGTCGGCGTAGGCCTGCGCGAGCTGCGCCGCAGTGCCCTGCCGACCGGCCAACGTCGTGGGCAGGCCGACCACCACTTCCACCACCTCGTGCTCCCGGACAAGTGCGGCGAGCTCGTCGAGGTCCCGCCCACCCCGCTCGTCACGGGACAGGGTAACCAGTGGGGTGGCCAGCAACGGGCTTGGATCACTGAGCGAGACGCCGACCCGTACGGAGCCGACATCGACACCCAATCGCCTACCGCGACCGGGATCGGCTGCACCGGGCCGATCCGGACCGTCCCGGTGCACCGATCCGTTCATCGTCAGCCTTGCGCCGCTAGCTCGGCACGCAGGCCGCTGATCGCGTCCGCGACGCCGGCCGGGTTGGTGCCGCCGCCCTGCGCCATGTCCGGCTTGCCGCCGCCACGGCCGCCGATGGCCGGCGCGAATGAGCCAACCAGCTTGCCGGCCGCGAGGCCGCGATCGCGCGCCGCCTGGGTGGTGGCCACCACGAAGTTGACCTTCCCGTCCGCACTGGACAGCAGCGCGACAACGCCCGGCCTGCTGCCCAGCCGATTGCGCACCTCGGTGGCGAGACTGCGCAGGTCAGCGCCGCTGATACCGTCCGGGACCGCGGCGGCGACCAGCGCGAGCCCGTGCACGTCCTCGGCCCCGTCGGCGAGGTCACCTGCCCCGGAGAGCAGTTGGGCGCCGCGCAGGCGTTCCAGCTCCTTCTCCGCGACGCGCAGCTTCTCCACGGTCTGCCCGATCCGCTCGGACAGTTCCTCCGGCCGGGTCTTGAACTGCTCTGCCAACTGGGAGACCAACACGTGCTCGCGCGCCAGGAAGCGGAACGCGTCGAGGCCGACCAGGGCGTCGACCCGGCGGACCCCGGCCGCGACCGAGGCCTCGGACAGCAGCTTCACCACGCCCAGCTCACCGATCCGGCCGACGTGCGTACCACCGCAGAGTTCCTTGGAGTAGTCGCCGATGGTGACCACCCGGACCTCGTCGCCGTACTTCTCGCCGAACAGCGCGACCGCGCCGGTCTGCCGCGCCTGCTCCATGGACATCACCTCGGCGCGCACGTCGAGGTCGTCGAGCAGGACGTCGTTGACCTCCTCCTCGACCTCCGCGAGCACGCTCGGCGGCACCGCGCCGGTCGGTGAGGTGAAGTCGAACCGCAGCCGGCCGGGCGCGTTGAGCGAACCGGCCTGCGCGGCCATCCCGCCCATCGCCTTGCGGATGCCCGCGTGCACGAGGTGCGTCGCCGTGTGCGAACGGGAGATCGCCCGCCGACGCGACACCTCGACCTCCGCGTGCGCCGCCGCACCGAGCAGCACCTCGCCGCTGAGCACCTTGGCGCGGTGCACGGTGAGGCCGGGCACCGGCGCCTGCACGTCGTGGACGTCCAGCGTCGCGGTGTCGGTGGTGATCCGGCCGTGGTCGGGCTGCTGGCCGCCACCCTCCGCGTAGAACGGGGAGCGATCGAGAACGACCTCGACCTCGGTGCCCTCGCCGGCCGCCGGCACGCCGACGCCACCGACGAGGAGGCCGACGACGGTCGTGTCCGCGGTCAGGTCCCGGTAGCCGAGAAAGGTGGTCCTGCCGTGTTCCTCAAGGACCGCACGGTAGGCGGAGGCATCGCCATGACCGGTCTTGCGCGCGGTCGCGTCCGCCTTCGCGCGCTGCCGCTGCTCGGTCATCAACCGGCGGAAGCCGTCCTCGTCGACCCGCAAACCCTGCTCGGCGGCCATTTCCAGGGTCAGGTCGATCGGGAAGCCGAAGGTGTCGTGCAGTTGGAAGGCCTTGTCACCGGGCAGCAGTGTGCCGCCCGACTTCTTGGTCTCCGCCGCCGCGAGGTCGAAGATCCGCGAGCCGCTGGTCAGAGTGTCCAAGAAGGACAGTTCTTCCTGGCGCATCACCGCGTCGATCCGCGCGAAGTCGGTGACCAGTTCCGGATAGGACGGACCCATCTCGTCGCGGACCACCGCGCTGAACTCGCCGAGCACCGGCTCGTGCACACCGAGCAACCGCGCGGAGCGGACGATCCTGCGCAGCAGTCGACGCAGCACGTAACCGCGCGCCTCGTTGCTGGGCACGACGCCGTCACCGATCAGCATCACGCTGGTGCGGGCGTGGTCGGCGATGACCCGGAAGCGCACGTCGTCGGTGCGGTCGGCGCCATAGCGGCGGCCGGTCAGCTCGACGGCCTTGTCGATCACCGCGCGGACCAGGTCGGTCTCGTAGATGTTGTCGACGCCCTGTAGCACCGAGGCGACCCGCTCGACGCCCATCCCGGTATCGATGTTCTTCGCCGGCAGGGTGCCGATCGGCGGATGGCCCTTCTTCGGGCTCAGCTCGCCACGAATGTCCTGCATGAAGACCAGGTTCCAGATCTCCATGTAGCGGTCCTCGTCCGCGATCGGACCGCCTTCCCGGCCGTAGCGCGCGCCGCGGTCGTAGTAGATCTCCGAGCAGGGACCGCCCGGTCCTGGGATGCCCATGTCCCAGTAGTTGTCCTCACCGCCGCGCCGCTGAATGCGCTCCTGCGGGAGGCCGGCGATCTTCTGCCACAGCTCGATGGCCTCGTCGTCGTCGTCGTAGACGGTCACCCAGAGTCGTTCCGGGTCGAGACCGAAGCCCTTGTCGGCGTCGGTGACAAGGTCCCAGGCGTGGGTGATCGCGCCGTCCTTGAAGTAGTCGCCGAAGGAGAAGTTGCCGGCCATCTGGAAGAAGGTGACGTGCCGGTCGGTCTTGCCGACCTCTTCGATGTCACCGGTGCGCACGCATTTCTGGATGCTGGTCGCGCGCGGGTAGGGCGGGGGCGCCTCACCGAGGAAGTACGGCTTGAACGGCACCATGCCCGCGTTGACGAACAACAGGTTCGGGTCGTCGAGGATCAGCGAGGCGCTGGGCACGACCGTGTGCCCGGTTCGCTGGAAATGCTCACGGAAACGTTTGATGATCTCGTGGGTCTGCACGATGTATTCCTTGCGAAGTGGTGCTCGGCGACGCGGGGCGCGTCGCCGAAGCGGTACGGGCCAGGACGCGGCGACGGCGGGCGGCGCTGCTTCGCGGATGGGCGAGGCTCAGCCGTCCGCCCGACGAGCTCGCGCGCCGGGCGTTGGCCGGGCAGCCCGAACGGGCGCGGCCGTCCGCAGCGCGTGCCGAGGGGTCGACTCGCGGTGGCTGGCCAGGATGGTCACCCCTGGGGTGGCCTCGACGACCTGGTGCAGTTCCTGCTCGCGCTCGGCCATTCCGGCGCGCACCTCGGCACCGAACGTGCCGATCGCGCCGGCCAGCTCGCTGATGGCCTCGCCGAGGTTGCCGGCGATCCCGGCCGGCGTCGCCTGCTTGGCGGCCTGCCCGGCCTTGCGCGAGATGGCCACCCCGGCGATGACACCGATGCCCAGCCAGAACAGCCGCTTCACTTCTTCCGACCTCCACGTTTGCCGCGGCCACTGCCACCGGCGGCCCGTTCCGCCGACTTCCTGCGTCGCGCCCGGACCGCCTTGCTGATCCCGTAGGACAGCGCTGCGGTCTTCACCAGCGGTCCCCCCAGGGTAGCGGTGAACAGCGAGGTCAGTGCGGAGACATTCCCGGAGACCGCGCGCGCGTTGGCCGTGATGCCGTCCACCCGCTCCAGCTGGGTGTTCACGTGGGTCAAGGTGGTGTTGGCGCCGTCGAAGAGCGGGTCGGTGTTCTCGTGCGCCTTGCGGATGGCGATGGTGGCCTCGTCCAGCGTCCGCCCGAGCTTGATCAGCGGTATCGCCAGCAGCAGCACGAGCAGCACAAAGGCACCTGCTGCGACGAGCCCGGCGATCTCCCCAGCTGACACGCGCTCTCCTGAAGATCGGGCGAAACATCTCGTGCACCGGAGGTGAGCGGGAAGCCGGGCGGCCGAGAGGAATTCCGCGGGTGAATACGGTTGACACGCTCCCGGCGGTAACGCCAGGTCGTGATCGCGTAACAGGTTACCGCGCCGCGGCAGGACCGGCCTGCTGGGTAGGGCGTCCCCAAGATCAGCTAGGTACGGCATCCCGACCAGGTCGGCCCGGCCGCCGGCACGGACCCGATCGAGCATCCGACCGAGAATGGCCGGCTCACGATCCCGACCGATGAATCGACTCATGCGCCAGGGACAGAGACTCCCGGATTGGGTACCTGGCTGACAGGTCAAGCGCGGACGAAACCGTCAACCGAGGCGAGAAAGCCGGGCAGCTGCGGCGGGAACGTCGGTCGCGGCGCCTCCGGGCAGGCGGGTAGCCGGACCGCGCCGGGAATCAGCCGACACAGGGTGTCGACGGTGTGCCACCGGTGCACCGGACCGTCCACAGTAGATGGCATGACCGCGACCGGAATGGCCAAGGAGGACAGTTCGGCATCGGTCACCCCACGCAGCGTCGGCCCGGCCAGCAACTCGTCGATGACCGCGCCGGACGCGCCGAGCCCGGCGAGTTCCTCGCGTTGCCGCGCGTCGAGCACCGGGTCAGCCGCGGTGGCCGGCCAGGCGAGGATCAGCCGGTCGAGGCCCGCCGGCCTGCTCAGCGCCAGGCGTACCGCGGCCGAGCAGCCATTGGAACCGGCCAGTACGGTCACCGACCCGGCCATGGGCAGCGCCGCGGCCAGCGCGTCCGCCTCGACCTGCCAGTTCGGCGCCTGCCGGGGGCGGTCCGGAGCGAACACCTGGTGACCGAGGGCGGTGAGACCGGCAACGACGCCTGTGCGCGCCCAGAACCATTCGGTGCCGATGTCCTCCCACAGGCCACCGTGCACCAGGAACAACGGCACGACTCACTCCCCCCGAATGGCCTTGCGCAGTTTCGGCACCCGGTCGGCCAGTACGCGTTCCGCGCCGCGGCCGGTCGGCTGGTAGTAGTCGCGGCCGACCAGGTCGTCCGGTGGGTACTGCTGGTCGAGGACGCCTTCGGCCACGTCGTGCGGATAGCGGTAGCCCTTGGCATTGCCCAGTTTCGCCGCGCCGGCGTAGTGGCCGTCGCGCAGGTGGGCCGGCACGAGGCCGGTCGAGCCGCCGCGCACGTCGGCCAGTGCGGCGTCGATGGCCATCACGATCGCATTGGACTTCGGCGCGGTGGCCAGGTGCACGGTGGCCTGGGCCAGCGCCAACCGGCCTTCCGGCATCCCGATCAGCGCCACCGCGGCGGCCGCGGCGGTGGCGGCCTGCAGCGCGGTCGGATCGGCCATGCCGACGTCCTCGCTGGCGTGCACGACGAGCCGGCGGGCGATGAACCTCGGGTCCTCCCCCGCCTCGATCATCCTGGCCAGATAGTGCAGTGCCGCGTCGACGTCCGAGCCTCGGATGGACTTGATGAACGCGCTGATCACGTCGTAGTGCTGGTCGCCGGCCCGGTCGTAGCGGACCGCGGCCTTGTCCACGGTCGCCTCGACGGTGGACAGCTCGATCTCGCCTGCTCCGATCGAGGTCGCCGCGTCGGCCGCGGCCTCAAGCGCGGTCAGCGCGCGGCGGGCGTCCCCGCCTGCCAACCGGACGAGGTGGTCCTCGGCATCGGCGGCCACGGTGAGCGCGCCGCCAAGTCCCCGCTCGTCGGCCACTGCCCGCCGGATCAGGCTTCGCACGTCCTCGTCGGTCAGCGGACGCAGTTGCAGAACCAGCGATCGGGACAGCAGTGGTGACACCACGGAGAAGTAGGGGTTCTCGGTGGTCGCCGCGACGAGCAGTACCGTTCGGTCCTCGACCGCGCCGAGCAGCGCGTCCTGCTGGGTACGGGAGAAGCGATGCACCTCGTCGATGAACAGCACGGTCGACTCGCCGGACCGGCCAAGCCGCCGACGGGCCTCCTCGATGACCGCCCTGACCTCCTTGACACCGGCCGACAGCGCGGACAACGCGACGAACCGCCGCCCGGTCGCGGTGGACACCAGGGTCGCCAGGGTGGTCTTACCGGTGCCGGGCGGACCGTAGAGCAGCACCGATGCCGGCGCACCGCCCTCGACCAGCCGGCGCAGCGGCGCTCCCGCGCCGAGCAGATGGTCCTGGCCGAGCACCTCGTCCAACGAGGCCGGCCGCATGCGCACCGCGAGCGGTGCGTTGGCGGCCTTCAGTGCTTCGCCACGGTCGTCGGCCTGCGCGGCGAAGAGGCCATCGTCGAAAAGGCGGTCCTCCACCCGACCAATGCTATTCGCTCACCAAGACAGGATGTCCGACGTGTATCCGAGCGTGGTGATCCGGTCTCTTTCAGTAGCAAGCTATGGTCGTCGAACTGACCGTAGTACTACTGCTCCGCAGAGCAGTCGGGTAGAACTGGACCGGACCGTGAGTGGCAAGGGGGTGACCGACAGTGGCAGATGCTGCTCCGACCAGCTTCAGCGCGGTGTTCCGCGTGCGCGAATTCCAGGCGTTGTGGTTCGCGCAGGTGTTCTCCATTGCCGGTGACCAACTGGCCAGGGTCGCGCTGACGCTGCTGGTCTACGCCCGCACCGGTTCCTCCGCGCTCTCCGCCCTCACCTATGCCCTGACCTTCCTGCCGGACCTGGTCGGCGGTCCGCTGCTGTCCGGTCTCGCGGACCGGTATCCGCGCCGCACGGTCATGGTCGTCTCCGACGTCATCCGCGCGGTACTGGTCGGGATCATGTCGATCAACGGCATGCCGCTGCTGCTGGTGTGCGTACTGTTGGTGCTGGTACAGCTGCTGAACTCGCCGTTCAACGCGGCCCGCGCCGCGCTGTTGCCCACCATGCTCGACGGTGACCTGTTCGTCGGCGGCCAGGCGATCATCAACATCACCTACCAGACCGGCACGCTGGCCGGCTACGTCATCGGTGGCGCGCTGGTCGCGTTCACCGGTTCGGACACCGCGCTGGCCATCGACGCGGCCACCTTCGTACTCTCGGCGATCCTGGTGCGCATCGGGGTGGCCCATCGGGCGGCACCGGGCAAGGTCGAGCCGAAGGTGCGGTTCGGCGCCACCCTGACCTCGCTGCGCGAGGGGCTGCGGCTGGTCTCGCACAACCGCACGCTGCGGATACTGGTCGCGCTCGGCTGCGTTTCCGGCTTCTACGTGGTCGGCGAGGCGCTGTCGGTGCCTTACGCCCGCGAACTGGGCGGCGGTCCGTTCACCGCGGGCCTGCTGTTCGCGGCGATGCCGGCGGGTACCGCGATCGGCATGGTCGTGCTGACCAGGTTCATCGCCCCACCGGTGCGGCTGCGGCTGATCGGCCCGCTCGCGGTGCTGTCCTGCGTGGTGCTGGTGTTGTGCGCGGGCCACCTGAACCTGGCCGGCACGCTCATCGTCTGGGCGGTGTCCGGGGCCGCACAGGCTTTCCAGACGGTCGCGGCGGCCGCTTTCGTCAGGGCCGTCCCGGACAACGGACGGGGTCAGGCCTTCGGGCTCGCCTCGACGAGCCTACGACTGGCCCAGGGACTCGCGGTGGTCATCGGCGGCGTAATCACCGAACGGCTGGCGCCGTCCTGGGCGGTGGCCATCTTCGCCATCGTGGGCACTGTCATCGCGCTGGCGACCGCGATCTCCTGGGGAAAGTCCCGACAGACACTCGACACCGACGGCCTGAATGCCGCTACCGAGGCATAGCCCACAATCGCAGCGGCTGACAATCTGGATTCGAATGATTACGTCCCGCATATGCGGGGCCCGGATACGCAGGGCCGAGCGAGAATTACGCTCGGCCCACACTGGGCACACGCACAGCTACCAGCTGGTATCGCTCATCAGATCGGCTCCTTCCGGGCGGGTTCGGCGGGGGCGCAATCCCGGCGAACCCATAACATTCAGCAACACTACGGGTGAGCTGACGTGCTCTTTCCGCTAACGTCAGTCCTGTGACAACGGACGAGAGCGCTGCGGCGAGCGAGGATCATTCTCCTCGTCGTACCCACTCACGACCTAAGGTCGTCACTAAACTGTGGCGAAGAATAACCAAGTGGCCCATGTGGTCGCTACGTCGCCCGGCCATTGTGACCGTTCTTGTCGTGGAAGTCGTAACTGTCGGCGTTACGGCGGCGGTCGCGAACCGGTTCCCGATCACCAATCATGATTGGCTGATCTTCGGTCTGCTGCTGGCCGGTTCCATGGTGCACATGGAGGCGGTTCGGGGCATCGAGCGCATCCGTGAGCAGGTCAGGGCCAATGCGCCGCTGGTCGACCTGAAGTCGGTGTGGACCTTCGCCTCGATCCTGCTGCTACCGCCGGTACTCGCCATCGCACTGTCCGCACTGACCTACGCGCATCTGCGGTTGCGAATCATCCATCGACAGACTTTCCGGTGGGTCTACAGCGCGGCGACGGTGATGCTGGCCGCCGCGGCGTCGGCCGCGGTACTCGATATCGGCCTGCCTCCCGGCTCGTATCCGGGACTGCCGTTCGGTTGGCGCGGGGTGGCGCTGATCGTGCTGGCCGGTCTGGTCCGCTGGTTCTTCAACCACGGCCTCGTCGTGGTGATCATCCTGCTGTCCTCGCCGAGCACGCCGGGCAAGGACGCGCTCGGCAACTTCAGCGACAACATCGTCGAAGCCGCCGCGCTGAGCCTCGGCGCGGTCACGGCCATGGTCATCGAGCACGACCTCTGGTATCTGGTGCTGATCCTGCCGCCGCTGCTGGTGCTGCATCGCAGCCTGCTGATGCGCCAGTACGAGGTCGCCGCGCGCACGGATACCAAAACCGGCCTTGCGAACGCGACGCACTGGAGCCAGATGGCCCGGTCGGAGTTGGCGCGGGCCCAGCGCTACGACAACTCCGTCGGCATCCTCATGCTCGACCTCGACCACTTCAAGAAGATCAACGACACCTACGGTCACCTCACCGGTGACAACGTGTTGAAGGCGGTCGCTGACGCGCTGCGCAAGGAAACCCGCGACTACGACCTGGTCGGCCGGTTCGGCGGTGAGGAGTTCCTCGTGCTGCTGCCCGGTGTCGACGACGAGGAGTTGCGGACCGTCGCGGAGCGCTTCCGGCACTGCGTGAGCACCGTGCAGGTGACCGCGATGGAAACCTACGAACTCGTCCCGGTCACCGCGTCCGCCGGCGCGATCTGCTATCCCAGCGGCGGTGAGGACCTCGACGAGTTGCTGCTGGCCGTCGACGCGGCGCTGTACGCGGCGAAGGCGGGCGGGCGGGACCGGACCTGTTTCGCACCGGCAGGCGGTCAGCAGCTTCCCGAGCAGCGCGGCCACTGACCAGTTCGTTGCTCGGATCCGTTCGCGCCCGGTGAAACCTGCTACGCCGCAGGCGAATCCGCTGGTCGACCGGTGCTCGGGTGGTCAGACTGGCGGCATGCTGACCACGGTCGCGGTGCTCGCGGACATCCACGGTGTGGTGCCGGCCCTGCGCGCGGTGTTGGCGCGGCCGGAGGTCGCGGACGCGGACGCGGTGGTGCTGCTCGGCGACCTCGCCGCAGGCCCGCAGCCGGTGGAGACCCTCGATCTGCTGACCGGACTGGGCGACCGGGCGATCTGGGTGTCCGGCAACGGGGATCGGGAACTCGTGGAGATCGCCGCCGGCAAAGATATCGAGATCCCCGATCCGATCACCCCGTGGGCGGCCGGTCAGCTGCGCCCCGAGCACCTCGAACTGCTGGCCGGACTGCCGCTGACGGCGACGTGTTCGGTGCGCGGACTCGGCGAGGTGCTGTGCGCGCATGCCACCCCGCGCGACGATCAGGAGGTCGCTCTGGTGGACAGCGACAGCGCCCGTTGGCAGGAGGTCCTCGCCGGGGTGCCGGCGTCGGTCGGCACCGTGGTTTGTGGACACACCCATATGCCGTTCCTGCGCCTTGTCGATCGGTGCACGGTGGTCAATCCGGGCAGTGTCGGCATGCCCTACGGCAGTACCGGTGCGCACTGGGCGCTGCTCGGCGGGAGTACGGAACCGGCCATCAGCCTGCGCAGAACCCATTACGATCCGGTGGCCGCCGCCGAGGAGATCATCGCCGGCTCCACCTTTCCGGATATCGAGGAATGGGTGGAGTTCTTCGTCCGGCGGCCGGCCTCCGATCTGGAGGCGCTGGCCGCGTTCGGCCCACGCGAGGGCAGGCCGCCGCGCACCGGTTGACCCGCCTTGTCCTTCGCCAGGATCAGCCCCGGTCGCCGGCCACTATGGACATCACGGTCGCGTCGATCCACTCACCGTCCCAGCACAACGCGTCCCGCAGCACGCCTTCGGCGCGGAATCCGCACTTCTCGTACACCCGCCGCGCTCTCGGGTTGACGTCGAAGACGTCGAGGCTGAGCCGGTGCAGGCCGACGACGTCGAAGGCGTTGTCGACGACGAGCCGAGTGGCCTCGCTGCCGTAACCGTGCCCGAAGTTCTGTCGCGGGCCGAGCATGATCCGGAAGTTGGCCGACTCGTTGTGCCGGTCGAACTCGTTGAGCACCACCTCGCCGACGAATCGCTGGTCGGTGTTGCGCAGGATCGCCCAGTCGGCCCGGTCGTGTTGCTCGCGCCTGCTGCTCAGCCAGGCAAGGGCCCGCTGGCGGTCCCGCTCCGGATCGGGTGCGGCCGCACCGTGGCTGCCGGTCAGCCGGACCGCTTCCGGGTCGGTGATCATCAGCAGGTAGTCCTCGATGTACTCGGCATCGAGCGGGGTGAGCCTGACCTTGTCACCGATCAGCGTCGGTTGGTCACGGAATGCGTCTTCGGGTAGCACCCGAGGAGTAGACCAGACCGAGCGCCGTCGTTCGCGGGCATTTTTCCTTCGCCGGCATTTTCCTTCGCCGGCCTCGATTCAGCGACGTCGGCGACCCTCAGCGGCCGAGGACCCTGCGCAGCGCGGCGAGCAGCAGTTCGACCCGGTCGAGACGGGCGTTGTGGCCCATCAGGCCGATCCGCCAGACCGAGGCGGCGTACTTGCCGGCCCCCGCGCCGATCTCGATGTCGTACTCGCCGAGCAGCCTGCCGCGAACCTGCGCGGAGTCGACGCCCTCAGGCACCCAGACCGTGGTCAACTCCGGCAGCCGCGACCCCTCCTCCGCGAAGGGCACCAGGTCCAGTTCGGCAAGACCGGCCAGCAGCCGCGCGCCCGCTTCGCGGTGGCGCTGTTGCACCCTCGGCAGGCCCTCGTCGAGGATGCGGCCGAGAGCGGCGTGCAGCGAGGCGATCATGGCCACCGGCGCGGTGTGGTGGTACGTGCGGCCACCCGCGGCGTTGCCGCCGACGTAGTCGCCGATCATGCCGAGGTCGAGATACCAGGTCGGGGGCTGTTCGACGCGTCGCTGCCAGCCGTGCTCAGAGATGGTGAACGGCGCGAGGCCCGGTGCGACACCGAGGCACTTCTGGGTACCGGAGTAGGCGAGGTCGACGCCCCACTCGTCGATGGCGACCTCGATGCCGGCCAGTGAGGTGACGCAGTCGGCGAGCACGAGGGCGTCCGGGTCGCGGTCGTGCACGGCGGCGGCGAGCGCGCCGATGTCGCTGCGTACCCCGGTGGAGGTTTCCGCGTGCACGGCGGCGACCAGTGACGGGTGCGGGTGGGCGTCGAGGACGGCGTCGACGTCCACCGGGCGGCCCCACTCGTGGTCCACCCTGATCACCTCGGCGCCGTAGCGGCCCGCGACATCGCACATCCGCTCGCCGAACAGCCCGTTGACCGCGACCACCACCGCATCGCCACGGCGCACCGTGTTGGCGAAGGACGCCTCCATGCCGATGGAGCCGGTGCCCGACAGCGGCAGCGTGCGCCGGTTGGCGGTACCCCATACGGTGCGCAGCCGCTCACAGGTCTCGTCGAGAATCCGCAGGAACTCCGGATCGAGATGGCCGAGCAGCGGTGCGCCGAGCGCGGCGGTCGCCTCCGGGTAGGGATTGGACGGTCCGGGACCGAGCAGTGAGCGTTGCACCAACGTCATGCCGTCGAGCCTAAAGCGCGCGGATCAGGCGCCGGCAGCCGGTCGGGCCAGCGCGGCGTCCCTGATGGCGGTGCACCAGTCCAGCAGCGCGGGCTCGCAGTCCTCGGCGACGGCCACGGTGTGCAGGCTCTCCCACAGCCGCACCCCGGTCCATTCCACGAACCGCCGGTACGCGGTGGGCACCGCGATACCGAACGAATCGGGTAGCCGCCGCCAGGCGCAGCCGCTGGTGAGGACGAAGACCACGGCGACGAACACCGCCCGGTCACCGACCCTCGACCGACCACCTCCCTGCGGTCTGACCTTCGGCAACGGGATCAACGGATACGCCAGCTCCCACAATTCGTCGGGCAACAAGCGCCGCGACAACGGGGAAATCCGTTCGTCGAAGTCAACGGAACGCACCACACGAGCCACCTCCAGCCGGATTGGCCTCTTTGTTGTAGAGGTGTCCCGGCCGATGGTCAATCGTCCGCTTGGGCCAAATATCGAAGCTCACCGCCCGACGCGAGCCATGGCCAGATCCCGCGCATGCCAAGCCTGCATGGCATGTTGAACCAGCGTGATCAGCGTTTCCTTGGTGGATTCCCGTTCGCGCGCATCACATTTCACCATCGGAATCTCCGGTGAGATGGCCATCGCCTCCCGCACATCCGCCAACCGGTAGGGCAGCACGCCGTCAAAGCAGTTGACGCCAACGACGTAGGGCAGGCCGTGTTCCTCGAAATAGTCGACCGGCCCGAAGGAGTCGGCCAGCCGCCGAGTGTCCACCAGCACCACGGCACCGATCGCACCTCGGACGAGGTCATCCCACATGAACCAGAATCGTTGCTGGCCAGGGGTGCCGAACAGGTAGAGGATCAGCTCCGAGTCGAGGGTGACCCTGCCGAAGTCCATCGCGACCGTCGTGGTGCGCTTGTCCGGTGTCGCACGCAGGTCGTCGATGCCGCTGCTGGCATCGGTCATCACGGCCTCGGTGGTCAGCGGAACGATTTCCGAGACCGATCCGACAAATGTGGTCTTACCGACGCCGAAACCGCCGGCCACCACGATCTTCGCCGAGGTGGCATTCGGCGAACGGCGGGTCTTCTTCGACCTCTCAAAGTCGACGGAGTCCACTCAACACCCTTTCCATCAACACGAGATGCGCCGCGATGTCGTCGTCGGCGAATGTGCGGTGAATACTGATCAGACCGAGTTCGGCCATGTCACTGAGGATCACCTTGGCAACACCGAGTGGTACCGAAAGCTTCGCGGCCACTTCGGCCACCGAGTGCGGATGTCGGCATAATGTGCCGACCGCCCGGTATTCGACCAGGTTGAGCGTTGCCTCGTCCTGGCCGAGTTCACTTGTGGAAACCAAGGTTTCCAATTGCAGCTCGACGCTGGAGCGGGTCCGACCCCCGGTCCAGGCGTAGGGTCGCACGCGAGATGCCTCGTCGCCGAAATCGTCGCTGGGATAGTAGGGCAGCGAATCGACGAACTCGACCGGTGGGTACCGGCCGGAAAATCCGGCGCCGGTGTGCTGGACCGGCAGCGGCGGTCGGCTCGGGTAGGCCGACTGGCCGGCCGGGGACGGCGGTTGGCCCAGCACGGGTAGTTGCTGGCTCTGGTCGGCGGGCTGCTGGCCCGGTTGGGGTTGGCCCGATTGAGTTTGGCCCTGTTGGGACTGAGTCGGTTGGGAGTGAATCGGCAGGGGTTGGCTCAGTTGGGGTGGCTGGCTCGGTTCAGGGAGCTGGCCGGGTTGGACCGTCGGCGCGGCCGGGTCGGCGAACTGTTGTGCCGCGACCGGCCAGTCCGCGGACCGCCAACTGGCCGGGTCGTCGGCTGTGGCGACACCGACCGTACTGACGACACCGGCGGGACCGCCGAGGCGGTTGACGACCGTCGGCTCGACGGGCAGCTCGCCGAGCCCGTACCCGGCATCCTCGATGCCGGGGTCAGGTTGGGAATCTCCGCCGAAGGACGTGGTCATGGCGACCTCACACTGGCTGTTGCGAGAGCATTCGGTGCGAACCCTGTAGTTCGGCTCGTAGCTCCGGGGTGAGCATTTGCCCGACACGTTCGACGAGCAATGTCATCTCGTACGCGACCTGACCGATGTCGCAGTTGGGCGCGGCGAGCACGCCGAAGGAGGAGCCGTCGCTGATGGCCATCAGCAGCATCACGCCACGTTCCATCTCGACGACGGTCTCCCGGACCGGCCCTGCCTCGAAGCAGCGGGCGGCGCCCATGGTGAGGCTGGACAGGCCCGAGGCAACCGCCGCGAGTTGATCGGCGCGATCAGCGGGCAGCCGGGTCGACGAGGTCAGCAACAACCCGTCCGCGGAAACCACTACCGCATGCGCGACACCGGGTACCCGTTCGGTGAAGTCGGTGACCAGCCATCCGAACCGGCCGTGCGGCGACTGACTTGAGGTCATTCGTTCTCCCATTGGAATCCGTGCTCGATACCATCGGCTGCCGCCGTTGCCGAACCATCCCGGCCCTGGCGGACTCCCCGTTGGAAACTGTTCAGACGATCTCGGACGGCACCGGCGTCGACCCCGGCCATCGCAGGTTTCCCTTTGGTGGCAACACTTCCCGGCACGAGTTGAGCCATCGGCTTGCGTCGGGGCAGCCCGGCCGACGTGTAGGTGGACGGGGCCGGGTCATGGGCGTCGTCTGCCGCTTCCCAGCCCTCGTCCGCCACGGTGGGCCAGATCGCGGTGTCCACCAACGCGCTGCTGCCGGCCGCACTCCCGTTGGCCGACGCGGCGCCGTTGCTGCTGCCGGCCTCGGCACTGACCGTGGCCGGTTTCGGTGCGTCGGGCCTCGGCGTACCGCCGTTGTTGCCGGTGCCACCGTTGGTCGGGCGAGGAGTGGAACGGTTGGCCGGGCGACGCTTGCGGACCGGCAGCTCGGCCGGGTCCCGTTCGGTCGACGACGCGGTGGCGGCGGGCGCCGCCTCGTGATCGGCGCCGACCTCCTCGTCGAGAGGTTGCGGTTGGGTCACTTCTCGGTCGGTGACTTCCCTCTCGGTGACCGGCCGCTCGGTGAACAGCGAGTCCGCAGTGGACTCTTCGGCCGCCGAGCCAGGAGCCTGCGACTGGGCCGAGGGCTGGGCCGGGTGTTCGACCTGCGGGAAGAACGCGGTGTCCGCCGCCGACCCGTCGGCCTGCCGACCCTGTTCGAACTGCTCGAACCGCTGGGCCTCGTCGAGGGGTTCGACCGGGTCGAGCCCGTCCTCGACCGGTGTGCTGACGGTGTCGATCTCGTGCCGGCCGCGCTGCACACCGCGCTGGAAACCGGCCAGCCGCGCGCGAACCTTCGCCGCCCCCGCCGGGGTGGGCGCGGTCCCGACCGGTGCCGCGCCAGCGCCGGTCGGGGCCGCGCTGCCCGGCAGCAGCCGGGCTTTCGGCTGCCGCTTGGGCAGCCCCGCGGTGGTGAAGGCATCCGGGCTGGCCTGGGTCACCACATCGGCGGCCCGCCAGCCGTCATCGGCGGCGAAGCGCCAACCGGTCCGGCCGGCGAAACTGTCGTCCTCCGGTGCGGCGTCGGTGTCCTCGTCGACCGGTTTGGCCGCGTCGAACCAGGCGGAGAGCATGTCGTCGAAGATCGGCGTGGTCTCCGCCAACCGGTCGGCCAACCGGTCGGCCAACCGGTCGGCCTCGGCGCGCGCCCGGTCCGCTTCGGACACCCCGCTGTCGGCGGACGCGTCCTCGGCCGTCGCGCTGCCGGGCAGCGGAGCGAACAGGTTCACCCCGGACGCGGCCGCACTGGGCAGCTGCGGGATGGTGACGGTGATCGCGGTGGTCGAGGGATCGGGCGCGGCAGTGGATCGCGCCGGAGGTTCGACCGGTTCGCGGGAGGCCGGCAGGACGAGATCCTCGCCGTCGCCGACGATCAGCTGCGCCGGCAGGGTGACCGTGACGCGCAGGCCGGGGATGTCCTCTCCGCCGTGCAACCGCACCCGGACACCGTGCTGCCCGGCCAGCCTGCTGATCACGAACAGGCCCATCCGCCGGGTGATCCGGCCTTCGAAGCCCTCGGGCTGGTTGAGCCGTTCGTTGGCGGCGCGCAGTTCATCATCGCCCATGCCGATGCCGTGGTCGACGATGTCCACCACGATCGCCCGCGTCCTGGTCCGGTGCGAGGCGATGGTCACCTGGGTGTCGGGCGCGGAGAACGCGGTCGCGTTGTCCAGCAGTTCGGCGATCAGCCGCACCAGGTCACCCGCCGCGTAACCGAGTACGTGCACCGAGGGCGGCGGTTGCAGCGCGACCCGCTGGTACTGCTCGATCTCCGAGACCGCGGCACGCAGCAGGTCCGACAGCGGCATCGCCTGGGTCGGGCCGCGACCCAGCTCACCACCGGAGAGCACCATCAGGTTCTCGTTGTTGCGGCGCATCCGGGTGGCCAGGTGGTCGAGCTTGAACAGCGCGCTGAGCTGGTCTGGATCTTCCTCGTCGCGTTCGAGCTGTTCGATCAGCCGCAGCTGCCGCTGGACGAGGCCCTGGCTGCGCCGGGAGAGGTTGGTGAACAGGTCGCTGTAGTTGCCCCGCAGGTTGGCCTGCTCTACGGCGAGCTTCAGCGCCTCGGCGTGCACCGCGTCGAAGGCGCGGGCCAACTGGCCGACCTCGTCGGTGGTGTGCACCGGGACCGGGGTCACCTCGGTGTCCACCGCCTCGCCGATCCGGATCCGTTCGACCGCCTCCGGCAGCTGGCGGTTGGCCACATCGCGGGCGGTGCGCCGCAGCACGCCGACGGAGCGCAGCAGCTGCCGGGCGACGATCACCATCACCAGGGCCGCCACCAGCAGCGCCGCGAACAGCACGACCGCCGCCGAGGCTGCGGTATTGCTGGCCTGGCTCTGCATCGAGTCGGCCGTGCCGCGCAGTTGACCGGCGAGATCATCGGTCACCGAGTTCAGCCCACCAGTGACGGCCTGGTTGGCCGAATTCCAGGTCGCCATCGGGATTCGGATCACCATGCCGGGCATGACCTGGCCGCTCATCCCACCGGACTGGTTGATGGCGTCGTCGAGCAGGGAACTCTGCTGGGCGAGCACCGGCCCGGTGACCGCGCGCTGGTAGTCCAGCGCGGCGTCCTGGGCCGCCACCGCGTGGAAGTCGCTGATCCGGCTGGCCAGCCGTGCCTCGGAGCCGTGCAGGTTGGTCACCTCGGCGACGGTCATGGTGCCGCTGCCGATGCCGACGAGCACGACGGCCTGCTGGTAGAGCACTTCCTCGCGGGCGGAGAACAGGTCGTAGAGGGCGATGGCCTCCCTGGTCAGCTGTGGGTCACCGAGGTCGGTGGCGAGCACCCGGTCGAAGGCGAACACCGCGGTGATCAGCGCACTGTAGGTGTCGACCTCGGTCGGTGCGTTCGCGCCCGAGGTGTCCTCCTCGGCCCGCAGCGCGGGCAGCTCGGCCAGTTGGCGCTGCGCGTCGGACCAGGCCGTCGCGGCGACCGGGTCGAAACCGCCGCGCGCGGCGTTGTTCGCCTCGCTCTGCCGAAGGGTGGCCAGTGCGGCGTCGACCTGGTGCTCAACCCCGAGCAGCGCACTGCTCGGGTTGCCACCCATACCGGCGGTCGGCGTCATACTCGCGTTGTCGGCGGCGACCTGCTGACGTTCCTGTTGCAGTGCGGAAATCACCGCGCGGGTGTTGTCACTGAGTTCGGTCAGACCGTTCGCGCCGGTGTAGAGCTGCGCCTTGGCCAGCTGCGTGTTGATCACCACGAACCCGAGTGCGAGCGTGGTGATCACCGGCACCAACATGACCGCGATGAGCTTGACCGGAATACTCCAGTCCCGCCAGCGCACTATCGCCGACAACAGCGACGGCCGAGTTCGCCGAGCACGGTCCGGCCTGCTCTGGCCGTCGCGCGGGCCAGGTTCTCGCCTTGCCCGCTCAGCGGTCTTTCTCACGCGTCCTCCTCGCGGGCAACGGAAAACTGACAAACGGCCGGGCGGTAGCTGCGGTGAAATGTTCGCTTCGCCATTCCATTCCGGCACAACAAAACATCTGCAGGCATGCTTGGTCACCTCGCTGCCGATATCGTCGGGCGCGGCAAATTCGTTTCTTCCCAGGCGCACATCCGTCATCATTCTTGGTCACTCCCGAATGACGGCGCACGTACGAGATCCCGATATCTGAATTACGCCCGCCCGTAATGGGTTCGGGACAGCCGGCGCGTATTCAGCGTTCTTGGAGTTCGGGTACTTGACCCTACATCAAACGTCGCGATCAAGATGCAATTCGCAACGAGGCCCAGTGACCTGCGACTTTACCTCAAGTTACCCGACGTTGACGACAAAACAGGCGGATCCGACAGATCAAGATCCGGATTTTGTTGCTCTGAGCGGCTCAGCAGCGGTGAATGTCATCCGTTGGCGGGACGCATTACACCTCGATAGTGTGTATCCCCTGACTTTCATGTCCGACTCAGCTGGACCACCCGGCCGATCCGACCGGCCGAACGCGGAACCCGGATCACCGAAAGCCTGTCCAACCAAGGAAAAACCCAAGCTCAGACGCTGTTCGATTGCCCCTGCCAGATGATCGCCAACGACAAGGAACACCCTCCCCTCAAGTTCCGCCTGGTTCCCCGAAAGGGTGATGGCGGCCAATTTTTGCTACTGCCGGATCAACCAGCGACAGCGGCGGCGCGACCTCCGGATAAACACCACCTGAGCTGCGAGGATGACCCTCGATAGCGAAGCGGGACCAGCACCGTCAACAGTCGGATCCGCCCGCCAGCTGAAGCGGCCTATTTGCCGAGGCCTCTGACGTTCCGTAGTCAAAGTATTCACTCTTATGTGGTAAATTTTGGCCGACGCGGACGAACTCGGGTGAATCTCAACTGTTCCGATACGCTCCAAAACCAGCCCTTGACTTCACCGGCATGATCACGGAAGTCTGATCACGTTACGATCACAGCAACTACGGAGGGCGTTGGTTCCGGCTTTGCGTATCCGCTATCAGTACAGGCATGCCGAAGTGTGTCGTGCGATGACCGCAGCAGCCTATCCACTTACCGATCGGGTATTGACTCGACAATTCCCGCGCTACTCACGCAGGTGGGATCGGTCAGCGGAACGCGGGATAACGCGGCAGGTCGGTCGCGCCGAACCGGCGCTCCAGCGCCTCGACAACGCTGTGCGCGTGCTCGGCAAGCGCCGCCTCACCAGCGCGTTCGGCATCGGCGGCCAACTGCTGCCAACGGGATCGCAACGCAACGCTACGACGAGGCGAGCGCAGTTCGTCGGAGATCGGCAGATCCTCCTGCGCGGGCGCCGGCAGGAACCACCAGGTGGACAGCCATACCCAGAACACCTGTGCGTCAAGCAATCCCGGCAACAGGGTCGAATCATCGTCGAGGTCCGGCCAGACACTGCTGGCCTCCGACCGCCAGGCCGCGACCATCGCCTCGATCATGCCGGCCGGCAGCGCGAAACTGCACCAGCAGGACGGGAACGGCACGCGCAGATAGCCGGCGTCCAACAGCACATCGCGCCAGCAGCCGCCCTCGAAGTCCAGGAACCGCACGCCCTTGCTGGTGATCACGTTGTTGTCCGGACACGCGTCCGAGGGACTGAACGCGCGGTGGCGTGGCGAGTCGACGAGCCGCGCGGCGGCAAGGGCGCGCTCATGGGCAGCCACCGAGGTACTGACCCCGAGCCCGGCCGCAAGCAGCTGCGGGAGTTCGGCAAGTGCCTTGCGGCCTTGGGCGGCAAGCGGATCGGTCATCTTCGGCCGGCCGAGACGGCGGCTCAACGCGTCGAAGTCCGCCTCCCGGCCCGCGGTGCTGGCGTGCAGCCTGCCCAGCGAACGCGCCCAGGACAGCAGCGCCCGCTCGGCGGCTTTCGCGTCACTGCCGAGCAGTTTGTCCGCGAGTGTCGGTGACCGACCGAGATCCTCCAGCACCACCAACCGCTCGTGGCTGTCGTGGGCGAACATCTCAGGGCACATCCGCTCCTCGACCGCGAGCGCGGTGAAAAGCTGATAGCTGACCGCCTCCTGCACGAAAGCGTCGGTCTTCGCACCGGGCTCCGGCGGGGCGTAACGCTTGACCACCAGGGTGCGCGGCAGCGAGAACGGGCTTGCGGCGACCCGGACCCTGATGACCGTCGAGGTGCCGCTGCCACCGAGATGCTGTGGTGCGGCAAGGCGAACAGCGGCGCCGAAGCGGTGACTGAGCACCAACTGCGCCGCAATCATCGTCTCGGACACCTCCGGTCGGATGTCATCGACGACATCCGATGAGCCTGCGGCGGTATCCACACCCATCTGTTCCGACCCTACTCTCGGTTGGACGTTGGGGGCCGCTGTTCCCGAGATGTGGTCCAGCGTCCGAGACTTCGACCGCAAGCGACCGTAATGCCCAACGGGGTACGTTGGCAGCCACGAATTGATAACAGGTTGTTCCCGGTGCATGACACTCCGCAATTAGGCCCGCGCAGCACGACAGGCCGACAGCGCCGCGGGTCAACCACCCGGCGCTATCGGCCCTCGATGTGACGATTCAGGAAGATTGCGAGTCCTGCTTCACGGCTGGTTTCGCATCGACGCCAGCCTCCTTGCGCTGCACGGAGGTGATCGGCGTCGGCGCACCGGTGAGCGGGTCGAAACCGCCGCTGGTCTTCGGGAAGGCGATGACCTCGCGGATGGAGTCGTAGCCGGCGAGCAGGCCGGCGACCCGGTCCCAGCCGAACGCGATGCCGCCGTGCGGGGGCGGGCCGTAGGCGAAGGCGTCGAGCAGGAAGCCGAACTTCTCCCGCGCCTCCTCCTCGGAGAGGCCCATCAGCTCGAACACCCTGCGCTGCACGTCGGCGCGGTGGATACGAATCGAGCCGCCGCCGATCTCATTGCCGTTGCAGACGATGTCGTAGGCGTAGGCCAGCGCGTTGCCGGGATCGGACTCGAAGCGGTCGATCCACTCCGGGGTCGGTGAGGTGAAGGCGTGGTGCACCGCGGTCCACCGGCCGGAGCCGACCGCGACGTCACCGCTGGCGGTCGCCTGCGAGGCCAGTTCGAACAGCGGAGCGTCGACCACCCACACGAACGACCAGGCCGAGGAGTCGATGAGGCCGAGCCGCTTGCCGATCTCCAGCCGGCAGGCGCCGAGCAGCGCACGGGCGGCCGAGGGCTCGTCCGCGGCGAAGAAGATGCAGTCACCAGGTTCGGCACCGGCCGCCTTGGCAAGGCCGTCCCGCTCGTGCTCGGCCAGGTTCTTGGCGACCGGGCCGGCCAGCGTGCCGTCCTCGCCGACCAGTACGTAGGCAAGGCCCTTGGCGCCACGCTGCTTGGCCCAGTCCTGCCAGGCGTCCAGGGTGCGGCGCGGCTGGTCGGCACCGCCGGGCATGACGACGCAACCGACGTAGGGCGCCTTGAAGACCCGGAACGGGGTGGCGGCGAAGTACTCGGTCAGCTCGGTCAGCTCCAGCCCGAACCGCAGGTCCGGCTTGTCCGTGCCGTAGCGGGCCATCGCGTCGGCGTAGGTCATCCGCTGGATCGGCATGGGGATCTCGTGGTCGGCGACCTCGCGCCAGAGCGCGCCGACGATCTCCTCGCCGAGCGCGATCACGTCGTCCTGCTCGACGAAGCTCATCTCGATGTCGAGCTGGGTGAACTCGGGCTGCCGGTCGGCACGGAAGTCCTCGTCCCGGTAGCAGCGGGCGATCTGGTAGTACCGCTCGATACCGCCGACCATGAGCAGCTGCTTGAACAGCTGCGGGGACTGCGGCAGCGCGTACCAGGAGCCGGGGCGCAGCCGCGCCGGCACCAGGAAGTCGCGGGCACCCTCCGGGGTGGACCGGGTCATCGTCGGCGTCTCCACCTCGACGAACCGGTGGGAGTGCAGCACGCCGCGGGCGATCCGGTTGACCTCGCTGCGCAGTCGCATCGCCGCTGCCGGACCACTGCGGCGCAGGTCGAGGTAGCGGTGCCGCAGCCGGACCTCCTCGCCGACCTCGATGTGCTCGTCGAGCGGGAAGGGCAGCGGCGCGGACTCGCTGAGTACCTGGAGGTCGGTGACGGTGACCTCGATGGCGCCGGTCGGGATCTCGGCGTTCTCGTTGCCGTCGGGCCGGATGATGACCTCGCCGGTGACCTTCAGGCAGAACTCGGCGCGCAGCCGGTGCGCCCGCTGCGCCATCTCGCCCTCACGGAAGACCACCTGGGCGGTGCCGGAGGCGTCCCGAAGGTCGATGAAGATGACCCCGCCGTGATCGCGCCGACGGGCCACCCACCCGGTGAGGGTGACGGTCTGCCCGGCATGAGAGGCCCGGAGTGTTCCGGCCTCGTGCGTACGCATCACGGTGGAGCCCTTTCGAGTTGATCGCCCTGTCAGTCAACCTCGAAAGACTAACGAACCGTCCCGATGGCTTGGCCAGCGGGTTTCCCGCTCAGGCGTCGAGGACCTGGTTGACGCGGCTGACCACCGGGGGCAGCACGGACCAGGGGAAGTTGATCCAGCGGTCGGTGTTTCGCCAGACGTATTCGCTGGACACCACCGAGTGCGGTTTCTGGTAGATCACCGCGCAGCGCACGTCGGCGACGTGGTCGGCGCAGAAGTCGCGGACCAGCTTCAGGGTCGCGCCGGTGTCCGCGACGTCGTCGCAGACCAGTACCTTGGCGCCGGTCAGGTCCACCGCGTTGGGCACCGGCGGCAGCATCACCGGCATCGCGAGGCGCTTGTCGACGCCGGTGTAGAACTCGACGTTCATAACGTGCAGATTCTTCACATCCAGCGCGTACCCCAGCGCACCGGCCACGAAGAGCCCGCCTCGGGCGATGGACAGCAGCAGATCCGGTTCGAACCCGTCCGCCGCGATCTGTTCGGCCAGTTCCCGACCGGCCCGGCCGAACAGCTCCCAGCTGAGTTCTTCGCGCTCCCGCACCATGATCTCGTCGCCACTCCGCCTCGTAGGCCACTACCAGCACCGACGATGCTAACAACGGCCACGGCCGCGTTTCGGTACGACGTGGGTTTCAGTAGGACTTGGGCAGCTTCAGGGTGTGCTGGGCCACGTAGTTGAGGATCATCTCCTTGCTGACCGGTGCGATCCGGCCGACCCTCGACGCGGCGAGCAGGGCACCGAGCCCGTACTCGGAGGCGAGGCCGTTACCGCCGTGCACCTGGATCGCCTGGTCGACCGTTGTCGCGGCGGCCTCGGCAGCGGCGTACTTGGCCATGTTGGCCGCTTCGCCGGACTCGCGGTCGAGGCCCGCGTCGTAGAGCGCGGCGGCCTTCTGGGTCATCAGCCGGGCGAGTTCGATCTGGATGGCGCAGTGCGCGAGCGGATGGGCAAGGCCCTGGTGCGCGCCGATCGGAGTGTCCCAGACCTGCCGGTTGCGCGCGTAGTCGGTCGCCTTGTCCATGGCGAAGCGGGCGATGCCGGTGGAGAAGGACGCGGCCATGATCCGTTCCGGGTTCAGCCCGGCGAACACCTGGGCGAGGCCGGCGTCGGTCGAGCCGAGCAGGGCGTCGGCGGGCAGTCGGACGTCGTCGAAGAACAGGGTGAACTGCTTCTCCGGTGAGACGATGTCCATCTCGATGGGCTGGTAGGTGAAGCCGGGGGTGTCGGTCGGCACGATCATCAGCGAGGGCAGCAACCGCTGTCCGTTCTCGTCGACGTGCCGGGCGACCACGAGTACCGCATCGCATTCGTCGACCCCGGAGATGAAGTACTTCCCGCCGGAGAGCACCCATTCCTCGCCGTCCCTGCGGATCGAGGTGGCCAACCGGTGGGAGTTGGAGCCCGCGTCCGGCTCGGTGATCGAGAACGCCATCTTCGTCGTGCCGTCGGCGAAACCTGGCAGCCAGCGCCGTTTCTGCGCTTCGGTGCCGAACCGGGCGATCACGGTCGCGCAGATGGCCGGCGACACCACCATCAGCAGCATGGGCGCTCCGGCGGCCGCGAACTCCTCGCACACCGCGGCCAGATCGCCGATCCCGCCACCGCCTCCGCCGTACTCCTCGGCCACGGCAACACCGAGATAACCGAGTTTGCCGGCCTCGGCCCACATCTCGGTGGTCTTCTCCCCCGCCCGCGCCTTCGCCGTGAAGTAGTCGCGGCCGTACCGGTTGGCCAGTTCACGCACTGCCGCGCGCAGCGCGGTGCGCTCCTCGGTTTCGGTGAATCCGATCTCGGTCATGCCTGTTCCTCCTCGATGTCAGCTTCGATCACGGCGAGCACCGCGCCCGCATCGACCTGTTGTCCAGCACCGACTCGAAGCTCGGCGATGATCCCGCTGGTCGCGGCGACCACTCGGTGCTGCATCTTCATCGCTTCCAGCACGAGAAGTTCCTCGCCTGCCTCGACCCGATCCCCCGCCGCGTGGGCGAGCCGGACCACGGTGCCCGGCATCGGCGCGACCGTGGCGCCCTCGGCCACCTGCTCGGCCGGATCGGCGAATCGGGGCACGACCACCAACGACACCGCGCCCAGCGCCGAATCCACCTCGATCCGCCGTCCAGCCGGGGTGTCATAGCCGGCGATGCGAAACCGCCGCCGCGCCCCGCCGAGATCGAGTGTCACCGACTCGGGCGAACTCTCGACCAGTGCAACCTCGGCAAGGATCGGGGTGGTCAGCCCGGCTCTGGTCAGTTCGTAGTCGACCTCGATCCGCCGCCCGTCGACCTCGAACGCGGTCCGCTGGGGTTGCGAACGCAGGTTGCGCCAACCGGCCGGGATCCCCCGCTGCACCGGCGCCCGCCGAGCCCGCAGACTCGCCTCCGCCAGTGCCGCCGCGAGTGCGGCCGCCTTCGTCGCGGTCTCGTCAGGACCGGCGGCCAGCGCCTGGACCCCGTGCCTCGGCAGGAAATCGGTGTCGGTCTCGCCGGCCAGGAAGTCCTTGTGCCGCAACACAGTGACCAGCAGATCACGGTTGGTCACCAGCCCGTGCAGCCGCATGTCGTGCAGTGCGGCGGCCAACCGCCGCGCCGCCGATGCCCGGTCCGGCCCCCAGCTGATCAGCTTGGCCAGCATCGGATCGTAGAAGGTACCGACCTGCGAGCCCGCGACGATGCCGCTGTCGGAGCGCAACCCGTATCCGGCCGGCACCGCGAACTCGGCGTCCACACCGGGCAGGTCGAAGCGCAGCACGGTGCCGCTCTGCGGCCGCCAGTCCTGCGCGGGATCCTCGGCATACAGCCGAACCTCGATGGCATGCCCTCGGGGCGCCGGTGGCGCGTCCGGCAGTCGGGCGCCCTCGGCGATCGCCAACTGCCAGGCCACCAGATCGAGGCCGTACACGCATTCGGTGACCGGGTGCTCGACCTGTAGCCGGGTGTTGACCTCCAGGAAGTGGAAGTCCCCGTTCGCGGCCAGCATGAACTCGACCGTGCCGGCACCGACGTAGCCGATCGCTTTCGCGGCGGCCAGCGCCGCCGCGAACAACCGACTGCGGATCTCCGCGTCGACAGCGGGACTCGGCGTCTCCTCGATGATCTTCTGGTGCCGGCGCTGGATGGAGCACTCCCGTTCGCCGAGCGCCCACACCGTGCCGTACTGGTCGGCGAGGATCTGCACCTCGATGTGCCGGGCGCGTTCCAGCAGCGGCTCGCAGAACACCGTACCGTCGCCGAAGGCCGATTCGGCCTCCCGCGCGGCCAACGTGACCTCGTCGGCGAGGTCGGCCAACTCGCGGACGGCCCGCATCCCCCTGCCACCGCCGCCCGCCGAGGCCTTGACCAGGATCGGCAGGTCGGCCGCGGTGATCGAGGCCGGGTCGAGTTCCGGCAGCACCGGCACACCCGCCGCGGCCATCCGCTTCTTCGCGGCCACCTTGGAACCCATCGCGTCGATGGCCTCCGGGGTCGGCCCCACCCAGACCAACCCGGCCGCGAGCACGGCCCGCGCGAACTCCGCGTTCTCGGAGAGGAAGCCGTAGCCGGGATGCACGGCGTCCGCGCCGAGGCGGTGCGCGGCCTCGATCAGCGACTCGATCCGCAGGTAGGTCTCGGCCGGGGTGTTTCCGGACAGCCGCACCGCCGCGTCGGCCTCGGCGACGAAGGGCATGTCCGCGTCCGGGTCGGCGAACACCGCGACCGGTGCGATGCCGACGTCCCGGCAGGTGCGGATGACCCGCCGGGCGATCTCGCCTCGGTTGGCCACCAGAAGTGTGCTGATCACGCCGCCTGTCCCTTCACGTCTCACATCTCACGTCCGGCCGACATCTCACGTCTCACATCCGGAAGTCACGTCTCACATCCGGAAGACGCCGAAACCCTCGGCGCCGTGTACCGGTGCGGTGTGCACCGCGGAAAGACAGATCCCGAGCACTGTGCGGGTGTCCCTGGGGTCGATCACGCCGTCGTCGTAGATCCGACCGGACAGGTAGGCCGCCTCGGACTGGGATTCCACCTGCGCCTCGACGGTCTGCCGCATCTGCGCGTCGAAGGCCTCGTCGTAGTCCTGCCCGCGCGCGGCCGCGGCCTGCCGAGCCACGATGGACAGCACCCCGGCCAGTTGGGCGGGCCCCATCACCGCCGAGCGGGCGTTGGGCCAGGTGAACAGGAACCGGGGATCGTAGGCGCGCCCGCACATGCCGTAGTTGCCGGCGCCGTAGGAGGCGCCCATGACCACCGTCAAATGTGGCACCTGACTGTTGGACACCGCGTTGATCATCATCGACCCGTGTTTGATGATCCCGGCCCGCTCGTAGTCCTTGCCGACCATGTAACCGGTGGTGTTCTGCAGGAACAGCAGCGGAATGTCGCGCTGGTTGGCGAGTTGGATGAACTGCGCGGCCTTCTGCGCCTCCTCGCTGAACAGCACGCCGCGCTCGTTGGCCAGGATGCCGATCCGGTAGCCGTGGATGCTCGCCCAGCCGGTGACGAGGCTCGCGCCGTAACGCGGCTTGAACTCGTCGAACACCGAACCGTCCACGATCCGCGCGATCACCTGCCGAGGGTCGAACGGCACCTTCAGATCCGTGGGCACCAGCCCGAGCAGTTCCTCCGCGTCATACTTCGGCTCGGCGTAGTCGGGTTGCGGCAGCGGGCCTTCCTTGTGCCAGTTCAGGTTGGCCACGATCCTGCGGGTGATGCGCAGCGCATCGGTCTCGTCCTCGGCGAGGTAGTCGGCAAGGCCGGAGGTCCGCGCGTGCATCTCGGCACCGCCGAGTTCCTCGTCGTCGGCGTCCTCTCCGGTGGCCATCTTCACCAGCGGCGGTCCGGCCAGGAACACCTTGGCCCGTTCCTTCACCATCACCACGTGGTCGGACATGCCCGGTATGTACGCGCCGCCGGCCGTCGAGTTGCCGAACACCACGGCGACGGTCGGCACCCGGCGAGCGGACGCCCTGGTCAGGTCGCGGAACATCCGGCCGCCGGGGATGAAGATCTCCCCCTGCGAGTTGAGGTCCGCGCCGCCGGACTCGACGAGCTGCACCAGTGGCAGCCGGTTCTGGGCGGCGATCTCGCTGGCGCGGAAGCTCTTGCGCAGCGTCCACGGATTGCTCGCGCCACCGCGCACCGTCGGATCGTTGGCGACGACGAGACATTCGACGCCCTCGACGATCCCGATCCCGCAGACCACGCTCGCGCCGACCGGGAACTCGGTGCCCCAGGCGGCCAACGGGGACAGTTCGAGGAAAGCGGTGTCCTGGTCGAGGAGCAGCTCGATCCGCTCGCGGGCCAGCAGCTTGCCCCGTGTGTGATGCCGGTCGACGTACTTCTGCCCACCGCCCGCGAGGGCCTTGGTGTGCTCGGTGGCCAGCGCGTCGAGCTTGGCGAGCATGGCCGCGCGGTTCTCCCGGTATCCTGCGGCGTTGGCGTCCACAGTGGACATAAGCGTGGTCATCAGGTCAACCCCAATCGTCGCGCGGCGAGTTCGGCGAGTACCTCGCTCGCGCCACCGCCGATGCCGAGAATGCGGGCGTCGCGATAATGTCGTTCCACTTCGGACTCCCGCATGTACCCCATCCCACCGAAGAGCTGCACAGCCGCGTCCACCACGAAGGAACAGGTGGCGGTCGCGGAGTTCTTCGCCATGCACACCTGCGCGACCACTTCCTCACCGGCCGCGATCCGCTCGGCGACCGCGCGGGTGTAGGTGCGGGCGAGTTCGAGTTGCTGCGTCATCTCGACCAGCTTGTGGCGAACGAGCTGACGCGAGATCAGCGGCCGGCCGAAGGTGCTGCGCCGGCGCGCCCACTCCACGGCGAGGTCAAGACAGCGCTGCGCGGTCGCGTACGCCTGAACGGCCATACTGATGCGCTCGATCTGGAACTGCTGCATCAGCAGCACGAACCCGCCATCCTCGGCGCCGACCAGGTTCGCGACCGGCACACTTGCATCCACAAAGGACAGTTCGGCGGTGTCCGAGCAGTGCCAGCCCATCTTCTCCAGTTTGCGGGCCCTGGTGAAACCGGGCGTGTCGCGTTCGACGACGAGCACACTGATCCCGTCGTGGCCGGGACCGCCGGTGCGCACCGCGGTGGTGACGAAGTCCGCGCGCCAACCGGAGGTGATGAAGGTCTTCGCGCCGTTGAGCACATAATGGTCGCCGTCGCGAACGGCCTTGGTGCGCACCGCCGCGACATCGGAGCCGCCGTCCGGTTCGGTGACCGCCAGCGACCCGATCAGCTCGCCGGCGAGCGTGGGCCGGACGAACCGGTCGATGAGATCGGGATTGCCGGCTGCGACGATGTGCGGCAGGGCGATACCGTGTGTCATCAGGCCGGCGACCAGCCCGGACGAGCCGCCGGCCTGGATCAGCTCCTCGGTGAGGACGACCGTGTCGAGCAGATCGCCGCCGCTGCCGCCGACCGCTTCCGGGAACCCGATGCCGAGCAACCCGAGCGCGGCGGCGGCCTTGTGCAACTCGCGCGGCAGTTCGCCGGCCCGCTCCCAACCATCGAGTTCGCCGAGCACACTCCGCTCGACGAACCGGCGCACCAGCGCCCGCAGTTCCCGCCGCTGCGCGGTATCCCACCACCGCTCACCCACGACGCCCACCACCCCGAACCAGGCGTCCCACATTGTGAAAACCAAAAACCGCAGCCCCCACCCTCTCCGGGGGGCGGCCCCTGGGCCAGTCTATCGGGGGTGGGGGGTCGGACGGGGTTTTTATTGGGCTGCTGTGGACAAGTGTGTCCGCTGTGGATGGTTGCGGCGCGAAATCGGCAAGTGTGCTAGGGGCGCGCATTCACATCACCTCCGGGAGGTCGACGACGCGGCTGCGCAGCCATTCGCCGAGCGCTTTCGCCTGTGGGTCGAACCGGGTCGACGCCGCGACGCCTTCGCCGAGCAGACCGTGCAGCACGAAGTTCACCGCGCGCAGGTTCGGCAACTCGTACCGCTCGATGGAAAGTTCCCCGGTCTCCGGGAGCAGTTCGCGGAGTCGATCGACGGTCAGCTCCGCCGCGAGCCACCGGTAGCCAGCCGCATCCCGTGCCCAGACACCGAGATTCGCGTCGCCGCCTTTGTCACCCGATCGAGCGCCGAGGAACGAGCCGAGCGGCGCGCGGCGCGTCAGGTCGGCAGCCGAGTGCTCCGAGGGCGGCGCCGGAGCGAATTCGCGCGGTGCGGCGAAGTCCTCCGGCGGGGCGATGTCGACGGTCCGGCCGTCGGGCAGGACCGCGACCTGGCGAAGGGCCGACTGCGGCACGAAAGCCGGCCGGTAGACCCCGACCGGGGTGCCGTCGGACGGCGGCGCGGTCAGTGTGAAACCGGGATAGGACGCCAGGGCCAGCTCGACGCAGGCACGCGAGAAACCCTTCACCCGTTTGGGATCGTCGGCCTTGATGGTGGCGTGCAGCAGGGCGCTGGCGGTTTCCTCGCTGTCGGCGTCGGCGTGGTCGGTACGGGCCAGTGTCCAGGTGATGCCCTCGGCGCCGACCTCGGCTTCGAGTTGACGGCGGGCCAGTTCGGCTTTGCGGTCGACGTCGAGGCCGCAGAGGACGAACGTGGCACTGTTGCGGAAACCGGCGAGGGTGTTCACGCAGACCTTGACCCTCGGCGGCGGGGCCTGGCCGCGAACGCCGCTGATCCGCACCCGGTCGGCGCCGTCCTCGGTGAGCGCGACCGTGTCGAACTGGCTGGTCACATCCGGACCGAGGTAGTCGGGGCCGGAGATCTCGTAGAGCAACTGCGCGGTCACGGTCTCCACGGTGACGCTGCCGCCGGTGTCGGGGTGTTTGGTGATGACCGATGAACCGTCCGGGTGGATCTCCGCGATCGGGAACCCGGCGTGTCCCAGGTCCGGGATCTCGGTGAAGAAGGCGTAGTTCCCGCCGGTCGCCTGCGCGCCGCATTCGATCACGTGACCGGCGACGGTCGCGCCGGCCAGCGCGTCGAAGTCGGTGCGCTGCCAGCCGAAGTGCGCGATGGCCGGGCCGACCACGAGCGAGGCGTCGGTCACCCGGCCGGTGACGACGACATCGACATCGGCCCGCAGACATTCGGCGATGCCCAAGGCACCGAGATAGGCGTTGGCGGTGAGCGCACCGGACAGGCCGAGTTCCTCCGCGCGCGGCAGCAGGTCGTCGCCCTTGACATGGGCCACCCGGACGGACAGGCCGAGCCGGTCAGCCAACTCAGCGATCGCGGTGGCGAGGCCGGCCGGGTTGAGGCCGCCCGCGTTGCTGACGATCCGGACGCCTCGGTCGATGGCAAGGCCGAGGCATTCCTCCAACTGGTGCAGGAAGGTCCTGGCGTAGCCGCCGTTCGGGTCCTTCATGCGTTGCCGGCCGAGGATGAGCATGGTCAGCTCGGCGAGGTAGTCCCCGGTCAACACGTCGAGCGGGCCCGCGGTGAGCATCTCGCGCATGGCGGCGAAGCGGTCACCGTAGAAACCCGATGCGTTGCCGATGCGCAGCGGGCCTCTCCGCGCTCCGGTCGTTGACGAGTTCCGCGCGGCCGTCATGGGAACTGGCGTGGTCACTGGAACTGGCCTGCCTTCCGGCCCTCGCCCGGCAGTCCGGCGAAGGCCTGCGCGATGGGCACCCACTGCTGGGCCTGTGCACCATGCACGTCGAGGGTGAGATCGTCCGGGTGCCGGCGTTGGGTGACCAGCAGGCAGAAGTCCAGCGCGGTGCAGCTGATCCGGTCGGCCGCGTCCGGCGCTCCCCAGGTCCACGACTCGCCGTCCGGAGCGGTCAGTTCGATGTGGAACGGCTCGGTGGGCACCGGGAGGTCGTGCAGGGTGAAAGCGAAACCGACGGTGCGCACCCCGATGTGCGCGACGTGTCGCAGGCGAGCGGTCGGCTGCCGGGACAGCGCAAGGCCGTCCACGATGTCCTGGCCGTGGGCCCAGGTTTCCATCAACCGCGCGGTCGCCATGGACGCCGCGCTCATCGGCGGGCCGAACCAGGGCAGCTTCCGCCCGGCCGGCACGTCGGCGAGCGCACTGAGCATTTCGAGCCGACCACTCCGCCATTCGGCGAGCAGGTCGGCCGACGGCAGCAGCGCTCCCTCCTCGGCCGCGGTGTCCGCAAAGGAGGTCGGCGCCCGCAACGCTTCCTCGACCCGTTCGGCGAACGCGGTCGGATCGGTCGCGGCGAGCGTCGCTACCTGGTCGGTCCAGGCGAGGTGGGAGATCTGGTGGGCAACCGTCCAACCGGGGGCCGCGGTGGCGCCGCGCCACTGGTCGGCGTTCAAACCGGCTACCAGGGTGTCCAGTTCGGTGCCTTCCGCGGCGAGGTCGGCGAACAGCGCCTGCAGATCGGTCATCATTCCTCCGTTCGCAACGCGGCTTCGAGCATTCGCGACCACTGGCGGACGATCCGCCGCCGTCGGGGGCCGTCATCGGTGAGCTGGTTGGCCAGGGCGAGGCCGCGAGCCAGATCGAGGGTGGCCTGTACGGCCTCGCGGACTCCGGGGCGCGACTCGTCGGCATCCAGCAGGGTGACCGCTATTCGGTGACATTCGCGGCCGAGCCGGGCCTCCAGCGGCACGACGAGTTCCTTGAGTTCGGGATCGGTGCGCGCGGCGACCCACAGCTCCAACGCGGCCGCGAACTGGTTGCCGACGAAGAAGTCGGTGATGAACTCCACGACAGCCGTGGTCCGATCCGCGGTTTCACGCAGTTGCTCGGCACGGGTCAACATGTCCCGCGCCCGCTGCGCGCCGACAAATTCGACGGCGGCCGCGACCAACTCGCCCCTGGTGCGGAAATGGTGCAGCTGGGCGCCTCGCGAGACCCCGGCGCGCTCGGCGACGACGACCGTGGTCGTGCCTGTCCAGCCAAGCTCGACGAGGCATTCCACGGTCGCTTCCATCAGCTTGCGACGCGTCTCCCGGCTGCGGTCGGCTTGTCGCTGCCGTGTCGGTACGACCACGCGTCCGAGTCTGGCCGAGCATCAACAAACAGTCAAGACTGATTTTTAGTGACCCGTGGAAGGCCACCGGTCGGTCGTTGGATCACACCGGGACTGGCGCTACCCCAGTTGGTCGCGGCGGCGCGTCAGGTAGGCGATCTCGGCGGTGTTGCCCGCCAGCTCGATGGCTTTGTCGTAGGCCGCACGCGACTGCTGACCGTCGCCCAGCCTGCGCAGCAGGTCGGCGCGTGTCGCGTAGTAGACGTGATAGCCCGCCAGCTTGTCCTCGAGACGGTCGACGGCCGCCAGCGCCACCTCAGGGCCGTCGAGTTCGGCGACCGCGATGGCTCGGTTGAGCGCGACGATCGGCGACGGGTCGAGCCGGACGAGTTGGTCGTAGAGGGCGACGACCTGCGACCAGTCGGTGGCGCGGGCGTCGCGGGCGAAGGTGTGCACGGCGTTGATCGCGGCGAGGATCTGGTAACGGCCCGGCGCCACACCGGTGGCCAGGCGCTCACGTACCAGCCGGTGGCCCTCGGCGATCAGCACCGCGTCCCAGGCCGCACGATCCTGCTCGTCGAGGGCGATCAGTTCGCCGCTCGGCGAAACTCGGGCGCTGCGGCGAGCCTCGATGAGCAGCATCAGCGCCAGCAACCCGGCCACCTCACCGTCGGCCGGCATCAGGGCACGGATCAGACGGGTGAGCCGGATCGCCTCGGCGGTCAGGTCGTGACGTACGGGGTCGGTGTCGGGGCCGGTCGCCAGGTAGCCCTCGTTGAAGACGAGATAGAGAACGGTCAGTACGCCGCAGACGCGTGCCGGAAGATCCTCTGCCGACGGAACCCGATAGGGGATGCGAGCGGCCTTGATCTTGGCCTTCGCGCGGGTGATCCGCTGGCCCATGGCGGTCTCGGCCACCAGGAAGGCACGGGCGATCTCGGTTGCGGTCAGACCGCCGATCATGCGCAGCGTCAGCGCCACCCTGCTCTCCATCGCCAGTGCCGGGTGGCAGCAGGTGAAGATCAGCCGGAGCCGCTCGTCCTCGATGGCGCCAAGGGACTCGGCCGGGTCGTCGTCGTAGCGCAACTGAGCCTCCTTGTGCTTGTCGCCGCGCCTGTTCTCACGCCGGAGCCGGTCGATGGCCTTTCGGTTGGCGGTGGTGGTCAGCCAGCCGCCGGGGTTGGGTGGTACGCCGTCGGCGGGCCACCGCTCGACGGCGGTCGCGAACGCCTCGGCCGCCGCCTCCTCGGCGATGTCGAGGTCACCGAAACGTCTGGTCAGGTTCGCGATCACCCGCGCCCACTCCTCGCGATGGGCTCGGGTGATCGCCTCCCGGACGTCGCTCACGCTTCCAGAAACGGCCGCACCTCGACCTTCCGATTGCATGCCTTCGACCCCTCGGCCGCCAGCTTGAGCACCACGTCGAGGTCGGGCGCCTCGATGATCCAGAAGCCGATGAGGAACTCCTTCGACTCCACGAAGGGCCCGTCGGTGAACAACGCCTCCGCACCGCGGTTGTCGATCACCGTGGCCGTGCTGGGCACGCTGAGGCCGCCGGCGAAGACCCAGTAACCCTCGGCCCGGAGCCGGTCGTTGAACACGTCGATCGCAGCGTCCTCGTCCGGGGAGGCGAGGACGGTCGTGTCGGTGATCACGGAAACCAGATACTGCATCGTGCATCATCTCCTGCGCTTCGACGACGTCCCTCGTGGGCGAGGGCTCATCCGTACTACGAACACCGACACCCCGATCCGACACCGCCGCCCGGATTTCTTTCAAGGGCTTTTCGGTACGCCACATGATGAGCGATCCGGCCCGGCGAACCCATCGCTGGACACCCGCACCGGCCGTAGGCGCCGCCATCGGCTTTCGCGGTGTCGCGGAGCACCTCGACCTGACGATCGCAGGGCCTTCGGCCCCTCCCCGGCCAGTTTGAGCGCTATGCCGCTGCGGCTGAACCAGCGTGTCATAGAGTCGCGGCCATGAATTCGCGTCCGGTACCTCGGCCTACCGATCTTGATATCGTTCGCGATTCCTACGACCGCGTGGCCGACAACTACGTGGACATGGTCACGACGACGGGCATCGGCGACATCCGCATCCACCCATGGCACCGTGCCGCGATGGACGTGTTCGCCGACGCGGTCGGTGGGCTGGGCCCGGTGCTCGACGTCGGCTGTGGACCGGGCACGGTCACCGCCTATCTGGCCGAACGCGGCCTCGACGTCACGGGAGTGGACCTGTCGCCCCGCATGATCGAGCACGCGCGCCGCCTCCATCCGGAATGCACGTTCAGCGTCGGGTCGTCGACCGACCTCGATCTGGCCGAGGCGTCGTGGGGCGGGCTGCTGGGCTGGTTTTCGTTGTTCAACCTGCCTCGGCACGTCCTGCCGAGGGTGCTGTCGTCCTTCGCCCAGGCTTTGATGCCGCAGGGGCAGCTGATCATCGGGACGCATGTCGGCGAGGACGACGCGCCGCGCACCGAGGCCTACGGAGGAGTCCCGGTCCGCTGGACGACCTACCGGTGGCAGCCCGACCAGCTCGCGGCGCTGGTCGAGCAGGCTGGGCTACGGCCCACGGCCGAACTCCGACTTCCCGCCGAAGGGCAGATCGGCCCCACCGTAGTTCTCCTCGCACAGCGCGAAGGCTGACAGGCATCAGACTTTGTCCACTGGTGAGCCGAGCGGGCACCGGGCGCGCGCCGGTAATCGCCGAGGTCAACGGTTGATCAGTAGGTCGAACACGACCAGTTCGTCAGGTAGCGGTTCGCTCCGAGCGCGTTCCGAGCCGTCCGGCGCGATGACCCTGGTCGCGGCGAGGGCACTGCGCCCCACCTGCTGACCGGCGACATCGGCGGAGACCACCCAACAGCCGATCTCCCGCGCCCGCGCAGCCAGAGCCTCTTCGGTGGGCAGCCGCCAGCGCGCCGCGTTCGCCAGGCTCATGTCGTTGTTCAGCGGACAGATCAGCAGTTCGGCACCCTCTGCCGCCAATCCGGCCGCCAGTTCCGGATGTCTGGCGTCGGCGCAGATCAGGATTCCGCAGCGCACACCTGCCACGTCGAAGGTCGACCGGCCGACGGCCCGCGCAGACGCCGGTACGAGTCCTGGTTCCCTCGGGTACGCCTTGCGGACTGTCGTAACGAGGGTGCCGTTTCTGAGCACCGCAGCCGAACTGTGCAGCCCCGAGCGGGTTCGTTCGGTGTAGCCGAGGATCACGGTAAGCTCGGCAGGCGCGTCGCCGGCATGGGCCAGCAGTTGCATCGGGTTGTCGAGGGCTCGTTTACCGGCCGATTCGGCCGTGTGAGACAAGCCGCCGATCGCGAACTCGGGTGTCACGAGCAGCTCAACTCCACGGTCCGCGCATTGACGCAGCCGCGTACGCCATCGGTCGTCGGACAGCAGACCGGCGGTGCCGGTTTGGTAGAGCGCAACCTTCAGCCTTCTGTCTATTGTGGACCTCCTTTCTCCTCAGTCTCGTTCGGCAGCTCACAACAGGGTGAGCTGCTCTTCTCGGACAATGGCGTCCTGCGGTGCGACATCAGGCAGGCTGCCGATCGGCCATGCGGATTCGGCGTCACCGGTTTCCGTTTCCGCGGTGGCGTCCCGGCCGGTCCTACCGTCGAGACCGTGGCGGCGCATGAGCGGACCGGCACGCGCGGCGAGCAGCCGCCGATAGCCACGGTCGACATAGCTGCCCTTTCCGTACCACTGGCGATAGTCGGCCACCAGTTCGGGATGCGCGCAACGCAGCCATTCCGCGAACCACTCCCTGGTGCCCGGACGTAAATGCAAGGGCAGCACGGTGACACCGGTCGCGCCGGCATCGGCGATCGCGGCGAGCAGTTGATCCAGCTGCGCAACGGAATCGGTGAGGCCTGGCAACACCGGCGCCACGAAGACTCCGCACGGCAGGCCGGCTTCCCGCACTCTGCGCACCAGTTCCAGCCTGGCTTGCGGACTCGGCGTGCCCGGCTCGACATCGCGTTGCAGGTTGCGATCGATCAGCGCGATGGACACCCCGATGCCGACCGACACGTCCTTGCCGATCGCCGCGAGCAGCGAGATGTCCCTGGACAGCACGGTCCCCTTGGTCAGGATGGAGAACGGGGTACCGGAACGGCCGAGCGCGGACACGATGCCCGGCATGAGCCCATAGCGGCCCTCCGCTCGTTGATAGGGATCGGTATTGGTACCCATGGCAACGTGTTCGCGCTGCCAGGTAGCCGATTTCAACTGGGCCGCGAGGCGCTCGGCAGCGTTGATCTTCACGATGACCTGGGTGTCGAAATCATGTCCGGCATCAAAATCGAGGTAGGTGTGCGTATTGCGGGCAAAGCAGTAGCAACAGGCGTGCGAGCAGCCACGGTAGGGGTTGACCGTCCATTGGAATGGCATGTTTGACCGACCCGGCACCTTGTTGAGCACGGAGCGCGCCCGGACCTCATGGAACACAAGGCCGGAGAACTCCGGTGTCCGCACGGTACGGACGAACTCACCGATGCCGGGCAAGGTGGCTTGGCCGGCACCATCTACTCGTTGACTGTCCCATCGCATTGCTCCATTCGAACACATGTTCGAACGGTGCGCAATGCAATGACGGGATCAGCCTTGTGGATCACACTTTCGTGTGTGCGCAAGGGCTTCGTGCGTTGTATGGGCTTTCCTACGTGCGCAAGGTAAACCGCGCGCCGCATCAGCTGTCGCCGATGGAGCCGGCCGCAACAGGTCAGCCAGGTCGCAACAGGTCAGGCAAGTCGCGGCAGGTCAGCCAGGTCAGACAGGTCACGGCAGGTCAGCCAGGTCGCGGCAGGTCAGGCGGGGAGTCGGTCAGTCGAGGGTGGCGACGAACTGGGTGATCGCGTCGGGATGCATGCGTTGGGCGAGCCGGCCCGCGACGGCGAGGGAGGCGAGGCGGTAGAGGGGGCGAGTGGGCAGCGGGAGTTCACGGGCCTCGGCGCGCAGCTGGGCCACGAGCAACTCGGCGAACACCAGGCCGTGCGCGGTCTCACCGGAGGCGAGGGCGTCGGCGAGGCGACGCAGGACCACGATGTCCAGTTCGAGGCTGGAGTTGATGGTGTAGTTGGCGACGATCAGGTTGACCCGCTTGCCCTTGGGGCCGCCGATGATCACGAACATGACCACCCGCTTGCCCCGGACCTCGGCGATCAGCAGCTCGATCCGGGTCAGCTGCCGGAGGTCGACCGAGCGGATGCGCAGGCCGCGCATGGAGATGATCCCGTTGTCCAGCCAACTCGTCCGTCTGGTCTCCACGTAGGCGAGGCCCAGCATGGGCAGGCCGACCACGGCGGCAGCGATCAGGCCGCCGAGCCGGCCCGTTGCGAGGCCGATGAGGCCGCCGACGGCGGCCGCGAGCACGATCGCGACCACCGCTATTCCGCCGGCCCGCTTGTGCAACAACGACTTCGGCAGCAGATCGAGGGACAGCCGATCACTGTCCTTGGCCGGGGAACTCACTGGTGCAGCGCTCCGCTGATCCGGTCGACGAGGTCGGTCAGTGCCACGGCCTGCTGCTCCCCACTCCGCAGATCCTTCAGCGCGGCGTTGCCCTCGGCGAGATCGCGGTCGCCCAGCACGATGGCCAGTCGGGCGCCGGAGCGGTCCGCGGCCTTCATCGCACCCTTCAAACCCTTGCCGCCGTAGGCGAGGTCGACCCGGACGCCTGCGGCACGCAACGTACCGGCGAGCGCGACAAGGGTGGTCTTGGCGGTCTCGCCGAGCGGCACGCAGAACACGTCACACCGGGCCGCGTCGCCGATCTGCACGCCTTCGGCCTGGCAGGCCAGCACGATGCGGTCGACGCCGAGGCCGAAGCCGATACCCGACAGCGGCTGGCCACCGAGTTCGGCCATCAGCCCGTCGTAGCGGCCGCCGCCGCCGATGCCGGACTGCGAGCCGAGGCCGTCGTGCACGAACTCGAAGGTCGTCCTGGTGTAGTAGTCGAGGCCGCGGACCATCCTGGGGTTCTCGGCGAACTTGACGCCCAGCTCGGTCAGGTAGCTCTTGACCTGGTCGTAGTGCTCGCGGCAGGCGTCGCAGAGGTTCTCGACCATCAGCGGCGCGTCGGCGAGCAGTTCACGGACCTCGGGGCGCTTGTCGTCGAGCACCCGCAGCGGGTTCAACTCGGCACGCTGCCGGGTTTCCGCGTCCAACGGCAGGGCGGCCAGGAATTCCTGCAGCTTCGCCCGATAGGCGGGGCGACAGTTGGTGTCGCCGAGCGAGGTGATCTCCAGGCGGTAGCCGGTGAGTCCGACGCCTCGGTAGCCCGCGTCGGCGATCGCGATCACCTCGGCGTCCAGCGCGGGGTCGTCGGTGCCGACGGCTTCGACGCCGAACTGGTTGAACTGGCGGTAGCGGCCGGCCTGCGGTCGTTCGTAGCGGAAGAACGGGCCGGTGTAGGCGAGTTTCACCGGCAGCTGGCCTCGGTCGAGGCCGTGTTCGATGATCGACCTGACCACGCCCGCGGTGCCTTCCGGCCGCAGGGTGATGGACCGGTCGCCGCGGTCGGTGAAGGTGTACATCTCCTTGCTGACCACGTCGGTGGACTCGCCGACGCCTCGGGCGTAGAGCGCGGTGTCCTCGAAGATCGGCAGCTCGATGTAGCCGTAGCCGGCCCTGCGGACACTGTCCATCAGGACCTCGCGGACGGCGAGGAAGGCCGATGAGGTCGGCGGGTAGTACTCAAGAACGCCCTTGGGGGCGGAAAAGGTGCTCATAGCTGGGGTTTCACAGTCCTCGGTGCGGGCCGGTCGGCGTCGAGCCCAGTTCGAGCAGGAACGGGTTGCTGACGCGCTCACGGCCGATGGTCGTGGTTTGGCCGTGGCCGGGCAGTACCACCGTGTCGTCGTCCAGGGTGAGGATTCGCTCACGCAGGGACTGCTGCATCCGACTCGGGTCGCCACCCGGCAGGTCGGTGCGTCCGATCGAACCGGCGAAGAGGGTGTCTCCGGCGAGCAGCAGCTGGCCACCCTCCTCGGTCACGGTCCGGAACAGCACCGACCCGCCCGTATGGCCAGGGCTGTGGTCGACGGTCAAGCGCAGGCCGGCGAGGTCCAGTTCGGCGCCGTCGGTGAGTTCGCGGACCTCGCTCGGTTCGCGCATCTCCAACCGGCCGCCGAAGGCCGCGACGGCCTGTGCGCTCACGCCACGCATCGGGTCGGCGAGCATCTCGCGGTCGTCAGGATGAATCCAGGCCGGGATGTCGTTGCCGTCGCAGATCGGCGCGACGGAGAAGACGTGATCGAAGTGGCCGTGGGTGAGCAGCGCGGCGACCGGGGCGAGCCGGTACTTACGCAGGGCCTCGGCGATCGGCTCGACCGCGTCCTGACCAGGGTCGACGATCACGCACGGCTCGCCGTCACCGGCGGCGAGCAGGTAACAGTTTGCCTGGAACGCTCCGGTCGGGAATCCGACGACCAGCACGAAACGACCTCCGAGCACAGGGCAGCGGCAAAACTTAGGGTGTGCACAGCGTAGCCGGGGCGGCCCGCCACACGCTCCTCACATACCGTCGCCCTAAACTGCACCGTCACGCCATCGAATTACTACTGAACCTGTGAGATCCCTGGGGAGGAATCCCGGTGCCGAGCAATGAGCAGCGCCGTCAGGCCGCAAAGCGGAAGCTGGAACGCCAGCTGGCGCGCCGCGCCGAGCGGGCGAAGCGGCGTCGGACGAGGCTGGCCACGATCACCGTCATCGCCGTTCTGGTGATCGGCGGCGGGATCGCGCTGATAGTCACCACCCGTGGCGGCAGCTCACAGGCCTCAGGCACCAGCCCGACCACCTCCGCGGCGCCACCGCCCGCGAAGACCAGTGGCGGGCCGTGCAAGTACACCTCGACCCCCTCCCAGCCGGCACCGAAGGGCAAGAACGAGGGCCTGCCGACCGACCCGAACCCGACGCCCAAGACCGGCACGGTCGCGCTGACGCTGAAGACCAACGACGGCGACATCCCGCTGACCCTCGACCGGACCGAGGCGCCCTGCACCGTGCAGAGCTTCGTGTACCTGGCGCAGAAGACCTACTTCAACAACACCCCGTGCCACCGGCTGACCGACTACACGACCCCGCCGCTGAACGTGCTGCAGTGCGGCGACCCGACCGGCACCGGTTCAGGCGGTCCCGGCTTCACCATCCCGGACGAGAAGCCGAAGAACCTCAAGCCCGCGCCGACCACCGCCCCGCCCTCGCAGGGTGAGGAAGCGGCGGACATCTACCCGGCCGGCACGCTGGCGATGGCCAACACCGGGCAGCCCAACAGCGGTGGCAGCCAGTTCGTCCGGGTCTACGCCGACTCCCAGCTCCCGCCGGACTACACCGTCTTCGGCACCATCGCTCCCGAAGGCCTGACCACCCTGCACAAGATCGCGGCCGCCGGCCTCACCCCCGGCACCGACCCGAACAGCGGTTCGCCGACGCCGAACGACGGCAAGCCGAAGATGGCCGTGACCATCCAGCAGGCGGTCGTCGGCAGCGCCTCCAGCTGAGCCTCCAACAGGACATGCGTAGCTCGACTCCGGCGGTCATCGGTCGATTCACCCCGATGGCCGCCGGAGTCGTGTCGGTCGCGCTGTTACTCGGCGGCTGTACGACGACGGTGACCGGGCTGCCGGTCGGTGTGCCGGTCACCTCGACCAGCAGTCCGGCAGGTCCGGTCAGCCAGGTGCCGGCGCCGACCCACCGTTGAAGGTGTTGCGGTGCGGCGATCCGACCGGGACCGATCCGTCGGACGGCCGGCTGAAGCAGTCGGTGATCATCCGACACGCCGTCGTAGCGGGCTGAGAACCGCTCAGGAGGCCGACATCAACCGGTAGACGTCGTAGACGCCCTCGATGCCCCGGACCGCCTTGAGCACGTGGCCGAGATGTTTCGGATCGCCCATCTCGAAGGAGAACCGGCTGACCGCGACCCGGTCGCCGGAGGTGGTCACCGAGGCGGAGAGGATGTTGACCTTCTCGTCGGCAAGCACCTTGGTGACGTCGGAGAGCAGCCGGTGCCGGTCGAGCGCCTCGACCTGGATGGCGACCAGGAACAGTGAGGACGCCGACGGCGCCCATTCGACGTCGACCAGCCGCTCCGGCGAGTTCTGCAGGTCGGTGCCGTTGGTGCAGTCGTGCCGGTGCACGCTGACCCCGCCGCCACGGGTGACGAAGCCGAGGATCTCATCGCCAGGGATCGGCGCGCAGCAGCGGGCCAGCTTCACCCAGACGTCGCTGGCGCCCTTGACGACAACTCCCGCGTCACCGGAACCGCGACGGCGGGTGACGGTGGACGGGGTGGAGCGTTCGGCCAGCTCCTCCTCGGCGTGCTCGACGCCGCCGAGCTGTGCGACGAGCCGCTGTACGACGTGCCGGGCGGACAGCTGCCCCTCGCCGATGGCCGCGTAGAGGGCGCTGACGTCGCGGTAGCGCAGCTCATGCGACAGCGCGGTCATCGAGTCGATCGACACCAACCGCTGCATGGGCAGGCCGACGCGGCGGACCTCCTTGGCGATCGCGTCCTGACCGGATTCGATGGCCTCTTCGCGCCGTTCCTGCGCGAACCACTGCTTGATCTTGGTCTTCGCCCTCGGCGATGCGACGAAGGACAGCCAGTCCCGGCTCGGCCCCGCGCCCTCGGCCTTGGAGGTGAAGATCTCGACGACGTCGCCGTTCTCCAGCTTGCGTTCCAACGCGACGAGCCTGCTGTTGACCCGCGCGCCGATGCAGCTGTGGCCGACCTCGGTGTGGACCTCGTAGGCGAAGTCGACCGGCGTCGAGCCGGCCGGCAGGGTACGCACATCGCCCTTGGGCGTGAAGACGAAGATCTCCCGCGTGGTCAGCTCGTAGCGCAGCGATTCGAGGAACTCCCCCGGATCGGCCGCTTCTCGCTGCCAGTCGAGCAGTTGGCGCATCCAGGCAACGTCGTCGACGTCGACGGCGGTGCCCTTGTGGCTGCCCCGCGTCTCCTTGTACCGCCAGTGCGCCGCGATGCCGTACTCGGCGGTGCGGTGCATGTCCATGGTGCGGATCTGCACTTCGAGCGGCTTGCCGTCCGGGCCGATCACCGTGGTGTGCAGGGACTTGTAGACACCGAAGCGGGGCTGGGCGATGTAGTCCTTGAACCGGCCGGGCATCGGCTGGAACAGGGCGTGCACGACGCCCATCGCGGCATAGCAGTCGCGCACGTCGTCGACGAGAACACGGACGCCGACCAGATCGTGGATGTCGTCGAAGTCGCGGCCACGGACGATCATCTTCTGGTGGATCGAGTAGTAGTGCTTGGGCCTGCCCTCGACCTTGGCCACGATCCGCGAACTCTCCAGGTGCTCGGAGATCTCCTGGATCACGGTACGCAGATAGGTGTCCCGCGAGGGCGCACGGTTGGCGACCAACCGGACGATCTCGTCGTACTTCTTCGGCTGGAGGATGGCGAAGGCCAGGTCCTCCAGCTCCCATTTGACCGTCGCCATGCCCAGCCGATGGGCGAGCGGTGCGAGGACCTCAAGGGTTTCCCTTGCCTTGCGGGCCTGCTTCTCCGGCGGCAGGAAACGCATCGTGCGCATGTTGTGCAGCCGGTCGGCGAGCTTGATCACCAGCACGCGCGGGTCGCGGGCCATCGCGATGACCATCTTGCGGATCGTCTCCGCCTCGGCCGCCGCGCCGAACTTGACCTTGTCCAGTTTGGTGACACCGTCGACCAGCCGCGCGACGACCTCGCCGAAGTCCTCGCGCAACTGGTCAAGCGAGTAGTCGGTGTCCTCGACGGTGTCGTGCAGCAGCGCGGCGACCAGCGTCGTGGTGTCCATACCGAGGTCGGCGAGGATCGTGGCGACCGCGAGCGGGTGGGTGATGTACGGGTCGCCGGACTTGCGCCGCTGATCGCGGTGCTTCTCCTCGGCGACGTCGTAGGCGCGTTGCAGGAGGGCGAGATCGGCCTGCGGGTGCAGTTCGCGGTGCACCGCCGCGAGGGGTTCGAGGACCTGCTTGACCAAGGCGGCCCGCTGCGCGGTGATCCGGCGGGCCAGCCGGGCGCGCACTCGGCGGGTGGCCGAGGGCTGGCGCATGGCCAGCGATGCCGCGTCCTGAGCCGACGCGGGCACGCTTGCGTCAATGTCTTGACTCACCCACGCTCCTGACATCCTCGGTGCTGGTGCCCGGACCGCGTGAGACGACCCGGTACCCGAGAATAGCTCCCGAACGGGTTACCGGCTTGCGGCGGCCCCGTGAGCTGAGCGAACCAACAAGCACAGGGAGCGTTGCGAACAAGCCCCGAGCGCAGCGAGGGCGCGCCGTGAGCAGGCCGAGGGTGGCGAATCAGACGGTCAGCAGCGCGTGCACGTTCCGCCCGGCCAGTCGGTCCCGACCGCCCAGCGCGGCAAGCTCGATGACCAGCGATATCCCGGTCACCTGGGCGCCGGCGCGTTCGACGAGCGCACAGGTGGCGGCGGCGGTGCCGCCGGTGGCCAGCACGTCGTCGACGACCACGGTCCGCCTGCCCTCGGCGATCAGGCCCTCGGGTAGTTCCAAGGTGGCCGTGCCGTATTCGAGCTGGTATTCGACCCGGTCGGCCACTATGGGGGTCTTGCCAGGTTTGCGGACCGGGACGACGCCGAGTCCGGTGGCATAGCCCAGCGCCGCGCCGAGCAGGAAACCCCGTGCCTCGACGGCGACGATCAGCTCCGTCGCCGGGTCGAGGCCCTCGGCCAGTGCGTCGATCAGCGCGCGAAAGGCGGGACCGTCGGCGAACACCGGTCCGAGGTCGCGGAAGAGCACCCCTGGTTCGGGAAAATCGGGGATCTCCCGAACCAGGGCGAGCGCAGCGGTCAATCCGAGCTCGTCGGTTGAAGCCATCTCCGGCGTACTCCTCCTGCGCGGCGGTCAGTGCCGCCGTTTGCCACCGGTGCTGCGACTGGACTTGCCGGTCGGCCGCCCGGTGCGGTTCTGCTGGGTGCGCTTGGGCGTGCGGGAGGGCGTGCTCGCCGACGCCGCGTACGCCTTCTCCTTGCGCAGTTCGGCCTCGTAGGCGGCGTCCTCGTCGAGGTCGTCCTGGGTCAGCGCTCGCGCGGCGGCCTCCGGCTCGGTGACGCCCTGGGCGGCACGTTCCGCGGCCTTCTTGGCGAGGTGCTCACGCCGGGAGGCGACCCGCTTGGCCTGCTGCTGGTACTTCGGGTCGCGCATCTTGAAGTCGACGGCGAGCGGAGTGGCCAGGAACAGCGAGGAGGCCGCACCACTGAGCATGCCGATGAGCTGCACCAGCGCGAGGTCGTTGAGTTCGCCGACACCGAGGATGCCGACACCGACGACGAGCAGGCCGAGCACCGGCAGCAACGCGATCAGCGAGGTGTTGATCGAGCGCATCAGCGTCTGGTTCAGCGCGAGGTTGGTCGCCTCACCATAGGTCTGCCTTGTCAGGCCGAGCAGACCTCGGGTGTTCTCCTTGACCTTGTCGAAGACCACCACCGCGTCGTAGAGCGAGAAGCCGAGGATGGTCAGGCCACCGATGATCGTCGCCGGACTGACCGTGAAGCCGACCCAGGCATAGACGCCCGCCGTGACGATGAGGTCGTTGGCCAGCGCGATGATCGCCGCCGTCGCGATCGTCCGCTCGAAGTAGATGGCCAGGAAGATCGCCACCAGGACCAGGAACGCGATCAGGCCGTAGACCGCCTGGCTGGAGATCTGCGAACCCCAGGAACCACTGACCGAGGAGTCACTGACCACCTGGAGGCTGGCCTTGCCGTTGGTGCCGACCGGCTGGAACTGGTTGAACAGGTCGGCTTCGACATTGCTGGTCTGGGTATTGGTCAGCGTGCCGGACTGGATCTGGATGGTCGCCTGCGAGCCGTTGCCGACGGTGACCACCGAGGTCGGCTCCTGGCCGAGTGCCTTGTCGAAGGCGCTCTTGACCGAGTTGATGTCGATCGTGCCGTGCGTACCGTGCGCGGGCATCTCGATCTGGGTGCCGCCGACGAAGTCGATGGTGAAGTTGAAGGGGCGCAGGAAGATCCCGACCAGGCAGATCAGCACCAGCGACGCGAAGATCGCGTAGAACCGCTTGCGCTTGCCGACCAGGTCGAACGCGCCGGTACCGGTGTAGAGCCGGTAGAAGAGTCCCTGCTTCTTGACGTCCGGTGACGACAGAGTGGAAGTCGACATCTCAGGCCTCCTTCGCGCCGGGAGTAGCGGTGGCGGTCGGTGCCTTGGCTGCGGACGCGGAGGCGCGCAATCGTGCACCGGCTCGCTGAACCGCGCCGAGACCGGACATGCTGGGCTTGGACAGGAACTTCGACCGCGAGGCGAGCACCACCAGCGGGTGCGTCACCAGGAACACGATGAGCAGGTCGAGGATGGTGGACAGGCCGAGGGTGAAGGCGAAGCCCTGTACCTCGGCGACGGCCACGATGTAGAGCACGACCGCGGCGAGGAAGCTGACCGCGTCCGAGGCCAGGATGGTGCGCCGGGCCCGAACCCAGGCCCTCGGCACCGCGGACCGGAATGTTCGGCCCTCTCTGACCTCGTCTTTGAGTCGTTCGAAGAACACCACGAAGGAGTCCGCGGTGATACCGATGGATATGATGAAACCGGCCACACCGGACAGATCTAGGCTGTAGCCGATCCAGCGGCCGAGCAGCACCAGCACCGCGAAGATGGTGATGCCGGAGAAGCCCAGCGAGATCACGGTCAGCAGACCGAGGGCCCGGTAGTAGAACAAGCAGTAGATGATGACCAGCAGCAGGCCGATGCCACCGGCGGCGAGGCCGGCTTCCAGCGAGGTCAGGCCCAGCGTCGCGGACACGGTCTGCGCGTTGGAGGAGACGAACGACAGCGGCAGCGAACCGAACTTCAGCACGTTGGCCAGGTCCTGCGCGGACTGCTGGGTGAAGTTACCGCTGATCTGCGTGTTGCCGCCGGGGATGGCTTCCTGGATGTTCTCCGCGGAGACCACGGTTCCGTCCAGGGAGACCGCGACCGAGTCGTTGACGTGTGCCGCGGTGTAGGTCGCCCAGGTCTTGGAACCCGCGCTGTTGAAGGTCAGGTTGACCACGAAGTCGGTGCCGTTGGGGTCCTGACCGGAGGTCGCGCTGTTGATCTGCGAGCCGTCCAGGATCGACGCACCGAGCAGGTACTTGGTCTGACCGTTCTGGTCGCAGGTGACCAGCGGCTGGTTGGCCTCGTCGTTGCCGATCAGCGGGTCGGACGCGGTCCCACCGCAGGTCATGTTCTGCAGTGCGTTGGACTGTTGCGCGGAGTTCGTGCTCTGCCGCAGAGTCCGGCAGGCCCTGATGAGCGCGGCCTGGGTGGCCTCCAGCGAACTGTTGCTCGGGGGCTGCGGCTTGAGTCCGTAGCACTCCTCGGCCTGCTCGGCGGTCACGCCGGCCGGCAGAGTGATCTGGCTGGAGGACGTACCGGCTGGGGTGGCGGGCGGGCTCGCGGCGGTCGTCGGGGTCGCGGGCGGCGTTGCCGCCTTGACCGGCGCGACGTAGTCCTGCGGGCTGGTGCCACCGTTGGACGCGGGCGGGCTCGCGCCACTGGAGGGCTTGACCGTGGTCGAACCCGACGGCGCGGTCGAACCGGAGGTCGGCGGCTTCGAACCGCTGGTCGGCGGCGTGGTGGTCGAGGTCGGCGGCGTCGGCGAGGTGCTGGCCGCGACCTGCTGGGTCACCGGCCGGAACACCAGGTGCGCCGTTTCACCGAGGGACTTGGCCTCCTGGCCCTGGTCGCCGGGGACGGTGATGATGATGTTGTCGCCGCTGAGGTTGACCTGGGCACCGGTGACGCCGATGCCGTTGACGCGCGTCTGGATGACGTTGACGGCTTCGTTGAGGTCCGCGGTGTCCGGCGGCTGCCCGTTGGCAGTTCGCGCGGTCAGGGTGACCGTGGTACCGCCCTTGAGGTCAATACCCAGTTGCGGGCTTGCCTTGTGGTTTCCCGTGCCGAAGACCAGGGCATAGAGGATCACCACGATCAGGGCGAACACCCAGAGGTAGCGTGCGGGGCGGATGTGCCCAGCGGAGGATGCCACGGCGGTTGCGTCTCCTCAACATCGATGTTGTGACCAGGACCGACTGGCAGCCGCTGGCATGCTGCGACCGGTCACCGACAGTATCGACTCGGATTCCGGTGTGGATCTGGTCACGCTGTTACGCCCCACCCGTTGCACATGTGGGTGAGGCGTTTACGAAGCGTACCCCAGCGGTGTGAGACCAGCGTCACCTCCTCGGGACGGTACACACCATCCGCCCGTCCCGAGGAGGTCGCGCTCAGCTGGAAGTCTTGCTGCTCTGCTCCAGCAGCTTGGCCGCCGCGGCGGAGCTGTCGGACTCGGTGTCCGAGTCCGCTGCCTCGTGCTCCTCGTCAGCGCCTTCGACCTCGTCGGTGACCTCGGCGGTCTCCGCCTCGTCGCCGTCGATCTCCTCGTAGTCGGTGACCTCGTCGTCGATGCTCTCGACGTCCTCGTCAGCCAGCTCGGGGGTGTCGGCGACCTTCTCACGCACCGCGGCCCGCAGCCAGGTGGTGGTGAAACCGGGCGCGATCTCCAGGTCGATGGTGTCGTCCGAGGTTTCGACGACGGTGGCGTACAGACCGGAAGTGGTCATCACCCGGTCGCCGTAGGACAGGGACTTCTGCATGTCCTGCTGCTGCGCGACGGCGCGCTTCTGCTTGCGGGTTCCGAAGAACATGAAACCGACGAGCAGGATCAGCAGCACCGGGATCAAAAGAGTGGACGACATAATTCTCCGTTCATGTGACGCCGCCGTGCTATGTCAGTGGTGTGTTGTGGCGACGCCAGTACCGAGTGTGCCAGGTGGGCAGCGGTCGATTCGAACAGGCTACCCGTCGAACAGCGACGGTGTCGCCTCTCCGCTCGCTTCGGGCGGTGGCTGCAGCCCCAGATGAGTCCAGGCGGCGGCGGTCGCGACCCGGCCGCGAGGCGTGCGGGCGAGCATGCCGGCGCGCACCAGATAGGGCTCGCAGACCTCCTCGACCGTGGTGGACTCCTCGCCGACGGCGACCGCGAGGGTGGAGATTCCGACCGGGCCGCCGCCGAAGGACTTGACCAGCGCGTGCAGCACGGCCCGGTCCAGTCGGTCGAGTCCGAGTTCGTCGACGTCGTAGACCAGCAGCGCGGCCTTGGCGATCTCCCTGGTCACGGCGCCGTCCGCGCGCACCTCGGCGAAGTCGCGGACCCGGCGCAGCAGCCGGTTGGCGATCCTCGGCGTGCCCCTCGACCGGCCGGCGATCTCGGCGGCGCCGTCCGGGTGCAGGTCGACGTTGAGAATGGTGGCCGAGCGCCGGATGATCTGCTCGATGTCGCCGGTCGCGTAGAACTCCATGTGCGCGGTGAAACCGAACCGGTCGCGCAGCGGTCCGGTCAGCGATCCGGACCTCGTGGTGGCGCCGACCAGCGTGAACGGCGCGATCTCCAGCGGAATACTGGTCGCACCGGGACCCTTGCCGACCACGACGTCGACCCGGAAGTCCTCCATGGCGAGGTAGAGCATCTCCTCGGCGGGCCGGGCGATCCGGTGGATCTCGTCGATGAACAGCACATCGCCCGCGACCAGGTTGGACAGCATCGCGGCGAGGTCGCCGGCACGTTCGAGGGCCGGGCCGGAGGTGACCCGCAGCGCACTGCCCAACTCGGCGGCGATGATCATGGAGAGACTGGTCTTGCCGAGGCCGGGCGGCCCGGAGAGCAGCACGTGGTCGGGGGGCGCACCACGGCGTTTCGCGCTTTCCAGGACGAGCGAGAGTTGTTCGCGGACCCTGGCCTGGCCGACGAACTCAGCGAGATTGTGTGGACGCAAAGTCGATTCGACATCGTTGTCCGTCGCACCGGCCAATGGCGAGAGCGGGGCTTCGTCACCGAATTCGACGAATTCCGCCCCGCTGACGTGTTCGTCGAATTCGTCGAATTCGGAGCGGGTCACTTTCTCATCCTGCATGCTCGGGCCTCAGCGCTTGCGGCCAAGGGTCGCCAGTGCCAGCCGCAGGACCGTCGAGGTGTCCTTGGCCTTCCCGCCGACCGTGCCGTCCGCGCCACCGTCGGACAGGATGCCGTCGACGGCCTGTTCGGCCTGCTTGGCCGGGAAACCGAGCCCGAGCAGGGCCTCCACCACGGCACCGCGCACCCCGCCGTTCGTCGGCCCGTCGGCGGGGCCCGCAGCGCCGGGCAGGGCGCCGACCTTGTCCCGCAGTTCGATGATCAGCCGTTCGGCGCCCTTGCGTCCGATGCCGGGGACCTGGGTGAGCGCGGCGATGTTGGAGTCGGCGAGCGCGGCGCGCAGCGCGTCGGGTTCGAGCACGGCGAGGGTGGCAAGAGCCAGCCGGGGACCGATGCCGGACACGGTGAGCAGCAGTTCGAACAGCTCCCGCGCCTGGCTGCTGGCGAACCCGAACAGCGTCAGCGAGTCCTCCCTGACCACCAGCAGCGTGGCGAGCGAGGTTTCCGCGCCCCGGTGCAGCGCGGCCAGTGTCGTCGGTGTCGCCCGGATCGCAAGACCCACTCCGCCGACCTCGATCACCGCGTGGTCGAGGCCGATCTCCACCACCTGTCCGCGTACTGAGGAGATCACCTGCTGGTCCCTGCCGCTTTCGTCGTCGGGTTCGTGGTCTGCGAATGTTGCGAGGTCCGGCTGGGCTGGGCGGCTCTGCCGGGTTGGGCGGCTCTGCCGGCCGCTGCCAGTTTCGCGCGGTGTCTGCTGGTGAGTTCGGCGGCCCGTGCCTCGGCCTCGGCCAGTCGGGTCCGCATCGGGGCGCGCCACAGGTGGCAGATGGCCAGCGCGAGCGCGTCGGCGGCGTCGGCGGGCCGTGGCGCCTCGGCGAGCGAGAGCAGCCGGGTGACCATGGCGGTGACCTGCGCCTTGTCCGCCCGGCCCGAACCGGTGACCGCTGCCTTGACCTCGCTGGGGGTGTGGAACATGACCGGGAGGCCGCGCCGGGCGGCGCACAGTGCGACCACCCCGCCGGTCTGCGCGGTGCCCATCGCGGTGCGCACGTTGTGCTGGCTGAACACCCGTTCCACCGCGACGACCTCGGGACGGTAGCGGTCCATCCAGCGCTCGACCTCGTCGGCGACCGCCAGCAATCGGTGCGCGAGATCGGCATCCGCCGGGGTGCGGACCACGCCGACGGCGACACAGCGCACGGTGCGCCCGGAGCCACCGTCGACAACGCCGAGACCGCACCGGGTCAACCCCGGATCGACGCCCAGCACCCGCACCCGTACCACCCCGCCGACTTCCTGCTGCGAACATTCGTTCGAAACGATACGGGGCCCGAGGTCGAGCGGTCTCGACCGACACGCTCACTCGACGCGCTCAGCGGACCGGGCACCGGCGATCAGCCGGAACTCGGACCGGAATCAGGCGGGCACCGAGACGCCGACCCCACCCAAGGTGGCGGCGCCGTAGGTGGCGATCTCCTCGGCAAGGTTCAACGGCAGAACCCCCTTGCGCGCGGCCAGCATCTGCTCGCTGAGCAGGTGCGCGGGGACCAGCCAACAGACCTCGAACTCGATGCCGTCGGGGTCCTTGCCGTACAGCGCCTTGGTTGTCGCGTGGTCAGACGCGCCGACCAGGGCGCCCAGCTCGGTCAGTTTGTCGGCGATCCGCCGCAGTTCGGCCAGCGTGTCCACCTCCCAGCCGAGGTGGTAGAGGCCGACGGCGGTCTTACCGGCCGGCGAGGCTTCCGCGTCCGCGCCGATCTGGAAGAGCCCGAGGTCGTGGTCGTTGGTGGAACCGGCGGCCTGCAGGAACGCGGCACCGGTCAGCTCCCCCATGCTCGTGATGGGCCGGAAACCGAGCGCGGCGGAGTAGAACTCGACACTGCGGGCGACATCGCGGACGTACAACACGGCGTGGTTGAGGCGTTGGACCGGCACGGCGGGCCTCCCATCTCGGCGGACCATGCCAGCATACGCGCCAGTATTGAACGCTCAACCAAAATTCGGTCCGACCTCCACCGAGGGTCTCAGGGGCCGTCGACGCCTGGAGTCCAGCCTTCCGGTACACCGCTCTCGGTGAGGATCCGCTGCCACGCGCGAAAGCCGGCCGGGGCGTCCGGTTGCCACGGCCAGTGTCCTTGCGGGGTCGGCACGATGATCTGCACGGCCGGGAAATCACCCTTGGCGTACAACAGGAACGCGCTGCCGAAGAACTCCGTGTACCAGCCCTTGGCGACCTGCTCGAAGGCGACCGGTACGCCGTCGAAGAAGCCGTCGTAGACGGTGCCGGGGCGAAACCGCTCCCCCTCGCGAGCCTTGCCGACGTAGGCGCGCAGCAGAATCTGCGCCACCTCGGCGGGTAAGCCGACGACGACCGCCTCGGCCACGCCGAACCGGCGCCAGGCGCCGACGGTGAACGCATACGGCGCGCCCTCGCCGTCACCGGCGACCTGCACGATGGCGGTGCCGTGTTCTTCGGCCTGGTCAAGCAGCCAGCTGCGTAACTTCTGGTACTCGGCGGGGATTTCCTGGGTCGGCACGACGTCATTGTGCGTCATCGAACTGTTATATCGGTGTCAGGGTCGCGGGAGCGCCAGGTCAACCCGAACGGACGACGGTCCCGCCCGCCGCGCTGCTCCCGGTCGCACCAGTCTCGGCACCGTTCTCGACGGCTCCGGCCACCAGCGCGCCCTTGAGCTTGCCGATGCCGTACATCAGGTAGCCGAGGCCGAGCACGCCGACCAGGAACCCGAACACCACCAGCTGGAAGTTGCCGTGACCGGGCCGCAGGAACGGGTAGAGCGGGGTGCCGTCGCCGACGTAGCTGACATAGAACGCGAGGTAGGCGAGGGGGAACGCGAGCCAGGTGAGCGGAAACCACCAGCGGGCGGCGGAGGGCGCACGGCCGACCACGATCCAGTCGAGCACGACGACGATCGGGGTCAGCAGGTGCTCGAACTGGTCGGCGGTGTCGCTCAGCGAGCCGCCCAACATGGTCATGTAGGTGACGCTGATCAACGCCATCACCACCGTGAGCGCGCCACGCAGCCACGGCGTGCGCGGTTCGTGCCGGTGACCACGGGTGAACAGCGGATAGCTCAGCAGGCCCGCATAGACCACCGCGGTGAGGAAACTGCCCTGCTGGGTGAGATAGGCGAAGTTGCTGACGCCGTGGCCGCCGCCGAAGCCGCCGCCATTGGGCACCGAGGTGAATCCGACGAGCGCGAAGACCACGATCAACGCGCGCCACAGGCCGACCCCGATCAGCACCCCGAGCGGTAACCGGCGCTCGGCACCCACGAGTGCTGGTGGGGAGGTCACCGGTCGGCCGGGAGCGGAGTTGATCGGGTGCACGCCTGCGTCTGCCTCCTACGCGGCGCCGCCCGATCGGCTCCCGGCCGTCGGCCGAAGGATCAGTCGAGCGCCGCCATTACCTCGTCGGACACGTCGATGTTGGTGAAGACGTTCTGCACATCATCGCAGTCTTCCAGCGCATCGATCAGGCGAAACACCTTGCGCGCGCCGTCCTCGTCGAGTGAAACCGTCATCGAGGGGACGAAGCTGGCCTCTGCCGAGTCGTATTCGTAGTCGGCCTCCTGTAGTGCCTTGCGCACCGCGAGCAGATCGGTCGGCTCGGACACGATCTCGAAGCTCTCGTCGAGGTCGTTGACCTCCTCCGCGCCCGCGTCGAGCACGGCCAACAGCACGTCGTCCTCGGAAAGGCCGTTCTTCGGGACGATCACGACGCCCTTGCGGTTGAACATGTACGACACCGAGCCGGGGTCGGCCATGGAACCACCGTTACGGCTCATCGCGGTGCGCACGTCACCGGCCGCCCGGTTGCGGTTGTCGGTGAGGCACTCGATCAGCACGGCGACGCCGTTGGGGCCGTAACCCTCGTACATGATCGTCTGCCAGTCCGCGCCGCCGGCTTCCTCGCCACCGCCACGCTTGCGCGCCCGCTCGATGTTGTCGATCGGCACCGAGGTCTTGCGCGCCTTCTGGATGGCGTCGAACAGCGTCGGGTTGCCGTCCGGGTCGCCACCGCCGGTCCGCGCGGCGACCTCGATGTTCTTGATCAGCTTCGCGAACAGCTTGCCGCGCTTCGCGTCGATGGCGGCCTTCTTGTGCTTTGTCGTCGCCCATTTGGAATGGCCGCTCATCTTTCCTCCTCGATATCACTCATGCCCGACCGCCGGCTGCCGATTGACTGGGCACGCCGGAACATCTCATCCCCGCACGGTCCGCACGAACAGTTCATGTACTCGACCGTCGCCGGTGAGTTCTGGGTGGAACGCCGTCGCGAGTACACGCCCCTGGCGAACCGCGACGATCTTACCGGCGGCCTCCCCGGCCGCCGCCGAGTCCGGCACGCTGGCCAGCACTTCTACATGATCGGCCGCCGACTCCACCCACGGCGCCCTGATGAACACCGCGTGCACCGGCGGGCCGGACACCCCGGTGATGTCCAGGTCCGCCTCGAAGGAGTCGACCTGCCGGCCGAAGGCGTTGCGCCGCACGACCACGTCCAGCGCACCGAGTTGATGCTGGTCAGGGCGGCCGTCGCGGAGTTCCTTGGCCAGCAGGATCATCCCGGCGCAGGAACCGTAGGCCGGCATGCCCTCGGCCAGCCGGGAGCGCAGCGGGTCGAGCAGCTCGAAGGTGTCCAGCAGCCTGCTCATCGTGGTCGACTCGCCGCCCGGCAGGACGAGTCCGTGTACTCGCTGGAGTTCCTCGGGGCGGCGGACCGCGATCGCCTCCGCACCGGCAGCACGCAACGCGGCGAGGTGCTCACGCACATCACCCTGCAGGGCCAACACGCCCACCAGCGGTGCAGCCGCCGACCCGTTCACCCGGAAACTCCTCCTGCTCCTAGACCCTCAACAGTACGCAATGCCACGGCACACGCTCCGCTCGGGAGCCGCATGCCGTGGCACACACCTGCTGGTCAGTCCGTCTTCGAACCCCCGGTGTGCAGCGGCCGTCCCCGTATCTCGCCGACCCGCTTGCGCACCGCGAACCAGCCGATGACCATCAGGATCGCGATACCCGGCGAGCCGATGATCATGATCCGGCCTGCCGGGTCGTCGTACCAGCTCAGGCAGAACACCGCGACCAGGAACACGATGGTCAGGTAGTTCGTGTACGGCGCGCCGGGCAGCCGGTACTTGGGCCGGACGGCGAGGCCCTGTTTGGCGCGACGCTGAAGACCGAGATTGGCCACCATGATCATGATCCACATGCCGATGATGCCCAGCGCGGAGAAGTTCAGCGCGATCTCGAAGGCCTGCCCCTTGACGAAGACGTCCAACAAGATGCCGAGCAGATAGATTCCGGCGGTCAGCAGTACGCCCGAATACGGGACGCCGTTGCGGCCGATCTTGCCGGTGAACTTCGGCGCCGCCCCGTTGACCGACAGCGAGCGGAGGATCCGACCGGTCGAGTAGAGGCCGGAGTTCACACTGGACAGGGCGGCGGTGAGGATGACGATGTCCATGATCCCGCCAGCGCCCGGCACACCTAGCTTGGTCAGGAACGTGACGAACGGACTCTGCCCCGCCGTGTAGGTTCCCCAGGGCAGCAGCATGGTCAGCAGCAGGATCGAACCGACGTAGAAGATCGCGATCCGCCAGCCGACCGCGTTGACCGCCTTTGGGATGATCTTGCGCGGTTCGGCGGCCTCGCCTGCGGTGACGCCGACCATCTCGATCCCGGAGTAGGCGAACACGATGCCCTGCAGGATCAGCAGCGCGGCCAGCGCTCCGTGCGGGAAGAACCCGCCGTTGGCGAAGATCAGCTGCGGTCCGGTGGAGTGCCCGTCGACCTGCTGCCGGTCGATCAACACCACGATGGCGATGATCATGAAGATGCTGATGGCCGCCACCTTGATCGCGGCGAACCAGAATTCCATCTCGCCGAACAGCCGCACCGACACCAGGTTGATCGCCAGCACCACGGCCAGCGCGATCAGCGCCGGAATCCACTGTGGCAGGTTGGGTGCGAAGAACTGCACGTAGATGGCTGCCGCGGTCACGTCCGCGATCCCGCTGGTGGCCCAGTTCAGGAAGTACAGCCAGCCCGCCGCGAAGGCCGCCTTCTCGCCGTAGAACTCCCGCGAGTAGGAGACGAACGAGCCGCTGGTCGGCCGGTGCATGACCAGTTCACCCATGGCCCGCACGACCAGGAAGGCGAACACCCCGGAGATCGCGTAGACGATGGCCAGCGAGGGGCCCGCGCTGTGCAGCCGGGACCCGGCGCCGAGGAACAGGCCGGTGCCGATCGCACCTCCCATCGCGATCATCTGGATGTGCCGGCTCGTCAGGCTGTTGTGATAGCCGGCGTCCTCGACCGCGACCAGGTCGGTCCGCGAGACATAGTTGGCCGACTCGCCTGATTCCCCGGAGTGTTCCTCGGTCGGTTCCGAGACGTGCGCCATGAAGCTCCTTCGCGTCGTGCCTTGTCCCCGACGAACCGTGCCCAGGCGGCAAAGGTGCCAATCCTGACCAACGGCCCAAGTCAGCCGACGGGTGCCCGCGTCAGGAAGCGCTCGCGCCCCGGTCCCGACTCCGGATGGTAACTGGTCGGCGACCCGACGAGATCAGGGCACGCCGGCCAGACGGAGCAAAGCGGTCGTCGCCACAGCGGCCAGCACGACCACGAGGAACGGCGCCTTGCGGATGGCCAGCAGCGCGCCGACTCCCACGCCGGCCGGCCGGGCCCAACCGGCGAAGCCGTGGCCCTGAGCCAGCGCCGAGGTGCTGACCAGCGCCAACAACAGGATGGCCGCGCCGATCAGCAGCAGCCTGCGGACCCGGTCGGACAGTTGTATTCGGCCACGCAGCAGCGGACCGGCTATCCGGTAGGCGTAGGTGCCGGCGGCGAGCACCAGGATCGCGGCGAGGGTCATGTCGCGGCTCCGGATGCCATCGCGGGGGTGCCCGGCCGGTCGGCCTTACCGACGGTGAGCAGACCGAGCAGGGCGAGCAGTACCGGCACCCCCGGTGGCAGGAACGGGGTGGCGGCCAGCGCGATCAAGGTGCCGACGACCGCGGGCCGGGCGGTGCCCTTGGTGCGCAGCATGGGCAGCACGAGCGCGAAGAGCACGGCGGGGAAGGCGGCGTCGAGACCGTAGGTGTTGGTGTCGCCGACCGCCTTGCCGGCGAAGGTGCCGGCGGCGACGGCGAGGTTCCAGATCACGTAGAGGCCAAGCCCACAGGTCCAGTAGGCGGCCTTGCGCCGAGCGGGTTCGCGCTGGGCGAGGGTGAAGGCGACGGATTCGTCGATCATCAGCTGCGCGCCGAGCAGCTTGCGCGGCCAACCGCCCTCCAGTACGTCGGCGGCGGCGAAGCCGAAGGGCAGCAGCCTGGCGTTGAGCACGAGGCCGGCCACGACCGCGGCGACCGGACCACCGCCGGCCAGCACGATCGCGACCGCGCTGAACTGGGCACCACCGGCGAAGATCAGCAGGGACATGGCGATGGGAACCCAGGCGGGCAGGCCACCGGCGACCGAGATCGCGCCGAAGGACAGGCCGACGACGCCGTCGGCGAGGCAGACAAGAGCGATATCTCGAACGGGAGCCAGCGCCACCGTTCGCCATAACGAACGCATGTGCACTATCCTGAACGTAGACCCGGCGTTCGTCAAGGCGAACGAAACGACTTCTGGAGCGAACACATGGTCGACCAGCCGGCCAAGGCACCGCTTGAGCAGATCGCAGCCTCGCTGCGCCACGAGCGCGAGCGCCTCGGTATCTCACTGAGCGAACTGGCCAAACGCGCCGGGATCGCCAAGTCGACACTGTCCCAATTGGAATCCGCCACCGGCAATCCGAGCGTGGAGACCCTGTGGGCGCTGGGTGTCGCGCTCGGCGTCCCGTTCAGCAGGCTGGTCGACCCACCTCGGCCGACGATCACCGTCCTGCGGGCGGGCGAGGGCACGGTGATCTACTCCGAGCGGTCCAGCTACGCCGCCACGCTGCTGTCCTCCTGCCCGCCGAATGCCCGGCGGGACCTCTACCTGGTACATGCCGAGCCGGGATCGGTGCGCAACTCCGATCCGCACATGCCGGGTACCACCGAACATTTCTGGCTCGCCTCCGGCCGCGCCCTGGTCGGCCCCACCGATGTGCCGGTCGAACTCTGCACCGGCGACTACATGTCCTACCCCGGCGACGTGCCGCACCTCTTCGAGGCGCTGGAGCCGAACACCGCGGGTTCCATGGTCATCGAGCACATCTGAGCCGTATCGGAGAAATGTCCGACCGCATCGCTACGCTGCGCGCATGATCGATTACCTGCATGTGGAGTGCATGCACAACGATTATGATGTCGGTATGGCGATGACCATCCAGATCCGCGACGTGGACGACGAGGACTACACGATCCTGCGTACCCGAGCGTCGATGGAGGGTCTTTCGCTGACCGCCTATCTCAAGCGCGAACTCCACCGGCTGGCGTCCTCACCGAGCATGGCCGAATGGGTCGAGCAGGTGACCGACCGGGAGTGGGGAGTCTCCAGCGAGGTCATCGCGCGCACCATCCGCGAACTCCACGACGAGCACGATGAGGAGGCGCCATGACCGAGGTGATCGTCGTGGACAACTCGGCACTGATCGAGATCGTCGCGAGCATCGGCACCACAGCGGAGCAGGGACGGGACAAGGATCTCCTGCGCAGGCTGATGTTGAGCACCGGCTGTGCGCCGGAGATCATCGACGCCGAGGCGCTGAACGTACTGCGCCGGATGGCGATGCGCGGTCATCTCACCGATGAGCAGGCCACGCTAGCGCTGAGCCGGGTCGCGGACGCCCCGATCCGGCGATTCGAGCACCGACCCCTGTTGCACGACGCCTGGCGGCTGCGACATGCGATCACCGGTTCGGACGCGCTCTACGTCGCGCTCGCCGAACAGCTCGACGCGCCGCTGATCACGTGCGACGGCAGGCTGGCCAACAGCAACGGGCACAACGCCAGGATCGAGCTTTATTCGACGTCGTCCTGACCGTGCGAGTGGCCCGGTGCTCGCGCACCGGGCCACGTTCGCTGTCTGGGTCACCAACCGCGCTCGGCGAGCCGGTGCGGCTCCGGGATGTCGTCGACGTTGATGCCGACCATGGCCTCACCGAGACCGCGGGAGACCTTGGCGATCACGTCGGGGTCGTCGTAGAAGGTGGTGGCCTTGACGATCGCCTCGGCACGCTTGGCAGGGTCACCGGACTTGAAGATGCCGGAGCCTACGAACACGCCCTCGGCGCCGAGCTGCATCATCATCGCCGCGTCGGCCGGGGTGGCGATGCCGCCCGCAGTGAACAGCACGACGGGCAGCTTGCCGGCCTCGGCGATCTCCTTGACCAGCTCGTACGGGGCCTGCAACTCCTTGGCGGCGACGTAGAGTTCGTCGGCGGACAACGAGGTGAGCCTGCGGATCTGGGCACCGATCTGGCGCATGTGGGTGGTCGCGTTGGACACGTCGCCGGTGCCGGCCTCGCCCTTGGAGCGGATCATCGCCGCGCCCTCGGTGATCCGGCGCAGTGCCTCGCCGAGGTTGGTCGCGCCGCAGACGAACGGCACGGTGAACTGCCACTTGTCGATGTGGTTGGCGTAGTCGGCCGGGGTCAGCACCTCGGACTCGTCGACGTAGTCGACGCCGAGCGACTGCAACACCTGGGCCTCGACGAAGTGCCCGATGCGGGCCTTGGCCATCACCGGGATGGAGACGGTGGCGATGATGCCGTCGATCAGGTCGGGGTCGCTCATCCTGGCGACGCCGCCCTGGGCGCGGATGTCGGCGGGGACCCGCTCCAGCGCCATGACCGCGACGGCGCCGGCGTCCTCGGCGATCTTGGCCTGCTCCGCGGTGACCACGTCCATGATCACGCCGCCCTTGAGCATCTCCGCCATACCGCGTTTGACACGTGCGGTGCCGACGGCCGAGGAGGGGCTGGCGGTGCCCGCCTGCGCGGGCGTCGCGGTGGTGGGGCTGGTTTCGGCGGAACTCACGGGCGCGGCCTTTCGGGTTAACGGACCAACATGCTCACGGTGGGTGAAACGCGCAGCTCGCGGCTGTTTCACCACCGATCGTACGTCGCACGTGGACCGCTTGTGCAGGCCAATAAGAGCCGTTTTCACCAGGCCACTTCATCGCTGTCGCCCAGGTCACGCGCTGCGTCGCCGCCTCGGTCGTCCAGGTCACTCGTTTCAGGACCGGCCCGCCATCGGGTGGCTCGATCGAGTGCGTCGACCGACCAGCCGAGCACGATCCTCGGACGCACGAGCAGCATCGCGCCCTCGGCCCCCTGCGAATCGCGCATTCCCTCGGCGGTCGGTTCGGCGTCGGTGCCGTATTTCGCGTTGTATTCGGCGAGTACTGGTGCGAGTTGTTCGGTTTCTCGAACGCGCGAGAGGTCCCCTTCGACGATGACGGCTTCGTCGGCGTCGGCAGGCGATTCGAGGTGCACCGAGACCCTCGGGTCGCGCAGCGCGTTGGCGACGGCCGGGTTCGCGGTGGAGAACCACAGGCCCTCGGCCCGCCAAACGCCCCAGACCGGACGAACATGCGGGCCGTGCGCACCGACTGTGGCGACCCAGTAGTTCCTGGCGGCCACCAGGCGCTGCCGCGCCCATTCCCACGGCAATGGCTGGCCAGGCGCTCGCCGGTCGAACATGAACGCGGATTCGGCAGATGTTGGCACTTCGTCCTCCTGGATGGCGCTTGCCGTTAAGGGTTGTCCAGGTCCACCGTTGGGTGTGAGATCGAACACAACCAGCGAATAGCTGTGTTGACCCGTGCTGACCGACATTTTCCGGTCGCTTTTCGGAGGTGCGGTCAATTTCGGAGGGAAAAGGGCGATGGGTACGAAAAATGCGGAGGGTGGCCATCTCAATGGCCAGAGTGGCGTCGCGGTCGCTGTAGACGACCCGGCCAAGGTACGCAACATCGTGTTGGTCGGCCCGTCCGGCTCCGGCAAGACAACCCTGACCGAGGTCCTGCTGGCCACCACCGGCGTGTTGCCGAGAGCGGGGTCGGTCGTGGAGGGCAGCACGGTCTGCGATCACGACCCGGCCGCGGTGCGCCAGCAGCGCTCGGTCGGCCTCGCGGTGGCCCCACTGGTGCACAACGGCATCAAGATCAACTTGATCGACACCCCCGGTTACGCCGATTTCGTCGGTGAGCTGCGGGCCGGACTGCGCGCGGCGGACGCGGCGCTGTTCGTGGTCTGCGCCGCCGAGGGCGTCGACCCGGCCACAGTCGCGCTGTGGCAGGAATGTGCCTCGGTCGGCATGCCACGCGCGGTGGTGATCGGCAGGCTCGACCATCCGAGGGCCGATCTCGACAACGAGATCGCGGCCTGCCAGGACGCCTTCGGCGCCGGCGTGATGCCGCTGTACCTACCGGCGGCGGACGGCTCCTCCGGCCTGATCGGGCTGCTGACCGGCCGCTACTTCGACTACGCCAACGGCTACCCGCCCACCGTCGGCGAGCCGGCGGCAACGGAGAACGACCGGATCGCCGATGCCCGCAACGAGCTGATCGAGGGCATCATCGCCGAGAGCGAGGACGAGTCCCTGATGGACCGCTACCTCGCCGGCGAGGCCATCGACAGCGCGACGCTGATCGCCGACCTTGAGAAGGCGGTGGTGCGCGGTTCGTTCCATCCGGTCATCCCGGTGTCCGCGCTGACCGGTCTCGGCATCGCCGAACTGCTCGAAGTACTCACCGGCGGCTTCCCTTCGCCGCTGGAGCATCCGCTCCCCCCGGTCACCGATCCGAACGGCAAACCGCACAAGATCATCACCGCGAACCCGGAAGGTCCGTTGGCCGCCGAGGTGGTGCGCACCGCCGTGGACTCCTACGTCGGCCGGGTCTCGCTGGTCCGGGTGTTCTCCGGGACGCTGCGGCCGGAGCACGCCGTGCACGTTTCCGGGCACGGACTGGCCGATCGGGGCCACTCCGACCACGACACCGACGAGCGGGTCGCGCACATCTACTCCCCACTCGGCGCGAACCTGCGTGAGGTGCCCTACTGCGTCGCGGGCGACCTGTGCGCGTTGACGAAGGTCGGCTCGGCGGAAACCGGCGACACGGTGTCCGCGCCGGAGGACCCGATGCTGATGGCGCCCTGGGTGATGCCGGAACCGCTGCTGCCGGTCGCGGTGATCGCGCGGACGCGCAGCGACGAGGACACTCTGGCCCGCAACCTCGCCCGGCTGGTCGCCAGCGATCCGACGCTGCGGATGGACCGCAACGCCGAGACACACCAGCTCGTCCTGTGGTGCATGGGCGAGGCACATGCCGACGTCGTGCTGGCCAGGCTGAAGGCAGGCGGCGCCGAGGTGGACACCGAACCGGTGAAGGTCGCGCTGCGGGAAACCTTCGCCTCGGCGGCGTCCGGGCACGGCCGGCACGTCAAACAGTCCGGCGGGCACGGCCAGTTCGCGGTCTGCGACCTCACCGTCGAACCACTCCCCCGTGGCGGCGGTTTCGAGTTCGTGGACAAGACGGTCGGCGGTGCCGTGCCGCACCAGTTCATCCCGAGCGTGGAGAAGGGCGTTCGGGCACAGCTCGCCGCAGGGCTGCACAGCGGCCATCCCGTTGTGGACGTGCGGGTCACGCTCACCGACGGCAAGGCACACAGCGTCGACTCCTCCGACGCCGCGTTCCAGACCGCCGGTGCGCTCGCGTTGAAGGACGCGGCCGGCAGTGCCCGCGTGACGCTGCTGGAACCGTTGGACGAAATCTCCATCACCATGCCCGACGAGCACCTCGGCACCATCCTCGGCGACCTGTCCGGCCGGCGCGGCCGGGTGCTGGGCACCGAACCCGGCGAGCCGGGACACACCATGGTGCGGGCCGAGGTGCCGGCCGGAGAACTGTTGCGGTACGCGATCGACCTGCGCTCGATGACCTCCGGCAGCGGCGCGTTCGTCCGGCGCTTCGCCCGCTACGACCCGATGCCCGAACACCTCAGCAGCGAACAGCAGGAGGAAGCGAAAGCCCGCCACTGACCTGCGCGACAACGGAAACCGACCGCCGCGGCCTGACCTGACCGCCTATTGGTCATACCATCAGTCATCGGCGTCGGCGGGTTGCTCGGCGTCCAGTTCGGCCAGCGCCTTGCTGGCCAACTCGGCCACGCTGCGCAGGTTCTCCTTGCCCAGATAGAGCACATAGTTGTCCTGCGCGCCAAAGAAGAGCATCGCAAGCTCGTTGAAGCGATCGACCTCGTGCCGTGCCGGCACCTGGCGCTTCATCTCGACCCAGGACTCGACGGAAATACCGGAATCGACATACAGCGGCATTATTTTCTCCCCTTCGTACGGTGTGTCCACCACAGGCCATCGCGGTTGGCGATCTACAATTCCGTTCGCGGATTCAGTGTCCTAGGGACTCGCGTCCCGTGGAATCAGTGTGCACCAGGATACGGGCCACTGTGTCCCAGCGACCCGCCACCGATCGGGTGAACCTTGTCAGGCGAAGGGTGGAGACGATGGCCGAGGCGGTACCGACACTGCCCAGGATCTTTCTCGGCGAGGCGCTCAAGCAGCTGCGCGCCGATCGCGGCAATTCCATCGACGACCTGGCCAGGGTCGTCGGCAAGGACCGAGCCCGCATGGTCAAGGTGCTCGACGGCAAGGCAACCCTGAGCGCCGAAGAACTGCCCGAACTGCTGGAGTACCTCGGCGCCCCGGCGGCTCAGCGCAAAGAGCTGCTCAGCCTGGGTATCCAGACCCGCAAGCGCGCCACCGGACTGCCCTACCTCGACCTCGCGCCCGGCTCCTGGCGCCGAATCGCCCTGCTCGAAGCACTGGCCAGCGAGCTGTGGATCTACGAGACCGGGATCTTCCCGTACATCATCCAGGCACCGGAGTACGTGCGGGCGATCATGGACGTCAGCGATGGCATCTGGTGGGACACCAGTGAAGCCGAGACGGCCAACCGTGCCGAGTTCCGACTGGAACGGCAGCGCTCGATCATCACAGCAGAGAAACCGAAGACCCTCGACCTGTTCTTCACCGAATCGGCGCTGGCCGCCGAGGTCGGCGGACCCGACGTGATGCGGGCCCAGATCAAGCACACGCTGGAGATGATCACCGAGCACAAGAACCTGACTGTCCGGATCGTGCCCAACTCCGCGCCGGACAACCCGGCCCAGCACAGTGGCATCAGGATCTTCCGCTTCGGTGACGTGTTGCGGCCGATCGGCTTCCTGCCGGTGGCATACGGCTCATCGCCGTACTTCGACAAGGCCGGCGACACCGATCGGCTGACCAGGGCCTTCAACAGGATCCGGGAGATCGCCTACAGTCCGAGGCGGACCCGCGAAATCCTGGCGGCGAAACTGAAGGAGTGACCCGTGGCCAACGGCGCGCGCGACACCGGCTGGTTCAAGAGCAGCTACAGCGGCGGTGGCGACGACAGTTGTGTGGAAGTGCGGATCGCCGAAACGGACACGGGCTGGTTCAAGAGCAGTCACAGCGGCGGCGGCAACGACCAGTGCGTGGAGTGTCGGTTAGCCGGGACCGCCGTCGGCGTGCGCGACTCCAAGAACCCGGCCGCCGGTGAGTTCTGGATTCCGGCCTCCGCATGGGCCGCGTTCGTCGCCAGCACCGTGCGGTGAGCCAATAGCGGCCGTCGTCCCGACGGTCAGCAGTGGCACGCGCAGCGGCGGTTTGTCCGCGTTGTCGGTGGCTCAGTGCACCATGGCCCTCGTCCGTCGTTGAAGTTCGAGGGCGCCGCTACGCGATGACCACGAGGATCCGAGGAGTGCTACCCAAACGGGACCTCGCAGGCCCGGTCGATCGGTATCTACAGGCTTCGGGTGTGTTCGACATCGATGGCGCGGTCTGCAACGTGACGTTCGACGCAGAACAGGGCGTGTCAGCCTTCCTGGACTTCTATCTCGCTCGCGGCAACAGCGATGTGATCGCCCGCCTGTATCTGACGCCGCAAGGCGAGAAGTTCCCTTCGGCCAACCTTCGCTTCCAATTCAACCGTGATCACCAGGTCGCTGCGGCAGTGCTCATCGCGGCCGACCGTGACGGTCATCAACACTCCTGGTTGACCAGGGGAGACGCCGGTCGAGATGACGTGGTTCTGGTGCACGACACAGGAAATCCCGTCGATACGCAGATGCCACCTGATGCGTTCATAACGGTCTCCGAACTACGTGACCTGGTCACGCAGTGGGTTTTGGCGATGTCGTTCCCCCTTCGCCCGTGCGCTGGGCAGAAGTGCCGGACGTGCGGTGGTTCTGACTGACAACAACAGCCGGGTCAGTCGTTCTGAGGAAACCGAGGTTCACGTTGCCGGACACCGGATGCCCGAGCACCTCAGCGGCGAGCAGCGGGAGGCAGCGAAGGCTCGCCACTAGCCTGCGGGTACGCGGGTAGTTCGGCGGCCGGGCGCGCGAAGCGCCGGGTCAGCCGGGAGACGAGCACCTGGATGCCGGCGAGGCGGACCAACTGGTTGCGTCGCCAGATCGCGGCCGAGGTCGCCGGGATGAGCATGGCGGCGCCCTGGCTGGTGCCGCGCTGCGCTGCGGTGACAGCCGGTCGGAAACGCTCCTCATAGCGCGCGAACGCGACGCGGTGATCTCCGCCTGCTGCGGCGAGTTCACCGGCGAGCAGGTAGGCGCCGATCATGGCGAGGCTGGTGCCCTGCCCGGTGATCAGGGTCGGGCAGTACCCGGCATCGCCGACCAGCGCGATCCGGCCCTTCGACCAGGTCGCCAGGTGCACCTGGCTGAGTGAGTCGAAATACATCTCTCCGGCGGCGGCGACCTGCTCGACAACCCCGCCGCGCCACCGCAGATCGGCGAACCGCTCGGTGAATATCCGGCCCGGCGCGGCCAGGTCCCGGTAGTCGTAGTCGACCTGATGCCGGCTGGCGAACATGAAGAAGGCCCCGGCGCGGTCGTGGTAGCGGTAGATGCCGATGAGCTTGCCGGGTTCGTTGCGCAGCACCACCCGTTCCGGCATCCCGACGCTCGACGCCACTTCGACCCCGCCGAAGTAGTAGCCGAGATAACGCAGAAACTGTTGTTCAGGGCCGAAAGTGAGCTTCCGGACCCCGGAGTGCAGCCCGTCCGCGCCGAGTACGAGATCGAAGTCGCCGCCAGGGCCGTGCTCGAATTCGACGTGCACCCCGCCCTCGTGCTGGGTCAGCTCGGTGATCCGGTTGCCGAACCGGTACTCGATCCCGTCACTGGTGGCGGCGTGCAGAATCCGCACCAGATCTCCCCTGCACAGCTCGATGTCCGCACTCGCCGCCGCCTTGCGCATCGCGCGCATGTCGACCGCTGCCAGCGTCCTGTTCTCGGCGTTGACGAACGAGAGCCCCTCGGTGTCCAACCCCGCCGCGCGCAATTCCGGCAGCAGCCCCATCCGATCGGCCACCGACAGTGCCTGACCACGCACGTCGATCGGGTAGCCACCGTCCCTCGGCGCGTCGGCCGCCTCGACCAGCGTCGGCTCGAAACCGTAACGCGCCAACCAATAGGCCAGTACCGGACCGGCAACGCTGGCCCCGGAAATCAGCACCCGACGATTCTGCGGATTCATCGCACACCCCCTGTCCACTTCCACCCCCGGTGAACTGACCATCGGTCAGCCACTCTACAGTGGAGCGCTGACCAAAGGTCAGTCAACTGCTAGAGTCGGGCGATGCAGGACAGTTCGCCGCGGGCCACCCAACAGACCGCTCAGCGCGACACGAGGGCAGAGATCCTCACGGTGGCCCGCGAGCTGTTCAGCAGGCACGGCTACCAGCGCACCGCGCTGCGCGAGATCGCCGTCCGGCTCGGCCTCACCAAGGCGGCAGTGCTTTATCACTTCCCCACCAAGGCCGAGATCCTGGCCGCGCTCGCCGAACCGCTGCTCCGTGATCTGGACGCCGCACTGAACAGGGCCGCATTGGTCGACGCGGACCCGGTGGAAGTGCGCTGGGCGGTCATCGAAGGTCTGCTAGACGTGTTGCTGACGCATCGGAACTCACTGCGGATGAGCGTGCACGACCTCGCGCTATTGTCCCAGGAAACGGTCTTCCCCCGGTTCAGCGCCTCGATCGAACGCGCGAACATCCTGGTCGCCGGGCCGGAACCCGATATCGCGGCGAAGGTCCGTGCCGCACAGGCGATCGCCGTGCTCAGCGACCCCGTGATGATACTGGCCGACCTCCCTACCGAGACGTTGCGCGAGGAGGTGCTGCGCGGCGCCCGTCGACTGTTCAGCGAACCGGATCGGCCCGATGTCCCGATTCGCAGCAGCAACAGCAGTCGCCCCAATGGTCGACCCAGCGGTCGGCCCAGCCGATTGAGCGCCGAAGCGCTGGACACCGCTCGCCGGATGTACGAGCAGGGGCAGCACACCGGCGAGGAGATCGCAGCGGCCATCGGCGTATCTCGGGCAACTCTCTACCGCCATCTGTCTCATTAAACAGACACGTCATGAGACCATTATGCGACACATTATGAGACACGGACCGAGGTCGGCGCATCGCTGCGGCCGGCAGCAGCGGGTTAATGGCCTGCGCGAGCGGGGAACGTACACCTAATCTTTGCGGATGACCGGTTCAGTAGCGGCGGTGAGCCGCAGCCAGGAGTACACCTTCAGCAAACCGAACATCCCCTACATCACGCTGCTGACAGGTCTCGGCGTCGAGGATGACGCGCATCTGGGCGTCACCGTGCGGCATCGTTCGCACATGGCGCGCACGCCGGACGCACCCAATCTGCGCCAGGTCCACCTCATCCACGCCGAACTGCTCGACGAGCTTGCCGACGCCGGTTTCGTCGTGAAAGCCGGCGAGATGGGCGAGAACGTGACCACTCTCGGCATCGACCTGCTCGGCCTGCCGACCGGAACCCGCCTGCACCTTGGTTCGACCGCGATCGTGGAAGTCACCGGACTGCGCAATCCGTGTCTGCAACTGGACCATTTCCAGCACGGCCTGATGAAAGCCGTACTGGATCGGGACGAGCGGGGAAACCTGATCCGCAAGGCCGGGGTGATGAGCATCGTGCTCGCCGATGGCGAGGTGCGCCCCGGTGATCCGATCGAGGTCGAACTCCCGGCCCTGCCGCATCAACCACTACAACCGGTCTGAGTCACCAGGCCACCAGGCCACCAGGCCACGCCGACACGCCGACACGCCGACACGCCGACGAAACCCTGCTTTCATCGGCGAGTCGACCTTTCGTGCACAGGGGGACCCCCGAAATTCAATACTACTCGGTGTTGATCAAGGTTTGCCGGAAATGCCGGTAGGCCGATTCGCGTGTCGTCCGTTCGGACAGTCGGAACATGACTGCTGAGAACACTTGGGTCCCGAGCGTGAAAAACGGTTGGCGCCTCGGGTATCCGGCCGCGAGGCGCCAACCTTCGGGATCAGTCGTTCTGGGGGAATCCGAGGTTCACGTTGCCGGGCGCCGGAGCGCCCGCTGCCGATACGCCGACGGCGCGGGCCGGCCAGCGGCTGGTGATGACCTTGTTGCGGGTGAAGAAGTGGATGCCGTCCGGGCCGTAGGCGTGCGAATCGCCGAACAGCGAGTCCTTCCAGCCGCCGAAGGAGTAGTACGACACCGGTACCGGGATCGGCACGTTCACGCCGACCATGCCGACCTCGATCTCGTGCTGGAAGCGCCGCGCCGCGCCGCCGTCGCCGGTGAAGATGGCCGTGCCGTTGCCGTAGGGGTTGGCATTGACGAGGTTGACGGCGTCGGCATAGCTGGGCACCCTGACGACGGACAGCACGGGGCCGAAGATCTCGTCGGTGTAGACGGACATCTCGGGGGTGACGTTGTCGAACAGGGTCGGCCCGAGCCAGTAGCCGCCGGGGTCGCCGTCAACCGGGTGCTCGCGGCCGTCGACGGCCAGCGTGGCGCCCTCGGCGACGCCAGCGTCCAAATAGGACACTACGCGGTCGCGGTGGGCCGCGGTGACCAGTGGTCCCATTTCGCAGCCGGGGCGCCGGCCGTCGCCGATGTGCAGCTTGGCCATCCGGTCGGTGATCCGCGCGATCAGCTCGTCGGCGACCGGGTCGACGGCCACCACGACGGAGATCGCCATGCACCGCTCACCGGCCGAACCGAAGCCTGCCGAGACCGCGGCGTCCGCGGTCACATCGAGGTCGGCGTCGGGCAGCACGACCATGTGGTTCTTGGCGCCGCCCAGCGCCTGCACCCGCTTGCCGGTCGCGGTGCCGCGACCGTAGACGTAGCGGGCGATCGGGGTCGAGCCGACGAAGGAGACGGCCTTGACCTTCGGATGGTCGAGGATGCGGTCCACCGCGACCTTGTCGCCGTGCACGACGTTGAAGACGCCCTCGGGCAGGCCGGCCTCGGCCCACAGTTCGGCGAGCAGGTTCGCCGCGGACGGGTCCTTCTCGCTCGGTTTGAGGATGACCGCGTTGCCGCAGGCGATCGCGTTGGGCGCGAACCACAGCGGGACCATGGCCGGGAAGTTGAACGGCGAGATGATGCCGACGACGCCGAGCGGCTGCCGGATCGAGTAGACGTCGACCGAGGTGGAGGCGTTCTCGCTGAAGCCGCCCTTGAGCAGTTGCGGGATGCCGCAGGCGAACTCGACTGCCTCCAGCCCGCGCGCGACCTCGCCGGCCGCGTCGGCGAGCACCTTGCCGTGTTCGGCGGTGATGAGTTCGGCGACCTGCTTCTTGTTGTCGTTGAGCAGTTCGCGGAAGGCGAACAGCACGGTCGAGCGTTTGGCGAGCGAGGCGTTGCGCCAGTCCTGCCAGGCCGCGCTCGCCACCGCGACCGCCTCGTCGACAACGGACTCGCCGGCGAAGTCCAGCGTCGCGCTGAGGGCACCGGTCGCCGGGTCGTAGACGTTGCCGGCGCGGTCGGCAACGCCGTCCCAGGGCTTGCCGCCGATCCAGTGGGTGATCCGGGTGGGGCTAGTGGTCATCGGGTCAGCTCCTGGTTCACCGACGTGATGGCGTCGGTCAGTTTCTCAATGGCCTCTTCGGTTTCATCTTCGGTCAGGGTCAGCGGCGGTGCCAACCTCAGCACGTTGCCGTGCAGGCCGCCCTTGCCGATGAGCACACCGAGCTGCCGTGCCTTCTCCAGTACCGAGGCTGCCGCGTCCGGGTTCGGGCTGCCGTCCGGGTTGACCAGTTCGACGCCGATCATCAGGCCCTTGCCGCGCACGTCGCCGACGACCGGCGTGCGGTCGGCGAGTTCGCGCAGGGCGGTGATCAGCCTGCTGCCTTGTTTGGCGGCGTTGGCCTGTAGGTCGTTGTCGAGGATGTAGTCGAGTGTTGCCACGGCGCCCGCGGTGGAGATCGGGTTGCCGCCGAAGGTGGAGATGGAGTTGGCGGTGAGGCAGTCCATGATCTCTCCGCGGGCGACGAGGCCGCCGATGGCCAGTCCGTTGCCGAGGCCCTTGGCGAAGGTCATCGCGTCCGGGGTGACGCCGTGCGCCTGGATACCCCAGAAGTGCTCGCCGGTGCGACCCCAGCCGGTCTGCACCTCGTCGGAGATCAACAGGATGCCGTACTCGTCGAGGACTTCCTTGAACGCGGCGAACAGGCCGTCCGGGGGCACGTTGAAGCCGCCGACGCCCTGGATCGGCTCGCTGATCAGACAGGCCACGTCACCGGCCGTTGTGGTGCGGATCACGTCGCGCAGGTCGGCGACGCAGGCCGCGATGTACTCCTCGTCCGGCAGGTGACCGAACGCGTCGCGGTAGCGGTAGCCGCCGTGCACGTAGCTGACGTTGAACGGGCTCAGCGCCGATGCCGACCAGCCCCGGTTGCCGGTGATCGCGACGGTGCCGAAACCCCGGCCGTGGTAGGAGTTGCGCAGCGCGAGTACCTGGTTGCTGCGGCGGTACTGGGTGGCCAGCATCAGCGCGGCCTCGTTGGCCTCGGTACCGGAGTTGGTGAGGAACACCTTCGCGTCCGGGATGCCCGACAGCCGCACGATGCGCTCGGCGAGTTCGACCTGTTGGCGGATCAGGTAGAGCGTGGAGGTGTGCAGGATGCCGCGGTCGACCTGGGAGCGGATCGCGTCGCTGATCTCGGCGACGTCGTAGCCGATCGAGTTGGTCAGAATGCCGGCGAACAGGTCGAGATAGGTCTGACCTTCGGCGTCGGTGACCCGCCGGCCGGAGCCGCGGACGATCTCGATCGGTGTGTCGTAGTACAGCGACAGCCAACTGGGCAGCACCGCCTTGTGGCGAGCGTGCAGCTCGGCATGCGTCATGGGTTCCTCCTGCGCTCGATCGCACCGGCCGGGCCATCGCGCTGACCTTGATGCGGGCACGGGTGCGGGGCATGGGTGTGGAGACGGTGCGGCGGTTTCGAGTGTGCCCAGCCACGGACGGCGGGCGCGACGGACAACCTGTATCGGAATCCGGGGGTAGGGATTACGTTGTGCGTACCCTCCCACCCCTCCCGTGGGGCCGACCAATCCGAGGTAAGCCATGTATCCGACGGTCGCCGATGTGCTGACGCTGCCGGTGATCCGGCAGGGCGGCCCGGAACTGATGGCCGGCGGCGCCGGGGTCGGGCAGCGGGTCCGCTGGGTGCATGTCGCGGAGGTGGCCGACATCGGGCATCTGCTGCGTGGTGGGGAGCTGGTGCTGACCACGGGTATCGCGCTGCCGGACGATCCGGCCGCGCTGACCCGCTATGTCGACGAACTGGCCGGGGTCGGCGCCGCGGGACTGGTCATCGAGCTGGTTCGGCGCTGGCGGGACGGGCTGCCGGCGGCCCTGCGCAGTGCGGCCGACCGACGGTCGTTGCCGCTGGTCACGCTCTCCAAGGAGACCCGGTTCGTCACGGTGACCGAGGCGGTCATCGGGTTGATCCGGGACGCGCAGCTCGCCGAGCTGCGCGCGGCCGAGCAGGTGCACGAGACGTTCACCGCGCTGACCGTGTCCGGGGCCGAGCCTGCCGAGGTGCTGCGCGAGGTGGCCAGGGTCGCCCGGCTGCCGGTGGTGCTGGAGACGCTGTCGCACGACGTGCTCGGTTACGACGCGGCCGGCACCGATCCGAGTGCGCTGCTCACCGACTGGCGGGTCCGCTCCCGCGCGGTCGCGCCTGCCGAACGGACCGGTTACGACGCGGACGCCGGTTGGCTGGTCACGGTCGTCGGGGCGCGCGGCAACGACTGGGGTCGGCTGGTGCTGGTGTGTCCGCAGGCCCCGGCCCATCCGCAGTTCGTGGTGGTGGAGCGGGCCGCGTCCGCGCTGGCCGTGCACCGGCTGCTGGCCAGGGACCGGGAGACCCTTGAGCGGCAGACGCACCGCAACCTACTCACCGAACTGCTGGCGCCCGGCGCGCTGCCCGCTGACCTGCCGACCAGGACGGCCGCGCTCGGTGTCCCGGTCGAGGGCCGCACGCTGATCGGGCTCGCCGCCCGGCCGCGCACCTCGACGACGCCGACCCCGGCACCAACGCTGGCCACCCAGGAACTGCTGCGGGACCTCGCCGAAGCGGTCGCGCTGGCGGCGCGGCGGGTGAAGGTGCCCGCACTGGTCGGCGTTATCGACGACACGAGCGTGCGCGCACTGGTCGCGTTGGACGGACACGCTGGTCAGCGCACCGTGGACACCATGCTGCGCAGGCTGGCGCAGGGTATCGCGCACGACGCCCAGGCCAGTCCGCGTGCGCTGCCGGTGGTGATCGCGGTCGGCACCACGGTGGTCAACCTGCAAGATGCCCGACGCACGCTCGGCGAGGCGGCGCACGTCGCCCAGGCGGCGCTGCGCACCTCGGGGCCGGACGCCACCGCGCGGGAACGCGGCTATCACCGGTTGGAGGACGTCCGGTTGCGTGGCCTGCTGCACCTGCTGCGCGAGGACGAGCGGCTGGCCGCGTTCGCCCAACGGGAGCTGGGGCCGCTGCTGGCCAGGGACGCGAAAGCGGGCAGCCGGCTGGTGGAGATCCTGCGCCACTACTGCGAGCACGGTGGCAACAAGTCCTCGGCCGCTGGTGCCGCGCACCTGTCCAGAACCGCCTACTACCAACAGCTCGCCAGGGTCGAGCAGATCCTCGGGGTGTCCTTGGACGACCCTGAGTCGATGCTGTCGCTGCACGTCGCGCTGCTCGCGCTCGATCCGGACTGAAAACAGGACCTGGCCAGGCCGATGCTGGCAAGATTTCGGCCATGTCCTGTGACGACGACCTGGATCTGGTGCCACGCCCGGTACGTCGGCAGGGCGAGCCGCGATGACCACACCGTCCGCGGGCAGGCGATTTCCGGACGGCGCGGCCTCACGGGCGGTACTGATCGGCGCCAGCGGCTTCCGGTCGGCGCGGCTGCCGGACATTCCGGCGGTGCGGACGAACCTGCTCGACCTGCACCGCGCCCTGGCCTATCCGGCACTCGGACCGCTGACCGGCGAGCACTGTGTCGTGCTCGGCGAGCCGAAGGACGAGGGCAGAGTCGGCCGCACTCTCGCCGCCGCCGGCCGGGAAGCCACCGACCTGTTGCTCGTCTACTACGCCGGTCACGGACTGCTCGACGACGACGGCCTGCTGCACCTTGCGCTGCCGAGCACCGATCCGGACAACATCGGCTACACGGCCATCCCGTTGGAGCTGATCAAACGGGACGTCGGCAGGGCGAGGGCGCGGGTGAGGGTGTTGATCCTGGACTGCTGCTTCTCCGGTCAGGCGGTTGCCGCGATGGCGGCGCCGGCCAGCATGGTCACCGGACAGCTCAAGCTGACCGGCACCTACGTGCTCACCTCGACGACCGCGACCGCGCCGTCGCACGCGGCTCCCGGCGCCCGGTACACCGCGTTCACCGGCGCCCTGCTGAACGCGTTCGGCAGTCCCGAACCACTCAGCCTCGACGGGGTCTACCGGCAGGTGGACGCGGAACTGGCCGGGCTCGGTCTGCCCCGGCCGCAGCGTCGCTCTGCCAACAGCGCTGCCGAACTGGTCCTGGTCCGAGGGCCCATTCCGGCGGCCGACGCGACACAGGCGACCGGGACGGGATCCACAGCCGATGGTGCGGCGCAGCAGTCGAGCGTGGCGACGAGTTCGTACCCGGTACAGGCCCAGCCGAGTGCCGCCATCGTCGGTCTGCTGCTCCTGTACGCCGCGCTCGGGCTCATCGTCTGGTCGTTGACCACGATCGGTTCAACCAACTCGGGCCTGCCGTCGGGACTAATACCTGGCGTCCTGATGCTGCTGATCGCGATCGCCGCGCTCAGCGATCTGAAGCCGAAAAAGCTCGAGCTCACCAAGGACAGCCTGGTGGTACGAAGTCGCGACAAAAAGGTACGAACCATCGAGTGGGCTCAGATAACCCAGATCACGCTGCGTGCGCGGTCCCGGCGCACCCGCGCACCGTCCCAGCCCACGAACACGGTACCGACGCCGTGTTGCGGGATGATCATCCAGTTCCGTAGTCCGCGATCCCGACAGGTGACCAAGGTCAACCTCGGGGACGTGGTCGGCTCGCCGGCCGAGGTTGCCAAGGCCCTGCGGACCTATGGGCCTGCCGCGCTCCAGATCCATCAGGTCCCGGCCCGTCAAAGGGCGGGCACGTAGCTGTACACAGTGTCTGACTTGAGAGACAAAGCTGGACAGTGTGACGCTGCCCTTCCACCGCGCAGCCGTCCACGATTCCGGGATGCGAACGCGCCACCTGTCCGACACCGCCCGGCGTACTCGCGCGCAATCCCCTCACCAGCAGGAAATCTACGTTAACGCGGCGGAAACATCATCCGCTGAGACTGTGCCGGCATATCGCTCACCCTCCTCATCGCACCTGGGGTAACCCATGCCACCATCCGCTTCCACCGCAACCCCTGCGACCCAGATCACCGTGCCCGACGGCCGCGTCGACCTTGTCGATCCCACGGTCCTGGCCGACAGCCCATACGCCAATCCGGAGCTTGCCCCGGTACCGGTCGGCAAACGCACCTGGAGCACCTACAACTTCGCCGCGCTGTGGATGGGCATGGCCCACAACATCCCCTCCTACCTGCTGGCCTCCGGGCTGGTGGCGCTGGGCATGAACTGGGTGCAGGCCTTCCTGACCATCACGGTGGCCAACCTGCTGGTGTTGATCCCGATGCTGCTCAACAGCCACGCGGGCACCAAGTACGGCATCCCGTTCCCGGTGTTCGCCCGCGCCTTCTACGGGGTGCGCGGCGCGAACTTCGCGGCCATTCTGCGGGCGATCGTGGCCTGTGGCTGGTTCGGCATCCAGACCTGGGTCGGCGGGCAGGCGATCTTCGTGATCGTCGGCAAACTCGCCGGCAACGGCTGGTCGCAGGCCGGCGTGGTGGCCGGTCAGCCGTGGACGATGTGGCTGTCGTTCCTGGTCTTCTGGGTGTTGCAGATCGCGGTGATCATGCGCGGGATCGACGCGCTGCGCCGGTTCGAGAACTGGGCGGCACCGCTGGTCACGGTCGCGTTCGCCGCGCTGCTGGTGTGGATCCTGATCAAGGCGGGCGGGTTCGGGCCGATCCTGGCCCAGCCCTCGACACTGGGCTGGGGAGCGAAGTTCTGGACGGTGTTCCCGCCGTCGCTGATGGGCATGATCGCGTTCTGGGCGACGCTGTCGCTGAACATGCCCGACTTCACCCGGTTCGGCGGCAGCCAGCGCAAGCAGGTCAACGGGCAGCTGCTCGGCCTGCCGACCACCATGTCGTTCATCTCGATCGTGTCGATCATGGTCACCTCGGGCACCGTGATCATCTACCACCAGGCCATCTGGGACCCGGTGCAGTTGGCCTCGAAGTTCTCCAGCCCGATCGTGGTGATCGTCGGCCTGATCGTGGTGATGCTCGCGACGATGTCCTGCAACATCGCGGCGAACGTGGTCAGCCCGTCCTACGACTTCTCCAACATCCTGCCGAAACTGGTCAACTTCCGCACCGGTGGCCTGATCACCGGCGTGATCGGCATCGTGATCCAGCCATGGCGGCTGGTCGCCAACCCGCACTTCTACATCTACGTCTGGCTGGACTTCTACGGTGGCGTCCTGGCCGCCGTCGCCGGGGTGCTGATCGCCGGCTACTGGGTGCACAGTCGCACCAAACTCGACCTCGTCGACCTCTACAAGCGGGGCGGTAAGTACTGGTACGCCGGGGGCTGGAACTGGCGGGCGGTGGTGGCCACCGTGCTCGGCGCACTGCTCTCCGTTGGCGGCGCGTACTCAGCGCCGGGTCAGGGGCCGTTCCCCCAGCACGGGCTGCTGCCGATACTGCAACCGCTCTACGACTACAGCTGGGCGGTCGGCCTCGTGGTCGGCTTCCTGGTCTTCCTGGTGCTCTCGCTACCCGGCCTGAGCAAACCCGCGACGGTTTCCCTGGACAAAGGGTCCAGCACCGAACCGACGACAACGACAAGCCCGGTGACTGGCTGAGCAGCGCCAACCGGTGCAAGCTGACAACAGAACCCGTCCGAACACAGGGCGAATCTCAAAACAGGGCAAAAACAGCAGAAGAGGAGATGAGCGTGGCGGAGATCATCAGAGCCGGACTCGTACAGCAGCGCTGGACGGGTGACAAGGACTCCATGATCCGGTCGGCTGTTGATGCCATCCAGACCGCGGCATCGGCCGGGGCGCAGGTGGTCTGCCTGCAGGAGCTGTTCTACGGCCCGTACTTCTGCCAGGTGCAGGACACCGAGTACTTCTCCTACACCGAGGCCATCCCGGACGGACCGACCACGAAGCTCCTTCAGGAAGTGGCCAAACAGCACGGCATCGTGATCGTGGCGCCGATGTACGAGGAGGAACAGCCCGGCGTCCTGTACAACACCGCGGCGGTCATCGACGCGGACGGCAAGTATCTCGGCAAGTACCGCAAGCAGCACATTCCGCAGGTGAAGGGCTTCTGGGAGAAGTTCTACTTCCGGCCCGGCAACGGCGGCTACCCGATCTTCGACACCGCGGTCGGCCGGATCGGCGTCTACATCTGCTACGACCGGCACTTCCCCGAGGGTTGGCGGGCGCTGGGGCTTGCCGGCGCGAAGATCGTCTTCAACCCGTCCGCGACCAGCAGGGGCCTTTCGCAGTACCTGTGGCGCCTTGAGCAGCCCGCTGCCGCCGTCGCCAACGAGTACTTCGTCGGCGCGATCAACCGGGTCGGGGTGGAGCCGTTGGGCGACAACGACTTCTACGGCCAGTCGTACTTCGTGGACCCCCGTGGCCAGCTCGTCGGCGACGCCGGTTCGGACACCGAGGACGAGGTGGTGGTCCGCGACCTCGACCTGAGCACACTGACCGAGGTCCGGGAACTCTGGGCGTTCTACCGGGATCGCCGGCCGGACGGCTACGAGTCCCTGACCAGGCCCTGAGCGGAGTACGGAGCATGAGCATCCTGATCAAGGGCGGCACGGTCATCACCGCGAGCGGCCCGTTCCCGGCGGACGTGCTGGTATCCGGAGAGAAGGTCGAGGCGGTACTGGCACCGGGAGCCGCGGCGCCCGAGGTCGACACCGTTCTCGACGCGACGGGGAAGTACGTCCTGCCCGGCGGTATCGACGCGCACACCCATATGGAGATGCCCTTCGGCGGCACCTTCTCGCACGACACCTTCGAGACCGGCACCACGGCGGCGGCCTGGGGTGGCACCACGACCATCGTGGACTTCGCGGTGCAGGCGAAGGGCACCTCGCTGCTGTCCACTCTGGACAAATGGCATACCAAGGCGGACGGCAACTGCGCCATCGACTACGCCTTCCACATGATCGTCTCCGATGTCAACGACACCTCGTTGAAGGAGATGGAATCCTGCATCGACGCGGGCGTGAACAGCTTCAAGATGTTCATGGCCTACCCCGGCGTCTTCTACGCCACCGACGGCGAGATCCTGCGCGCGATGCTCAAGGCACGGGAGACCGGCGGCCTGATCATGATGCACGCCGAGAACGGCATCGCGATCGACCAGTTGGCCGCGAAAGCGCTGGCCGAAGGCCTTACCGATCCGGTGCAGCACGGTCTGACCAGGCCACCTGAACTGGAGGGCGAGGCGACCTCGCGGGCGATCGCGCTGGCCGGGGTCACCGGGGCGCCGCTCTACATCGTGCACCTGTCCGCGGCGCAGGCGCTGACCGCTGTCGCGCAGGCACGCGACACCGGGCAGAACGTGTTCGCCGAGACCTGCCCGCAGTACCTGTACCTGTCGATCGAGGACCTGGCAAGGCCGGACTTCGAGGGCGCCAAGTACGTGGCGTCTCCCCCGCTGCGACCCAGGGAACACCAGGGTTCGCTGTGGAAGGGGCTGCGCACCAACGACCTCTCCGTGGTGTCCACCGATCACTGCCCGTTCTGCTTCAACGACCAGAAACAGCTGGGGCGCGGCGACTTCACCAAGATCCCGAACGGGATTCCCGGCGTCGAACACCGGATGGACCTGCTGCACCAGGGCGTCGTCGCCGGGGAGATCTCATTGGCTCGCTGGGTGGAGACCTGCTCGACGACACCGGCCAGGATGTTCGGCCTCTACCCGCGCAAGGGCGTCATCGCGCCCGGCGCCGATGCCGACATCGTCGTCTACGACCCGAGCGCCAAGCAGACTCTTTCGGTGAACACGCACCATATGAACGTCGACTATTCGGCCTACGAAGGCATGGAGATCACCGGCAAGGTGGACACCGTGCTCTCGCGCGGCCGGGTGATCGTCGACGGCACCGGTTTCCACGGTTCGACGGGGCACGGCATGTTCCTGGCCCGCGAACTCAGCCAATACCTGAACTGAGAGGCAACATCATGGACTTCGGTGTCGTCGCTCAGACCGACCCGCCCGCCTGGACCGTGGTGGACACCATGCGGGCCGCCGAGGACAACGGGTTTCGCTACGGCTGGACCTTCGACTCGCACATCCTCTGGCAGGAACCGTTCGTCATCTACTCGCAGATCCTGTCCGCGACCTCCCAATTGGTGGTCGGGCCGATGGTCACCAATCCGTCCACACGGGACTGGTCGGTGATCGCCTCGCTGTTCGCCACGCTCAACGACATGTTCGGCAACCGGACGGTCTGCGGCATCGGCCGGGGCGACTCCGCGCGACGGGTGATCGGCCAGCCGCCCGCGACGCTGGCCACCCTGTCCGAGGCGATGCGGGTGATCAAGGGCCTTGCGGAGGGCGAGGAGGTCAGCGTGCACGGTGCCGCGGTGCGGATTCCGTGGGTGCGCGAGGGCAAACTGGAAATGTGGATGGCCGCCTACGGGCCGAAGGCGCTGAAGCTCGTCGGGGAACAGGCCGACGGTTTCATCCTGCAGACCGCCGACCCGGACATCGCCCGCTGGACCATCGGCGCGGTCCGCGATGCCGCGACCGCGGCGGGCCGCCCGGCCGACGCGATCACCATCTGCGTTGCCGCACCGGCGTATGTCGGTGCCGACCTCGCGCACCAACGTGATCAACTGCGCTGGTTCGGCGGTATGGTCGGCAACCATGTCGCGGATCTGGTCGCCCGCTACGGCAACGACGGCCCGGTGCCCCGCGCGCTGACCGACTACATCGCCGGCCGGGAGGGCTACGACTACGCCCACCACGGCCGGGCCGGCAACCCCTCGACCGACTTCGTGCCGGACGAGATCGTCGACCGGTTCTGCCTGCTCGGCCCGGAATCCGCGCACCGGCAACGACTGCACGAACTCGCCGAACTCGGCGTCGACCAGTTCGCGCTGTATCTGATGCACGACGAGCAGGACAAGACCATGCTCGCCTACGGCAACTCGATCATCCCGGAACTGAGCTGAGCCAAGCCAAACCACGGCTGCGCATCATGATGCGCAGCCGTGGTGCTATGACGACTTCATGCGCACCACGGTGAACATCGATCCACACCTGCTGGCGGAGGCGAAAGCGGTCGCCGCGCGCACCGGCCGCCCGCTCGGTGCGGTCCTCGACGACGCACTGAGGGTTCTGCTCGTCGAACGCGCAGAAGAGGCTCGTCGCGCTGAGTTCTCACTGCCCAGTTTCAGCGGTTCCGGGTTGCAGCCAGGCGTCGATCTGACGGACAAGGAACAGCTCGCGGAACTACTCGGAGACAACCAACCCAATCATGCTGCTCCCTGACGTCAATGTGCTGGTGTACGCATTCTGGAAAGACCACGAACGCTACGAGGACTATTACGCTTGGCTGGCCAGCAGCCTGACCGGCAGCGAGCCGGTGGGCATCAGCGAACTCGTCCTGTCTGGTTTCATTCGCGTCGTGACCAACCGGCGAATCTACGTCGAACCGGCAACAACGAAGGCCGCGCTGAACTTCTGCGATGCCGTTCTGCACGGCCCGGCTGCCATACCGGTGCGCCCTGGCGCCCGGCACTGGGGCATATTCGCCGATCTCTGCGGTCAGGTGAATGCCAGGGCGAACCTTGTCCAGGACACTTTTCACGCAGCGCTGGCCATTGAGCACGACGCCACCTGGATTACCGCTGACCGCGATTTCGCCCGTTTCCCCGGTCTACGGTGGGCGCTGCCGGTCAGCTGATCGGGCGGGCGCGGCCGTCCCAGCGGCCGGCCAGTAGGGACGGGAGGAGCGTGGCGAACTCGACCGGATAGACGGTGTCCGTTGTCCTGGCCAGTTCGCGCACGCTCCACCAGCGGTGCTCCACCACCGTGTCGATCTCCAACTGGGTGAAGCCGGAGGTGTCGACCTCGAAGGTGCCGTCGAGTTTGGCGAGGAAGAACCACTCCTCGCCGTGCACGAGTTCCTCGGCGAAGGAGAACGACGCGCGGCGGGTCCAGACCGGGCCGAGCAGGTCGTCCTCGGCCAACCACAGGCCGGTTTCCTCGTGCACCTCGCGGACGGCCGTCGCGCGCAGGTCCTCGCCCTCGTCGACGCCGCCGCCGGGGGTGAACCACCATTGCTGGTCGAGGTCGGCCGGGTCGTGGCCACGGAACAGCAGCACCCGCTCGGTCTTGTCGACCAGCACGACCCGCGCGGATCGGCGGCGTGGGGTTTTCACCGCTGCGGCGTCGAGTTCCGGTTCGGCGATCTCGAAGTAGTTCGGGTGCGGCGCGGTGCCGGCGATGCGCAGCCAGCGGACCACCCGCCGCTGCCGCAGTGCCCTGGTGTCCCGTACCGCGTCGTTGTGCACCCGCCTCGCCAGCATGACGCGGTGCGTGGCTTCGACGAGTTCCTCGGCGAGGCCGACCGGGAGGACGTCCGGGTCGAGGTCGCCGAGCAGCGCGGACAGTTCGTTCTCCGCGGCCTCGCGTTCGCCGCGGTCGGCGAGTTCGGCGCGGTCGGCGGCATCGCGCAGAGCCTTGACGCGTTCCGCGTCGAGTTGTCCGGTCGCGGCGATCGCCCTGGTCACCACGGCGCGCCTGGCCAGCGCCGCGTCGAGTCCGCTCCAGGCAGCGTCGGTGCGCACGTGCAGCCGGTCGAGGCGGGAGGCGGTCCGCAGCAGGTAGGGGCCGAGCAGCAGCGCGAGGACCAACACCACCCCGAGCAGGGTGGCGATCGACCCGGCCGTCATCGTCTACAACCTCCTAGCGCGGCGGGTCGTCCGCCTCGTGCACACGTCCTGGCGTGGCCGCGATCGCCGTCTCGTACACCCGCAGCACATCGCCGGCAACGACCGGCCAGTCGAACGCGGCGACCCTGTGCAGACCGGCCTCGGCGAGTTCGGCCCGCCGCGCCGGATCATCGAGCAGGTCACCGAGGGCTTCGCCGAGCGCCACGTCGTCGTGGACCGGGGTCAGCACGCCGGCCTTGCCGTCGTCGAGCACCCTGCGGAAGGCGTCGATGTCGCTGGCCACCACCGGCGTCCCGGCGGCCATCGCCTCGGTGAGAATCACGCCGAAACTCTCGCCACCGGTATTCGGCGCACAGTACACATCGACGCTGCGCAGCGCGCGCGCTTTTGTCACGTCGTCGGCCTGGCCGAGCAGCACGATCTTCTCGGCGAGCGCCGGCCCGGCCAACCGGCGCAGTGCGGCGTCATCGCCCCGGCCGACGACGAGCAGCCGCAGGTCGGGATGGTCCTCGACGGTCCTGCGCAGTGCGGCGAGCAGGATCGGCATGCCCTTGCGCGGCTCGGTGAACCGGCCGACGAACCCGACGGTGCCACCGGCTCTCGGATAGCCGGGCAGCGGCTCCCGGTCGGCGTAGAAGCTGACGTCGACGCCGTTGGGGATCTCCACCGCGTCGCCACCGAGATGCTGTACCTGCACCCGGCGGGCCAGCGCGGAGACCGCGATCCGCGCGGTGACCTTCTCCAGGAACGGCTGTAGGACCAGTTGGAACGCCGACAGCGCACGGGAGCGGCGGGTCGCGGTGTGGAAGGTGGCCACGATCGGGCCGTCGGCGACCATCAACGCGAGCATGGACAGGCTCGGCGCGATCGGTTCGTGCAGGTGCAGTACGTCGAAGTCGTGTTCGCGGATCCAGCGGCGGACCCTGGCGAAGGACACCGGGCCGAAGGACAGCCGAGCCACCGAGCCGTTGTACGGGATGCTCAGTGCCCGGCCGGCCGGGGTGACGAACCGCGGTACCTCGCTGCCCTCCTCGGCAGGCGCGAGCACGTCGACCTCGTGGCCGAGGCCGCGCAACGCCCGCGCGAGGTCCATCACATGCGACTGGACCCCACCCGGCACATCCAGTGAGTAGGGGCACACGATGCCGATCCGCATGCCGGCGTCCTAGCCCTTCGTGCGCGCGGCCAGTACCGGTGCCTGCGCACCAGGCAGATCGGCAGGCCACAGTGGCTGCATCATGTGCCAGTCGGTCGGGTGCGCCGCGATGTCGCCGGCGAACACGTCGGCAAGTGCCTGGGTCGCCGCGGCGACCCCGGCCCGGCCACTGACCCGGATCGGCGGGTGGATACGGAAACCCCAGCCGTCGTCGGTGAACCAGGACCCGACCGGCAGCAGCGCGGCCCCGGTCACCGCGGACAGCCGGGCCGGGCCGGCCGGCATGGTGGTCTGCTCGCCGAAGAAGGTGACGGGGACCCCGTTGTCGGTGATATCGCGGTCACTGACAAGGCAGATGACGCGGTTGGCGCGCAGTCGGTCGATGAGTATCCGCGCGGTGGAGCGTTCACCACCGGTCAGCGGCAGGATCTCTATGCCGAGCGATTCCCGGTATTCGGTGAAGCGGCGAAACAACGACTCCGGCTTCAGCCGCTGCGCGACCGTGGTGAACTGGCCGCAGTGCCGCACCGTCCACACCCCGGAGACGTCGAAGTTGCCGCAGTGCGGCAGGGCGACGATCGCGCCGTTGCCCTCGGCGAGTGCCGCGTCGAGGTTCTCCTGCCCGGTCACCATCGGATCGACGGAGGTGAAAAGGGCGTCGAGGTCCATCGCGGGCAGCCGGAAGGCCTCACACCAGTAGCGGGCGTAGGAACGCAGTGCCTGGCGGGTCAGTTCGTCGAGTTCTGCGTCGTCCGCCCTCGGCATCACCCTGGCCAGGTTGCGGCGCAACTGCTGGGTGCCGGCCTTGTTGCGGCGCGCGGCGCGGTCGGCGCCCGCCTCGAAAAGGCCGCGCGCGACGCTCTCCGGCAGCAGCCGCACGACCTTCCAGGCGGCTCGGTAGCCGACCCCGGAGAGTGCCTCGGTGAGTCGACTCATGTCGTGCTGGTCTCCTCGGATGGGCCGGCCGCCGCGACACCGGGGTCGGCATCCGCCTCGCGGGCCGACTGGTAGACGGCGTAGAGGCGCTGGGCAACGGTGATCAGGGCGAGCACGACCAGCAGCCACAGCGTGATCGGCACCGTGTACGGGACGCCGCAACCATGCAGGCCGGTACCGACCAGGGCGATGATGAACCGCTCCGCACGTTCGACGAGGCCGCCGTCGGCCCGCAGCCCGGCGGCCTCGGCCCGCGCCTTGATGTAGGAGATCACCTGCGCGCTGACCAGGCAGATCAGCGCCGCCGCGCCGGTGACCTTGTCGTCGGCCACGACAAAGGACCACCAGGCGATACAGCCGAACAGCACCCCGTCGGCGATCCGGTCACAGCTCGCGTCGAGCACGGTGCCGAACCGGGTGACCTTTCCGGAGGTCCTGGCCATCGACCCGTCGAGCAGGTCGAACATGAGGAAGACGGTGACCACCAGGGTGCCGGCGAGCAGATCGCCGCGAGGGAAGAACCACAGCGCGGCGGCGACGGTGCCAACGGTGCCGACCACGGTCATCGCATTCGGGGTGATGCCGGCGCGAACCAGCAGCGCCCCGATCGGATCGGCGACGCGCGAGACAGAGGCGCGGGCGAGGATATTGAGCATGAGGCGGTTCTCTGACCCCTACCGGTGACGGTGATGCTGGCCTCGGCAGCGTAACGGCCCAGGTGGACCCGCCGAACGCGGACACAGCGAGACGAGTTCGACACCGTTATTGCGTATAGCCTACACAGTAGAGTGTAGGTGGTACGCAGTAGCAATTGGGGCGGGTGATTGGGCTGACGACCGGGTGCGACAGGCCGACTGGGTCGCGATATGCCGGGATGTGCCTCGCGTTCCCCTGCGCCGAGCGTTCCCCCGCGCGGATGACGCAGGTGGTGCGGGTGATGCGGGTGACAAGGCACGGACAGGGTGGCTGCCGCGCGAGGCGCCTACTCAGCGATGTGGCGGCGGCCACTGATGATCGCGGTGCAGATCTCGCCGAGTTGCTCGACCTGCTCCGGGCTGAGCGTGTCGAACAGGGTTTCGCGCACGGCGTTGACGTGGCCGGGAGCGGCGTCCGCCAGTGCGGCGAAGCCCTTCTCGGTCAGTACCGCGTACGCCCCACGCTTGTCCGAAGGGCAGCCCTTGCGCTCGATGAGGCCGGCCTGCTCCAGCCGCGCCACCGCATGTGACATGCGGCTACGGGAGGAGCGGCTGCGCTCGGCAAGCTCGCTCATCCGCAGGGTCCGGTCGGGTGCTTCTGACAGGCCGACCAGCACTTCGTAGTAGGCATGCGGTAGACCCGAGTCGCGCTGCAACTGGCGTTCGAGTTCGTCGGCGACCAGCCCGGTGGCCGCGAGGTAGCGGCGCCAGACGCATTGCTCGGCGTCAGAAAGCCAACGCGCGTTATCCATGACATAAGCGTACTCTCCTGGTTGAGCTTTCAACCGATTCTGCTATCGTGTAGTTGAACGCTCAACTTCAGAGGAGATACGGATGAGCACCCCAACCATCAACATCCCCGGTTACCTGGTCGGCACCTGGGACATCGACCCGGTCCACTCGGATGTCTCCATCACCGCGCGCCACTTCGTGGTCAGCAAGGTGCGCGGCGCCTTCGGTGACTACGAGGGCCAGATCGTCACCGCGGAGAACCCGCTGGACTCCAAGGTAACCGCGACCATCAAGGCGGAGTCGATCGACACCCACCAGCAGCAGCGCGACGACCACATTCGTAGCGCCGACTTCCTGGACGTGGAGAACTTCCCGACCATTTCGTTCGTGTCCACCGGCATCCGCGCCGCTGGCGGCGACTTCGAACTGGACGGCGACCTGACCCTGCACGGTGTCACCAAGCAGGTCACGCTGAACCTGGAGGTCGCCGGCTTCGGCCCGGACCCCTACGGCGGCAACCGCGTCGGCTTCTCCGCGAGCACCGCGATCAACCGCAAGGACTTCGACATTCGCTTCAACGCGACCATCGAGGGCACCGGCGGCGCCGTCGTCAGCGACAAGCTCGAGATCAAGCTCGAGATCGAGGCCGTGCTGCAGAAGGGCTGAGCCCCAGCAGACGCCAACACATCTGACTCGACGGTTGAGCCGAGCCCGGCCGGAAGCGACCAGCCTCCGGCCGGGCGGCGCTCGCTAGTAGCCTCGCGTGGTGGGTACCAACCAGCGCGCGCAGATCACCATGACCGAGGCGGAGATCGCCGGTTTCATCGAGCGCAGCCGCACCGCGACCATGGGCACCGTCGGCCCTTCGGGTCAGCCGCATCTGGTAGCCATGTGGTACGGCGTCGTGGACGGCCAGATCTGGTTCGAGACCAAGGCCAAGTCGCAGAAGGCGGTCAACCTGCGTCGTGACGACCGGATCAGCTGCCTGATCGAGGACGGTCTGACCTACGACACGCTGCGCGGTGTCTCACTGGAGGGGCGCGGAGTCATCGTCGAGGACGCCGCCGAGGTCTGGCAGGTCGGCCTGAGCGTGTGGGAACGCTATTACGGGCCGTACACCGAGGAACTCAGGCCCGCGGTGGAGGCCCTGATGAACAAGCGGATCGTGGTGCGGGTGGACATCGAACGGGTCCGCAGCTGGGATCACCACAAACTCGGCCTCGACGCCATGCCGATCGCGGGCTCGACCGCCCAGTACATCCGCTGAAATCCCGCTGGGACAGGCGGTCCTAGGATGCGGCGGGCACCATGTCGGCGTGCCGCGCCGGCAACTGGCGGATGGTCAGGATCGCCGCGACGAACAGGCTGACCGCTGAGGCGAACCCGGTCACCGCCTCGACGAGCCCGGCGCTCCCACCGGCGAGTCCGATGACGGTGCCGAGAACGGCTGCGGCGATCAGGGCGGCACCGAGCAGGTAGAACCGGGTCGCGAACAGCCTGCCGAAGGCCACGAAGTGCACGCCGACGACAAGCGCGAACCAGGCGATCTGGTACTCGGTCCTGCCGGTGACACCGAAGACGGCCGCACCGCCGGCCAGCGCGATCACCTCGATGAGGACGACGATCCGGTAACCGCGCGCGGCGAACATCGACCGGGAGCCGGCAGCCCCCGCCGGGTCCGTACGCAGTTCGCGCCGGGCTCGGACACAGCCCACGATCAGGGCCACCCCGAGTACCGCACCGAGAACGCGGACGACGATCGCGGCGGTGCCGGTGATACCGAACGCGCCCCACTGACACCAGCCGATACCGAACGCGGCCGAGATGATCGACCCGACCAGCGCACCCCTGCTTACCGCTCCCTCACTCATGCGCAGGATGCTAACCGGTAGCCCTGGATTGACCTGGCACTTTCGTGAAATCCGGCCACGCACCGACGCAGCCCGGATCAGCTCAGCCGCATCAACGAGGCCGGATCGGCTCAATCGGATCGACTCAGGCCGGATCGGCCCAGGCCGGCTCAGCTCAGGCCGGCTCAGCTCAGGCCGATCGGCTCAGGCTGGATCGGCTCAGGCTGGATCGGCTCAGGCTGGATCGGCTCAGGCTGGATCGGCTCAGGCTGGATCGGCTCAGGCTGGATCGGCTCAGGCTGGATCGGCTCAGGCTGGATCGGCTCAGGTTTCGGCCTGCCAGGCCTTGGTGAGCAGGGCCCTTGTCTCGCCGAGCAGTTCCGGCAGCACCTTGGTGTGGCCGATGACCGGCATGAAGTTGGCGTCGCCGCCCCACCGGGGCACCACGTGCTGGTGCAGGTGCGCGGCGATGCCGGCACCGGCCACGACACCCTGGTTCATCCCGATGTTGAAGCCGTGCGCCTGGGAGACGCCGCGGATCACCCGCATCGCCTTCTGGGTGAACTCGGCGACCTCGATGGTCTCCTCGGCGGTCAGGTCGGTGTAGTCGGCGACGTGCCGGTAGGGCAGCACCATCAGGTGACCGGGGTTGTACGGGTAGAGGTTCAGCACCGCGAACACCTGCTGGCCGCGCGCGACGATCAGCGCGTCGGCGTCGGCCTCGGGCGTGTCCAACGCGACCATCCGGCAGAACGGACAGCCGCGCGCCTCGTCCTCCCCCGGCGTGGTGTCCCGGCGGATGTAGGCCATCCGGTGCGGTGTCCACAGTCGCTGCAAAGCGTCGGGGACGCCGATCCCCTCCTGGAGGACGAGGTCCGGCTCCTCCGTACTCATGCGTCGATCGCCAGGAAGGACTCGGCGGTCGGTTCGGTGTTGCGGCGCTGCTTGATCCACTGGTGGATCTGCTCGACCGCGTCGGCGACCGGTACACCGTTGATCTGGGTACCGTCCCGGAACCGGAAGGACACCGCGCCCGCCTCGACGTCCTTGCCGCCGGCCAGCAGCAGGAAGGGCACCTTGTGCGTGACGTGGTTGCGGATCTTCTTCTGCATCCGGTCGTCGCTGGTGTCGACGTCGACCCGGACTCCCTTGGCGCGCAACGCGGTGGCGACCTCCCGCAGGTGCGCGACGTGCTCGTCGGCGATCGGGATGCCGACCACCTGGACCGGGGCCAGCCAGGCCGGGAAGGCGCCCGCGTAGTGCTCGGTCAGTACGCCGAAGAACCGCTCGATCGAGCCGAACAGCGCGCGGTGGATCATCACCGGCGTCTGCCGCGAACCGTCCGATGCGGTGTACTCCAACTGGAAGCGCTTGGGCTGCTGGAAGTCGACCTGAATGGTCGACAGCTGCCAGTAGCGGCCGAGCGCGTCCTTGGCCTGCACGGAGATCTTCGGCCCGTAGTAGGCGGCGCCGCCGGGGTCGGGCACCAGGTGCAGACCGGAGGCCTCGGCCGCCGAGCGCAGTGCCTCGGTCGCCTCGGCCCACTCCTCCGGTTCGCCGATGAACTTCGGCGAGTCGTCCCGAGTGGACAGTTCGAGGTAGAACTCGTCGAGGCCGTAGTCGCGCAGCAGGTTGAGCACGAAGGTGAGCAGGTTGCCGAGTTCGCCGGCCATCTGCTCCTTGGTGCAGTAGATGTGCGAGTCGTCCTGGGTCATCCCGCGCACCCTAGTCAGCCCGTGCACGACACCGGAGAGCTCGTACCGGTACACCGAGCCGAACTCGAACAGCCGCAGCGGCAGTTCGCGGTAGGACCGACCGCGCGAGCGGAAGATCAGGTTGTGCATCGGGCAGTTCATCGCCTTGAGGTAGTACTCCTCGCCCTCCAGTTTCATGGGCGGGAACATGCCGTCGGCGTAGTGCGGAAGGTGACCGGAGGTGTGGAATAGCTCGCCCTTGCTGATGTGCGGGGTGTTCACGAACTCGTAGTCGGCGGCCTCGTGCTGCTGCCGGGAGTAGTTCTCCAGCTCGCGGCGGATGATGCCGCCCTTGGGGTGGAAGACGGCGAGGCCGGAGCCGAGTTCGTCGGGGAAGCTGAACAGGTCGAGTTCGACCCCGAGCTTGCGGTGATCGCGGCGTTCGGCCTCGGCGATCAGCGCCAGGTGGGCGTCGAGCGCTTCCTGTGACTCCCACGCGGTGCCGTAGATCCGTTGCAGCTGCGGGTTTTTCTCACTCCCCCGCCAGTACGCCGCGGCGACCCTGGTCAGGGTGAAGGCCGGGATGTGCTTGGTGGTCGGCAGGTGCGGGCCCCGGCACAGGTCACCCCAGACGCGTTCGCCGCTGCGCGGGTCGAGGTTGTCGTAGATGGTCAGCTCACCGGCGCCGGAGGAGTCCACCTCCATCACCTCGGACGCGTCGACCTCTCCGCTGTCTACTTCGGACTTCAGATCGACGAGTTCCAGCTTGTACGGCTCGTCGGCCAGTTCCTTCTTCGCCGCATCGACCGAGTCGAGCACGCGGCGGGAAAACCGCTGCGAGGACTTGATGATCTGCTTCATCCGCTTCTCCAGCGCGGCGAGATCATCGGGGGTGAAGGCCTGCGCGACGTCGAAGTCGTAGTAGAAGCCGTCGGTGATCGGCGGGCCGATACCGAGCTTGGCCTCGGGGAACTGCTGCTGTACCGCCTGGGCGAGCACATGCGCGCAGGAGTGCCGGATCACGCTGCGGCCCTCGTCGGTGTCGGCGGCGACCGCTTCGACCTCGACCTGCTCCTCCGGCGTCCAGGCCAGGTCGCGCAGTTTCCCGCCGGGGTCGCGGACCACCACGATGGCATCGGAGCCCTTGCCGGGCAGGCCGGCTTCCCGCACCGCCGTGCCCGCGGTAGTGCCGGCGGCGACCACCACGCGAGGGGCGGGGGCTGCTGCGGCGCGGGGCGGCTGGGACACGACGGACTCCTCTTACTCGGTGACCGGCGGCAGGGCAGCCGGCCGGCGAAAACACTGGCCACGATGTTATCGGCCCGCGTCAGGCGAGTGCCTGCGGGTTTCTTGGCGTGCCCTTGTCTGATCCTCAGTGTCCTCTCACCTGGCGAGGTCACTGTTGGTGCCATGACGCAGACACCGCAGGACGAACCGCAGGTCCCCGGCTCGGACCAGCCGACGGGACCCATCCCGCTGCCCACTGGCGGCTTCGATCCGCGGACCTCGGCCGCCCCGCCCCAGTTCGCGATGGCCGGGCAGCTGTCCGGCGGCACGCCGAACCCGGCCGCGTCGAACCCGGTCGCGTCGAACCTCGGGCGGCCAATGCCCCCGATGGGCCCGAGCGGTCCGGTGGCCCAGAGCGGCAGCCTGCCCAAGCGGCCCCGCACCCGGCTCGGCATGGCCGGACTGGTCGCCGGCGCGGTCGTGCTGGCCGCGGTTCTCGGCGGCGGTGCTGGCGCCCTTGTCGAGCACAGCGCGAACGGCTCTTCGGCGTCCTCGGCCGTCGCGACGGCCACTGCGGCGAGCACGAACACCGGCAGCGCGACAGGCGAGAGCGTCAGCCAGATCGCCGCGTCGGTGCTGCCGAGCGTCGTGGAGATCACCCAGGAGGGCAGTGACGAGGAGGGCATCGGCTCGGGCATCATCCTCAGCTCGACCGGCGAGATCCTGACCAACAACCACGTCATCGCCGACGGCGGCACGCTGACCGTCACCTTCGCCAACGGCAGGACCGCGAAGGCGACGGTGGTCGGCACCAGTCCCAGCAGTGATCTCGCGGTGATCAAGGCGCAGGGCGTCAGTGGCCTGACCCCGGCCGACCTCGGCGATTCCGGCACGGTCGCGGTCGGCCAGCAGGTGGTGGCCATCGGTTCGCCGGAGGGCCTGCAGAACACCGTCACCTCGGGCATCGTCAGTGCGCTCAACCGCAAGGTGACCGTGGCCGGTGAGCAGAACCAGCAGCCCGGCAGCCTGTCCGGTTTCACCGGTCAGTCAAGCAGCCAGGTGACCTACAGCGCGATCCAGACCGACGCCGCGATCAACCCCGGCAACTCGGGTGGGCCGCTGGTCAACTCCAGCGGTCAGGTGATCGGCATCAACTCGGCCATCTACTCGCCGAGCAGCAGCGCGCAATCGCAGGGTGGCAGTGTCGGAATCGGCTTCGCCATTCCGATCAACCAGGCCAAGACCATCATCCAGCAGCTGGAATCCGGTTCGGTGAACTGAGCCTGGTGGGGTAGCCGATCGCCGCGCCACCCCACCAGGACCGAGAGGCTACTTCCCGGCCAGCGCGGGCGTGGGCACCGACTGGACGGGAGCGTCCCAGTCGATCAGATAGTCGTTCTGCCAGGCCATCCGCTCCGGTTTGGCCAACAGTTTCATCATCGTCGGCATGGTCAGGTCACGGAGGATCCTGGCCACCGGACCGGCGGCCTTGTGGTTGTTGTTCCGCTCGGCCCCCGCGATGATCCGGTCGATCCTCGGCCTGCGCAGGCGGTCGTAGGTGGCGAAGGCCTCGGCGAGGGTGGGCAGGTCACGCAGGCAACGGGCCAGTTCCACCGCACCCTCGACGGCCATCGAGGCGCCCTGGCCGGAACTGTTCGAGGGCACGTGCGCCGCGTCGCCGACGATCACCATCCGACCCCGGCTCCAGACCGGCGCACTGCGCATGATCTCCAGGCCGCCGACGATCACCATCCGCTCGGGCGCAACCCCGTCGAGGATGGCGCGGGCCGGTGTGCGGTCACCGGCGAACGCGTCGGTGAGTTGCCGCAACCATTCCACCCCGCCGACCGCGTTCGCCTCCTCCACGGTCAACTGCTGCTTGCTCGGCAGGTTGGCGAACCAGCCGATCCGCCCACTCGGTTCCACCAGGTAGCCGAAGAAGGCCTTCTTGCCGAAGCACATGTGCATGGCGCCGCTGGTGGAGGGCAGTCCGACCCCGGCGTCCGCTTCGACGAAACCGCCGAAACCGAGCAGTCCGGTGTAGCCGGGAGCCGGCGCGGTCGGGTCGATCAGCGAGCGCACCGTGGACCGGACGCCGTCGGCGCCGATCAGGATGTCCGCGCTCGCCGTCGTCCCGTCGGCGAAGGAGGCGGTGACGCCGTCGGCGTGCTCGGTCGCCCGTGTCAACCGTTTGCCGTGCTCGATCCGGATGCCCTGCGCGGCGGCTTGGTCGTAGAGGGTTCGGTAGAGATCCGTTCGCCAGACCGAGTAGAGCACCGGCGGTCCCGCGGTGACCCCGAACTCGGCGAGCCGTTTGCCGGTCCAGCTTTCGATGACCATCGCGGAGACCGGTACCCCGGCGGCCCGGACGGCATCGTCGACGCCGATGATCTTGAGCGCGTTCAGCCCGTTGGTGGCGAGGCCGAGCCCGCCACCGACGCCGTCCGCGGTGCCCTCGTAGGCCTCGTACACGGTGGCCTCGATACCGGCCTTGCGCAGTGCCATCGCCGCGACCGGCCCGGCGACCCCGCCGCCGATGACCAGTGCGGTCCGTACGTCCGTCATGGAAACTCCCGGTGGAACTCGCGCCGAAGCCGATCGATCGGTCTTCGGCTGGTTGATTCGGATGTGTCGCGTCCGAACCGGTCCAGGAGGATGGGCCCAGCTATTCTTGCGGTTGCCACCTTGTGGCCGGGCCCGCCTCGCGTGGGTGTCGGTTCGAGGTCGAGGACCCTGGCGGCGGTGTTGCCGCACCTCCGCCGGGGTCCGTTCTTCGTCTCGGTGTTCAGTCTTCGTCTCGGTGTTCAGTCTTCGGAGATTCCCCGTTCCGTGAGTTCGACCAGGTAGGCCGAGACCTCGCCGGTCTCGTGGTAGGCCCGCCAGGCATCGACGCCCGGCAACGCGCCGGTGCGCAGTTCCTCCAGCAGGGCTCGTACCCAGTTCGCCTCGGCTTCGCTGATGGCGAGTTCGTACTCGTCCTCGATCAGAAACAGCCTCGGTACTTCGCGGGCGGCGTGCGTCAACGAGTCACGCGCTTCGGCGATGTCCTGTTCCAGCCGCTTCAGTCGGGTGCCGAGCAGTTCGATCGCGTCGTCCGGCGAGAGCACCGCCAGCACCGACAGCGCCCTGGTGAACTGCCGGGGCTCCTGGTCGGGTGTTGCCAGGAGTTCGCCGACCCAGTCATGTACCTCGACGCGGCCGGCAGCGGTGATCCGGTAGACCGTCCGTTCCGGACGGCCACCCTGCCGGACGCTCTCCACGGCTTCGATGAAGCCGTGTTTCTCCAGGTTCGCCACGACCGTGTAGAGCGACCCCCATTTGATCGGCATGTCCTTGTCCTTGCCCTGCGAACGGAGCACGGACGCCATCTCGTAGGGATGCATCGGCCGCTGGATGAGCGCCGAGAGCATGGCAAGTGCCAGTAGGTTGCCGACCTTGCGCCGCTGGGCCACCACAATCACCTCACTTACGAATGCTCGCCTACGAGTATACGTAAGCGAGTAAGGAACTGGCAAGCGCTCGGCCGCACCAAGGGCGACAAAAAGGCTCCGGAGCGAGGTGAGACCCGCTCCGGAGCCGAGGGAACGCGGGAGTGCTCAGAACTCGGGAGTGACCTGCACGTGCAGGAAGCCGACGTAGAGGTTGGGGTAGCCGTCGCCTGCGCCGTTCTGGTCGTCCTCACCGGCCGCGGCGATCCTGGCCAGCACGTTCATCCCGCTGACCACCGTGCCGAACGGGGTGTACGCGGGCGAGAGCGTGGTGTTCTTCCAGGTGAAGAAGAACTGGCTGCCGTTGGTGTTCGGGCCCGCGTTGGCCATGGCCACGGTGCCGGCCGGGTAGGTCGCGCCGGCCAGGTTCTCGTCGGGGAACTGGTAGCCGGGACCACCGCTGCCGGTGCCGGTCGGGTCACCGCACTGCAGGACGTAGATCCCCTGGGTGGTGAGCCGGTGGCAGTGGGTGTTGTCGTAGTAGCCGCGCTGGGCGAGGAACCGGAAGGAGTTCGTGGTGCACGGCGCCTTGTCGGTCAGTGCCTTGAAGGTGATCGCGCCCTGGGTGGTGAAGATCGTGACCAGGTACGGTTTGGCCGCGCTGACCGGGTTGAAGGTCGGCAGGCCCTTGAACTTGTCGGCCGGCTTCACCGGGGTGTAGACGCAACTGGCCGGGGCCGACTCGGTGGCGGTGCGGCCGGTCGGGCTGGCGTTCACGGAGTTGATCGACGCGCCCGCCGGCACGGCGAGGACGAGCCCGAGGGCGATCGCGGCAGCGGAAATGGTGAAGATCCGGCGTTTACGCATGGCGTGGGTGGCCTTTCTGTCGGTAACCGGCCGACAGCCTAACGGCCTCACACCGTTCTCACCCCGGTCTTTCCGCAGCTCTGTCCCGGCTGGACAGCGGAACCCGGTCGGTGCGGCTACGGGAGTCCGGCCAGGCGGCGAGCAGCCAATCCAGCCGGTGCAGCCGCGGGAGTCCGGCCGGGCGGCGAGGCTGGCGGGCAGCCGGTGCGGCCGGTGCGGCCGGCCGGGCGGCGAGACCGGTGGCAGCCGGTGCGGCCGGTGCGGCTGCGGGAGTCCGGCCGGGCGGCGAGGCTGGCGGGCAGCCGGTCCGGCCGCCTCTCCTCGGCCAGTCCAAATGCCCCTCCACTGCCGCCCGAACGTACCCTCCGTAGCCGGCTGGCCACCCGAGCCCGGTGGGCTGCTCTACAGTGGCCTGGCACGTTTCAGACCACCCCGACCAGGGCCTGACTCGTCCCCGACCACCCCCGATCCGCAGGGAGGCACCGTGCCGGCAGCGGTGAGCATTCGCGAGGTCGCGTTGTTGGCCGGAGTGTCGGTCGGCACCGTGTCCAATGTGCTCAACCGGCCGGACGTGGTGGCAACGGTGACCAGGGAACGGGTGCTCGCCGCGATCAACGAGCTGGGTTTCGTCCGCAACGAGTCCGCCCGGCAGCTGCGCTCGGGCACCGCGCGGGCCATCGGCCTTGTCGTGCTCGACGTGTCCAACCCCTTCTTCACCGATGTGGCGCGCGGCGTCGAGGAGGCCGCGACCGAGGCCGGGCATGCGGTGATCCTGTGCAACACCGACGAATCCGTGCAGAAAGAGGCTCGGCACCTTGAGCTGCTGGCCGAGCAGCGGGTGCACGGGGTGCTGATCACCCCGGCCGATCCGACTCTCGCCCCGGTGCACAAACTGCGCGGGCGCGGCGTTTCCGTTGTGCTGCTGGACCATCCGGCCGAGTTGGCCGATGCCTGCTCGGTCGCCGTCGACGACCGGACCGGCGGCACGCTGGCCATCCGGCATCTGATCGCCAAGGGCCACCAGGACATCGTGATGGTCAACGGGGCGACCAACCGGCTCTACCAGGCGCGGGAACGGCATGTCGGTGCGGTGGCCGCGCTGACCGAGGCCGGCCGGGCCCCCGAGTCGCTCGGCGTCATCGAGGTGCCCGCGTTCACGGTGGCCTGCGGTCTGTCCGCAGGTGAGGAACTGCTGGCCCGCTCCCCTCGGCCGACCGCGGTGTTCTGCGCCAACGACCTGCTCGCGCTCGGCGTGTTGCAGGCGCTGGTGCGGGCCGGGGTGCGGGTGCCCCAGGAGGTCGCCATCGTCGGCTACGACGACATCGACTTCGCGGCGGCGGCCGCGGTCCCGCTCAGCTCGGTGCGCCAGCCGCGCCTGCTCATCGGCAGGACAGCGGCCGAGCTGGTGATCGCGGAGACGCATGATCCGGACGGACACGAGCACCAGCACGTGGTGTTCACCCCGGACCTGGTGGTCCGCGCCTCCAGCGACTACACCGTGGCCGACAACCACCTGGACGCCGCTGCCGCCCCTGGCAGCCGGCGGGAAAACCAGCGAGGCGAAGGCTAGAGTAAGAGATCGGATGAATAAGGGTCGCTAGCGATGAGTTCGGGAGGTAAGCCAGGTGCGGGTCGCCCTGTTCGCGACGTGCCTCACGGACACGTTCTTCCCGTCGACAGGACAGGCAGTAGTGCGACTGCTGGAACGTCTTGGCTGCTCGGTGGATTTTCCGCTGGCGCAGACCTGCTGCGGGCAGATGCACTTCAACACCGGTTACGCGACGGAGGCAGCCGGCCTCGCGACGCAATATGGTCGGGTGTTTGCCGGTTTCGACGCGGTGGTCGCGCCGTCCGGCTCCTGCGCGGCGATGGTCCGCGACGTCTACCCGAAACTGCCGGCCCCACCGACCGTGCCGCCGACCTACGAGCTGTCGGAGTTCCTGATCGACGTGCTCGGGGTCGAGGACGTCGGCGCGTACTTCCCGCACCGGGTGACCTATCACCCGACCTGTCATTCGCTGCGGATGCTCGGCGTCGGCGACCGGCCGTACCGGCTGTTGCGCGCGGTACGCGGCCTGACCCTGGTCGAACTGCCGCAGGCGCAGTCCTGCTGCGGGTTCGGCGGCACGTTCGCGGTGAAGAACTCCGACACGTCGACCGCGATGCTCGGTGACAAGATGCGCGCGGTCGCCGAGACCGGGGCCGACGTACTGACCGCAGGCGACAATTCCTGTCTGATGCACATCGGCGGTGGCCTGTCCCGGTTGAAGGCCGGGGTGCACCCCGTGCATCTCGCGGACATTCTGGCGAGCACCGAGGAGGAGCCGTGGCCGGCCGCAACCCGGTGACCTGGCTTGGCACGCCGACCTTCCCGAAGGCCGCGCGCGCCGCGTTGGCCGACGGGCAGCTGCGGGCCAACCTGCGCAAGGCGACCGGCACGATCCGCACCAAACGCGCGGGTGTGGTGGCCGAACTCGACGACTGGCAGCAGCTGCGGCTGGCCGGTGAGGCGATCAAGGACGAGGTACTCACCAACCTCGGCGGCTATCTCGAAGAGTTGGAGGCGGCGGTGACCGCGCGCGGTGGCGTCGTGCACTGGGCGCGGGATGCCGCCGAGGCCAACGCGATCGTGCTCGGCCTCGCCAAGGCCGCCGGCACCGACGAGGTCGTCAAGGTGAAGTCGATGGCGACCGCGGAGATCGGCCTCAACGAGGCACTGGAAGCCGGTGGCGTCACAGCGATCGAGACCGACCTCGCCGAGCTGATCGTCCAGTTGGGACACGACAGGCCGAGCCATATCCTGGTTCCCGCGATTCACCGCAACCGCGCGGAGATCAGGGAGATCTTCCGCAGGGAGATGCCGGACGTGCCGGCCGAACTGTCCGACGAGCCGCGCGAGCTGGCCGAGGCGGCGCGGCTGCACCTGCGCAGGAAGTTCCTCTCCGCCAAGGTTGCGGTCAGCGGCGCGAACTTCGGCATCGCCGAGACCGGTTCGATCGTGGTGGTGGAGTCCGAGGGCAACGGCCGGATGTGCCTTACCCTGCCGCAGACCCTGATCACCGTGATGGGCATCGAGAAGCTGCTGCCCAGCTGGCGTGATCTGGAGGTGTTCCTGCAACTGCTGCCGCGCTCGTCGACGGCCGAGCGGATGAACCCGTACACCTCGATCTGGACCGGGGTCACCCCCGGCGACGGGCCGCGGGAGTTTCATCTGATCCTGTTGGACAACGGCCGCACCGCGACCCTCGCGGACACCGTCGGCCGGCAGGCGCTGCGCTGTATCCGCTGTTCGGCCTGCCTGAACGTGTGTCCGGTCTACGAGCGCACCGGTGGCGCGGCCTACGGTTCGGTCTATCCTGGACCGATCGGCGCGATCATCACCCCGCAGCTGTCGGATCTGCACGATCCGCAGGTCGCTTCGCTGCCGTACGCCTCCTCGCTGTGCGGAGCCTGCTACGAGGTCTGCCCGGTGCGCATCAACATCCCCGACGTGCTGACCCATCTGCGTGCCGAGGTCGTGAAGGCGAAGGGAAAACGCACCCCGGAGGCGATCGCGATGGCCGCGCTGGCCTGGGTGCTGCGCGATCCGAAACGCTACGAGGCGGCGCAGCGCGCGGGTTCGCTGTCGCGGCTGCTGGCCAGGGGTGGCCGGATCTCTCGGTTGCCGTGGCCGGGTTCGAAGTGGACCGACTCCCGCGACATCCCGGCCCCACCCGCCGAGTCCTTCCGTGCCTGGTGGCGGCGAACCCATGGCTGAACCGAATGACTGGACCGATGGATGACTGAAGCGATTGCTGAACCGACGGGTGCGCCCGTGGCCGAACCCAGCGCGCCGAAATCAGAAAGTCAGGGGTCCAGGGTCCGATGAGCGAAGCGAAGTCCGACATCCTGGCCAAGATCCACTACGCGCTAGCCGACCGGCCTGCGACGGCACCGATCCCGCGCGACTACCAGCGCACCCGCGAGGTCGGCGACCTGCTCGACCTCGCGCAGGAACGGATCGCCGACTACAAGGCCACCGTGCACCGCGTGGCGCTGTCGGGCCTTGTCGAGCGGATCACCGAGGTACTGACCACCCGCGCGCTTCGGCGCCTGCTCGCCCCGGTCGACCTTCCGGACGACTGGCGGATTCCCGGTATCTCCTGGGTGGTCGACGAGCCATCGGCGCCCCTGTCGGTCGACACGATGGCCGGCAGCGACGGCGTGCTGACCGGTTGCGCCGCGGCGATCGCGGAAACCGGCACGATCATCCTGGATGCCGGGCCCACGCAGGGACGGCGCGCGCTGACCCTGCTGCCGGACTATCACCTGTGCGTGATCCGCGCCGAGCAGATCGTCGGTACCGTGCCGGAAGCCATCGCCCGGATCGGGCCGGCGCGGCCGATCACCTTCATCAGCGGGCCGTCGGCCACCAGCGACATCGAGTTCAACCGCGTGGAGGGTGTGCACGGTCCGCGCACCCTGGACGTGATCATCACGGACTGAAGGCATCACACTAAAGACAACGCACCGAAGGCACGCACTGAAGCCCCGCCAACCGCTCCCGACGCGGCCGATCCCGCGAAACGCCCCGCCCGTCGCGGGCCCGGCTGGCATGCTTGCCGAGGTGAGCAACGAGATCGGCGACAAGGCGCGCGGCATGCTGGCCGCACACCGCTGGGTGCTGGCCGGTTATGCCGGCATCGCGGGCTTCCTGACCATGGAAGCCCTCCTGCGCAAACCGGGCAGCGCGGCCAGTCTCAAGGCGTCCGAGGATGACAAGGGCACCACGAGAGCCATCATCACGGCTGCCGCGATCGCCGCCGTCGCCCCGCCGATCCTGCGCAGGACGCCGATGCCGGAACTCCCCCGAGCCGCGGCCGCTACCGGCGTCGCACTCCAGGTGGTCGGATTGGCGACGCGGGCGGTGTCCATGCGCACGCTCGGCCGGTTCTACTCCCGCACACTGCGCGCCACCGACGAGCAGCGCGTCGTGGACACCGGCCCGTACCGGCTGGTCCGGCATCCCGGTTACACCGGTTCGCTGTTGCTGTGGACCGGTTTCGCGCTGTCCACCCGCAGCCTGCCGGTGGTCGCGGTCGTTGCCGGCCTGTTCGGCAGCGCCTACCGCAAGCGCATCGCGGCCGAGGAACTCCTGCTGCGCCGCGATCTACCCGGCTACCTCGCCTACAGCGAGCGGACCAAGCGGCTCATCCCCTACGTCTGGTGATCACCTGCCGCGAGCCGTCGACCTACAGCCGGGATGGACAATAAGGACATGGCAACCGAGACCATCGACGTGTGGCTGCAACACCCGACCGCGCGGTTCCTCGCGCACGAGATGTTCGAATCGCTGCGCAGGTGGACCGGGCTGCCGACACCGGAGGCGGACCCGCCGGTCTCATCGACGATCGCCGCGATGGATGCCGGCGGCGTCAGCTATGGCCTGCTCAGCGCCTGGCACGGTCCGTCAGGCTGGCTGATCGGCAATGACGCCGTCGCCGGTTTCGTTGCCGAGTATCCGCACCGGTTGGCCGGCCTTGCCTCGGTCGACCTGCATCGGCCGATGGCCGCGGTGCGCGAGCTGCGCAGGGCCGTCCGCGAGTTGGGTTTTGTTGGTCTTCGTGTGGTGCCATGGCTGTGGGGCCTGCCGCCCGACGACCGGCGCTACTACCCGCTGTATGCCGAGTGCGTCGAACTCGGGGTGCCGTTCTGCACCAGGTCGGGCACACCGGCCCGCTGCGGGCATCGGAGACCGGTCGGCCGATTCCGTATCTCGATCAGGTGGCCCTCGACTTTCCCGAGCTGACCATCGTGGCGGGCCACATCGGCTACCCATGGACAGCGGAGATGATCTCGCTGGCCAGGAAGTATCCGAATGTCTACATCGACACCAGTGCCTACACGGCGAAACGGTATCCGCGAGAGCTGGTGGACTTATCTCAAGGCCGACGGCCGGCACAAGGTCCTGTTCGGCACGAACTATCCGATGATCACCGCGACCAGGGCGCTCGGCGAACTGGCGAGCCTCGGTCTCGACGCGGAAACCGAGCGGCTGTTCCGAGCCGGCAACGCACGCGGGGTCTTCCGCCTGCCGCCCTCGGCGGACGCGTCGGCAGCCGTCTGAACAGCCACGCGAACGCCGTCCGGCACGCCGGGCGTTGCTGGCTTTATCGGTAACAGTGCGGCGGGACCGGCATGGCATGGTTAGGCTTGGCCGCGTGGCGGAGTCCCGGAAACGCGCGACACTGCGCGAGGTCGCCGAGGCTACCGGCCTATCGACCGCGGCAGTGTCCTATGCGCTGCGCGGACTACAGGTCTCCAAGGAGACCGAGCAGCGAGTCCGCAAAGCCGCCGCCGAACTGGGCTACGAGGCGGATCCGATCGCCCGCGCGCTGGCCAGCGGTCGCACCAGCATGGTCGGCCTGCTGTCCGGGTCGCTTGAGGATCTCTGGCAGCAACAGCTGTTCTTCGGGACCGGGCGGGAGCTGCAGACCAAGGACCTCTACGCGCTGATCCTGGATGCCGACGGCGACCCGGCTCGGGAGTTGACGCTGGCCAAGCAGCTGCGTGACCAGCGGGTGGACGGCATGATCGTCTCGCCGCTCGACCCGTCCGCGGCGGCCTGGGGTGAGCTGGCGGCCTCGCTGCCGGTGGTGTCGATCGGCGATTCGCTGAGCAACGCGCGCGCGGCCGGTGAGGTGCTGTTCGACAACCGGGCCGGGGTGACGCTGGCTCTTGAGCACCTGCACGACCTCGGCCACCGGCGGATCAGCCTGCTGACCACGACCCGGCCGAGCACCCCGGACCGGCCGGCCGACACCTACGTCCTCGAAGAGGCCGACCGGTTGCGGTTGGACGTCCGGGTGTTCGCATCGCCGACCTCGTTGACCGAGGCCAGCGCGGTGGCCGCCGAGGCGCTGTGCGTGGCTGACCGGCCGAGCGCGCTGTTCTGCCTGTCCGACTCGATCGCCTACGGCTGCTACGCGGCAGCCCGCGAACTGGAGCTGGCCATTCCCGGTGACCTGTCGATCGTCGGCTACGACGACCATCCGGTCTCCCGGTTGCTCTCCCCCGCGCTGACCACCGTCGACTGGGACATCGACAGCATCATCCGCTCGGCGACCCAGCTGGTGGTCACCGCGATCGAGGGAAAGCCGCGACGGCGGCGGATGGTGAAGTCGCCGACGCTGCGCCAGCGTGCCTCGACAGGGCCGCGCGCCTGACCCGGACTCCGACCCGACGAACCCCTGACCCAGCGAACGTGGAACCGGCGGCGCTGACCGAGGTACGGGTCGGTCAGCGCCGCCGAGACTGGCGGGATCACGGATCGGTCAGGACCACCACAGCTTGTCGACCCGCAACAGCTGCGAGCCGTGCGCCGGCAGTTGGGCACTGTAGGAATTGTTGAAGCTGCCCAGGTTCTGGTGGGTCCACACGTTCTGGATGGCCGCGCGCCCTGTGAAGCCGACATCGGAGAAGTTCGCGGTGACGGTGGCCGGACTGTCGGTCATGTTGAACAGGGCGACGGTGTAGGAGCCGTCGTCGTCGCGGGTATACCAGACCTGCGTCGGGGCGTGCGCGACAACGGGTTTGGCCGGCCTTCCCTGCTGGTCGATGGCGATGACCTGGTCGTTGGTGAGCAGTGAGAGCCCGTAGGAGTCCAGTTTGGTCAGATCGTCGCCGGTGTAGAGCGGTGCGGACTCGATCGCCCACAGCGTCATGTAGCTCTGCCGTTCGACGTCGCTGATGCCATCCATGGCGCCGTCACCGACATCCAGCGAGTCGAGGTTGTTCCAGTACCCCGGATGCGCGTCGGAAATCCACGGCACCACGTCGTCCCAGCGTTCCTTCACCGAGTTGTCCCAGGTGACCAGCGTGTCGCAGTAGCACTCGACGTCGGTGTCGATCCGCGCGCCGTTGGAGTACTTCTCCCAGGTGGCGATGTTGTCGTGGTCCAGCGACCAGGACAGCATGAACTGGATCGGCCGGTGGGTGGCCTTGAGCGCCTTGGACCACGCCGCGACGTCCGCGCTGTTGTCGTAGTTCGGACCGGACTTGTCGGAGCCGGGGCCGACGCCGTCGAACTTCAGGAAGTCAACGCCCCAGCCGGCCAGCTCGTTCGCCATCGAGTCTACATAGGACTGTGCACAGGGGTTGGCGAAGTTGAGCTTGTAGGAGGAGTCCCAGCCGTTGGTGGTGCGCAGGTCGGAGTAGACGATGTCCTTGGTCGTGCAGCCCGGTGCGCCGTAGATCGGCGAGTTCCCGTTGTTGTAGGCGGCTTTCTCCAGGCCGACCGGCAGGTAGATGCCGAGCTTGAGGCCCATCGCGTGCACCTGCTTGGCGACATAGGCGATGCCGTCGGGGAACCGCTGCGGGTTCGGGGTCTGGCGCGCGTAGGAGTCGTAGCCCGGCGTCCAGTTCCAGTCCATCCACCAGCCCGCGTCGATGTTGACGTAGTCGTACCCGTGCGACTTCAGCTCGGTGGCCATCGCATGCGCCTGGGTGAGCACGTTGGCCTCGGTCAGCCAGCTGTAGTTGCCCTGGGCGTTGACCCCCGGATAGCTGGTGGCCTGCAGGCTCCAACTGCTCCAGCCCATGTAGGGCTTGGCCGCGATCGGGTTGTCGGCGGCCGAGGCGGTGGGGGCCAGGATCGTGCTCACCGCGGTGACCGAGGCGAACAACAGCGCGAGCGCGACGAGGGCGCGCAGGGCCCGAACAGCTGCGCGGGATAACCGGCGACGCGCCCGGTTACGTCCCAATGACTGCGACATGACACGGCATGTAACTCCGTGATCCTGGCCACGTCAATCCCATGAGCTGCGTTAATTTTTTTTGTTGACGAAGGAAAATAGGGGTCCTAGCATGCCGGCATGCCTCAACGACGAGCGGCGCCGATGGTCTTCGGATCACCGGCCGCGCAGCTCGTCTTCAGCACGCTGCTGCGCGTCGGGTCGGCGTCGCGGGTCGAGGTGGTCCGCCGTACCGGGTTGTCCTCGGCGGCGGTGACCAAGGCGGTGCAGCCGCTGCTGGCCGCCGGCTACCTGCTCGAAGCTCCACTCGATGCGCCGGGCGAGACGGCGCCGCGCGGTATCGGCCGGCCGGCGAGTCCGCTGTCGGTACGCGGCGAGCGGGCCTTCTTCGTCGGGATCAAGATCACCGCTGACGAACTCATCGGCACCGTCACCGACCTGCGCGCCCAGGCGGTGGTCAGCAGGCGGCGGCCGCTGAACTCGCATACCGTCGATCACGTGGTGACCATGATCAGCCGGCTGACCGGCGAACTGCTCGCCACCTCCGCCGACTACCGGGCGCGCTGCCGGCAGCTGGCGATCGCCATCTCCGGCGATGTGGACGCCGCCACCGGCCTTGTCGGCTACTCCCCCTTCCTCGACTGGCACACCGTGCCACTGGCCCAGTTGGCCGCGCAGGCCACCGGGCTGGAAACCGTGGTGGAGAACGACGTCCGCGCGCTGACCGTCGCCGAGCAGTGGTTCGGCGGCGGGGTCGGCGCGCACAGCTTCGTACTGGTCACCGTCGGGGCCGGGATCGGCTGCGGGATCGTGGTCAACGACGCGGTCGTCGCGGGCGCGCACGGGGTCGCCGGGGAACTGGGCCACCTGCCGATCGAGCAGGACGGCCCGGTCTGCCACTGCGGCAACCGGGGCTGCGTCGAGGCGATCGCCTCCGACGACGCGATCATCGAGGCGATCCGCCTCGCCCACCACACCACGCTGGACCCGGCCGGGGCGCTACGGCTGGCCAGGGCGGGTGACCCAGCGGCGCGGGCGGCCTACACCAGGGCCGGTCACGCGATCGGGCTGGCACTGGCCTCGGTGGCCAACCTGATCGGCCCTGAGCGGATTCTGATCTCCGGCGAGGGTCTCGCCGGCTACGACCTGTTCGAGGACCAGCTGCGGGCCACGTTCGCCACCCGCGCGTTCGGTGCGGCCGGCAACTGCGAGCTGTTCGTTCGGCCGCTGCCGTTCGAGGAATGGGCCCGAGGCGCCGCCGTCGTCGCTATCCGCGACCTGATCACCGCGGAAAGTAAATGAACGCGATGACGATGCCGTCCGCAGCCGACCGCGCACCAGACGAACCGGACACTCACCTCGACGATTCCCTCGCCGCCAGCCGAAACTCCGATCCGACGACCCAACAGAGGTACCCGTTTGATATCGATCCACGGAAGGGCTTGACGTGGATCACAACATCATCTGTCATAGTGGCCACTTGTTGTTTGATTGTGTTCAGTCTCGTTGGGTCGGGTTGGCTTAGCCCCCGGCTCACGGGGAGGAGATGAGATGCCAGGTCCCTCTGTTCCGCGTTCACCGTTCCCGAGTCGTAGCGGCGGCGTTCCGTTGATGGATCGCCGGTCGCTGCTCAAGGGGTTCGCCGGCGTCGCGGGACTGGCCGCGGTTGCGCCGCTGCTGGCCGCTTGCGGCGGAAGCAGTAGCGGGAGCAGCTCCAACGTGGTCACCCTCGGCTCCAACGGGTCCGACCCGGTGCCGAAGAAGGCCTACCAGGCCGTGATGGACGCATTCGGAAAGTCCTCGGGCCTGAGCGTGAAGATGAACATCACCGACCACCAGGCGTTCCAGCAGAACATCAACAGCTACCTGCAGGGCACCCCGGACGACGTGTTCATGTGGTTCGCCGGCTACCGGATGCAGTTCTTCGCCAACAAGGGCCTGCTCAAGCCGATCGACGACGTGTGGCAGAAGATCGGCGGTGACTTCACCGACGCGGTGAAGAACCTGTCCAAGAACCCGACGGACGGGCACTACTACTTCGTGCCGATCTACGAGTACCCCTGGGGCATCTACTACCGCAAGAGCCTGTTCGCGGAAAAGGGCTACCAGATCCCCACCACGTTCGACGACCTGATGACGCTGTGCGCGAAGATGCAGAGCGACGGCATCACCCCGTTCATGCAGGGCTTCGGCGGCGGCGAGTCGTGGATGCTGCTGGGCACGTTCGACTACCTGAACATGCGCACCAACGGCTACCAGTTCCACATCGACCTGATGCACGGCAAGCAGTCCTGGACCGACCCCAAGGTCAAGTCCGTGATGGACAACTGGAAGCGGATGCTGCCCTACTACCAGCCGGGTGCCTCCGGCCGGAAGTGGGAGGACTCGGTCTCCGCGCTGATCAACAAGACCGCCGGTATGTCCGTGATCGGCATGTTCGTCGAACAGGGCTTCACCAACCCGGCCGACGCCGCGGACCTCGACTTCTTCGCCTTCCCCGAGGTGGACCCGCAGTGGGGCACCGGGTCGGTCGAAGCGCCCATGGACGGTTTCCTGGTCAGCAAGAACCCGAAGAACCCCGACGGCGCCACCAAGCTGATGGAGTTCCTGGGCACCGCACAGGCCGAGGACACCTACCTCGCCATCGACACCAGCGAGGTTGCGGTGAACAACAAGGCCGACACCAGCAAGTACAACGCGCTGGAGAAGAAGGCCGTGGACTTCATCGCCCAGGCCAAGGACCTGTCCCAGTTCGGTGACCGCGACTCCGACCCCGGCTTCATGCAGAACGTGGTCGAGCCGGCGTTCGCCTCGTTCGTGCAGAGCCCGAACAGCTCCGACACGCTGCTGAACCAGATCCAGTCGCAGAAGTCGCAATACTTCCAGTCCTGAACGACAGGAATCATCAGCAGATGGCCATCGCCACCACGAGCAAGACCCCGACCGCGTCGGGAGGCAGGAAACCCGCCTCCCGGCGCGTCCGGCGTCTGTCCACAAGAGACAAGATCGTGCTCTCGCTCATGGTGGGCATCCCGACCCTGGTGCACATCGCCCTGGTCTGGTTGCCCACCCTTGTCTCGGTCGTGCTGTCCTTCACCAAGTGGGACGGTATCGGCGGGTTCAGCTCGATCCAGTGGATCGGGCTGGGCAACTACAAGGAGATGTTCACCGTCTCGCCGACGTTCTGGCCCGCGGTCGAACACAACTTCATCTGGCTGGGCTTCTTCGTGGTGCTGCCGACCCCGTTCGGCATCTTCCTCGCCTACCAGCTGGACAAGAACATCCGCGGCAGCCGGTTCTACCAGAGCGTGATCTTCCTGCCGGTCGTGATCTCCGCCGCGGTCACCGGGTTCATCTGGGAGACCATCTACAACCCGGACAACGGCCTCGTCAACAGCGTGATCGGGGCGAACAAGCCCAACAGCTTCTACATCGACTGGCTGGGCAACTCGCATCTGAACCTGTGGGCGGTGCTGGTCGCCGCGAGCTGGAAACAAGCCGCCTACATCATGATCCTCTACCTTGCCGGCCTGAAGAGCGCCGATCCCGCGCTCACCGAAGCGGCGTCGCTGGACGGCGCGAACGCGTGGCAGACCTTCTTCAGGGTCACCTTCCCCGCGCTCAAGCCGATCAACATCATCGTGCTGGTGGTGACGATCATCGAGTCGCTGCGCGCGTTCGACCTGGTCTGGGTGATCGGCGGCAGCAACACCACCAAACCGGGCCTTGAGCTGCTGTCGATCCTGATCACCAACAACATCATCGGCGAGTCCAGCCTGATCGGCTACGGCTCGGCGCTGGCGGTCATCCTGTTGTTGATCTCGCTGGTGCCGATCCTGGTCTACGTCTACCAGAACTTCCGCAAGGAGCAGCGAGCATGACGACCGAGGCGATCACGGCGCCGCCGAGGCCCTCGGCGGCGCGTCCGGTGGCCAAACCGCGCCGCAAGCCGATCCGGCCGGCCAGGGTGGTACTGCACGGCTTCCTGACCGTCACCGCGCTGGTCTGGCTGATCCCCACCGTGTGGGCGATCTACACCTCGCTGCGGCCGATCTCCGACACCCAGGCGCACGGCTACTTCTCCCTCGCGCACTCGCTGGGCTTCAGCAACTACATCGACGCCTGGCAGCAGGCGGACATGGCGCCGTACTTCATGAACTCGGTGATCATCACCGTGCCGGCGGTGCTGCTGACCCTGCTGTTCTCCGCGTCGGTCGCGTTCTTCGTGTCCCGGTTCGACTACAAGATCAACCTCGCCCTGTTGATGTTGTTCACGGCCGGCAACCTGCTGCCCCCGCAGGTGATCATCACTCCGCTCTACCGGCTCTACCTGCTCATCCCGCTGCCGGACTGGCTGAGCAACGGATCCGGGCTGATGTACAACTCGCTGTTCGGCGTGATCGCCATCCACGTCGCGTTCCAGAGCGGGTTCTGCACCTTCGTGCTGAGCAACTACATGAAGACCATCCCGGTGGAGATCAGCGAGGCCGCGCTGGTCGACGGAGCCTCGGTGTGGCGGCAGTTCTGGCAGATCATCACGCCGCTGTGCCGGCCCGCGTTCGCCGCGCTGGCCACGCTGTTGACCATCTGGATCTACAACGACTTCTTCTGGGGACTCGTACTGATCTCCAGCGGAAGCGAACGGCCGATCACCTCGGCCATCGCCAGCCTCTCCGGCGAGTACTTCAGCAATCAGAACCTGATCGCGGCCGGTGCGCTGATCACCGCGATCCCGACCCTGGTGGTGTATTTCCTGCTGCAGAAACACTTTGTCAAGGGCCTGACGCTTGGTTCGAACAAGGGTTAGCGCCACTTCTGTGCAATGACCTGTCGATGTCCGGGCGCGCTGCTGGCGCGTCCGGCTCGACATGACTCGACCAAGTCGACCCCACCCATGTCGACCCGACCATGAGGAAACCCGATGCCCGCGATCACATTCGACGCCGACACCCGCACCTGGCTGCTGACCACGCCGAGCACCTCATACGCCTTGCGGCTGGAAGCATCGAACGTGCTGCGCCATGTGCATTGGGGCGCGCGGCTGACGTTGGAGCAGGTGGTCAGCCTCGACGGCAGGCCGCAGCCGACCGAGCGCGGGTTCGAGACGGTTTTCGAGGGCAGCGAGGAACTCGCCGTCGACGGCGGCCTCCGCTATGGCGTGCCCTCCCTGCAGGTCCGCTTCGCCGACGGCGTGCGCGCGGTCGAATGGGAGTATCTCGACCACCAGATCGTGGTCCGCCCTGACGGCGAGACGCTGACCATCCGGATGGCCGACCGGCACTATCCGCTGCGGATCTTCCTGCACTACCGGGTGTTCACCGATTCGGACGTGCTCGACCGCTGGACCACCCTGGCCCACGAGGCAGGCGGCAGTGGCGACGCCGCCGGCAGCGGCCCGATCACGCTGCTGCGTACCGACTCCGCGACCTGGGCGCTGCCGCGCAGGGAGGACTACCGGCTGCGGCACGCGATCGGCCAGTGGGGCGCGGAAACCCAGCTCGTCGGCGGTGGCGTGCAGGTCGGCGAGACGGTGTTCACCTCGCGCCGTGGCGTCACCAGCCACCACGCCAACCCCTGGGTGATGGTCGACGCGGGGGACGCGGGCGAGGAACACGGCGAGGTGTGGGGCACCGCGCTGGCCTGGAGCGGCACCTGGCGGGTCACCGTGCAGCGCACCGCAGCCGGGTTGGTCAGCGTGACCAGCGGGTTCGGCCACGACGGCATCTCCTGGCGGCTGGCCGAGGGCGAGTCCCTGGACACCCCGGTCTGCTCCGGCCTCTACGCGGCCGACGGTTTCGGCGGAGCGAGTCGCCGCTGGCACGACTACGTGCGCAACCACGTTCTGCCGCACGGCGACGAGGACCGCCCGATCATCTACAACTCCTGGGAAGCAACGGGTTTCGACGTCAACGAGTCCAACCAGAAGCAGCTCGCCGCGCTGGCCGCCTCCGTCGGGGTCGAGCTGTTCGTGATGGACGACGGCTGGTTCGGCGCGCGCAGCAGCGACCACGCCGGCCTCGGTGACTGGACCGTCAACACCGACCGCTTCCCCGGCGACCTCGAACCGCTGATCGAGGAGGTGCACCGGCTCGGCATGCGCTTCGGGCTGTGGGTCGAGCCGGAGATGGTCAACCCGGACAGCGACCTCTACCGCGCGCACCCGGACTGGGTGCTGCACTTCCCGAACCGGCAGCGGTCGGAGAAACGCAACCAGCTGGTGCTCAACCTCGCCCGTGACGACGTGGCCGACTGGGCACAGGACTGGCTCAACCGCCTGGTCAGCAAGCACGAGATCGACTTCATCAAATGGGACATGAACCGGCCGTTCAGCGAGGCGGGCTGGCCGGAGCACGCACAGGACCAGGACCTGCTCTGGCGCCGCTACGTCGACAACCTGTACTCGATCATCGACCGGCTGCGCGCCGACCACCCGAACCTGCGGATCGAGTCCTGTAGCGGCGGTGGCGGTCGGATCGATCTCGGCATCCTTGCCCGCACCGACCAGGTGTGGACCTCGGACAACACCGACGCGCTCGACCGGCTGCGCATCCAGGACGGGTTCAGCCAGATCTATCCGGCCGCGGTGATGGCCGCCTGGGTGACCGACAGCCCGAACTACCTGACCGGGCGGGAGATCCCGCTGCGCTACCGCTTCCACGTCGCCATGGCCGGGGTGATGGCCATCGGCGGCAACCTCACCGAGTGGAGCGCGGCCGACCTCGCGGAGGCCGCCGAGCACGTCGCGGCGTACAAGCAGGTCCGGCACACCGTGCAGCACGGCACCCAGTACCGGCTGCGCGGCCCGAAGGACGACGGCCTGACCGCGGTGCAGTACAACTCGCCGGACGACGCCGAGGTCGCGGTGTTCGCCTGGGTGCAGTCGGCGCACTTCGGCCACGCCCCGGCCGCGGTGCGGCTGCTCGGGTTGCGGCCGGAGGCGCGCTACCGCGACGAGGACACCGGCGCCGTGCACCACGGTGCGGTCCTGCTTCAGCACGGCCTTCCGCTGGACCTGCCGGACGGGGACTACGCGAGCAGCCTGACCCGGCTGACCGAGATCCACTGACCCGCTCAGGAGCGACTCGGCGACTCTCCTCGGAGGCGTTTCGGAGAGTCGCCGAGGATTGTTCTCGGCCCGGTGGCAGGATGTCGCGCAATCGTCAGGTATCGACCGGTGAGGCGATCAAGGCCGGTACGGACGGCGGCGGAAGGGACGGTGGCCGGTGCCGGGTCGCGAGCAGATCCCACCGAACGACGGTGCCGGCACCGAGCTGCCGGTACTGCCCGCCACGGTGTCCGCAGCACACCTGCGAACCTGCGCTGCCAGTCTGGCGAGCGCGACCTCGGCCACCAATGCCCGCTACGGCATCGGTGAACTCGGCGCGCTGGCCGAGGTGATCACGGCACTCGTCGATAGCCAGCGGCACCTGGCGACCACCCTGGCCAACCTCGCGGGCCGCGTCAGCGAGGGCCAGACCAACGGCACCCTCGCCGCCGCGCCGGTGTCCGATCTGCGCGCCCTGACCGAAATCCTGGCCGCCGCGAGCAACGCCGCGGGCCATACGACCGAGGCACTCGCCGAGGCCGCGCCGGCCGTGGACGCACTGCTGGATTCGGTCGGCAGCGATACCCGTTTGACCTAGTTCCGCAGGCCAGCGCCACGACTAGGCTGGTTGAGTCCGGTTGAGAAGCCCGGACGCAGTCTGCTTGTTGACCTTCCCCGTCGCCGCAGACCTGAACGCGGAACAGTGGGGTTTCCGCGCTGCCTGGAGAGGGTCGTCTCATGCGAAGCATCTGGAACGGTTCGATCGCGTTCGGCGGGGTCAGCATCCCGGTCAAGGCCTATCCGGCCACGGAGGAACACACCAGCGGTCTGCACCAGGCCCATTCGTCCGACGGCGGTCGGGTGAAGGTCAGACGCGTCTGCGAGATCGACAACGCCGAGGTGCCCTATCCGGAGGTGGTCAAGGGCTACGAGCTGGCCGGCGGTGATGTCGTGCTGCTGACCGACGAGGACCTGGCGACCCTGCCACTGCCGACCACCCGGTCCATCGAGGTGTGCGCGTTCACGCCGCTGGAGCAGGTCGATCCGATCTACTTCGGCAAGAGCTACTACCTCGAACCGGAACCGGCCGGCACCAAGCCGTACGTGCTGTTCAGCGAGGCGCTACAGCAGTCGGGGCGGGTGGCCGTCGTCAAGGTGGCGTTGCGGCAGCGGGAAAGTCTCGGGGTGCTGCGGGTGCGCCAGCAGGTGATCGTGCTGGAGACGATGCTGTGGGCCGACGAGATCCGCACCCCGGACTTCCCGTTCCAGCACGAGGATGTCGACCTCAGCGGCGCCGAGATCAACGCGGCGGCCGGGTGGATCGAGAAGCTGTCCGCGCCGTTCGCGCCCGAGAAGTACGCCGACTCCTATCAGGCCGCGCTGAAAGCCTTGGTACAGGCGAAGATCGACGGCCTCGATGTCGTCGCGCCGACGGCGGCCGCGCAGGACGCCGGTACTCAGGATCTGCTCGCGGCCCTGCGGACCGGCGCCGAGGCGACCGAGGCACCACCGGAGCGGACCACCCGCCGCAAGGCATCGGTCAGCAAGGCCAAAGCCGCCGAACGCAAGGCAGCGGCGGCCAAGACGACCGCGAACCGAGCGGCCGGGCGGGCCAAGAAGGCCAGCACAGCGGGAAAATCCGCCCACTGACCGCCGACCCGCCGCGATATCGTCAATTCCCTCAGCGCACCCCCCGCCCATTCCCAGGGGGCGCTGCCCAAGGCCAGTCTAGTCCGGTCGGGGTTTGGGTTGGGGGAATTGGGCGGGGTTGTGGATTGCGGGGTCGGTTGTGGACAGACTCGGTTATCGTGGCGCGTCTCGTTGTAGCGTCGGGGGTTTTGGCATACCCGCGTACCAGAAGGGGTCGGTCAACTTGGCTGGCGGCACGTATTCGGCCGCTGATGACAGCGGGCGCCTCCGCGTCGCGGAGGTGCTAGGCGAGTTGGTCAGCTCCGGAAACGGCTAGACCGGTTCGGCGGGCCGGGTGTCACCGAACCGGGGGCCGGGAGTTAGCGGATCGACCGCTGGCACCATCGCGGACGGCGTCGCGGCCTGCCGAACGGCCGGCGCGCCGGCCTGCCGAACGGCTGGTGTCGCGGCCTGCCGAATGACCGGTGTCGCGGTCTGCCGGGCAGTCGTCGCGGTGGGTTGGCTGACCGGCAGCCGGACGGTGAAGGTGGCACCCGCGCCCGGTTCGCTGCTGGCGGCAATGCTGCCGTTGTGGCTGGTGACCACCTCGCGGACCAGCGCGAGGCCGAGGCCGAAGCGGCGGCCCGTGCCGACGTCGCCTCGGGCGAATCGTTCGAAGATCCGGTTGGCGTCCTGCGGGTCGAAACCGACGCCGCTGTCGACGACGGTGAGTTCGACCTCTCGGCCGCCGGTGATCTCACGCAGGGTCAGGGTGATCCGGCCGCCCGCGTCGGTGTGGCCGACCGCGTTGTCGATCAGCGCGGTCACCACCCTGCCCAGCGCGGAGGCGACGCCGTCGACCGGGTACGAGCGGGCTTCGGCGTTTACCTCGATGGTCAGGCCCTGGCAGCGGGCGTGCACGGCTTCGGCGGCCGCGGCCTCGCGGACCAGCGCGCCGAGGTCGACCGGCGCGAGCTGCTGGGGTTGGGCGCGCAGCCGTGCGGACAGCAGCAGGTCCTCGACGACCTCGCCGAGCCGGCGGGTACCGGCGACGAGTCGGTCCAGTTCCTCGACGACCTCGTCGGGGCCGCCGTCGCGGCGGGTTCTGCGGGCCAGCAGTTGGGCGCGGGTGTGCAGTTGGGTGAGTGGGGCGCGGAGTTCGTGGCTGGCGTCGGCGACGAAGCGGCGCTGCCGGCCGAGTGCTTCCACCAGCGGCGAAATGGCCCGGCCCGCGAGGAAGAATCCGGCAGCGACCGCGACGACGAGACCGACGAGTTCGGCCAGTTCGAGGCCGAGCAGCAGGGACCGGCGGTCGACGAGCTGGTAACGCTGGTCGTAGACGGCCTGGACCAGGTTCGCGCCCTGTTTCTCGGTCAGCACGGTGTATTCGGTGCCGTTCATACTGACCTGACCGAGGTTCTGCGTCCCGGTCCTGGCGACCTGGCTGAGGTCGGCCACGACGGGCAGGCCGGGCGGGCGGCTGGTGGTGCTGCCGGATGTCGTGGTGATGGCCCCGGCCCGCGAGATGAACAGCCAGTCACAGCCGTAGAGGGTCGCGGTGCTCGGCGCGGCGGCGATCCGCGAGACCTCGCGGTCGGCGTCCGCGCGCTGGCTGTTGACCATGATGACGTAGGCCATCGCGCCCACCAGGACGACCAGCAGCGTGATCACGGCCGCGATCTGCACGCTGAGCAGCCGTTGCGCCCGCCGGACCACCTGACATTCGGCATCGGTGTTGGCCGCCCGAGCCCGCCGCGACGGCCACACTCACAACACCCCCATCTGGTAGCCGAGGCCGTGCACGGTCTGCACGATCGTCTTGCCGAGCTTGCGCCGCAGATAGTAGACGTAAGTGTCCACAATAGACTCAGCTGCGGTGTCGGCGAACACGGTGCATCGCAGCTCGGCGCGAGTGTGCACGGTACGCGGCCGTGCCGCAAGCAGTCGCAGCAGTGCGAACTCCTTGGCCGAAAGGGTGATCCGATCACCGGTCGGCAGCAGCACGGCGCGCCGGGACAGCTCCAGTTCGCCGGCACCGATCGGGATGGACTCGGCCGCCTCGATGTGCCGACGGTGCAGCGCCCTGATCCTGGCCAGCAGTTCGTCGATCTCGAACGGTTTGACCAGGTAGTCGTCGGCGCCCGCGTCAAGGCCGGCGACCCGGTCGGCGAGGGTGCCCTGCGCGGTGAGGATCAGCGCCCGCGCCACCACCGCCTTGCGCCGCAGTCTGCTGAGCAGATCGAGACCTTCGATGGCGGGCAGGCCCCTGTCGATGACGAGCACCTGGTACTCATTGGTGAGCCCGAGGTGCAGGCCGTGGTGACCGTCGAGGGCGATGTCGACCTGGTAGCCCTCGTCGGTGAGCAGTTCGTCGAGCAACTCGGTCAGCTCACGGTCGTCGTCGACCAGTAACAGCCGGGTCTGCGCAGTCGGTGAACTCGCGGAACTCGCAGTATTCACCTCCTTATGGTTACACCGGCATAGTTGAATGTTCAAGCGACGTGTGGTCAGAGTCCCCCGGAGAATTGCCCTTTCGGTGCAGTCGCCGTTCGTACCAGGACAGCCAGGGCGCGGTCATGATCGTGGTGACCAGCGCGACAAGGACCAGCACGGTGAACAGCCTGCTGGACACGATGCCGGCCTGCAAGCCCACATTGAGCGCGATGAGCTGCATCAGGCCGCGCGCGTTCATCAGGATGCTCACCTGGGTGGCGACCGGGGCCGGTTCGCCCGCCGCCCTGGCGGCGAAGCGGCAGGCACCGAACTTGCCGACGATCGCGATGACGACGCAGACGACCGCGAACCCGAGCAGGCCGGGGTCTGAGAGCAGGGCAAATCGGGTGTTCAGGCCGGAATAGGCGAAGAAAAGTGGCAGGAACACGATCCGCGCGATCGGGCCGATGGCGGCAAACACGCGGTCGGCCGCCTCGTTACGAGGAAAGACGATGCCCACACAGAAGGCGCCGAACACCGCGTAGAGGCCGATCTTGTCGGTGAACGTCGCCCCGGCGAGCACCGTGATGATCGTGATGAGCAAGAGCTGGTCGGGGCTGGTCCGGTCGTTGTCGCGGATGGTGCGGTGCAGCAGCGGGCGCAGGCCGAAGACGAGCAGCAGCGCGAACACGACCGCGCCGATCGCGGCGAGCAGCGCGGGGCCGGAGCTGCCGGTCGCCATGCTGAGCACGATGGCGAGCAGTATCCAGGCGAGCACGTCGTCGGCCGCGCCGCAGGCCAGCGCGAGCGAGCCGAACTTGGTGTTGGCGATGCCGCGTTCGGTGATGATCCTTGCCATCATCGGGAACGCGGTGATGGCAAGGGCGACGCCGACGAAGGCGGCCGAGGTGGTCAGCGACACGCCCGGTTTGAGGACGTTGCCCCAGCCCCGGCCGAAGATGGTGACGAGCACGCCGAGCAGCAGCGGAATGCTGGTGCCGCTGAGCGAGATCAGCCCGACGGACTTGGCGGAGCGGCGCATCCGGTCGGTGCTGAACTCGTAGCCCGCGCCGAACATGTAGAGCACGAGGCCGATCTGCCCGCCGGTGTAGAGCAGGGCGCGGCCGGCCGCCGGAAACAGGAAGTTCTCGATACCGGGACTGAGCAGGCCGAGCAGGGACGGTCCGAGCAGCACGCCGGCGACCATCTCGCCGACCACCGGCGGCTGGCCGACCTTGCCGCCGACCCAGCTGACCAGCCGGCAGACCACCAGGACGACCAGCACTGCGATGAAGAAGGTCGTCGACGACGATGCCACGTTCACGATGTCCTCGTTCCGTGCTGGACGGGGCAGCCGGTGGCCGCCGAGGTGGGGGTTGACGCCGATGAGGGAGCGGCGGCGGTGCGGTCGAGTTCGGCGAAGTAGCTGCGGCACAGGTGTTTGCGCCGCGCGTCCCACACCATGTAGCTGCCGAACCCGAGCTGTGCGATGCCCCGGTAGACGTCCTCCCAGCGGTCGCGGGCCCGCAGGAACAGCAGGGTGGCGCGGCGGCGCGCGGCACCGATGGTGCTGGTGCGCGGGACGAGCAGGCAGGGTGCGCGGTTGGGCATGGAGCGGGTGTGCGGGACCGAGCTGGTCAGCTCGAAGCGGGCCAGTACCTCGCGGGTGACCACGCGCATGGTGACCGGGGCGAGGCCGCGGGCGGGGCAGGGCCGGTTGGCGGTGACGCCGAACGGGATGAAGTTCACGTCCTTGGCGGCGAGGTGTGCCCACCGGTCCGGCCGGAACTCGTCGGGGTCGGTGAAGCCGGTGTGGTGGAAGTCGGGGTAGCTGAAGCACAGCACCGAACCGGCCGACACGGTGGTACCGGCGAGTTCGATGTCCGCGCTGCTGATCCGGTGTGCGATGCCGAACAACGGGTAGGTGCGCAGCGCCTCGTCGAGCACGGCGTCGAGGTAGCCGGTGTCGTCGGGGTCGGCGACGAGCCTGCGCTGCACGTCGGGGTGTTCGGCGATGGCGAGCAGCAGGTGCGCGGTGGCCTCGGACATCTGCACGACCGCGGTGTTGAAGAAGGTGCCCTGCAGGTACCAGGCTTGTTCCAATGTGGACAGACTCGCGGGCAGCTCGTGCGCGACCTCGCCCGCGACGATCCTGCGGTGCAGGTACTCGGTGAGTTTCCCGCGTCGGCGCATGTGCCGAAGGCCGGTGCACTTGAGCGCGGTGACCACGTCGTCGGCGTTGTCCACGATGAGCCTGCGCGCGAGCGGCGGGCAGGGCTCGTCGAAGACGAGTTCGTAGTACAGCTCGGCCCAGATCGGCATCGCCGCGTCGCGCAGCCGGACGAGCCGGGGCCGCCGCGAGTCGAGTTCGCCGAGCACGCGGGCGGCGACCCGCGCGGTCAGTTCCTCGGACTCGGTCTTGGGCTTGATCAGGATGCGCCGGGTGATCCTGGCGACCTCGTCGTAGCGCGGGCCGGCTTCGATGTGTTCCTGGTGCACGTGTGGGCCGGGCGCGAGCCAGTACCAGAACAGGTCCGACAGCACGGCGCCCCGGCTGCGGCCGTTGGCGGCGGGGTCGGCGTAGGCGCGCAGGAACTCGTCCACGCCGATGCGTGGCCCCGGCACGCTGATTCCCTCGTCGCCGTTGACCTTGGCGAAGATCCAGCCGCGCAGCGCGACCACCCGCCGGGGTAGCCAGTAGGGCAGGCTGACCAGCAGGATGACGACCAGTGCGCCGAGCACGATGGCGAGCACCATGGTGGTCTCCCCTTTTCGTGTTTCGTTGACGATGTCGGAATAGCTGCTTCAGTAGCGGCGGACCAGGTCCGGGTTGAGATCGGCGAGCGAGGCCGCCCCGCACAGCGCGAGGGCGTGGTCGAACTCCTCGCGGAGCAGTCCGAGCACGGCGCGCACGCCGTTCTCGCCGTCGACGGCGAGGCCCCAGATCGCCGGCCTGCCGATACCGACCGCGCTCGCCCCGAGCGCGAGCGCCTTGATCACATCGGTGCCGCGCCGGATGCCACCGTCCAGAATCACCGGAATCCGGCCGCCGACGGCGTCGATGATCTCCGGCAGCGCGGTGATGGTGGCCGGCACGGTGTCCAGTTGTCGGCCACCGTGGTTGGACACCAGCAGGCCGTCGACGCCGTGCCCGACCGCGAGCCGCGCGTCCTCGGGGTGCAGCACGCCCTTGAGCAGGATCGGCAGTGCGGTGATGCCGCGCAGCCAGTCCAGGTCCGCCCAGGACAGCTCGGCGGACATCGCGATCTGCCGGACGTGCCCGGTCGAGCCGGGGCGCAGATCGCGCAGGTTCTCGCAGCACATCCCGGCCGGCAGGTCGTGGAATTCGTTGGCGTCGTCGCGTTCCCGGTGGCCGAGCACCGGAGAGTCGACGGTGACCACGAGCGCCCGCACGCCCGCCGCCTCGCCCCTGCGCACGATCGCCTCGGTGAAGTCGCGGTCGGGTTGCAGGTAGAGCTGAAACCACAGCGCCGGATCGCGGCCGGGCACCTCGGCGCGGGCGGCGGCCGCGATGTCCTCGACGGCGACGGTGGACGCCATGGACACGATCATGATCGAGTCCATGGCCGCGGCGGCCCGAGCGGTGGCCAGCTCACCGTCCGGGTGGGCGATCTTGTGGAACGCGGTTGGCGAGAGCAGGATCGGCATGCCAGCGTCCGTGCCGAGCAGCGATACGTCGAACCGGCGCTTGTCGCTGCCGCGCAGCACCCTCGGCAGCAGGCACAGCTCGCGGAAGGCACTCTCGTTGGCCCGCATGGTGATCTCGTCACGCGCCGCGCCCGCGAAGTAGTCGTAGTAGACGGGTTCGACCAGTTGTTTCGCGCGGGCCTGGTAGTCGGCGACGGTGAGCAGCCGCTGCGCGGTGCCGGGGTCGGGCCGGACGTCGGACATGGTGGCCACCCTCAGCTCGTGGCCACGCCGGCCCGGCCCGCGATGAACGCGGCCAGCGGGGCCTGGTGCACGGTCGGGTTGGTCCACTCGTTCTCGAGGTTCTCCGTCACGTGGTGGGTCGCGGTCAGCTCGCCGCGCCGGTAGTGGCGGACCACCGGGTGCAGGTAGTGGCCCTCGTCGGCGTGCGCCGCGTCGGCCTGGCTGATGCGTTGCCGTGCGGTGCTGTCGAACGGGTCGTACTTGTCGTGGTCGGGACCGTAGTCGAGGGTGATCACGAAGTAGCTGTCGGCCGCGCCGAGTTCGCTGTCGGCGACGTAGTCGACCGGGACCTCCTCGTAGTACCGGGCGGTGCCGGCGGCGTCGTCGACGACGAGCAGGTCGCCGATGAAGCCGAACTGCTGGAACAGCGCCGAGGACCGGTTGACCCGCTCGATCACCGCACCCATCAGCTCCTGCGGCGCGGCCGACAGCTGCTGGTACGGCCAGTGCTGCCCCTCGTAGCGCTCGTCGAGAACGTGTTGCAGGGCGCAGGCGCCGTAGCGGAAGCCGTGGATGAAGCCGCTGGTGCTGCGCTTGAAGTCGCGCACCTGGGTGAGGGTGCCGGCGAAGTACAGGTCGGGCACGTTGACCGACTCCCAGGCGGAGGTCTGCGCGGGGAAGCGGTCGTTGATGGTCAGCTCTGGCCGGATGTCCTCGGCGAACAGGGTGTCGTCGAACCGGAACCCGGTACAGAGGATGACCCGGTCGTAGTGGATGTCCTTGAGGACCTCCTCGGCCCTGGTGAACCCGAAGGTGACCCGGTAGCCGTTCTCGTCGCGCTCGATGTTGCGCACGTGCCCGTCCAGCAAGGCGTTCTGCAACTTCAGCTGGTAGGTGTCGAGCAGGTTGTTGTTGGCCGCGCGCAGGTGGCCGACGAAGTGGGTGCGCCAGGCGAGCTTGAGCGGGTTCGGCCCGGCGACGTGGATGACGGCGGCGGTCTCGATGAGGTTGTCGGCGGTCTCGAAGGCCGAGTTGGCCTTGCCCATGATGAGCACCCGCTGGTCGAGGAAGTCCTGCGGGTCGACGGAGACCGTCGCGTACTGCTCGGCGTGTTCGATTCCGGGAATGTCCGGCGTGTTCGGCAGGTGCACGCCGGTGGCGATGACGACTCGTTTGGCGCGCAGTTCCTCGCCGGAGTCCAGCGCGAGCCGGAAGTCGCCGTCCCTGCTGATCCTGCTGACCGTGGTGTTGTACCGGATGTTGATCCCAGTGGCCTTGACGAAGTCGGCGAGGTAGCGCAGGAAGTCGGCGGCCGGCGGCAGGAACTTCTTGCTGTAGTTGGTGAACAGCAGCTCTGGATCGTCGGACAGCAGGGAGTTCCAGTCCATCCGCATCCGCAGCTCGGGATCGTCGTAACCGGTGTGCACCTTGTTGATCGAGATCAGCGTGCGGTGTCGCGGATAGGTCTGGAAGAAGGTGCCGGGCCCGCTGCCCGACTCGACCACCAGGTAGTTCCGGCCGGCGCGCTGGAGTTGGTGTCCCAACTGCACGCCGGCCGGACCGGCACCGACGACCACGTAATCAAGGACTGTGCTGGACAACGCTGACCTCCACCGGCAACGAGCGAACTACCACGAACGACCTCGCCGAGCCAGTCACGGATTCCCGAATCCGCGCTGTATCGATGACGTAGCCGAGCGTTGCCGATGGATCTCAAAAAATACTCAGAACAGTCTGCTATGTACGTTCTGTGCCTATTTGTTTCACTAATGCTTTCATTAGCGTTTCCAGAAAGGTCGCACCTCAGGCGCTTCGGTCTCGTCGGCTGGGTCCGTTTCGTCCTCGCCGGCCAACGGTTGGAGCACGTCCAGCACGTACAACCAGCGGCGTTGCAGTTCGGCCTCCCCGGCGATGGGCAGCGCCAGTTCGGCGGCGAAGGTCCGCAGCAGCAGCGCTTCCAGGTCGGGAAGGCCATCGGCGAGGAACCCGTCCAACGCCGTACCGGTCGCGCCGGCCAGTTCGACCAGCGCGGCGACCCGCTCGGCCAGCGGCGCTCGGGCGAGTTCGGCAAGGTGCCGCAGCGCGCGCAGCGCGAACTGACGGACCGAATCCGGCATCGGCGGAATCTCCACCTGGCCGGCCATGATCTTCGGGCTCGGGTTGTGGGCGGGACTGTAGCGCAGCGCCCGCTCCACCCTGGTGCGCCGGGCCTTGGCTCGACCGCGCCCTGGCAGCCCTGGCAACCCCGAAGGCGCGACGGCGTCGGGTCCGACAGCCGACCCCGACGCCGGCACCGCGGACCCGGCAGCAGGCGCGGACTCGGCAGCAGGGCCCGCGAAGCCCGGCCCCGGCAGGCCGAGGCCGCCTGCCGAATAGCTCAACAGCATCGCGGCCGGCCTGGCGACCGGCATCGCGGGTGACCGGGGCTGGCCCATCTCCCAGCCGGCCGGCAGGTCGACCGGCTGGGTGACCTGCTTGGGCTTACCGCCGACGTTGACGACCCTGCTGTCGACCGCGACGAACGCGGTGAACCGGCACAGCACCCCGAACCGCAAGGAGGTCCGGACGATGTCCCGTTCCAACTCGGCCAGTCGGGGACCGTCGCCGAACCCGGTGGTGGTGTAGCGGTCCTCAAGATCGCGCACCCGTGCCCTGGCCCACACGGCGCCGAGTGCGGCATTGTCACTCGGCACGGCCGTCAGGGTCTGCGACCACCGCGCACCGTCCAGCGTCTTCCCGGTCACCGTGACCGATCCGTCGCCGAGCGGTTCGGGCAGGTCGGCACCGACCCGTCCGGTGAGCAGGATGGGCGCCCCGGCGAACAGGTCCGGGATTGGTTGCGGAGCAACGGATTCCGGGGTCAGTGTCAGTCCGGCCGCGCTGATCTTCAGGTCGGTCACCAGCGGAGTGGCGATACGGCGATGGATGGCGCGCATCGCCTCGTCCAGCCGGTCCTCGGATTCGACCAGTTCGCAGCGGCCACCGGCAAGGGCGGACAACCGGCGCAGGAACGCCTCGTTGACCGCGGTGTCCACGCCGACCGTGTGCACCCGGATGCCCGCCAGCGTCGGAGCCAGGGTGCGCAGGATCTGGTCCTCGTTGCCGACCTGGCCGTCGGTCACCAGCACGACGGCCCGCTCGCGCCCCGTCGGCAACGGCGTATTGGTCAGCAGATCATGGCTGCGCAGCAGGTCGACGCCCGCGCGCAACGGCTCCAGCAGTACCGTGCCGCCCTGCGCGGTGACACCGGCAAGGTGTTCGACGGCGCGGAAGCGGTTGCGGTCGTTGGCCTGCACCAAGCCCGTCGGCAGCTGCGGCGGGCGGGTGACCTCGTGGTTGAAGGTCAGTACGGCAAAGGTGTCGGCCTCGGTGAGGGTGTCCACGATCCGCGCGGCGGCCCGGCGCGCGGCCACCATCTTCCAGCCACCCATACTGGCGGACCGGTCGAGCAACAGCACGACATCGCGCGGCCGGGTCGTACCGGAATCGTTGGGCGGCAGGAGGGTCAGCGCGAACGTTCCCCCGGTTTCCTCGTCTTGCCGCTCCTCGTCGGAGCGGATCACGAAGGAGGCGCCGACCGCGTCGGGAGCGCCGAGACGCAGCCGGAGGACGAAGTCCCGGTTGGCCCGCTCCCCCGGTTGCAGGTGCAGCCGAAGCGGATTGTCGGCGTCCGCGCGGACCGGGATGCTGGTGCTCGTACCGGCCAGCGGCAGGCCGGTGGCGTCGATGTCGATCCGCGCGGACAGCCGGATCGGATTGGGAAAGCCGGGCAGCAGCACCGGCGGACTGATCCGGGAGGCGTCCGGTACGGCGTCGGTGTCCGGATACGTCCCACTGCCGACCGGGGCGCCCGACAACGGCTGCCCAGGAATGAACCTCGGCGCCACGACCAGCGGGAACCGGAAGGTGGCCGCGCCGTCGTCGAACGGCAGCACACCGGCCAGCACCAGCCGAATCACCACCCGCTCGCCGGGCGCGATGTTGCCGACCCGCATGGTGAACACGCCCGGCCGCTCCTCCTCGACGATCGCGGCGCGCTGACCGGCGTCGACGGCCTGTTGGTACTCGGCGCGGGCCGCGCCCCGTTCCCGCAGGATTCCGTCGACCACCCGTCCGTCGGCGCGCATCGACAGCGCGGTCACCGCCGCCCGGTCCGGCAGCGGGAAGATGTAGGTCGCTTCCAGCGGCTCGTCGTAGGGATTGTGGAAACCCTGGGTCAGCTCGGTGCGCACCGCGAGGCCGGTGATGCTCGCCGCGACGTCGATGCTCTCCAGCGGCAGGTTGCCGCGTTCGGTGTGCAGTGCACCGAATCCGGCCTCGTCCTCGGGTTCGGCGTGTGCGGCCAGTTCGGCCGCGGTCATCTGCTGCACGGATATCATCAGTTCTCCCCTTGACTGCGCTGACGCATGGGTTCGGCGAGGCCGCGCTCGCGTAGGACGTCGAGCAGAGCGGTCGCGGCTTTCCCGATCGCGTCGAGATCTTCGGCGTCGGGCAGTCGCGCCGCGCCGTCGAGCAGTAGCCGCACCCCGTCGCCGAGCACGACGCTCGGCACCAGCGCGGGCCGGTCCTGTCCTGCCACCACTTCGGCCGGTTTCGCGACCGCCGGGCTCGGCGCCGCAGGACTCGGCGCCACCGGGCTCGACACAACGGCCGCCTGCGCCCAGAACCGGCCTCGGTCGGCGCCGTTCTCCCGGACGTCGCCTTCGGCCACCGGTTCGGCCGGTTCGAGCAGGTCGGCCGGCAACGGGGCCAGCGCCGCGAGCGCGCCGTCGTCGACACCGAACAGCGCGGCCTGCACCTGCGCGATGGACCGGCCATCGGCCTGCAAGCGCTTGACCGCGACCAGTTGACGCAGGTGCCGCTGGCCGTAGAGCGCGGTGCGACCACGCATCGCGGCCGGCCGATCGAGCAGCCCGATCGTGCTGTACCAGCGAATGGTCCGCCGATCAGGCACCTCGCGCACCCGCCCACTCGGCTGACCGGGATAGCCGACGGCCAACGCCCGTCCGACGAGCTGGGCCAGCTCGTCAATGGTCCATCGCGCATCCATCGGCATACCCCCATCGTGACACTGTCATATAACACTGTCAAATAGGTCCTCGATCGGTTCGCCTCCGGACATGCGCAGGTCGCCTCGCGTACGGTGGGCTTGCCGTACTGATCGACTGCCGAGCGCGCCCGATCGCCCGTGCCGATCGATCACGGCCTGATCGACTACACCGTGGTATCCGTCAGGAGGTCGCTGTGGCACAACAGGTTCGTGGCGTCATCGCTCGCGCCAAGGGTGAGCCGGTCGAGGTGACCGACGTACTGGTACCCGATCCCGGACCCGGCGAGACCGTGGTCCGGGTGCAGGCGTGCGGGGTGTGCCATACCGACCTGCACTACCGGGAGGGCGGCATCAACGATGAGTTCCCGTTCCTGCTCGGCCATGAGGCGGCCGGCATCGTCGAGCAGGTCGGCGAGGGGGTCAGCGAGGTCGCGGTCGGCGATTTCGTGGTGCTGAACTGGCGGGCGGTCTGCGGCCAGTGCCGGGCCTGCCTGCGCGGCCGTCCGTGGTACTGCTTCAACACGCACAACGCAGCCTCGCCGATGACGCTGCTGGACGGCACCCCACTGACACCGGCCCTCGGCATCGGCGCCTTCGCGGACAAGACCCTCGTCCATGCCGGCCAGTGCACGAAGGTCGACCCGAGTGCGCGGCCTGCCGCGGTCGGGCTGCTCGGCTGCGGGGTGATGGCCGGGATCGGCGCGGCGATCAACACCGGCGGGGTCGGCCGGGGTGACTCGGTCGCGGTGATCGGCTGCGGCGGGGTCGGCGACGGCGCGATCGCGGGCGCGAAACTGGCCGGGGCCACCACGGTCGTCGCGGTGGACACCGACCCGCGCAAGCTGGAGAAGGCTCGCGGTTTCGGCGCGACACATCTGGTCAACGCCAAGGAAACCGATGTGGTCGAGGCGATCAAGGAGCTGACCGGCGGCTTCGGCGCGGACGTCGTGATCGATGCGGTCGGCAGGCCGGAGACCTGGAAGCAGGCCTTCTACGGCCGAGACCTGGCCGGCACCGTCGTGCTCGTCGGCGTACCCACCCCGGACATGCGCATCGACCTGCCGCTGATCGACCTGTTCAGTCACGGCGGTTCGCTGAAGTCGTCCTGGTACGGCGACTGCCTACCGAGCCGGGACTTCCCCACTCTCGTCGAGCTGTACCAGCAGGGCAGGCTGGATCTCGACGCGTTCGTGTCCGAGGAGATCGGGCTGGCCGACGTCGAGTCCGCGTTCACCAAGATGCACGGCGGCGAGGTGCTGCGTTCAGTCGTGCTGTTCGACTGATCCGGCCGCGGGAACGTCATGTCGGGCCGGGCGCCGAGCCCGGTCCCGCATGACGTCCAGGAACTGGCACACCGCCTCGACCGTGGCCATCGCCCGGGCGGAACGGACCATGTCGAAAGCATGGTGGGCGTAGGGCAGCTCCGCGTAGCCGAACGGTTCCCGGCAGGCCAGCCGGACCGCGTCGACGAACCGTCTTGCCTGGCTGACGGTCACGATCTCGTCCCGGTCACCGTGCACGACGAACATCGGCGGCGGATCCGCCCGCGACCGCCAACTCGGCGAGGCCGCGTGCCAGGTCGCCGTGTCGTCGACCAGATCGGCGTCGAACAACACCTTGCGCACGTAGTCGCGCAGCCGGGTCGAGCCGTCGTCGTTGCGTGCGGTGAGGTCGTAGACACCGTAGAGCAGCGCGGCGGCCTGCACAGCGGTGTCGGCTTCGGGGAAGCCTGGCTGGAAGGCCGGATCGTTCGCGCTCAACGCGGCCAGCGCGGCAAGGTGCCCGCCGGCCGAACCACCCGAGACCGCGATGAAACCGGGGTCGCCGCCGTGGTCGGCGATGTTGGCCCGCACCCAGGCGATCGCCTTCTTGACGTCCACGATCGGGCTGGGCCAACGGTTGTCCGGACCGAGCCGGTAGTCGACGGACACACAGACCCAACCGCGCTCGGCCAGTTCGGCGAGCAGCTGCGGGCTGGCCATCCGCTTGCCGCCGCCGACCCAGGAACCACCGTGCACCATGACCAACACCCCGGCGGCAGCAGTACGCGGCAGATCAGGCCTGCGCCAGATGTCCAACACCTGCGCGGGCGAATCCGTGCCATAGGCGACATCCTCGGCAACCAGGTACCTAGCGCGCGGCTGCCGCGCGAAGATCCGCGACTTCGGCCGCCCGAGCGTTGTCCGGTCGGCACCGAGCGCGTCGGCCAGCGCCCCGTTCAGCTCGGCGATCGAGGCGTCGGTACTACTGCGCCGCAGCTGGTACAGCCCGGCCGAGGTCGCGGCGGTCACCGCCAGCCCGGCGAACCCGAGCCTGCCACGCCGAGCCCCGAACGCCGTCGCCAGTGCCCCGGCGACGACCTGCGCCCCCGCCACCGGCCCCGCGAACTCGGTACCGGCCAGTCCCGCGACCAAACCGGGCAGGTACCAGGGATACCGCCGCCACGGCGCGCGCCGCGCGAACACGTTCACCACGACCCCGGTCAACCCGGCCCCCACCGCGAGCACCGTCCCGGCCCGCCTCATCGGCGAACCTCGTGCTCACGACGTCCGTGCGTCCTCATGCCACCCATCCTGCCAAAACTCCCCTACCAAGACTGTTCATGTGACGACCGTCAGATCAGGTGGGATTCGGCGACGTCGGGGCGACGGCTTGCTCTCGACCACTGCCGATGACCGGAGCCGAACCCGGCGCGGCAACGCAACCACCCGGATATGGTGCACTCATAACCCACCGGGAACGGAAGGCAGTCTCATGTCCAAGGTGCGGGTGCACAATTTCTCGATCTCCCTCGACGGCTACGGCACCGGCGAGGACCAGCGCCTGGACGCGCCGTTCGGCCACGCCGGCCAGCGGCTGGTCGACTGGGCCTTCGCCACCAGGACCTTCCGCGAGATGCAAGGCAAGCCCGGCGGCGAGACAGGCTTCGACGAGGCGATGGCCGTCGCCTGGAACTCCGGCATCGGCGCGGAGATCATGGGTCGCAACAAGTTCGGCCCGCAGCGTGGCCCCTGGGCCGACCACGAGTGGAAGGGCTGGTGGGGGCCGGATCCGGTCTTCCACACCCCGGTGTTCGTGCTGACCCACCATCCCCGGCCCTCCGTCGAGATGGCGGGCGGCACCACCTTCCACTTCGTCGACGGCACCCCGCAGGAGGTGCTGGGCAAGGCCCGCGAGGCGGCAGGCGGGCTCGACGTGCGGATCGGCGGTGGCCCCAGCACGGTCCGCCAGTTCCTCGCCGCCGACCTCATCGACCACATGCATCTGGTCGTCGTCCCGATCATCCTCGGCCGGGGCGAGCGACTGTGGGACGGGCTGGAAGGCCTTGAGGAGCGCTACGCCACCGAATCCATCGCAACACCCAGCGGCGTCACCCACCTGATCTTCACCCGGCGCGGACACGGGCCTGCTGAGGGCTGATCTGCTGACAGCAGAGATACCGGTGAGCGGCACCGGGATGCCGGCATTGTCGGAGCATGACCAACGACGAGAAGCAGCCGCTGTTCGACCACCGGCTCCGCGAACGGCTCTTCAGCCAGCGGATCCTGGTCCTCGACGGCGTGCTCGACGACGACAACGGGACAGTCCTGGCCACCCAGCTGCTGTCGCTCGCGAGCGAGGATCCCCGGCGCGACATCGCGTTGTGGATCCACTCACCGGGCGGTTCGGTCCCGGCGATGCTGGCCATCCGGGACGTGATGCGGCTCGTGCCGTGCGACGTTGCCACGCTCGCGCTGGGGCTGGCGTGCAGTGCGGGGCAGTTCCTACTGTCGGCGGGCACACCGGGCAAACGCTTCGCGCTCCCGCACGCCCGCATCCTGATGCACCAGGGCTCGGCCGGGATCAGCGGATCGGCGGTCGAGGTGGAGGTGCAGGCCGACGATCTGCGGCACACCCGCGACACCGTGCTCGGGATCATCGCGGCGGACACCGGCCAGCCCACCGAGCGGATCTTCGCCGACTCGCTGCACGACCGCTGGTTCACCACCGAACAGGCACGCGAGTACGGCTTCATCGACCACATCGTCGGCGCGCTCGGCCAGATCGTGCCCGTACGCACCCACGAACTCGGGCTCCGCTCGACGGCGGGAGCCAACGCATGAGCACCTACACCATCCCCAACGTCATCACGCGCAGTATGAGTGGCGAGCGGATCATGGACGTCTACTCACACCTGCTGGCGGAGCGGATCGTCTACCTCGGCACCGCGATCGACTCCGGTGTGGCCAACGCGCTGATCGCCCAGCTGCTGCACCTTGAGGCGGACAACCCGGAGCAGGAGATCAACCTCTACATCAACTCCGAGGGCGGCGACCCGTCCGCGATGCTCGCGCTGTACGACACCATGCGCTTCATCAAGGCACCGGTGGCGACGACCTGCGTCGGCCAGGCGGTCGCGGCGAGCGCGGTGCTGCTGGCGGCGGGCCAGGCCGGGCACCGCTTCGTGTTGCCGCACACCCGCGTGGTGCTGCACCAGCCCGCTGCGCAGGGTCGCGGCACCATCCCGGACCTCATTCTCCAGGCCGACGAGGTCGTGCGGGTGCGCACCCAACTGGAGGAGATCCTCTCGGCACACACCGGTCACGAGGTCGCTGACCTGCGGCACGACACCGACCGGGACCGCGTGTTCGACGCGGCGGGCGCCGTCGACTACGGGCTCGCCGACCACGTTCTCGACCATCGAACCTGAGGCCAGGGTCTCAGGCGGCCATGAGCACAGGGCCCTCCGGACGGCGCCCGACCGCGAGATCCGTGCGGCAGTGTCGCCGGACGGTGCCCGCGAGGTCGGCGAGCAGCTCGGCCAGATCGAGGCCCAGCGCGCCGGTGACGGCGGCGATCATCTCGCTGGAAGGCTCCTTGCGACCGCGTTCGATCTCCGAAAGGTACTGCGGCGAGATACCGGCCCGCTCCGCGACGTCGACGAGGCGACCGCCCTGCCGTTCCCTGGTCGCCCGCAGGCTCCGGCCCAGCACCTCACGCCAGAGCGGTTCCGGCTCGCGGCCCTGCGTTGGGGTGCGCCGCTGATGGAAGGGGAGAATGTCCGCCATACTCCTCATCCTGGCACCGGTCCGGCGTCCGAGGGCAGCGGTTCCGCTCCCGGCGGAAAAACCGCGCCCAACCCGCCGGGCATCGCCGGCGGGAAGGGCGAGTGATCAGCACGCCGTTACTTGACGCTGCCCGCGGTGAGGCCACCGACCAGGTAGCGCTCGATCGCGGCGAAGAGGACCACCACCGGGACCACGGCGAAGATCGAGCCGGCGAACAGGAACTGCCAGTCGATGTGGTAAGCGCCGATGAAGCGGTCGAGGGTGACGGTGAGCGGTTGGTGGTCGGGGGTGGTGGTCAGGGTCAGCGCGACGACGAACTCGTTCCAGGCGGCGATGAAGGTGAAGACCACCGCGGTGACGATGCCGGGCGCGGCGAGCGGGAGGGTCACCCGCATCATGGAACCGAAGCGGCCGAGGCCATCGAGCATCGCGGCTTCTTCGAGTTCCACCGGGATACTGGTGAAATAGCCTTGCAGGATCCAGATCGAGAATGCCAGGTTGAAGCCGGCATTGACCAGGATCAGCGCGAGATAGCTGTCGATCAGGTTCAGTTGCAGGAACTCGCGGTACAGGCCCACCACCAGCGCGGTCGGCGCGAACATCTGGGTGATGAGGACGAGCAGCAGGAACGGGGTTCTGCCCCGGAACTTGTTGCGGGCGGTGTAGTAGGCGGCGGGGATGGACACCAGGATCACGATCAGCGTGGACGCGCTCGCGATGACGAGGGTGACCTGGAGGCTGGTCGCGACGGCGTGACCCTGCCAGGCCCAGACGTCGATGAAGTTCGACCAGTCCCAGTGGGACGGTAGGAAGGTCGCCGGGGAGGCACCGAGTTCACCGGCGGGTTTGAGCGCCGTGGTGAACATGACCAGGTACGGCAGGACGAAGAAAACGCCGATGAGCCAGGCGAATCCGGTCAGCGCCACCTTGCCTACCGGGAAGCGGCGAGCGGGGCTGCGGCGGCGGTCCGGTTGGCTGGTGCGGGGTGGGCGTCGGGTCATGGTCGCGGTCAATTCTTTGCCACCGCCTCGTTCCAGCGGGTTGCCCGCAGGTAGAACAGGACGAACACGATGACGAGGATGAAGTTGACGACGGCTGCCGCCGCTGACTCCCCGATATCGGTGTCCTTGAGTTTGTACATGAAGGTGGTCGTGGTGTCCGCGTCGTAACCGGCGCCGGTGTACATGGTGTAGATGATCGGGAAGGAGTTGAACACGTTGATGATGTTGATCACCGAGCCGACGAGCAGCGCGGGTCGCAACAGCGGCAGGGTGATCCGCCAATAGGTGTTGAGCGCGGCCGAACCGTCCACTTCGGCCGCTTCGTAGACGTCGGCCGGGATGGTCTGTAGGCCGGCGAGGCAGACGTAGGTGGTGAACGGGACCGAGACGAAGACCGCGACGCCGACCATCCACCAGAAGGCGGAGTTCGGGGTGCCGAGCCAGTCGACGGGTGCGCCGATCAGGTGCAGATCAAGCAGCAGCGTGTTGAGGACACCGTGCGACCAGTCGAGAATCCACTTGAAGATGATCGAGGACATCACAACGGACGCCGCCCACGGCACGATCAGCGCCCAGCGGACGACGCGCCTGCCGAGAAAACGCCGGTTGAGCAACTGGGCCAACAGCAACGAGATGAGCACCGTTGCCGCGACGACGATGACGACCCATTCGACGGTGCGCAGCAGGACGTGCGGGAAGGCCGGTTCGGTGAACAGCTCGGTGTACTTGGACCAGCCTGCCGAACCGCGAACGTAGCCGGAGGTACCGATCCGCAGGAACGAGGTGCGGACCATCTCCACCACCGGCCACAGCACGACGCCGCCGATGAGCACCAGCGCGGGGAGCAGCCACGGTATCGGCGCCCGCGCCCGCAGTACGCGGGCGCGGCGCCGATACCGTGGCCTTGTCAGTTCAGCCACCGTTCTGCTCGGCCTTTTCCGCGGTCTGCTGTAGACCGTTGAGGACCGAGGCCGGCGACGAGCCCTGCATCGCGGTGCCGATCTGGTGTTTGACCGCGTCCTCGACGGTCGGCCAGGCCGGGTCGGTCTGCGGGTAGAAGACGGCGTTGGGCAGCACGTTGAGGAAGGGCTTGAGGTTCGCGTCGGCCGGGTCGGCGGTCATCGCGGTGAGCGCGGAGGAGGTGACCGGCAGGAAGTCCTCGTTGGTCAGGAACTTCTCGTAGTTCTGCTTCTGGAACACGAAGTTCAGCCACTTGGAGACGGCGTCCTTGTTGGCGCCGTTGTTGTTGTCGAAGGCCATGATGAAGTCGCCGACGCCCAGCGTCGAGGTCAGCGGACCGGTCTTGCCGGCCATCGGCGCGAGGCCGTAGTTGACCGGGAGATGTTTGCTGGTGATGTCCTCCATCGGCGTCATGTGGCCGAGCATCATGCCGACCCGGCCTGCTTCGAAGTCCGCCCAGGTGCCGGCGGTGCGGTCGACCGAGCCGGGGTTGGGTTCGGTGAGCCCGGCCTGTACGAGGTTGGCCATCTCCGACAGCGCCTGCACGTTCTGCGGGCTGTTGATGGCCCACTTTCCTTGCTTGTCAACGTATCCGCCGCCGGCGCCGAGCATCCACTGCATGGTCTCGGCCTGCGCTTCCTCGCTGCCCAGCGGCATGCCGTAGGGCTCTGGGCAGCCTGCGGCCTTCAGCTTCTGCGCGTCGGTCTGCAACTGCGCCCAGGTGGTGGGCGGCTTGTTCGGGTCCAGGCCGGCTTTGCTGAACCAGTCCTTGTTGTAGTACATCAGCCGGGTGGAGAGGATGAACGGGATGCCGTACTGGGTGCCCTGGTAGGTCCCGATCTTCTCCGGTCCCGGCAGCATGTCGGCCATGGTCTGCGGGGAGAGCACGTCCGATGCCTTGTACAGCAGGCCGTCCTGGGCGAAGTCGATCCAGTGGTCGATGTTGAGCACATCGGGCTGCTGGTGGTTCTGCACCAGGTTCTTGACGTAGTCCTCGATGTTGTTCCAGTTCTGCACGTTCACGTTGACCGTGTAGCCCGGATTGGCCGCCTCGAACTGCTTGGCCATGTTCTGCCAGTACGGCGTAGTCGCATCGCTGTACTCGGCCGCGACAAAGGTGATCGTCTTGGTTTGCGTACCGCTGCCCGAGCCGGAACCGCCGCTGCCGCAGCCGGCAAGCGCTAACGCGGCGCAGAGACCGACTCCCAACATTGTCATCAGACGCCGCTTCACCAGTACCGCCTTACGTTCGGTGGAACTACAGCTGGATCACCGCGTCGCGATCTCGGCGGGCACCCGGCCCGCCGTGCACGTTTCGCGACCCCGGCGCTTGGTGCCGCACAGTATGTGCCACTTTCCATCATCAATCAACAGTTGTGAGCACTGTTAAGACCGGAATTTTGCGGATGGAACGGGCATATCAGCCTTGAATCAGACGCCGCCCACCTGCCATGCTGACCAACAAGCCCAGGCTGAGGTAGGCACGGGCGCGGACTTGATTCGACCGAAGGCTAGACAGGTCTCGTGCTCGTTGATGTACGATTCAGCCGTTAAAGATGCAGTTGTAAGCAGATAGGTCGTCGGCCCCTACCGAGACGGAGGTCCTGTGACGCACACCGAGCAGGAGATCGCCAGCCAACCCGACTGCTGGCGCACGGCGCGCGCGCTCGCCCCCGCCGTCGCGGAGCTACTCCCCCGGCCTGGCGAGCGGGTCGCGGTCACCGGTTGCGGCACCTCGTGGTTCATCGGGCAGAGCTACGCGACCCTGCGTGAACAGGCCGGCCTCGGCGAGACGGACGCCTTCTGCGCCTCCGAATGGCCGACCGGCCGCCGCTACGACCGCGTACTGACGCTGAGCCGCTCCGGTACGACGACGGAGGTACTCGATCTACTCGGCGCGCTGCGCGGCACGGTGCCGACGGTGGCGATCACCGCAGACCCGGACACCCCGGTGATGCGACTGGCCGATCAGGTTGTGGTGCTCGACTTCGCCGATGAGCATTCGGTGGTGCAGACCAGGTTCGCGACCAGCCAGTTGGCGCTGCTGCGGGCGCATCTCGGCGAGAATCTCGATCAGGCGATCGCCGATGCCGGCCGCGCGGTGACCGAAGCGCTGCCCGACGCGCTGACCGCCGCCGACCAGTTCACCTTCCTCGGCCGTGGCTGGACGGTGGGCCTGGCCGCCGAAGCCGCGCTGAAAATGCGCGAAGCGGCCACCACGTGGACCGAGTCCTATCCGGCGATGGAATACCGGCACGGCCCGATCAGCATTGCCGGGCCGGGCCGGGTGACCTGGATGTTCGGCGAGCTGCCGGCCGGGATGGCCGAGCAGGTCGAGCAGACCGGGGCCACCCTGATCACCTCCTCGCTCGATCCCATGGCCGACCTGGTGCGCGCCCAGCGGCTTGCGGTGGCCATCGCACAGGCCAAGGGCAACAATCCCGACCGGCCCCGCAACCTGACCCGTTCGGTGATCCTCAGCGGCTGAAACCCGTTCCGGTCAGACGGTTTTGACCGTGACGCCTTCGCTCTCCAGGATGCGGACCAGCTCCGCCGGGGCGTCGGAGTCGGTGATCAGTACGTCGATGGTCGCGGTGGGGCAGATCTGTGCGAAGGCGTGCCGGCCCAGCTTCGAGGAGTCCGCGACGACGACGACCTGCCTGGCGCGCGCGGCCATCAGCCGGTTGATGCTCGCCTCGCCCTCGTTGTGCGCGAAGGCGCCCTGGACAGGGTCGATGGCGTCGGCGCCGAGGAACACCACGTCCAGGATGATCTCGTCGAGGATCCTGGTGCCCAGCGGGCCGGTCAGCTCGAAGGACTGCGGGCGCGCCACTCCCCCGGTGACGACGACCTTCACCGTCGGCCGGACCACGAGTTCGTTGGCGATGTTCAGCGCGTTGGTGACGATGGTCAGCGAGGGTTCGTCGCCGGCCGCGTTGAGGTCGGGGCGGACCACGAGGCTCCTGGCGACCTCGGTCGTTGTGGTGCCGCCGTTGAGACCGACGACGGCGCCGCGCGCGGCGAGGCCCGCGGCGGCGCGGGCGATGCGTTCCTTCTCCGGGGCCCTGCGGACGGTTTTGTAGCGCAGCGGCAGGTCGTAGGTGACGTTGTGGGCGACCGCGCCACCACGGGTCCTGGTCAGCAACTGTTGCGCGGCAAGGTGGTCCAGATCGCGGCGGATGGTCGCGGCCGAAACCGTCATCTCCTCCGCGAGATCGTCGACGTCGACCTTGCCGCGTTGGCCGAGCAGTTCCAGCAAGGTGCTGAGCCGTTCGTATCGATCCACTGCCCGCTCCACTCGATGATCGTGCGCTGTGCATGCGCATCGTCACCCGTTGTGTGCAGGTGTCGTGCGCGTTGGGTGCAAGTATTGCGCACAATCCGACCGGTCGGCGGGATCGACTCGGTCCGACGCGGTACGGCTCTGTCCGGTGCGGCTCGATCCGGTGCGGCTCTGTCACGCGCGTGAACCTCAAACGGGGAAGTTATCCCCGTTTCGCGTTCGTCGCCGGTACGGGTGCGGTTTACTGGCCCCTCCACTGGCTGATCAGCCATTGGCAGACCAGCGAGGACGGCACACCACCGATGAATCAGCCCAAGGTAGCGCAGCGGCACCATCCGGCCGTGACCGCACATCTTGAGAAGCGCGCGGCCAGTCTTCAGGTGCGCGTCGCGGACGCGATCACCAAGTTCGCCGGCTCCATGTTGTTCGTCTACATCCATGCGGTCGGTTTCACCGCATGGATGCTGCTCATCGAGAAGAGCCCATGGCCGACGCTGACACTGGTGGTGTCACTGGAGGCGGTTTTCCTGTCCACGTTCGTCATGATCGGCCAGAACCGGCAGGCGGCGTTCCAGCAGATCAAGGCCGATCACGACTTCGTCGAACAGGAATTGGAACTCAAGACCAACACCGAGCTGACGCGAGCCATTCACACCATGACCCAGGAACTGCATCGCCGGCTGGTGGAAGCGCAAGGACAACAGGGAGAACAGGACAGCTGATCGAGCCGCGCCGCAGGCTCGACCTCAGGACGTCACTTCTTCTTGTCGCGCAGGTGCGAGACGTCGATGCCCTCGGCCCCGTTGGCCTTGGCGTGCTTTTCGGCGCGCTTTTCCTTGATGGACTTGCCGGGCTTCTTCGACATGCTCTGTCGAGGCGATTTGTCGGCCATGGGGTGCTCCCCTTGCTTGGAAGCCTGGATGGCTTCGCGATACTGACGCTACGCCTTGATCGCTTGCAACGTGTAGGTGGCGGCCAACCGATCGGGTTCGCTGCGCAGCCGCCACTCACCGGCTTCGTCGACGACCATCTGGCCGGGCAGCGCCTCCCACGGGCAGCTGTCGTGCTCGACGAACTGGGTCAGCCGCAGGCCGGCGGCCATCAGCGCGGTGATGATCTCGGCGAGCCCGTGGTTCCAACTGTGCGAAAGGCCCTTGGTCAGCTCGACGTCGGTGTCCACGTAGGTGTTGGGCTCCTCGTCGATGACGACCGCCTCGGCGCGCTCGAAATACGGGTAGCCGAGGGTGGCCGGGTCGGTCGTCTCGTCGAGCGCCCACATCATCGGGTGCCCCTCGCGGATGAACAGCCGCCCGCCCGGCTTCAGCAGGCCGGCCACCACCATGGCCCAGTCGGCGACCGACGGCAGCCAGCACAGCGCGCCGACCCCGGTGTAGACGAGGTCGAAACCGGCGGGGTCGAACACGTCGAGGGCGTCGTAGACGGCGGCCTCGCGGAAGTCGATCTCGGCGCCCGCGCGCTGGGCGAGCACCCTGGCCTCGGCGAGGGAGGCCGAGGAGAAGTCGAGGCCGCTCATGGTGGCGCCGAGCCGGGTCAGCGAGAGCGTGTCGGTGCCGATGTGGCACTGGAGGTGGACGCCGCGCAGACCGGTGAGGTCGCCGAGCCGAGGCCGGTCGAAGGCGACCACGTGGCTGAGGTGCGCCGGGTCGTCGACGAACCGGTCGACGCCGTACTGCGCCGACGCGGCGTGCGCGGGCGCGCGATCGTCCCACAGCGCCTTGTTGACCGTCCGATAGTCCGCCACCCAATCAGCTTCTCACCTGCGGCAAGGGGTTTTCGACAGCGCGAGCGGCACCTCTTCGGTGGCGGCAAGGCTTGTGGTGTCGAGGTCGCGTTGCCGCGCGCAGGCCTTGAGCTGCTGCTGGGCCGACTGCGCGGCGGCCAGCCAACTTGCCAGCGCCCTGGCCGAGAGGGTGACGTCGAGTTCGCCGACATGGAATTCGACCGACTCGCCGCACAGTGCCCATTCGATGGAATCTCCGTCGGTGACCGTTGCCCAGGCGCCGATTTTGGTACGCATGTGTCTGCCCTGCTCTCGTTGGTTGCGGTTGGTGGTGTCGCGTCGTCCGCCGATTCGCCTCAGGTGCCCTCGATCAACGGGTAATCGATTTCGCCGGCGCGGGCGAGCATGTCGATACCCAGTTGGCGCAGTGGTTCGCCGACCGCGCGGAGATCCTCCGGGTCGAGTTCACCGTCCTGCTCGCGGGCCAGCATCCGCAGGACGACCTCGCCGAGACCGAGATTCACCGTGGCCAGCCGTTTGAGCAGCGCCCGATCCCGCTCGATCATGAGTGCTTCCCCGAGCGCTGGGCGCGGACCCAACGCCGCAGTCGCCAGCGCCAGATCGCGGGATAGCGCGGTAACCGGTAGGCGATGACGGCCAGCGAAGCACCGATCACGCCCCATTCGACCAGCAGCACCGGTTCCCCCACGACTCTCCTCACCATCAACTCTTGGACCAGGCAGTTTTCGGGCCAGGGACGCCGTTCACGGATCGGGTGTCCACAACGAACGGCGTCCCTGGGGCTGGTCCGCTGCGACGATGTGACGGCCAGCCACCTGAAGCATGACATACTGATGATGATACAAACTAGGCCGAGCCGACATCTTCAACCCGATTGGGTGACTTGCCATATGAGGCCGGACCGGCTGATGTGGTGGCACCAATGAACAGTGATCGATCTACTGAGGAGCAGAACATCGTGGTCACCTCGTCGAGCAGTCCGACCGTCCTGAAGCGTTGGATTGCCTTTGAGTTGCGGCGGCTGCGCGAATCGCACGGGGTCAGCCGCGAGGACGCGGCGGCGGCCGTTCGGGGCAGCGTCGGTCAGATCGGCCATATCGAGGTCGGCCGATCACTGCCGAAGCCGTTGGAGCTGGACAAGCTGCTGGAGACCTACGGTGTACCGGAGCGCTCGGACTTCTTCCAGGATCTGCGCACCCGGGCGAAGAAGGGCCGCGACTGGTGGATCGGCTTCGACGAGACGGCGGTGCCGGAATGGTTCGCGCTGTTCCTCGGCCTTGAGTCCAGCGCGGTGGGAATCGAGAGCTGGGACTCATTTCGGATCCCTGGCCTGTTCCAGACACCGGCATATGCCGAGGCCGTCATTCGCGGCGGCGAGCCGACGTTGCCGGACGACGAGGTCGCGCACCGGGTACGGCTCCGGATGGCTCGGCAGCAACTCTTGGAGGCTTCGGAGCCGCCGAGGATCTGGAGCGTGCTGCACGAATCAGCGCTGCGAACCGTGGTCGGCGATGCGGAGATCATGCGTGAGCAGCTCAAACGGCTGATCCAATTGGCCAAGCAGCCCACCATCGAGATTCAGGTGTTGCCGTTCTCGGCTGGTGCGCACGCCGGCGGCAACGGCACCTTCATCAATCTGTCCTTCCCGGCCGAACTGGAACATGATCCGGGTGCGGTCTATGTCGAGACCAAGATCAAGGGGTACTACTACGAGGAGCCGGACGAGCTGGCCAGGTATCACGATGCGATGACCCGGCTGCGCGTCCAGGCGCTCAAGCTGGGGCGGACCCCAGCGTTCATCAACCGGATAGCGGAGGAATTGTGATCGAAGCGAGGCATGACGAGGCCGTGGCTGCTCTTGCCACGGCCTCGTGGTTTAAGTCCACCTACAGCCAGGGCGCGAACGACTGCGTCGAGGTCGCGTCGGCGCTGGTCGGCGCGGACAACTGGCACAAGGCCAGCTACAGCCAGGGCCAGAACGCCTGTGTCGAGGTCGGCTCGGTGCCGAGTGTGGTCGGGGTGCGGGACAGCAAGCTCGGTCCGGCCAGCCCGATCCTGGCCTTCGGCCCGGCCAGTTGGGCCACGTTCACCAGCGGTCTGAAGGAACAGGCCGCTCGGTAAACAGCGCGAAACCGAACAAAAGCCCCGGCTCAACCATGATGAGCCGGGGCTTTCGCGTGGACACCCGCTGTCGATGATGCCGCATCCGGCGGCTGCCCGCACCTCGCGTTCAACAGGCCGTTTCCCGCCTGCCAGCTCTTGACCAACGCTCATTAACGTTCTAACTTGCCTCTTAGTGCGCAGTTTCATGCATAAGTAAGCAAGATCGATCAGTTGCCCACTCCGTCCGATCCCCCTGCCCAGGAGTGCCCCGTTGCCATCACCATCACGATCCAGACTCCGGCGCGGCTTACGTACCGCGCTGACCGCTGGGATCACCGCGACCCTCACCTTTGCCGCCTTCGGCCTCAGCCAAGGCGCGGCCGGCGCGACCACGTCGACCACGCCGACCACGCTGCCCGCTCCCCCGCCCCACGTCGGCGACTACAACGGACTGGCCAAGACGCCGCCGATGGGCTTCAACGACTGGGCCGGCTTCGGCTGCGACATCAATCAACAACTGTTCACCAACACCGCTGACGAGATGGTGAAGCTGGGCCTGAACAAGCTCGGCTACAACTACGTCAACATCGACGACTGCTGGATGCAGAAGACCCGCGACGCCAACGGGAACCTCCAGGTCAACAGCGACCTGTTCCCGAACGGGATGAAGTGGCTCGGCGACTACATCCACGGTAAGGGCCTGAAGTTCGGCATCTACGAGGACGCCGGCTACCAGACCTGCCAGGGCGCGGCCGGCAGCTACGGACACTTCCAGACCGACGCCGACCAGTACGCCTCCTGGGGCGTCGACTACCTCAAGCTCGACTACTGCTACCAGCCGCTGGACCAATATCCGGGCAAAACCCCCGGCCAGGTCGCGCAGACCGTCTACCACCAGGCGTCGCAGGCGCTGCTGAACACCAAGCGGCCGATGCTGTTCTCCGAGTCGGCGCCCGCCTACTACTGCTGTTCCGGTTCGGACTTCAACGACATCATGAGCTGGGTCGCGCAGAACGGGAACCTGTGGCGCTACGGCAGCGACATCGCCGACGACTGGCCGAGCGTGCTGGAGAACTACAGCGAGGACAACACTCCAGGCCTCGCCGCGTATGCGGGCCCCGGTCACTGGAACGACGCGGACATGCTGGAGATCGGCAACGGCGGCCTGAACCTGACCGAGGAGCAGAGCCAGTTCGACGTCTGGGCCGAGCTTGCCTCGCCACTACTGCTGTCCACCGACCTGTCGAAGCTGACCCCGGCCGAGCTTGCCGTTGTCAAGAACAAGGACGTCATCGCGGTCGACCAGGACCCGCTCGGCAAGCAGGGCACGATCGTGCAGTCCGGCACCGGGTACGACGTACTGTCCAAGCCGCTGGCCAATGGCGATCGGTCGGTTGTCCTGTTCAACAAGGGCGACACCGCGCAGACCATCACCACCAACGCGAAGACGGTCGGTTTCGGCGGCGGCGGGTTGTACGGGTTGACCGATCTGGTCAGCAAGCAGAAGACCAGCAGCGCCGGGGTGATCTCGGCGAACGTGCCGCCGCACGGCACGGTCATGTACCGGGTCAGCCGGTTCGGTTCGCCGCTGGCCGCGCCCTCGGTCGCGGTGACGGTGTCCGGCAGCAACCCGGCCACCGTTTCCGTCGCGGACAACGGGGTTCTGCCGATCGGCGACGTGTCGGTCGCACTGTCGGGCCCGAACGGTTGGTCGGTCAGCCCGGCGACCGAGCGACTGGGCACCGTCGCACCGGGACGGTCCGGTAATGCGAGCTTCACGGTGGACGCGCCTCCGCCGCCGCCCGGTCAGGCCACGAACACGCTGACCGCGACGGTGTCCTATCGCTGGCTGGGTTTCCAGCCGGGCAGCGCGAGCGGCAGTCAGACCAGGATCACGAATACGCCGTACGACAATCTCGCGCAGGCCTTCGACAATGTGGCCGTCACCGACGAGTCGAACACCGGGCCCGGCAACTTCGACGGTGACGGGGACAGTTACTCGGCGCAGGCGCTTGCCACGGCCGGCGCGACTCCCGGCGCGACGATCACCCACGACGGCGCCTCGTTCACCTGGCCGTCGGCGGCAGCCGGTAGCAATGACAACGTGATCGCGGGTGGTCAGATCATCCGGCTGTCCGGGACCGGTGGCAAGATCGCCTTCCTCGGCGCGGAGGCCGGCGCGACGAGCAGTCCGGTGACGGTGACCTACACCGACGGCAGCAGCAGCCAGGTCGCGCTCGGCTTCCCGAACTGGTGCTGTGAGGGCACCACCGCCTATGGCGCCGAGCCCGCGATCACCACCGATCACCGGGACACCCCGACCGGTCCGGCGAACTACGGCAACGACTACTACGTCTTCTACAACAGCATCGCCGTTGATCCGACGAAGACGATCGCCACGGTGACCCTGCCGAACGCGCCGGAGATCCACATCTTCGCGCTGGCCCTGTCCTCGTAGCGCACCCGGTCCGCATCACAAGTCCCTGCCGCACAAGGCCTGCCGTAACGAGCCTGCTCAAGGCCCGTTACGGCAGGCTGATCTGGTAGAGGATGAAACCACGGTTGTCGGCCACCTGGTCGTAGAGCCTGCGCGCCGCGGTGTTGGTCTCGTGGGTCGCCCAGTACACCCGAGCGCACTGTTGTTCCCGCGCCCAGTCCGTGACGGCGGCGATCAGCGCGCGGGCCGCGCCCTTGCCTCGGGCCTGCGGCGCGGTGAACAGGTCCTGTAGGTAGCAGGAGTCGGCGGCGGTCGTGCTCGGATGGACGAAGAAGTGCGTGATACCAACGAGGGTGTCGCCGAGTCGGGCACCGAGCGCGTGCATTCTGGTGTCCTGTTGGAACCGCGCCCAGGCTCGGTCGTAGAAACCGGTCGGCATGCTCGGCCTGCCGTAGAAGGCGTTGTAGCCCGCGAAGAGGGTTTCCCAGGCGGCGCGGTCGGCCGGGGTGAGCTTGGCGATGCTGATCGGCTGCGTCATCTGCGGTCTTCCGGTCGACAGGACAAGACCTGGCGACCCTATCGCCGGGCACCCGGAATTAGTTCGGCCCGGCGCTCGTCATTGAGCGCCGGGCCGGACCCGCCGCGGGAAGGCGGATTCAGAGGGTCTTTTCCTCGTTACCGAGGGTCTTTCTCAGCACCGTCGCAGGGTCAGGGCACCGTCCAGTCCTGCGCGTTGCTGCCGTTGCAGTCGTAGATCTGCAGTTGGGTGCCGATGGTGGTGGTCGCACCGGGATCGTCGAGGCACCGGCCTGATTCCGGGTTGAGCAGAGCGCCGTCGCTCTGGGGTTGCCAGACCTGGGCGCCGGTACCGTTGCAGTCGTAGAGATCGACCAAGGTGCCGTTGGCGGTACCGGCCGCGGTGACATCCAGGCACTTGCCGAGCGACTCGAGAGTGCCGTTGCCGTTGACCGTCCACTGCTGGGCGTTGGTGCCGTTGCAGGTGTAGATCTGCACCGGGGTGCCGTCCGCGTTGTTCGCCGACTGGACGTCGACGCAGAGATTGCTGCCCACCCCGGCCCCCATCTGGCCGGTCGTGGTCGGCACGCTGGCCGTCCAGACGAACGTGGTGCTGCCGCTCGCACCGCTGGTGTCGGTCGCGGTCACGGTGACCGTGCTGGTACCGGCCGAGGTTGCCGTGCCGGAGATCTGCCCGGTACCGGCGTTGATGGACAGACCTGCGGGCAGGCCGGTCGCGGTGTAGTTGAGTGTCTGGCCGGTGGCCGAGTCCTTCGCGGTGATCGGCAGGCCGGCCGAGGTGCCGACGAGGCTGCTCATGCCCTGCGGGTCGGTGACGGTCACCGTGTTGCCGGCAGTGGTCGAGTCGACCGCGAGGGTGCCGGACAGCTGCGGGGTCGAGGAGTCGCCGATCATGATCTGGTAGCTGCCGGTCGGGGTGGTCCAACTGCTGGTGCTGTCGTTCCAGTAGGCCAGATCGTGCAGGTTCACCGGGAAGCTGACCGTCGAGCTGGCGCCGGGTTGGAGGGTGACCCGCTGGAAACCCTTGAGCTGCTCTGGCGGTTCACCGGTGGTCGCCGGATCGCCGACGTAGAGCTGCGCGACATCGGCGCCTGCCCTGCTGCCGGTGTTGGTGATCGTCGCCGTCGCCGTCGCGGTCCCGTTCGCGTTCAGGGCGGAGATCTGCAAGTTGCTGAAACCGAAACTGGTGTAGGACAAGCCGTAGCCGAACTGGAACAGTGGCGCGATGTTCTTCGCGTCATACCAGCGGTAGCCGACGTCGACGCCCTCGGAGTACTGCACCTGACCGTTCTGGCCCGGCCACTGCGCGGTGGTCGACGCCGGCACGTCGGCAAGACTCTTCGGGAAGGTGACCGGCAGTTTGCCTGAGGGGTTCACGTCACCGAAGAGCAGCGCGGCGATGGCGGTGCCGTCCTGCTGGCCGGGGTACCAGTTCTCGAAGACGCCCGCGACCGAACCCAGCCACGGCATGGTGACGGCGGAACCGGTGTTGAGCACCACGATCGTGTTCGGGTTGGCGGCGGCGACATCCTCGATCAGGGTGTCGTAGTTGCCCTCCAGCCCGATGCTGGTCAGGTCGCTGCCCTCGGATTCGGAATAGTTGGCGAACACGACGGCCACGCTGGAACTCTTGGCCAGGTTCACCGCGGCCTGCACCTGCGCGCTGCTGGTGCCCGAATCCGAGGCACCTTCGGAGTACTGCACGGAAACTCCGGAGCCCGCGCGGGAGGTGATGGCCTGCAACGGGGTGACGGTGCCGGAGGAGTTGACCGAGGCCGAGCCGCCGCCCGCGGTTTCCGCGTCGGTGCTGGCGTCGTCACCCAGTACCGCGATGGACTTCACCGAGGAGGTGTTCAGCGGCAGCACGTTGTTGGCGTTCTTCAGCAGCACACTGCCTTCCTCGGCGATCGACGCCGCGGTCGCGGTGTGCGCGGCCGTGGTGACCGTCGCGGCGGAGGAACCGGTGACGGGGCGGTCAAAGAGGCCGAAGGTGAACATCTCGGTCAGAATGCGGCTGACCATGTTGTTCAGCGTCGCGGTGGAGACCTGACCGTTGTCCACCGCGGTCTGTAGCGCGGAACCGAAGTAGCTGTCGTCCGGCATTTCCTGGTCGAGGCCGGCATTGGCCGAGGCGACGGTGGAATGGGTCGCACCCCAGTCGGAGGTGACGAAGCCGGGGAAGCCGAACTCGGTGTCCAGCGCATTGTTGAGCAGGGTCGGATTCTCACAGGCGTAGGTGCCGTTGACGGTGGCGTAGGAGCACATCACCGAGGACGGCGCGCCCTGTTGCACGGCCGCCTGGAACTGCGGGAAATAGATCTCCTGCTCGGTGCGGGGGTCGATGATCGCGTTGTCCGACGGGGTGTTGCGGTTGGTTTCCTGGTTGTACACGCCGAGGTGTTTGACCTGTGCCAACACGCCTTGGCTCTGTACGCCGCGGATCTCGGCGGCGCCGAGCTGGCCGGCGAGGTACGGGTCCTCGGACAGTGATTCGAAGGCCCTGCCCCAGCGCGGATCACGGTCGATGTTGATCGTCGGGCCGAGGTCGATGTTGACGCCCTTGCCGGCGTCCTCGTTGCCGATCACCGCGCCGTAGCTCTGCTCGGCGGCCGGGTCCCAGGTCGCGGCGGCGGCCACCGGCGCGGGCAGCTGGGTCACCCCGGTCAGGCCGTCACCGACGCCGGCCGGGCCGTCCTCAAGGCTCAGCGCCGGAATGCACAGAGCCGGAATCCCAGGCGTGTTGCCGACGTAGTTACCGGAGGTCCCGTGAACCAGGGTGATCTCCTGGGCCACGCTCATCGCCGCGAGTACCTGCGACACCCGTTGACTGACGGGGGCGGTGGAATCCACCCATGGGCAGGCCGCGTTCGCGGCGGGCTGGGTCGGCTGTGCGTTACCTGGACTGCTCAACCCGAGCAGTGCGACGGCGGCGACCCCGACCAGGACCAGACTTCGTCTCGATAACAACCCTGGACTCCTCACAAAGCCGGTGCGATCGCACACGGAGTGTAGTCATCCCTGGTGAAGCGGGTGGCCACATCGCCGCCGGACGATCCACTGCGTAACGGGAAGGAAACAGCTCAGCAAGACCGTGACATATGTTGTGGGTCACAACAATCACAATTTGATAAAGATGTTACATAACTGGACCAGCATGGCCAGTGGTCTTGTAGAGAACTTTCCCGGTCGGCTCTGGCGTCGAGACCGGTATCGGCTACCGGTCGAACGTCCCGCCGAAGCGCCGCAGCCGGCTGAGATCGAGGCCGGAGCGATGACTGATTCAGCAGGGATTGCCCGAATACGGGCCAAGGGGTTTGCCGTACAACGGCCGGAGTGGCGGCGATCATCGCCATTGCCACGCCGCCGCGCCAATCGGCCGCGACCGGCTGAGGCACGGCACAGGAGCCGCGACGCAGGAGGCGAGCCACATGGGGCACGGCGTATGGAGCGCGGTCGCGGTATGCGCGGACCGGCCTCCGGTGAGGAGTATGCGCGGACCGGGCGTCCGGCGAAAGCGAATATGCCGGACAGGGCAACGCCGAGTGCGCGTCAACGCCCAGGTTCCCCCAGTGACGTTGACGCGCACCAGTGTGGTTCAACCGTCGCGGTCACACCGCCACGGTTCAACCGTCGTAGAACTACTGTTGTGTTGTGACACCACCGCTGCGGAACTTCCCGTCGCGGCAGTATCGCGACGTCGCCGTCAATGGCTTCTCGACCACTGACTTCGGGTCGCTTCCCGCGTTCCGCCGGTTCTCGTCGAGAGCCGGTTGTCAGCGAGAGAAGGCCGGGCTGGGGACGGATTTCTTCGCCCGCTTGCCCTTGGCCGGGGCACTGGCACTCGCATGTGCGGCTTCGAACGCCTCAAGAACGCTGCCGGGGATCCGGCCGCGCTCGGAGACGTCATGGCCGTTGTTACGAGCCCAATCGCGAATAGCCTGGGTCTGTTCTTTGCTGCGGCCACTGGCGGAACCGGCAGCACCACGCGGAGTGGCGCTGGCAGTGCCGCGCTTGACCCGGCCACCCGTACGACGGGCGGAGGCAACGAACTCAGCGAGGTTGTCGCGCAGCCTGCTGGCGTTGGTATCGGCCAGGTCAATCTCGTAGGTGACGCCATCCAAACCGAAGACGACAGTCTCGATGCTGTCGCTGCTGGTGCCATCCAGGTCGTCAACGAGCTGGACAAGGACCTTTTGAGCCATGAAAGTCTCTTTCTTCTTTGAAGCAGGCGCAGGAGTTGGAAATAACGAGCTGAGGCAACTATATACGGGACTATGACGTATCGCGCAAGTCGCCACGCACTAATCCATCCACCCTTCCCACAATAGGGGTACCGGAGCGACTAAGGGTGATGTCCGGCACCTTTCCCACGCCGATGGGATGGTGCCGGAGATGAAGACTCGACAAAGCCGACCGATAGCTCAGGCTACCTCCGGAGTAAAGCGCACTCGGTGAAACACCTCAATCACCACCCGTAGTGCGTTACGAAGCCGTATCGAGCTTCTCCGCTCGCACCGAGGAGGTTGTTTCGATGCTGTACGCAACCTTGGTTTTTGCTGTGAAGCACCGTGCGCCCACCACCGTAAACGACGACTAGTGGCTGGTCGGATCGGCCCCACTCGGGCTAAGACCACCGCGCCGGCACGGTCGACCAGTGGTCGAGTCTTGACCGGTTCCGGCCGATCCTGCACAGAGACAACGCCGATCTAACACAAGCACTCAGATTTTTGCGACTAAAGGTACATTACCGACATGAGCACTCTCGGCTCCCATTCCAGCCTCGCGCCGCCCACCGACCGTGGCGGACAGGTGGTTAATCGAGGCCGCCGCCCATCATCCAACCGACGATTGGCCTGAAATCGGCACGATGCGCGGGTGCCGGGACCAATAGCAGCGGAGCACCATCGCCTGTTTGCCGGTATTCGTACGATCGACACCACCAGGAAACCCGTGGCCGCCGCGACGGCATCCCCCGCATGGGTGGTTACCTCATCGTCGATGACTTAGCCGGCTTAATTGTCAGCCTGGTAAGTGGACTGATCCGGCGACTCGCCACGATGTGCGATCCACGTGATCGGCAACCCACCGGATCAAGCCACGCCGAGTATCGGACCCGACGCCTGCGGTGTCGAATGTGATAACGGATACGAATGGTCGCAGCCGAGGCGGCCATCCAGCCTAATTTCGCATGGCGGGCCTACTGAGCGCGGTCATACCGGGGTCTTATCACGAACCTAATCCCGCAGAAGGTGCCGAACGTCGTGTCCGCCCATGCGTCCGGCCGCAGTCCGCTACCTACATGATACGAAATACCGAGGTCGACGGGGCCATCCTGCTAGCCTCAGCTGACTTTACCTCCGGCAGGCGCAGGCCCGACATTCGAAGGACGAGAAGACCTATGGGGTTGTTCACCCGGCGCCCGAGTGTCGCGAACATGACCACGGACCATCCCTTCGGCGCGGCCCTGCGAACCGCCGGGGGAACGATCGGCTTTTCCGCCGCCGACTTCTCCGAGGCCGCCGCGCGCTGGCGGATGGCGCCTTTGGGCGCGAACAAGACACCACCCGCCTGGGAGGTGTCCCATTGCATTGCCGGGACCTGGCAGCAACGCCGCGCGTCGGCCACGGTGCAGATCCGGGTCGGTGGCCGGGCGATGAACGGGCAGCTGCGCGAGGTTCCGCATTGGGTGAAGGCCGAACTGGTGATCACCTCGGTCGGCTTCATCTCCGGTGTCGTACCGCTCATCGCGGCGGCGCCGACCGCCCCGCTGACCCTGCCGACGCTCAATCCCGGCGACAAGGCGGATGTACTGCACTGGTGGGACTGGATGCCGGTGCCCAGCCCGAACAGCGACTGGGGAAAACAGCTGTCGGTGCCGGGCGATACCGACCAGCGGTGGCGCGTGATGTCGCAGCAGACCGTGCGGCCGGGGGCGATCCTCGCCGATCTGGCCGGGGTCCTGCACAGCGAGCCGGCCTATCCCTGGCGCACCGACGGCGGGAAGAAGGGCTTCGTCGGCGTCGACCTGGTGCGCGTTGACGTCTCGGTGCCCGGCACCGGCCATCCACCGACCGCCGAACTGCTGGCCGCGCGGTTCGACCAGCTGAGCGCGATGGCCGCGAGCATCGAGGCGACGCTCACCCGTTACCCCGCCACGTTGCGGGACTGACCAGGACCCATGACCGGCCTGTCCACTCGCGACAGGTCCGGCCCTGCGGGCCGGGCGCGAACCCGGCCGACGATAATCGGACTTGATGAGTGCCACCCTGATTGCCAAGGACCTGACCGCCGAGCACGGCGAGCGCGTGTTGTTCTCCGGGTTGAACCTGGTTGTCGCGCCCGGTGATGTGGTCGGGCTGGTCGGCGTGAACGGCGCCGGCAAGTCGACGCTGCTGCGGATGCTCGCCGGGTTGACCACCAGCGAACAGGGCAGTGTTCGGCTGAGCCCGCCGTCGGCCAACATCGGCCATCTTCCGCAGGAGCCGCAGCGCCGCGAGGGCGAGTCGGTGCGGGCCTTCCTGAGCAGGCGGACCGGTGTCACCTCGGCGCAGCGGGAGCTGGACGAGGCGACCGAGGCGCTGACCAACGGTGGAGCAGGCGCCGACGACCGGTACGCGGAGGCGCTGGAGCGGTGGCTGACGCTCGGCGGCGCGGATCTGGCCGAACGGACCGAGGAGGCGGCGGCCGATGTCGGCCTGCTGGTCGACCTCGAAGCGCCGATGCGCTCGTTGTCCGGTGGGCAGGCGGCGCGAGCCGGATTGGTCTCACTGTTGTTGAGCCGCTACGACATCTTCCTGCTCGACGAGCCGACCAATGATCTCGATCTGGCCGGCCTCGATCGGCTGGAACGCTTCGTCACCGGGCTGCGTGCCGGCACCGTGCTGGTCAGCCACGACCGGGAGTTCCTTGCCAGGACGGTGACCTCGGTGCTGGAGCTGGACCTCGCCCAGCAGCAGGTACGCGGCTACGGCGGCGGTTACGACGCCTACCTGCAGGAGCGTGAGGTCGCCAGGCGGCATGCGCGGGCGGACTACGAGGAGTACGCCGACAACCGGTCCGCGCTGCTGGCACGGGCGCAGATGCAACACAACTGGATGGACAAAGGGGTGCGCAACGCGCGCCGCAAGTCCACCGACAACGACAAGATCGGCCGCAAGCAGCGCGCGGAAGCCAGCGAGAAGCAGGCCGCGAAGGCCAAGCAGACGCAACGGATGATCGAACGCCTCGACGTGGTCGAGGAGCCGCGCAAGGAGTGGGACCTGCGGATGGAGATCGCCGCGGCGCCGAGGGCCGGTGCGGTGGTGGCGACCTTGCGCGGGGCGCTGCTGCGGCGCGGTTCGTTCACCCTCGGTCCGGTCGACCTCCAGATCGACTGGGCGGACCGGGTCGCGATCACCGGCGCGAACGGCGCCGGCAAGTCCACGCTGCTGGCCGCGCTGCTCGGTCGGGCCGAATTGAGCGACGGTGAGTCCTACCTCGGCCCCGGTGTGCGGGTCGGTGAGGTCGACCAGGCGCGGGCGCTGTTCCTCGGCGACGTGCCGTTGCTGGCCGCCTTCGGCGCCGAGGTACCGGATTGGCCGACGGCCGAGGTGCGCACCCTGCTCGCCAAGTTCGGCCTTGTCGCCGCGCATGTGCTGCGGCCTGCCGCGAGCCTGTCCCCCGGTGAGCGGACCCGCGCGGCGCTCGCGCTGTTGCAGGCGCGCGGGGTGAATCTGCTGGTGCTCGACGAGCCGACCAACCATCTCGACCTGCCCGCCATCGAGCAGCTGGAATCGGCGCTGGAGAACTACGCCGGCACCCTGTTGCTGGTCACCCATGACCGGCGAATGCTCGCCGCGGTGCACACCAACCGGCATCTTGTGGTCGCCGACGGCCAGGTCACCGAACGCTGAAACCGCGGCGGCCGAGCAGACGACAGCGGCGTCAGGGGCTCGTGTCCCCCAACGCCGCACCGTCGTATCCGAGCCGGTCAGACCTTGCTGGTCAGACCTTGGTCAGCGCGATCACCGGGATGAGGCGCTTCGTCTTGACCTGGTATTCCGCGAAACCTGGGATGATCTCGGCCTGTTTGGCGTAGAGCCGGTCCCGCTCGTCGCCGTGCACTTCCCGCACCGCTACGTCCAGCGTTTCGGTGCCGACCTCGATCCGCGCGGTCGGCGCGGACACCAGGTTGTGGTACCAGGCCGGATTGGTGTCGGCGCCGCCTTTCGAGGCGATCACCACGTAGCGCTCCCCGTCGCGCAGATAGGCCGTCGGGGTGGTCCTTGGCAGGCCGCTGCGGGCGCCCTTGGTCCGCAGCAGCAGCATGGTCATGCCCTCGAACTGACCGCCGACCTTGCCGCCGTTCGCCCGGAACTCGGCGATGATCGAGTCGTTGAAGTTGTTGAACTGCTGCTTGGTCGTGGCTTCCGGCTGCTCGTCAGCCATGGGTCACACTCCTTTGTCGGTGAAGATGTCCTTGCTGCCCTTGCGTGTCCTTGGCCTGTCCTTGCTGCCCTTGGCCTGTCCTTGTCGAGACGAAAGTCGTTGAACGGAGCCGAAACGGCTCAGCTGACGGTCAGCACGAGCTTCCCGCTGGCATGGCCGGAGTCGATGGCCTCATGCGCGCGGGCCGCCTCGGCGAGCGGGTAGGCCTGCGCGACGGCGGCCACGATCTTGCCGCTGGCCACCTGGTCGGCAACGGCGATCAGCTCGGGGATCGAGGCATCGGCAGCGGTGCCGCTGGAGAACGCAATACCGAGGCTCTGCGCGGTGGGATCGGCGATGGTGACGATCCGCTCGGTACCGCCACGCAGTTCGATCGAGTCCGGCAGCGCACCCCTGCCCGCCGCGTCGAACACGGCGTCGATCCCGTTCGGGGCGAGCGAGCGGACCCGCTCGACGAGCCCGGAACCGTAGGTCGTCGCGGTCGCGCCGAGCGAGGTGACATAGGCCTGGTTGCCGGCACTGGCGGTGCCGATCACGGTCACGCCCCGCGCCACCGCGAGCTGCACGGCCATCGCGCCGACCGCACCGCTCGCGCCGTGGATGAGCAGCGTCTCCCCGCTGGCCACCGCCAGCAGGCGCAGCACCCGCAACGCGGTCTCGGCGGCGACCGGCAACGCCGCCGCCACATCCCAGTCGAGTCCGGCGGGCTTGGGCAGGATGCGGGTGGCCAACACGTATTCGGCGTACGCGCCCGTCTCCGACCAGCCGAGTACCTCGTCACCGACCTTCACCTCGGTGACGCCCTCGCCGAGGGCTTCGACGACACCGGCGACCTCGAGACCGAGCACGGCCGGCAGTTCGGTGTGGAACACGGCCTCCATCGCACCGGCACGGACCTTGCTGTCGAACGGGTTGACGCCGGCCCGCTTCACGGCCAGCAGGACCTGGCCGGGGCCGGGTGCCGGCTTGTCCACTTCGGCCTCGTGCAGCAGTTCAGGCCCACCGAAACTGTCGAGAACAACCGCTTTCATCTTTCGTACTCCCTTGTGGACGGTGTATGGCCGAGATCGGTCGGTGACGGTTCGAGGCCGGCCCTGCCCGGCTCCCCGCCGGTTGCGAACGCAGCGCCATCATCGTTACCTGCCCGAACAAGTAATTGCCCTGGAACCCTTCCCGATCCGGTCTAATATGACCCAGGTCACACGACTTGGCTTGCTGATCCGCCGATCACGGCCATCTTCCTGGCCGAATCTCGGCAGTATGCTGCTCGGACAGGCACCACCGGCGCGGGAAGGAGGTGGAGCATGCACCAGCTGCCAACCGCCCCCGAGGGGAATGCGACCGACGGCCCGGACGCCTGCTGCACAGCCGCCCGGATGCCGGCCGCCGCCGTCAACAGTCCGGTCAGCCACACCATTGTCCGGCTGGCCCGGCTGCACCACATGCTCGCCGGGCAACTGCTGCGCCGGTCCGGCCTGCACACCGGCCAGGAGCTGGTGATGATGTACCTGTGGGAGAACGGCCCACAGCGGCAGGTCGACCTGATCCGGCTGCTCGACTCGGACGCGGCCACCATGACCAGGTCGCTGCAACGCCTCGAACGGGCCGGCTTCGTCAACCGCAGGCCATCGCCCACCGACCGGCGCTCGGTCATCATCGAGCCGACCGCGGCCAGCCAGGCTCTGCGCGAGCAGGTCGAGGCGATCTGGCCGCAACTGGACAAAGCCTGTCTCACCGGCTTCACCGAGACCGAGCGGGCCGAGGCCCTCGGCCTGCTGGAACGGCTGGAAACGAACCTGGCCGCCGCCACGGTGAAACCGGAAACCAGCACTCGGGAAACGCTCGGTCACCGACACTGATCTCGACCGGTCTCTCGGCGGATCGGGCACCCACCGAGCCGGGCCTACCGTCCGATCAGGTCAGTCGGTCGCGCCGGCCGGTAGGAAAGTAGCCATAACGCAAGCAAGGAAGGGTGCCCAGCACCCGGCGCTGGCCGTAGGTTGCGCGAGGGCTTTTCTTCTAGGCTGTCCTGGCAACCGCGAGCGAAGCGAGAAAAATGTGAACACCACCGAGCGGGCCCAGCTCTCGTCCGCGTTGGAGAGCAGCGTCGAGCACGATTACTCCACCAGCAGTACCGGAGTAGTTCCTTTGACGCAACGGCGATCCCGTTATCACTTTCTGTCGCTGTGGATCACCTTGGCCGCCGGGTTCACTTATCTTTTTCTTGGATTCCAATATCACGACGACGGTTATTCACTGTGGAAAGCGATCGCGGCAGGCGCGATCGGCGCGATCGCCTACCTCATCTACGCCCTGCCGGCCGCCTACCTCGGTTCGACGACCGGCCAGACGCACGCGCTGCTGACCCGCTCCATCCTCGGTCGGGTCGGTTCCGCCTTGGTCACGGTACTGCTGATCGGCATCGCGGCCGGCTGGACGGCGTTCGCGTTCAACCTGCTCGCCACTCTCTACGACGGGTTGTTCAGCTGGGGTCATGTTGTGCTGATCAGCGTGATCCTCGCGGTCGTCGGCATTACCAACAACCTGTTCGGCTTCACGGGGATCGCCGCGTTCGCCCGGTATCTCGTCGCGCCGCTGATGATCCTGTGGGTGCTCTACCTCGTCATCAAGGGCTTCGTCGAGATCCCCGGCTCCGTCCTCGGGTCCGGCTCGCCGACCTCGGCCGGCACGAGCGTCTCCTTCCTCGGCGGGGTCGGGATCGCCATCGGCTCGGTGATGTGGGGCAACGAACCGGACACCTGGCGCTATGGCAAACCGAAGTTCTTCTGGCCCGTCCCGCCGCTGCTGGTCGCGTTCGCGGTCGGTCTTGTGCTGTTCGTCGCGGGTGGCTGGATGATGGGCGCGCTGTCCAAGGCCACCGAATACGACTTCGGCCCCGCCTTCAAGTACACCGTCGAGTACTCGATGTTCGGCGTGCTCGCGCTCGGCGCGGTGATCGCCACCATTCTGCAGTTCGCCATCAATGACGGCAATTACTACGAAATGGTCAACGCGGGCCAGAACGCGCTCGGCGGGGTGCGGGGCTGGAAACGGTGGCACACCTGCGTGGCGATGGCCGTGATCGCCGCCGTGTTCACGTGGCTGTTCCCCACCGTGGAAAACGGTTTCTACGTGGTGGCCAGCTGGTCGTCCATTGTGCTGCCCTGCGTGACCGTGGTGATGTGCGTCGACTACTTCCTCCTGCCGAGGTTCCTGCCGGCCGCCCGGCCGATGACCACCATCCCGTCCTGGCGCAGTGCCGGCCTTGCCAACTGGCCGGGCATCCTGGCCGTGCTCGTCGCGGTCGCGTTCGGCGCCTGGAGCCTCGGCCTGTTCTCCGGCGCGGCCAGTGCCACGCCGGTCGGGCTGCCGGCGGTCGAGGCGTGGGTGGCGGCCGGGGTGATCTACGCTGGTCTGGCCGGGATCGTCGGCCGTGGCGCCCGGTCGGCGACGGTGCTCGGCTTCGGCAGGGCAGCGGAAACCGCGGCGGTACAACAGAAACCAGCCAACAGTAGCGTGGAGGAGCCCCGCACATGACCGATCCGGCCCGTGACCTTCTTGCCTCGGCCCGCAAAGCCCTCGCCCCCGCGGAGAACGACAACCGGTTGGTGCCGCTGATCGCGTCGGGCAGGGCGCCGCGCTCGGTGTTCGCCACCATCGCCGCCGAGGAGAGCCGGATCGTGCGCAGCGACTGGCGCAGTTTCCTCACCATCGCCGCGCGCTGCACCGAGCCGATCAGCCGGGAACTGTTCGCGGGGCTGGCCGGCGGCGAGGCGCTCGCACTGACCAAACTGGACACTCTCATCGCCGCGACCGGTCTCGACGATGCCGCGCTGCGCGCCTACCCGCCGAAGGCCGGCTGCCAGGCCTACCCTGCCTACCTCGCCTGGCTGTGCATGTTCGGCGAGCCCGCCGACGTGGTGGTCGCGCTGATCGCCAACTTCGCCGCCTGGGGCAACTACTGCGCCACGATCGCGACCGCCATGCGCGAACACTACGGTTTCGACGAGGAGGCCTGCGGGTTCTTCGACTTCTTCGCCACCCCCGTGCCGGAGACCGAGGAGCAGGCGGTCGCCGCGTTGCAGGCCGGAATCGACGCGGGGCGCGGCAGCGAGGAGGCCTTCACCTACGGCAGGCTGTTCCAGTCCTACGAGTTGATGTTCTGGAACACCATCGCCGAGGACGCCACCGCGAGCTGAGGCTCTACCACTGCGGTTGCAGTGGGATGGCCGGGACCTGCTCGGTGAGCTTGCGCAGTCCGCCGAGCAGGTCCCTGCGGTGCAGTTCGAGGAAGGCATCGACGACGGTCGGATCGAACTGGCTGCCCTTGCCGCGTAACAGTTCGGCGCGGGCCTCTTCCGGGCGCAGCGCGCTCTTGTACGGCCGGTCGGCCAGCATCGCCGCCCAGGAGTCGCAGACCGCGACGATCTTGGCCTCCAACCGGATCTGCCCGTCGGCCAGGCCGAGCGGGTAGCCGTGACCGTCGACGCGCTCGTGGTGTTGGCGGATGATCTCGGCGACATCGGCGAGGCCGGGCACCAGCCGGGCCAACTGGCAGCCGAAGTCCGGGTGCTGCTCGACGAGCTGGCGTTCGGCCCTCGACAGCGCGCCCGCCTTGCGCCAGATGCCCTGCGAGATGAACATCTTGCCGATGTCGTGCAGCCTGCCGGCCAGCTCGACCCGGCGCACCAGCGCCTCGTTCTGGCCAAGCGCCGAGGCCAGCAGCGCCGACCAGCGACCGACCGCCCTGCCGTGCTCGCAGCCGGCCAGCCAGCCGTCCACCTCGTCGGCGGCGCGCTGCAGGTAGGCGAGCAGGGCGTCGGCCGAGCCCGCTGACCGGTCGATGGCGGCGACCACGATGTCCTCGGTGAGGGTGTCGCCGACGACGACGCGGTCCCGGCCCTGGAACTTGGCCGCGTACAGCGCCCGATCGGCGATGGTGATCAGCTCGGCCGGGGTGCTGCCGTGCCGGGGATAGCCCGCGGTGCCGACCGAGACGGTGACGTCGATCAGTACGTCCGGGGAGGCCGGGATCGGCGTCGCGGCGACCTGTAGCCGCAGCCGTTCACCGATGACCGCCAGCTCCTGGGGGCTGGCATCGGGTACCACCAGCGCGAACTCCTCACCGCCGTAACGGGCGAGCAGGTCGGCCTGCCGAACCGACTCCCGCAGCCGTCGCGCCACCTCGACCAGTACCCGGTCGCCCGCTGGATGGCCGTGCTTGTCGTTGATCGACTTGAAGTGGTCGACGTCGACGATGAGCAGGGCGAGGTTGCTTCCCGCCCGGCGGGCCCGCGCGATCTCGATCGGCAGCTGGGCGCTGAAGTACCGGCGGGTGTGCAGGCCGGTGAGCACATCGGTGATGGCCAGCCTGCGCTGGTCGGCGACGAGACCGGCCAGCCTGCCGATGGTGAGCATGAACAGCACCGCGCAGGCCGCCGCGATCACCGGGATGTCGCGCAGCGAACCCATCGAGTACTGCACGACGAGGGTGGCCGGGGCGATCAGCGCCGCCGCTGCGAGCACGGCCAGCCGGACCGGGCTCAGCCGCATGTCGTCCGATGAGGCCCGCTCCGCGACCCGGCCGACGGTCGGGTGCAGGGCGGCGGCACCGAGCGCGAGGTTACCGGTCAGCCACAGGCTGTCCAGGAAGTTGCCGGTCTGGTAGGTGCCGGCGAGCTGCTGCATCACGTAGATCGAGTCGGCCGCGAAGATCAGCAGCAGGTTCCCGCCGAGCAGCATGAAGGAGGCAGGCCGCCGACCCGGCCCGAGCACCAGCCGCAGCGCCACCGCGAACATGGCGAGGTCCATCACCGGATAGGCGACCGAGGCGAGCTTGACCAGCAGCGGTTCGTCGGCACGGGCCTGTGGGCCGATCAGGTACAACCAGGACAACATGGCGGCAGCGACCGCGATGGTCGCCGCGTCCAGCAGACTGGCCAGGTCCCGGCCGGGGGTACGCAACCTGATCAGCAGGATCAGGCCGACCACGACCAGCGGGTAGTGCCCGATGTAGAGCGGATCGGCGATGGCCGGGAACGCGGTGTCGCCGAAGATGTTGTGCGCGGTGTAGAAGCAGATGTCCGCCGTCGCGTAGATCAGCTGGCTGCATCCGAGGATCAGCCAGGGCAGGCGGGACCGGCTTGAGGACAGGTTGCGCAGGCAGCCGACCAGCACCGCGACCGCGGCCGACGCACTGACCAGGCAGTACAGGACGACGCGCACTACCGCGGGTGCCTGCAGCCCTACCGCGAAGTAGTAACAGGCGATGACAACGGCACCGGCCGCCAGATAGCCCAGCCACCAGCCACCCACTGCCCTGTGGCCTTGCCGCGTGTCCATCCGCGCCTCTCGTCGAAGCACTGGTCAGCTGTGCCGCGTTCGGATTGTTCGGACACATGTTATTACCAAACCTGACACGCTGGGCACCGGAGTGGTCACCGTGGGTACGATTAGGCGGCGGCTTTGCCCGTTGGAGTCCGAACGACGCTGATCACGGCCTTGCCAGCGCAGTGCGCTGAACTCAGTATCCAGCAGGGCGCTCAGGCAACCACCAAACGTCGGATAAACGCCGAGCCCCCTCGACGGTACCTGGTCAACGGGTCGCGGTGATCAGCCAGACCCAAGAATCGAACCACACGCCGTCCTCGGCCTGGTGCGCGGCCAGCGTCGCGCGCAGGCGGGCCGACGCGGCCTCGGCGGTCGTGGGATCGGACTCGGCGAGCAGGTCGGCGACCATCCGGAACCCGGACACGGCGGCGTAGGCGGTCGCGGCATCCGCGCCGTAGTAGATCGGTTCCCGCAGCTCGGTGTGGTTGACCTCGGTGAAACCGGCGGCCAGCAGCAGTTCGGTGTTGCCGTCCGGGTCGCTGCGGGACAGCGGCCCGGTGGTCGAGTCGGGCAGCGGTCGGCCGGGGGTCAGGGCTTCCTGGATCGCGACCGACCATTCGTTGCGCTCGGCGGCCTGCCAGACCATCAGCGCCAACCGCGCCCCTGGCCGCAGCGCCGTGGCGATGTTGCCGAACGCGGCGAGCGGGTCGGCGAAGAACATCACGCCGAAGTGGCTGATCGCCAGGTCGAAGCCGGCCGCCGGGAAAGCGACGGCCTGGGCGTCGGCCTGCTGGTACTCGACGTTGCGCAGACCTTCCTCGGCGCTGAGTTCCCTGGCGCGGCGGAGCATGTCGGCGGAGAGGTCGACGCCGAGCACGCTGCCCCGTACGGCCGAGGACGCCGCCGCCCTTGTCGAACGGCCGGTGCCGCAGCCGATGTCGAGTACCCGGTCGGTGGGCCGGACGTCGACGGCGGCCGAGAATCGGTCACGGTAGAGGCGCAGTTCGGCGTCGTAGAACTCGAGGTTGCGAACGCGGTGCGCGCCGGCTGGACCGTCCCAGTGCGCGGCCTGCTCGGCGTTCCCGTCCTGCTCGGCGTTCGCCTCCTGCTTGGCGTTCGCCTCCTGCTTGGCGTTCGCTTCGTGCTTGGCGTTCGCTTCGTGCTCGGCCATGGGCACCCCCTGTCCCGTTGCGTGCGGTGTCCGCAATGGACAGGGCTTACCAGGTGACCGGCAGGCTGTACAGGCCGAAGATGCGCGCGTCGCTCTCCACCCGGATCTCCTCGACCGCAACGGCGAGCCGGAGGGTGGGCATTCTCGACGAATGTGCTTGTACCGCAGGGAAACACGCTGACCGACGTGAAACCTTGGCCGAGCCAAAACGTGTTTCACTTACTTTTATAGTTGACTCACTGAAAGTCGGCAACCTCGGTCTCCCGGCTGGGAGCGGGTCGATCGAGGCGCCCGCGTCCTGCGACCTCCGAATGGAAATTCGGGTGCGCCCGGCACCCGGTCCGCATACGGTGCGGGTGTGATCCACACGTACCCTCCGCTGAACCTTGAGGTGCGGACGCCGCGGCTGACCTTGGCCGGGGCAACGGATGAGTTGCTGGAGCGGCTGGTCCCGATTGTCCGCGCCGGCGTCGCCGATACCGTGCCACCGTCATTCGACGACCCCAGCTCGTTGTACGCGGACAGTCCCGACCGCGAGTGGCGGTGGCTGCGGGCTATCTGGGCGGGGCGTGCCCGCGTCGACCAGAGCTTCTGGCGGCTGTACTTCGTCGTGCTGCTGGACGGCGAGCCGATCGGCATGCAGAACCTGAAAGGGGCCGATTTCACCAGGTTCGGGACGGCTTCCACCTTCTCGTGGCTGGCGCCGGGCCTGCGTGGGCGCGGGATCGGGACGGAGATGCGCGCGGCCGTACTGCACCTGGCATTCGCCGGGCTGGGCGCACGCGAGGCCGAGAGCGACGCCTTCACCGACAACCACGCGTCCAACCAGGTGTCCCGAGCGCTGGGCTACGAACCGAACGGCACTACCTGGGACACCCGCCGAGGCGAGGCAGCGCCGATCCAGCGTTGGCGGCTGACCCGAGACGCCTGGGACCGAGTCCGACGCGATGACATCGAACTGGTTGGCGCTGCGGAGTGTCTCCCCGCGCTGGGTCTCGGCTGACGACCGGCCGCACAACGCCCGCACCGTCGAGGTCGCCCAACACCTGAGCCGAATACCGGGGCCGAATACCGGGGCCGAATACCGGGCCGGCTGCTCCGTGTCCGGTCTGCCCCGCTCGCGGCTGCCTGCTAACGTCAGGTTCCGCCATCGCCGACGGGCGTCCCGACACCGTGGAGTAGGCGCAATGACCAGCAATGCGGCCCAGCCGCTCGCGCCGCAGCCGCAGGCCGTCGCGGGCGGGTTGACCCGTAACGCGATCTTCCTGGTCCTCACGATCAATCCCGGCGCCGACTCGGTCGCCGCGGTACGCGGGCTCTGCGGCGATCTCGCCGGCCTGGTGCGTGCGGTCGGCTTCCGCGACATCGAGGCCGACCTCAACTGCGTCATCGGGTTCGGCACCCAGTCCTGGACCGAACTGGCCGGCGCCCCGTTGCCGGCGCAGCTGCACCCGTTCCGCGAGCTGCGGGCCGGCAACCGGCACGCCGTCGCCACCCCCGGTGACCTGCTGCTGCACATCAGGTCCGCGCGGATGGACCTGTGTTTCGAACTCGCGACGCACATCACGACGCGCCTCGGCGCGGCCGTATCGCCCGCCGACGAGGTGCACGGATTCCGCTACTTCGACGACCGCGACCTGATCGGGTTCGTGGACGGCACCGAGAACCCGGTCGGTGCGGACGCGGTCGCGACGACCGTCATCGGCGATGAGGACCCGATGTTCGCCGGTGGCAGCTATGTGATCGTGCAGAAGTACCTGCACGATCTGACCGGCTGGAACCAGCTGTCCACTGAGGACCAAGAAGGTATCGTCGGTCGCCGCAAGCTCTCCGACATCGAACTCGACGACGAGGACAAGCCCAGCTACGCGCACAACGTGCTGACCTCGATCGAGGAAGATGGCGAGGAACTGGAGATCCTGCGGGACAACATGCCCTTCGGCAACCCGTCCCGAGGCGAGTACGGCACCTACTTCATCGGCTACGCCCGCGCGGCGAGCACGATCGAGCTGATGCTGGAGAACATGTTCATCGGCAAGCCGCCGGGCAACTACGACCGGCTGCTGGACTTCAGTACCGCGGTGACGGGCAACCTGTTCTTCGTGCCGTCGCAGCCGCTGCTGGAAAGCCTCGCCGAGGACCCGTCCTCGACCGACGTCGGCTCCGTCGAGGCGTCCGAGGAGCCCGACTCGTCGGACGATGCCCAACGCGCCCCCGGTTCACTCGGTACCGGACCGCTCAACACCGGATCGCTCAACATCGGCAGCCTGAGAGGGACCGCTGCACATGAATAACCTGCACCGCGAACTCGCCCCGATCTCCGACGCCGCCTGGGCGCAGATCGAGGAAGAAGCAACCCGCACCATCAAGCGGCACCTGGCCGGCCGCCGCGTCGTCGACCTGCACGGGCCGGGCGGCGCCGCGCTGTCCTCGGTCGGCACCGGCCACGTGCACACCATCGAGGCCCCGCACGACGGTGTGCAGGCCCGGCAGCGGGAGGCGCGGCAGCTGGTCGAGCTGCGGGTGCCGTTCCGGCTGGACCGGCAGGCCATCGACGACGTCAAGCGCGGCGCCCAGGACTCCGACTGGCAGCCGGTCAAGGACGCCGCAGGCCAGCTCGCCTTCGCCGAGGACAGGGCGATCTTCGAGGGCTACCCGGCCGCCGCCATCGACGGCATCCGCGGCAGCTCCACCAACCCGCCGGTCGCCCTGCCGGCCGATGTGCGCGACTACCCGGAGGCCATCGCCACCGCGCTGAGCCAACTGCGCCGAGCGGGCGTGAACGGCCCGTACGCGGTGGTGCTCAGCTCGTTCGCCTACACCGCGGTCAGCGAGACCCGCGATCACGGCTACCCGGTCCTCGAACACATCCAGCGCATCGTCAACGGGGAGATCGTCTGGGCCCCGGCGATCAACGGAGCGTTCGTGCTGACCACCAGGGGCGGCGACTTCGACCTGCACCTCGGTCAGGACGTGTCGATCGGCTACCTCGGCCACGACGGCGACGGTGTCCAGCTCTACCTTGAGGAGACGCTGACCTTCATCGTCGCGACCGGCGAGGCCGTCGTCGCGCTGACCCCACCGGCCACCTGAGCCGAAGCTCGCTCCTCTCGCCCGAGGTGATCCGCTGTCCGGGCAGGTCATCGCACCGGGGCGGCGGATCGGTGATCCGCCGCCTACCAGGTCGCGCCGGCGGGTTCCTTGATCGTCGCGTTGATCCGGTTGAACAGGTTGGTCGTCGCGATGAACAGCACCAGCCCGGCGAGCTGCTGCTCGTCGTAGTAGGAGGTCAGCTCGTCCCACAGCGCGTCGGAGACGGCGTCCTGCGAGCGGTCGGCAAGGCGCGTCATGGACTCGGCCAGCTCAAGGGCGGCGCGCTCCTCGTCGGTGAAGAACGGCGCTTCCCGCCACACCGCGACGGACCACAGCCGCTCGTCGGTCTCACCGTTCTTCTTGGCGGCGACCGTGCCGCCGTACACGCAGGTGCTGCAGCCGTTGATCTGGCTGGCACGCAGGTGCACCAGTTCCATCGTCTTCGCCGGCACCCCGGCCTTGTTGATCGTCTTGATCAGCCCCTGGATCGAGGGCATCGCGTCGGGCAGGACCATGGCCGGGTTCTTCATCCGTGCTTCCATCGTGCGGTACTCCTTGGTGACGGTGGCCGTGTGCTCGCGTGTCACACGTGCCGGTTCTGGTTCGTCATCGGTATGACGGACCGCGACGAAGGAATGTGACAGATGGACGACACCCGTGAACTGGCCAACCGTTTCGAGGCCCAACGCGACCGGTTGCGCGGGGTCGCGTACCGGATGCTCGGATCGGTCAGCGAGGCCGAGGACGCCGTGCAGGAAGCCTGGCTGCGGTTGCAGCGCGCGGACACCAGCGAGGTGGCCAACCTCGCCGGTTGGCTGACCACGGTCGTCGGACGGGTCTGCCTCGACCTGCTGCGGACCAGGGTGGCACGGCGGGAGGAGTTCGTCGGCGCCCAACTGCCCGATCCGATCGTTCGCCCCGCCGAACAGGCCGGTCCGGAGACCGAGGCGCTGTTGGCCGATTCGGTCGGGCTGGCGCTGCTGATCGTGCTGGACGCCCTCGACCCGGCCGAGCGGCTGGCCTTCGTGCTGCACGACATGTTCGCGCTGCCGTTCGAGGAGATCGCCGGCATCGTCGGCCGGTCGACCGCGGCGACCCGGCAACTGGCCAGCAGAGCCCGGCGCAGGGTGCAGGGGTCCGCGCCGACTCCCGCCGCGGATCTGGCTCGGCAGCGCGCCGTCGTCAACGCCTTCTTCGCGGCCGCGCACGACGGCGACCTCGACGCGCTGGTCGCGGTCCTCGATCCGGACGTCGTGCTGCGCGCCGAGGACGCCGGAACGGCGGCCGGCACCTCGCGGCTGGTCAGGGGGGCCAAGAACGTCGCGAGCCGGGCCATGGCCTTCGCCGTCACCGCCGACCCCGGCCTTGTCGTCGGGCCGGTGCTGGTCAACGGCACGGCCGGGCTCATGGCCAGTCGCGACGGGACACCGCAGGTCGTCTTCGCGGTCACCGTGGCGAGCGGCAAGATCGCCGGGATCACCATCTACGCCGATCCGGTACGACTACGTCGGCTGAGCTTGCCGGAGCCGCGCTGACCGTCCACCCGGTCCCTGCGGGCGGCGACGGTCGCGGTCGTCGCCCGCTCGGTGCGAGTGGTCGGTCAGTTGGGCGGCCACTGCTGGTTGGCGCCGCCGTTGCAGCTCCACAGGTCGATCTTGGTCCCGTTGCCGGTGCCCTGGTTGTAGGCGTCGAGACACAGGCCGGACTGGTCGTTGGTGATGGCCCCGTCCGGATGGACCGTCCAGCGCTGGTTCGCCCCAGCGTTGCAGGTGAAGATGTTCACCACCGTGCCGGGCGCGGTGCCCTGCCGGTAGGCGTCAAGACATTTCTGGCTCGCTCCCGTGTAGACGGTGATGGCACCCGAGGCGGTCAGGGTGAACTCCTGGTTGCCGCCGGCATTGCAGTCCCAGATGTCGAGCTGGGTGTTGTTGGCGGTGCTCATACCCGGCACGTCGAGGCAGCGCCCCGACTGGCTGCCGAGCAGTTCCGAGGCCGCACGGGCGGTGCTGCCCGGTTGGCCCGAACTGCCGAGGACGAACGTGGTCACACTCTGCGCGGGCAGCGTGCTGGACATGGTCGAGCCGGACACGCTCGGCGCCGCAACGCTCGCCAGGTTCCGCGTCGCACTGGTCTGGTAGGCGCCCTGCGCGGAAAGGGTGCCGCTGTCGGTGTTCAGGCTCAGCGCGGTCGCCGAGGTGTTCGTGTTGGTCGCGACCACGGTCCAGGTGTTGTCCTGCCAGAAGGCCATGGTCTGCACGCCGGGCGGACCGCCGGTGACGGCGTAGCGCTGCGCGCCGGGCCGGACGAAGCGGCTGTACTGGCCGAGGACGTAGAACCGTTTGCTCAGATAGAGGTTCTGATCGCCGTTGCTCGCGTAGTTCGGGTCGTAGTAGATCAGCCCGTCGTTCCAGCCGGAGCCGTTGACCGAGGTGGCGCAGGTCGCGCTGGCGGTCGGGTCACAGCCGAGTTCGGGCGAGAGCGCCGTCCACCACTGGAAGGCGCTGTCCCCGGTGTAGGCGAGGTCGTCGTAGATGTAGTTGGCCAGCACCAGCCCACCCGCGATGGTCGGATCGTACTGCTGCCCGTAGCCGCCACCGGTGACCTGGCAGCAGATCTCACTGGCCCAGGTCGGTTTGTCGTTCAGCGCGCCGACCGCACCGGTGTATTCCAGTTGGCCCGCACCGGGAAAGTCGTAGGTGTGGTGGGCGAGCGCGGAAACGTAGGGCGCCGCGGTCGAACCGGGCAGCCACTGCGGCACCTCACTGGTGAACTGGGTGGTCTGGCTGGACTCGTCCGCGATCACCGTGGCCGGCAGCTTCGCGGCGGCCAACGCACTGCCGACCGCGGTGACGATGCCGGCCCGCTGGGAGGTCGGGACGCTCATCCCCTCCTGGCCACAGGTGAAGAAGTTGTTGTCCGGCTCGTTCATCGGACTGATCTGGTCGAGGGTGATTCCCTGGCCGGCGAAATGCGCGGCGATGGTCGCCAGGTAGGTCCCGTAGGCGCTCTCGTCGCTGGTCTGCAGGCTGCCGCCGCAGTTGGCGCCATTGGTGGTCCACTGGCTCGGCGCGCTGTTGACGAAGCCGATGAGATCGGGCACGCCGTCCTCGGCCGCCATACCGAGGACGGCCTGGCCGCCGGGGTCGGCCGCCCAGTTGTAGGTGCCGTTGCTGGTCAGGAACGACTGCGGCGCCCTCGGCCCGCTGGACACACCGACCCCGCCGCCGCCGATGTTGTAGCGGTACTGGCTCAGGTCGATGCCATTGGCGGTGAACAGCAGACTGCCGACCTGGTTGCGCACGGCCGGGGCGAAGTTCGCAAGATCATTGACCCACCAGGCACCGGACGCGCCGAAGCCTGCGACGGTCTGCGCGGCCCCGGCCACCTCGGCGGTCGTCGGCACGGCCGCCGATCCAGCCGTTGTGGCAGCGGCCGGACTGGCCCCGGCCAGGCCGGGAGTGGCCAACACCGCGCCGGCCATCAGGATCGCGGTGGCCGAGGCGGCGGCTGTTCGCGCAAGGGATCGAACAGTTCGGCGCCGAAGCGAAAACCCCGCTGTGTCACCGGGAAACATTCCTCGTCTCCTCTCCTGACCGCAGCCGCGGCGGGCGGGCGCCGCCCCAGTGCGCCACCCGCCTGCCTACCGTAGGTCGCGGAATCGACACAGTTCCATCACTGGGAACGGACAAAGATTCCACAGTTGGCAGAATTCGCCGATCCGACAACCGATTGTGCCAACCCGACAACAGGTCGATCAGGCAATGGCGGCGCTGGTCCAGGCAAAGGGCTTAAGCTGCTCGTCCAACGGCGCGTCGGTCAGCCGGTTGGCGAACGTGGACAGCGTGTAGGCGCCGATGCCGAGTACCACCTCCAGCGCATTCCGCGCCGTGTAGCCATGGGCCAGGAACTCGGCGAGCACCTCGTCGCCGACCTCTCCCGCCGTTGCCAGCACCGCGAAGACGAACACCCGCAACGCCTCAAGATCCGGCACCGGCAGCGGGCGCTGATCGCGCAGCGCGGCGATGAGGTCGGCGTCCGCCCCGAGCGAGGTCAGTTTCGCGGTGTGCACGGCCACGCAGACCTGGCAGCCGTTGCGGGCGGCGATCGTCATGATCAGTACCTCGCGTGCCAACTGGTCCAGCGTCGTGGTCTCGAACAGGCCGCTGACCTTCAGGAATCCCTCCAGTAACTGCGGCGAGGCGGCGAGCCTGCCGATCGGGGCCGGCAGGTAGCCGAGCCGCGTCGCGGCGGTTTGCATGGCCTTGCGGGCGGCCGGCGGTGCGGATTCGATGGTGTGGTCGACGAACGGACGTTCGGACATGGTTCTCCTGTCGAAGTTGATCGAAGTTGATCGAAACCTGGGTGACCGACTGGCCACGAGCGACGTGCGGCCGCTAAAGTCGACAACGTGGTTGTCGATACCGTAAACCGGGTTGTCGAATTTGGCAACAGTCCCAGGTGCCTCACTGGCCTCAGCAGCCCCAAGAGCACACCAGCGGGTCGCGATGAGTGATCCGCGCGGTCCCAGGCCATCGAACGACGTGCCAGGGTTCGAACTGCCGCTGCTGCTGTTCGCCGGCTTTCGGTCGATCATCGACCAGCTGCATGCCGAACTGGCCGAACAGGGACATCCCGAGGTGCGCCCTGCCTACGGCTTCGCCATGCAGGCGATCGGCCCGAGCGGGGCAACGGCGAGCGAACTCGGTCGGCGGACGGGCGTCTCCAAACAAGCGGCCGGCAAGACGGTGGACCGGCTCGCCGCATTGGGCTATGCCGAGCGGGTCGACGATGCGATGGACGCGCGGCGCAAGGTCGTTCGACTGACCGCGCGCGGCATCGACGCGCTGACCAGGTCGGCGGTGATCTTCGACCAGTTGCGCGCGCGGTGGGCCGAGCAACTCGGCGAGGACCGGGTCGCGGACCTGGAATCGGCCCTGCGCGCCATGACACCCAGCGGCGGTTTCCGGCTCGATGTCGCGGGCTGGTTCGGTACCTGACATCGCGACCACCCGGATTTTCGGATGGTCGCACCGGTCGAGCTACCGCGATCTGTGGCCGGGCTCACAGCGGACCGATCGAACTTTCCGGCTGCCGCCGCATCTTGTCGGTGTTCATCGCACCGATGTCGAACCGGAGGCAACCATGACCGGCACCACCACAGCGGACGCCCTGCGCGCGGGCACACACACCATCGAGGTCGAGGGCATTGCCCAGCGCTATCACGTGGCCGGCACCGGCCCGGTCTGCCTCACACACTCCGGTGGGCCGGGGATCGGCTGGGAATACCTCAGGATGCCCGCGCTGGAACAGCACCTGACCATGGTCTACGTCGAGCCGATCGGCACCGGTGAATCCGGTCGCCTCGCCGACCCGAGCGGCTACCACCTCGACACCTACTCCCGGTTCACGCATGCGGTGATCGAGCACCTCGACGCGGGCGCGGTGCACCTGCTCGGCCATTCGCACGGCGGTTTCGTGGCGCAGCACTACGCCCTCGCCCACCCGGACCGGATCGCCGGACTGGTGCTGTACGACACCTCACCGGTCACCGGAGCGGAGTTCTGGGGCTCCGCCGTCAGCAACATCCAGCAGTTCGCAACGGCCCACGCCGAGGCGCCGGGAGCGGCCGAGATCATGCCGGCCTTCACCTCCCAGCACCCTGGCCTCAACGACGCGCAACTCACCGAGATGCTGCGGACGATCTTTCCCGCGTATGTGGCCGACTACTGGGGCCGCGCGGCCGAGTTCGCGCCGTTGCGCCAGCAGATCCGAATCTGGCAGGCACCCATGCTCGGCGTCGAACCGCAGCCCTTCGACGTCCGACCGAGGCTCGCGGAGATCACCGCACCGAGCCTGATCGTCGTCGGCAGGCACGACTTCATCTGCGGTCCGACCTGGGCGCGGATGCTGGAGTCCGGACTGCCGAACGCGAAGCTCGTCGAGTTCGAGAACTGCGGGCACCTCGGGCATCTGGAGGACCCGGCGCAGTTCACCGCAGCGGTGACGGAGTTCATCGGCTGACCGCCAGAGCGGTGCCGAGCGGACTCAGTGTGGCCGTTTGTCGAGCGCGGCAACCGCACGCACGGCGGCAGCGGCGTTGCGTTCGGCCGAATCGAAGGTGTGCTGGGCGGCGGCCACGGCGAGCTTGGTCGCGCGCTGTTCGGCACGGGCCTGTTCGACCCGCGTCCTGGCCTCCGCCAACTCGACGGTGGCCTGTTCCGCGTTGTGCCGGGCGGTGGCGAGTTCGCGTTCGGCCTTGGCCCGCGCGGTTTCCGCGAGCTTCGCCTCCCGCGTCGCCTCGTCGAGTTCAGCCTGATGCCGGGCCCGCGCCAGCCGCAGCGCTTCCTTACGCTCATCGGCCCGCTTGCGCTCATCGGCCCGCTTGCGCTCGTCGGCCCGCTTGCGCTCGTCGGCCTGTCTCCGTTCGTCGGCCCGCTTGCGCTCGTCGGCTTTCTTCCGCTCGCCGGAAGGCTTGTCAGGCCGCTTCCGCTCGTCGAACTGTCGCGGCTGTGCGGCCGGCTTCTTCCTCTCTCGGGCGGGAACCTCGGGGAGGTCTTGAGCGGTCGAGAGGGTCGGCCAACCCGTTACGGCCAGATTCGGGGCGCCGGTCAACCGGCCGGCCCGCACGGTCGCGAAGGTCTCGGCGTCCAGCAGGGCCGAGGTGAAGGTGTCCCGGACCTGGTCGGCAACCTGGTCGGCGACGGCCACCTCGGCCCGACGCGCGACTCGGCGGGTGCGGTCGTCGAGAATCCGCAGCAGTTCGTTGCGCGAGCGCGACAGTTCGCGCAGCCGGGCGCCGGCGAGCGCGGCATGGGCGCCGCGCAGGTCGGCACCGAGTTCGCCGAGGCGCGCGAGGTCGTCCGGATACTCGTGGCTGACCTGGTTGACCAGCCACGCGGCGACGGTCGGCTTGCGCAGCGCGGCGATCGTGGCGGCCAGGTCCCGGTCTCCGGAGGACCGCGCCTTGGTGACCAGTTCGTCGCGGATCGGGATGAACTCCGCGCGCGGACACGCATACAGCCGCGTCAACACCGATTCGATGTCCACATCGCACACTCAACCAGCAGCGGCGCGCTCAGGCATCCCGCTGACGTGAATTGCCGTAGACCGCGCGCATCCCGGCGCCGATGAGCCCGGCGTAGACCTCGCCGAACAACCCGGCCCTGCTCAGGGCGGCGCGCGCGGCATTGGCGCCCGGCCCGCCGTGCACCGCGCCACCGGGATGCGCCGAGGCGCTGGCCAGGAACAGCCGGTCGATCGGGGTGTCGGCGCGGCCGAGACCGGGCAGTGGCCGGAAGATCAGCTGCTGGTGGATTGCCGAGGTGCCGCCGTTGATGGCGCCACCGACCAGGCTCGGATTGTGCCGCTGGAACTCCTGCGGGCCTTGTACGTGGCGGCCGAGGATCAGGTCGGTGAAGCCGGGCGCGTGGTCGCTCACGACCCGTTCGATCGCCGCGACCTGGGCGGCGAGCCCGGCCGCGTCAAGGCGCAGGCCGTGCGGGAGGTGGGTGTAGGCCCAGGCGGTCTCGGTACCAGCCGGGGACCGGGTCGGGTCGGTGGTGGTCATCTGGCCGAGCAGCAGGAACGGTCGTTCGGGGACACGCCTGCGGGCCAGGTCGGCGCCGTAGGCGGCGAGGCCGTCGAGATCGGCGTCGAGGTGCAGGGTGCCCGCTCGGGCCGCGCCGGGAGCCGTCCACGGGATGGGGCCGGACAGTGCCCAGTCGACCTTCACGGTGCCGCCGTCCCAGTCGAACCGGCGCAGGTCGGCGTGGAGCCGGCCGGGCAGTGCGTCGGGTGCCACCAGTTCGCCGTAGAGCGTCGGGGCCGGCACGTCCGCCAGGACGGCGTATCGGGCGCGGACCGGGTCGCCGGCCTCGTCGCGCACGCCGACCGCGCGGCCCCTGCCGATCAGGATCTCGCGGACCCCTCGGTCGCAGTGCACCTCGCCGCCGCGCGCCCGCAACCTGCTGACCAGCGCCGAGGTGAGCCGGCCGGCGCCGCCGACCGGCACCGGGAAGCCGACGTCCTGGCCGAGCATGGCCAGCAGCCAGCCGAACACGGCGCTGCCGGAGTTGGTGATGTCGACGTCGGTGTGCAGGGCGTTGCCGGCGATGAGCAGCTGCGCGCCGGCACCGGTGAAGTGTTCCTCGGCCAGCCGCCGGGCCGGCAGGGTGAACATCCTGGCCAGCCGCAGTGCCCGCGCGGTGCCTGCCGTGCGCAGCAGCCGGTAGCCGGAGCGCAGCGGCGGGAACGGAGTGAACAGGGCGGCCAGCAGTGGCTCGCGAAGTTCCTGCCACTGCTCGACCATGCCGGCCCAGGCCGGTCCGTCCTCGGGGGCGAACTCGGCGACCGAGGCCATGGTTTCGTTGATGTCGCGGGACAGCAGCGCGCAGCGGTCGTCCGGCAGGAGGTGGCCGAGCACGGCGGGCGCCTGGGTCCAGCGCAGGCCGTACTCGTCGAGGCCGAGGGCGCCGATGACCGGCGAGGCGGCGGACATCGGGAAGAAGGCGCTGCACAGGTCGTGCCGGAATCCCGGCACGGTGACCTCCTCGGTCCGCACCGCACCGCCGGGCGCCCGCGCGGCCTCCAGGACCAGTACCCGCCAACCGGCGTCGGCGAGCAGGTTCGCCGCGACGAGGCCGTTGTGCCCCGCGCCGATGACCACCGCGTCCGCGGTCTCGCTGCTCACCCCGCCAGTGGATCACATCTTCTCGGCGCCCGCCTTGATCGCGGCCCGGATGCGCGCGTAGGTGCCGCAGCGGCAGATGTTGCGGATGCCGTCGAGGTCGTCGTCGGTGATGGTGCCGCCCTCGGCCTTGACCTTGTTCACCGTGGCGACGGCGGCCATGATCTGGCCGGGCTGGCAGTAGCCGCACTGCGCGACGTCGCCGTCCAGCCAGGCCTGCTGCATCGGGTGCAGGTCGGCGCCGACGGTGGCGGGCAGGCCCTCGATCGTGGTGATCTCGTCGGTGGGCTGGATCTGCGCGACCGTCACCGAGCAGGGGTTGAACGCCTTGCCGTTGATGTGGCAGGTGCAGGCCTTGCAGACGTCGAGGCCACAGCCGTATTTCGGGCCGGTGACGCCGAGGACGTCACGCAGCACCCACAACAGCCGGACATCGTCCTCGACGTCGACGGTGACCGTGCTGCCGTTGAGGATGAAGGTGTGGTTGGGCACGAATGCTCCTCCAGAAGTGTGGCGGCGAGAAGTCGCGGAACGGGGCTGGGTCAGGACGGGCCGGGACGGGTCAGTAGGCGAAGTCAAGGCCGTCGGTCGGCGACTGCGGGGTCGAGGGTTCCAGCGGGTACGGGGTGAAGCCGAGGGTGCCGTGGTTGATCGGGAAGGAGGTCGGCATGGTGCCGGTGGCCCTTGCGTACGCGCAGGCGACGGCCGCGAACGAGGGCGCGACGGCGAGTTCACCCGCACCGCTCGGCGAGGTCGAGGTGTTGGGCATGACGACGACCTGCATGTTCAGCGGGGCGTTCCATTCGCGGGTGTAGAAGTAGTTGTCCCAGCTGCCTTCCAGCGGAATCCCGTTCTGCATGTGCAGGCTGGAGGTCAGCGCCATGGCCATGCCGTCGCTCATCCCGCCGATCATCTGCGCTTCAAGGCCGCGCGGATTGATGGCGAAACCGGGGTCGACCACCACGAGCGCGTTGGTGACCCGTGGCCCGGTGACCCCGTCCTGGACCGGCCGGTTGACCGTTGCCGGCCGGCAGTCCAGCTCGACGAGGCAACAGATCGCACCCTGGTACTCGGAGTGCACCGCGATCCCCTGCGCCACCCCGCTCGGCAGGCTCGCACCCCAGTTTCCGACGCTGGCGGCCTTGTTCAGCACGGCGAGCAGCCGGGAGTCCTTGAGATACTCCTGGCGGAAGCTCAGCGGGTCCTTGCCCAGTTTGGCGGCGAGCTGGTCGACGACGAGTTCCTGCGCGCACACCACGTTCGGCGAGTAGATGTTGCGCATGCTGCCGGTGTTGAACGCCAGCGGTACCTCGTTGAGCAGCTGGGTGGTCACGCCGAAGTTGTAGGGCGATGACTGGCTCAGCTCGAAGATCGACTCGGCGAAGCTGAGGTTGCCGGCGATGGGCAGGCTCGCGGCGGTCGCGGTGATCATCTCGCCGAGGCCGTGGCTGAACTCGGTCTGCACGCTGGTGTGCCGCTGTTCGTAGCTGATCACGTTGCCGAGCAGGTAGTTCGCCCGCACTCGGGAGGTGCACATCGGGTGGGTGCGGCCCTGGCGGAAGTCGTCGGTGCGCGACCACATCAGTTTGACCGGCTTGCCCATCTTCTGCGAGGCCTCGGCGGCTTCCGCGGCGACATCGTGGAACAGGTGCCGGCCGAAGCTGCCACCGCCCTGCACGACGTGCACCTTCACCGCGCTGATCGGCAGTCCGAGCTGCGCGGCGATCTCCCCCTGCGCGACGATCGGCACCTTCAGGCTGGACCAGATCTCGGCGCTGTCCTTGCGGACGTCGGCGATCGCGTTGTCCGGTTCCAGCGGGCTGTTGCTGGCGAACGCGAAGGTGAACTCGGCATCGACCGTTTGGGCCAGCAGCGGTGGCACGACGAGCGGCAGTTCGGCCGCCTTCAACGCGGCGAGCACGGTCGCGTCGGACTGGTTGTCGACCGTGCCGGGGCCCCAGCTGACGTCGAGGGCCTGGATGGCGTCGATGCACTGGCCGAAGGTTCCGGCGCGGACCGCGACACCGTGGGAGAGCACCGCGACGTCGGTGACGCCCGGCATGGCCTGGATCGCCGAGGTGTTGTGCACCGCGCTGACGGTGCCGTTGATGGTCGGCGGCCGGCAGACCATGGTCGGCATCGCGCCCGGGACCGGGTTGTCCATGCCGAAGGTCTTGCGGCCGGTCACGATGTCCAGCGCGTCGATCCGGTTCTGCGGCGTACCGAGGATGGTGAAGTCCGCCTGCGACTTCAGCTGCGGCACACCGACCGCGACCGTTGTCGACGAGGCGGCGGCGGTGGCCAGCGAGCCGTAACCGGCGCTGCGGCCACCGGGGCCGGTGACCATACCGGCCGAGGTGCTCAGCGCGGTGGGCGCGAGGCCCCACTGGGCGGCGGCGGTGGCCAGCAGCTGCTGGCGGGCGATGGCGGCCGCGGTGCGCACCGGCAGGTAGATGCTGCGCATCGAGTTGGAGCCGCCGGTGAGCTGGTTCATCAGCAGTTCGGGGCGCGCGTCGGCCAGCGTGATGGTGACCTTGTCCAGTGGCAGGTCGAGTTCTTCGGCGATCATCATGGCGCAGGCGGTGGTCATGCCCTGGCCGACCTCGGCGCGGTGCGCGGCGAAGGAGGCGGTGCCGTCCGCGTTGACCACCACGGTGATCAGGCCGGCCGTCGGTGCCGCCGCGAGGTTCTGCAGGTCGCCGAGGTCGAAGATCTCCTCCGGCTGCGGCAGGGACGGGATCGACGCCTGCGCGGAGTGCGGGTCGGCCGAGGACGCCGCGAACGAGACGCCGACGGCGAGGGTGGGTGCGGCGAGCAGGTAGCCGAGAAAACGACGCCGGCCGATGCCGTTGGGCGAGGAGTTCGGCTGGTCCGGCGAACGACGGTGTTGCGCCACGAAGAATGCCTCCTACAGACAACGAACAAGCAGGGTGCGCCGGGCGGATCAGGGCAGCCGGTCAACCGACTGTGGTGACACACCGTGGCGGATGAGCGAGGGTGTCGCGCCGTAGCGGAACGGAGACCTACGGTGCGGTTGTTGAAGCAGAGTGTGTCAGAGCGCACACTGAAGCGCCTATCGTCGCCTTGCCTACTTTTGGCCCAATCGGACTGTGCATTTCGCACAACTCCCTACTGGGCAGCGAAAATTCATCATCGCGGCTGACCGGCGAGCACGGCCGAGGCACGCAGGGCGAGGCCGAGCTCGACCTGACAGGCCGGGTCGCTGAAATCATGGCCGGTGATCGACTGCATGCGCTGCAACCGGTTGATGACCGTATTGCGGTGACAGCGCGCTATGTCCGCGGTCTGCCGGATCGAACCGCCTGTGCCCACCCAGATCTGCAGGGTGCCGAGTAACAGCCTGCGTTCCGGCCCCGGTACCCGCAACAGCTCGCCGAGCCAGCGCCGGACCAGCTCCTCGGCCAGTTCCGGCGAGCTGAGCAGCAGGGCGTCCGGCAGTCGCTCGTCGAGTACGGCGATCTCGTTGCGACCGACGGGCAGGGTGCGCCGGGCGAGTACGGCCTGGCGATAGGCCACATCGGCCTCGGCGAGTCCCCGCACCACCAGTGACACCCCGGCCGGCCGGTCCAGCGCGGCCCGCAGCAGGGTACGCACGGAGTCCACTGTGGATTCGGGTAATGCGACGATCCCGACGAGCAGGTCGGCGCGAGCCTGCCAGGCCGAGGCGATCTCCTGGGTGGCCAGCCGACGGCCGAGCACCGTGGCACCCCGGTCGGCCTCGGCCGAGGAGTCGACGACGACCGCGGCGTACGGGCCCTCGACCGGGATGCCGAGCACTCGGGACGCCTCGTGGGCGAAGGCGAGTTCGGTGGCCCTACCGTGCAGCAGGCCTTCCCAGAGCACGGCCCTGCGTTGTTCGTCGGCACGCAGCAGTTCCCGTTCCATCGCGTGATATGCGGCGGCGACCTGCGCCGAGGTGGTGTCGACGACCTCCCAGACGCGGGTGGCGACGGTGAGCAGGCCGTCGGTGTCGACCGAACCGTCCACCCTGGCCTGATCGATCAGTGCCTCCCAGACGATCCGGCCGCCGATCCGGAAGGAACGCAGCACGTCGTCGAGCGGCATCCGCTGTTCGGCGCGACGGCGACCGGTGGCCCGTGCGGCGTCGTAACGCCGGTCGGTGTCCGGAGCCTCGGTACGGACGGAGGTCTCGGCGATGAGTTCCAGGACACGGGTCAGGTTGTCGTGGCAGGAATGCCACAGATCATCCAGCGGCACCACATCGACCGTGCGGTAGCCGGGATTGTGTTCCTGAATCGCGCGAACGAGCGCGTCACTGAGCGGGCACACTCGGGACAGCACCCGAATTGCCAGCGGCTCCGCTGTCGCCGCGCCACCACTGCCGTTCTGACGCACCATCGTCGGCACAGCATCGCACGGCCGATACCGGAATTACGCAACCACTCCCCCGGCCGAATTTCTGAACCGATCCGCCGTCCACATCGGATTGGACCGCAATTGCGGGAGTAGTTCCGCGTTCGACTCCGTAAATGCGGAGTAGTCGACCAATTACGCTCCGCATCCTCGGCGACAGCGCCCGGTCCGACCGCTTTCCCGGCAAGAGCCGCACGCAGGCCGGGCGATGCCAGCGCGTGGCGGTGGCGGCTGGGCCACGCTGCCACTGGACACCACGGCTCACTGGACACCGCAGCCGAACCGGTCGCATCGGACAATACCAGGAACATCGGGCGGCGCGCCGACCCCGTCCGAACAGCGGCGGAGCGCTCGCGTTCCCCATAATTCTCGCGGATGGTCGGCGCCGACCATCCGCGAGCTGAATTCCGTCCTCGGCTCGCCGATTTCTTTCGGCGCCGAAAAGCTATTCGATGACGTAGTAGCTGACCACCTGCGCGGACGCCAGCAGTTCTCCTCGGCAAATGGCAATCGATGGCGCGGAATTCGCGACCGTCACGGTGCCCATCGACGACCAGAATCGGGAGCCGTCGTTGCACTGGGCCACCACCTGGTAGGTACTTGGCGCCTGATCACAGAAGACGTCAATACCCTGGCCGAGTTCGACACCGAAGTACACCGCGTTGCAGGCTGACGGTGGCTGCGGCGACGGAACCACTGGCGAGGCCTGCGTTGCGACGGCCGAGGCACCGCCGAGCAGACTCGCGGCAAACAGCATGGTCCCGAGTGCCGCGACGACGGCGACCGAGTTTCTCTTATGCACATTTGCTCCTTGTTGAATTCCGAATAACCTCCAAGGCTATTCCAACATCACGCTACACAGCGGACGGAATTACCGACAATTCATCTGGCGAGTGATGCCACTATGACCCAACGTGATGAGGATTCGCGATTGTCACTCCATCGTGGCGCAGGTTGGTATGTCCAGTTCATCTTTGCCATCAGGCGATCACACCGTGAGGTGCTCCACCTGGCCGACTGCCGCGTATATCCGGGAATCCGCCGGTGTCGCCAATGCCGGGTCGCCGCCGTCCGGGCGCCATTCGGAGGTCCACACCAGGCCAGGCTCGACCAAGGTCGTCCCGCTCAGCAGCATCGCGAACTGCTCGCGGCTGCGGGTGAGAACGGGCGTCGAGGTGCTCCGGTACAGCGTCGCCGCCTGCCGTGCCTTGCCGAGTCCGTTGTCGGTGAAGTGCGACATGGCGAGATAGCCACCACCGGTCAGCGCACGCAGATAGCGAGCGACGATGTCGGTCGGCCGGTCGGTGTCCGGAACGAAATGGAAGATCGCCACCATCAGCAGCCCGACCGGGCGGGAGAAGTCGATCAGCCTGCGCGTGTCCGGGTGCCCGAGCACGGCGTCGACCTCGCGTAGGTCGGCGTCGATCATGACGGCACGGTCGTTGCCGGCCAACAGGCGCCGGGCGTGGTGCACCGCGACAGGCTCGTTGTCGACGTACACCACCTGCGCCGTCGGGTCCACGGCCTGGGCGATCTCGTGCACGTTTCCGGCGGTCGGGATGCCCGAGCCGAGATCGAGGAACTGGTCGACGCCCTGCTCGATCATGAACCGCACCGCTCGGCGCAGAAACGACCTGTTGAGCCGGGCCGGCGCGGTCGAACTGCCGCCCGCGGCCATCATCCTGTCGGCGGCCTCGCGATCCGCGGCGAAGTTCGCGCTACCGCCCAGCATGTAGTCATACATCCGGGCCGCATTGGGTCGCGTGGCGTCGGCATGGTCCGCGAGGTCGTCCACCGGGTCGGCAGCAGACGGGATCGAGGGATCATCCACCATGGAACGCCTCCAGATCGGCCTGCGCGAGAGGGCTGCCGGGCCAGGAGGCGGGTGCTCGTCGCGAGCAACGGGCCGACCCGCCCGGTGTCCCGTTCATGCTGCCATTGTTGCCCTCCGGTAGTGCCCGGATGACGGCCATCCGGGTGGCACCGGCCGATGGCTGCCGATCGAGCAGGCGGGACGACACCGCCCGCCCCGGTCGAGGTGACCGGGGCGGGCGGTGGACAGGTGCCTACAGGGTGCGCTGGAGCCGGTCGGCGACCAGCTGGACGAACCGGGACGGGTCACCGAGTTCGCCGCCCTCCGCCAACAGGGCCATTCCGTACAGCAGCTCGGCGGTGTCGGCGAGCCCACTGTGGTCGTCCTCGGATTCGAAGGCCGTCCGCAGGCCGGTGACCAGCGGATGGGTCGGGTTCAGCTCCAGAATCCGCTTGATCTGCGGCAGCTCCTGGCCCATTGCCCGGTACATCTTCTCCAGGGTCGGCGTGACGTCGTTGGTGTCCCCGACAAGGCAGGCCGCCGAGGTGGTCAGCCGGGAGGACAGCCGGACCTCCTTGACCGAGGACTCCAAGGTGCTGGCCAGCCAGGTCAGCAGCGCGCCGAAGTCCTGCTGCTGTGCCTCACGCTCGGCGTCGGCGGCCTTCTTCTCCTCCTCGGTGTCGAGGTCGACCTGACCCTTGGCGATCGACTGGAACTGCTTGCCGTCGAAACCGCCGACCGAGTCCACCCACATCTCGTCGACCGGATCGGCGAGCACGAGCACCTCGAAACCCTTGGCGCGCAGCGCCTCCATGTGCGGGGAGCGCTCGATGGCGGCGCGCGACTCACCGGTCATGTGGTAGATGTGCTGCTGGCCGTCCTTCATCCGCTCCACGTACTCGCGCAGCGTGGTCAGCTTCTCGGTGTCGTTGGTGGAGGAGAAGGAGCAGATCTCCAGGATCGTCTCGCGGTTCTCGAAGTCGCCGAGCAGGCCCTCCTTGACGACCCGGCCGAACTCCTGCCAGAACGTGGCGTAGCGCTCGGGGTTCTCGGTCATCATCGACTTCACCGTGGCGAGCACCTTCTTGACCAGGCGCCTGCGCATCAGCTGGATCTGCCGGTCCTGCTGGAGGATCTCGCGGGACACGTTGAGCGAGAGGTCCTGGGCGTCGACGACGCCCTTGATGAACCGGAGATACTCCGGCATCAGCTCTTCGCAGTCGTCCATGATGAACACGCGCTTGACGTAGAGCTGCACGCCGCGCTTGTGCTCCCGCATGAACAGGTCCATCGGGGCCTGGCTCGGGATGAACAGCAGCGCCTGGTACTCGAAGGTCCCCTCCGCCTGCATCCGGATGGTTTCCAGCGGGTTGTTCCAGTCGTGGCTGATGTGCTTGTAGAACTCGTGGTACTCGTCCTCGGAGACCTCCGAGGACGGCCGGGCCCACAGCGCCTTCATCGAGTTGATCGTCTGGACCTCGATGGTGGGCTCCGCCGGTTCGGCGTCCTCCTCGGTCGGCGCGGGGGCCGGCTTCTCCACGGCCATGGTGACCGGCCAGGTGATGAAGTCGGAGTAGCGCTTGATGATCTCGCGGATCTTCGCGGGCGAGGTGTAGTCGGCGAGTTCGTCCTCGGTGTCGACCGGCTTGAGGTGCAAGGTGACCTCGGTGCCCTGCGGCGCGTCAGCGACGGTGCTGATCGTGTAGGTGCCCTCGCCGCTGGACTCCCACAGCACGCCCTCGTCGGTACCGGCTCGACGAGTGCGGAGAGTGACCTTGTCGGCAACCATGAAGCTGGCGTAGAAACCGACGCCGAACTGGCCGATCAGGTCCTGGGAGGCGGCGGCGTCCTGCGTCTCCTTGACCTTGCGAAGGAACTCGGCGGTGCCGGACTTCGCGATGGTGCCGATCAGGTTGACGACGTCCTCGCGGTTCATCCCGATGCCGCTGTCGCGCACCGTGAGGGTGCGCTGCTCCTTGTCGGCCTCGATCTCGATGTGCAGCGCCTCGGTGTCCGCGTCAAGATCCTTGTCACGGAACGCCTCCAATCGCAGCTTGTCCAGCGCATCGGAGGCGTTGGACACCAGTTCACGCAGGAAGACGTCCTTGTTCGAATAGATCGAATGGATCATCAGCTGCAGCAGCTGGCGAGCTTCGGACTGGAACTCAAGGGTCTCGGTCGAGCTGGTCACGTGATTCCTTTCACCTACGCACCGCCGAGCGGGCTAGGCCTCGGCTGTCCTCGGATAGCAAGTGTAGGGAAACCAAGTGTAAGGAATTACTCACCTCGGCCGGAACGGGCCGCCGCACGCCGGCAGAGCACGGTGATCTCGTGCCGGTTGTGCTGCAACTGCCGCGCACCGAGGACCTCGTAGCGGCGGCGCAGCAGCGCGAAACAGCGGTCGACGGTTTCCAGCGGCCGGTGCAGGCCGAGCTTGAGCGTGATCACGGCCGGCGCGCCGGCGGCGAGGTGGTCGGCGGCGTCGAGCATCACCGAGCAGGACAGTTCCGGATCCATCCGCATGTCGTTCACGGCGAGGTCGAAACGCCTGCGGGAGGTGGCGAAGAACTGACCGCTGGTGGTGCGCTCGTGATGCACCCTCGGCCGGCCGACCAGCCGTTGGTCGAGGTCACCGGGGTCCACGGCCCAGACCTCAAGGCCGTGCCGGAGCAGGATGCTCGTCCACCCGCCGGGACTGGCGCCGAGGTCGACCGCGCTGCCGCGAGCGGGCAGCCTGAGGTCGAAGACCCCGATCGCCTCCTCCAGCTTCAGCTCGGCCCGCGAGATCAGCTCCTCGCGTTTCGCCAGCCGCACCCGCCCGCCGGGCCAGTCGCTCAGCGCGTCGGCGGTCGCGGCGAACCCGATCGACACCGCCCCGTTGGAGACACTCGCCGAGAGCACACCGTCGGTCCCGCCGCGCCGCACCGGGTAACCCTGCTCGGCCAGTGCCGTGGAGATCGACTCGAACAGTTCGCGCGAGCCGTAGTCGACCGGTGACTTGCCACTTACCCAGCACTGCACGGAAATGTCCTGGCCCGAGGGCCACCGCTGACCCACCACCCGCACGGCCGCCTCAGCGACGGCGCCGGGGGTCGCCTCGGCCACCGGGATGCGGCGCAGTTCCTCGCTGAGGTGCCGGACGAACGCGATCGGTCTGCCGCGCACCAGCTCGGCCACCTCGGAAAGGGACATCCCCGGCACGCTCAGCGCGCCGATGTCCGGCCCGAGCCGTTCCAGCGACGCGGTGGGGAAAGCGCCGCGCAGCTCACGGGAGGCGGTGGCGAAGTATTCCTCGGCAGAGGAAAACAGCACGACCGTCGTGGTCAGCGTTGGCGGCATGGCGATCAGGATAGTGTCCCCGGCACCGCTCCCACGGGCCCACCACCGTGGGAAGGACGACCGGACCGGTCGGGCTCGGTAAGCCGACAGGACACTGTGGACGTTCGACCGGCCGTACGCCGAGTCGGCGGCATGGTCGCGCTGGGTAGTCGAATGCCTCGGGGCGAGTGACAACGGTGTCGTCCATCACGGTACCAAGTTTGGATTTGGTCAGGAAAATCGCGGTCCCGCGCATAGGAATGCCATTGTCGTGGTATTCGACAAGACATGCTTGTTGGGGTGCTCGACATCGGATCGACATCGGCGCAGCTGTTGGTGGTGGACACCGCCCGCGATATGCCGCCGATGCCGACGCATACGGTAAAGCGGCGGACGCTGCTCGGCGATGCGTTCGAACCCGACGGTTCCATCGACGCCGCCGGTGTCGAACGGCTGGTGCGCGCCTTGGCCGGCACCATGCGCGCGGCCCGCGACTACGGTGTCGAGCAGTTGTGTGTCGTGGTGACGGCGTCGGTTCGCGATGCGACCAACCGGGATCTGGTACTGACCAGGCTGGAACGGGAAACCGGTGTGCGGCCACAGTTCCTGACCGGCGAGGACGAGGCCCGGCTGGTCTACCAGGCAGCGCGGGAATGGTCCGGTCGATCCGCCGGTCGGCTGTTGTTGCTGGATATCGGCGGCGGCACAATGGAAATCGCGGCCGGAGAGGACGACGAGCCGGATTTCGTGGTATCCCTACCACTCGGCGCCGGTCAGCTGACCCGAGCCTTCCTGCCGGACGATCCGCCGCGCGAGGACCAACTGCGCGCGCTGCGCAAGTACGTCCGCACCAGCCTCAAAGAGGTCGCCCACGCCGTGGCCGCCCAACCCGAGCCGGACACGGTGATCGCGGCGTCCCGCACCTTCGGCCAACTCGCCCGACTGGCCGGCCCCTCTTCCTCGCGACACGGCCAGGTCACCCGCCGAACCCTGGCCGCGGCCGACCTCACCGAGTGGATTCCGCGACTTGCCCGCCGCAACAGCAAACAACGCGCCGAACTGCGTGGCGTCTCCCGCAACCGCGCCCGGCAGATCCTGGCCGGCGCGATCGTCGCCGAGTCCGCGCTCGCCGCGCTCGACATTCCCCAGCTGCGCGTCTGCCCGTGGGGACTGCGTGAGGGACTGATCCTGCGGCACCTGCGGGCCCACGGCGACACAAAACCCGCCCGAAAGGTCTCCCAACGCAGAATCAGACAATCCGACGACTGCTTGTTTCTACCAGCTTGACACCCGGAATTCGCACCAGGTCGAAGACAATTCTCGGCGCCCTCGACGAAGAAAAAGAAGTTGCCGCGCGAAATACCACGACGAGCCATCGTCACCGTGAACGAGCGCCGATGCCCTCGACCGGTCGCCATTTCCGATGGCGGGCTCGGCCCGGAAACCGGTTCTGGTTGAATCGTCCGCCGACGCGAGAAACCGCTGTGCCAGCGTGGCGGCGGACGAGGGAGGCGACGTGGGGGTCGAGTTCCGGTTGTTCGGCGGCGTCGACGCGCGGGTGGACGGCGAACCGGTAGATCTCGGACATGCCCGGCAGCGCTGTGTGCTGGCCGCGCTGCTGGTCGAGGCGAACAAGGTGGTGTCGATCGAGCAGTTGACCGAGCGGGTGTGGGCGCAGGCGCCGCCGAGCAGTGCCCGCAACGCGCTCCAGGGCTATCTCGGCAAGCTGCGCTCGGCGCTGGGCACCGGCTCGGGCGCGGAGATCAGCCGGCAGGCCAGCGGCTACCTGCTCACGGTTGACGAGCAGGCGGTTGACCTGCACCGTTTCCGTCAGTTGTGCGTTGCGGCGGGCGCAGCCGACGATCATCAGGCGCTGGCCTGCTACCGGCAGGCCTTCGACCTGTGGCGGGGCGAGGCGTTCGCCGGGTTGGACTCGGCCTGGCTGGATACGGTCCGGGCCGCGCTCGACGAGGAGCGACTGGCCGCCGAACTCGACTACACCGACGTGCGGCTGCGCTGCGGCCATCATGTCGAGCTGCTGCCGACGCTGGCGGTGCGGGCGCAGGCGCGAAAGCTGGACGAGCGGCTGAGCGCACAGCTGATGCTCGCGCTCTACCGCTGCGGCCGGCAGGCCGAGGCGCTCGCGCACTACGCGGCCACCCGCGCGCATCTGGCCGAGGAACTGGGCGCCGATCCGAGTCCTCGGTTGCGGGAAGTACACCAGCAGATCTTGCGCGGCGACCCTGCACTGGCGGTGAACCCGTTGCCGCGCAACGACCTTCCCGGCGATGTGGCCGACTTCACCGGTCGCACCGAGGAGATCCGCCGACTGCTCGACGCGGCACCGGATCCGACCGGGACGGCGCGGACGGTGGTGATCTCGGCGATCGACGGGATGGCCGGGGTCGGGAAGACCACGCTGGCATTGCGGGCGGCGCATGAGCTGGCCCGGCACTATCCGAGCGGGCAACTGTTCGTCGACCTGCACGGACACACCGAGGGGCGGGCGCCGGTCGAACCGGCGAGTGCGCTGGCCAGCCTGCTGATCGCGGTCGGTGTGCCCATCGAGCGGATCCCCGGTTCGGTGGAGGACCGCGCTTCCCGGTGGCGGGCCGAACTGGCCAAACGCAGCGTGCTCGTGGTGCTCGACAACGCGGCGAGCGCCGCCCAGGTCCGGCCGCTGCTGCCGGGCACCGCGGGCTCGCTGACCATGATCACCAGCCGGCGCCGCCTCGCCGAACTGGACGTCAGCTGCTCGGTGTCGCTGGATCTGCTGCCCCCAGCCGATGCGATCACCCTGTTCACCAGGATCGCCGGCCGACAGCGGGTCGCCGAGGAGCCCGAGGAGGTCGCCGAGGTCGTTCGGCTGTGCGGTTGTCTGCCGCTGGCGGTACGGATCGCGGCGGCGCGGCTGCGTACCAGGCCCGCGTGGTCGGTGCGTCATCTTGCCGGCCGGCTGGGCGCCGAACGGCGACGGTTGGCCGAGCTGTCGGCGGGGGATCGCAGCGTGGCTGCCGCGTTCACGCTGTCCTACCGCCATCTGCCCCCTGGCCTGCAACGCCTGTTTCGGCTGTTGGGGCTGGTACCGGGGCCGCACTGGGACGCGCACCTCGCCGCCGCGCTGGCCGGTCTCTCCGTCGCCGACGCCGAGGAAGGCCTCGAACAGCTACTCGACGTGCACCTGCTCACCCAACCCGCGCCGGGCCGCTATCAGCTGCACGATCTGCTCGGCGAGCACGCCCAACTGCTCGCGACGCAGGAGGAGTCCTCGGCCTGCCGAGCCGAGGTCGTCGATCGGATGCTCGGCTACTACCGAGCGGCCGGCGCGGCGGCGGTGCTGGTCGGCTTTCCGGTGCCGGGTGTCACGGACCGATTCGCCGCGACCGCCGACGGTCCGGCCGAGCTACCGGCCTTCGGCTCGCCCGACGAGGGGCTCGACTGGTTGCGGACCGAACGCCCCAACCTGTTCTCGGCCCTACGGCTGGTGCCGGAAGGGCCGGAGGAGTTGCCGAGGCGGCTGGATCTGTTGGCACTGTTGGCTTTCGCGCAGTGCTTCGGTGGGCAGTGCGCGGAGGGGGTTGAGACCACCCGCGCCCTGCTGGCCCTCGTCCCGGCCGAGGACGAGCCGCAGCGCCTGACCGCGGCAGCGCTGTGCGCCACCATGGAACGGATGGTCGGTTCGCCGGGCGCGGCGAAGACGGTGCTGGTCGAGGAGCTGCATCGGTTGCCGGATCGGCACAGCGCCGACGCGGCCCCGCTGCACCTGCGGTTGGCCGGCGAGCACATCACCGCGGGCGACACCGAGGCCGCCGCCCGGCTGCTCGATGAGTTGGACACGATGGAGCTGGGTACCACGATGCGTTTCGCCGTCGCGGTGCTGCGGGCGATGGCCGACTACTTCGTCGGCGATCTCGCCGCGACGCAGCGCCGCATCGACATCGCCGCCACGCTGATGGACGAGCTTGCCGAGGCGGAGGCCATCACCTGGCTGGAACCCGCTGCCTGGCTGGGTGGCGTCGAGCTGAAGGCGGGCCGGCCGCACGAGGGGCTGGCCAGGATGGATCGCGTCATCGCGATCGCGCGGGGCGGGGTCGGCAACCAGGTCGTCGAGGACTACGTGCTGGCCGGGCTGTTGGGCGTGCAGGCGGTCGAACTGGGCCGGTTGGGCCGGTTGGCCGAGGCGAGGACGCTGGCCGGGGAAGCCGCCGACACCGCACGGCGCATCGATCTGCCGGAGGCGATGTCGATGGCGCTGACCGCACAGTCACTGGTACTGGCCTGGTGCGGCGACCACGAGGTGGCGCTGGGGATCGCGGCGGAGGCGGCCACGATCACCGGGACGCGGCGGGACTGGACGTCCATCCTGCCGCGCGGCGCACCCGGCCTGGTGTCGGTCTATGCCGGGGACCTGGCTGCCGGCCGGGACGCGGTGCTTGCCGCGTGCGCGGAGTTCGAGTGCGCGATTCGGGACGACACGATGATGCTCGTCCTGTTGGAGGCGCTGGCGCAGGCCGAGGCGAACGCGGGACAGGCCCCGACCGAGCTTGCGGAGCGGGCCGAACGACTGCGCAGCCCGGTACACAGCGCGAACTCCGCGATGATCGACCTGATCAGGGCACATTCGATCAGCGGTGTGGAACCGGCTCGCGCGGCCGAACTCGCGTTGCGCGCCGCCGAGACGCTCGGTTCGGCCGGGCTGCGCCTTGAGGAGGGCCGGGCCCGGTTGCGCGCCGGGCGCTGCCTCGCGGGCAGCGGTGACACCGCGCGGGCCACGGTCGAACTCGCGGCGGCCGTCGCGCTGTTCGAGGCCTGCGGGGCGCGGGACCTGCACCGTCAGGCCCGCGCCGCGCACGATGAGCTGGATCATCGAACCTAGGCAGCAGCCGTCGCGCCGGTGCCCGGACTCGCGGAGCTTTCCGTACTCGTGTCGGTCCCCAGGCTCGTGTCGGTCCCCGAGGCTGTGCCGCTCGCCGGTGTCGTGCCGGTTCCCGGTGTCGTTGCCGTTGCTGAGTTCGTTGCCGTTGCTGAGTTCGTGCCGGTCGTCGAGTCCGTGTCGGTTGCCGAGGCCGTGTCGGTTGCCGAGGTCGTGCTGCCGGTGGTGCTGTTCGCGGTGGTCTGCGTGATCGCGGTGTTCACGGCTTCCAGGATGCGCAGCACCGTGAGCACGAGTTCGGCCAGGTTCTGCGAACTGGACAGCAGGGCGCCCATCTTCTGGGCGATCTGCTGGCCGTAGTCGGTGGCGACTCCCACGGCCTGCGGGATCGCCGCCGCGATGCTCGCCCCGCCGGTGATCTGGGCGGTTGCCATCGCCTGGGTCATGATCGCGTTGATCTTCGTACTGGCCGCACCGACCAGCTGGGTGACGATCTGCTGCGCCTGGCCGACCACCTTGCCCGCACCGCTGATCGCGGTGGACACCCCGGTGGTCGCCTTGCCGACGGCGCGGAGCTGGTCGGCGAGTTGGGCGGCGGTGTTCTGGTAGCCGGACGCGGCCGTGCCGGACCAGCCGCTGGTCTGGGTGGTGGCCGCCTGCTGATAGGAGCCGGCGAGGGAGGTGACGTTCTGGCCCGCGGTCTGGGTGGTCTGCGCGTTCGTCGAGGTCGAGTTCGAATCGCCGAGCAGGGTTTGCAGTGGCGCGGTCAGGAACGACACGAACTGGGTCACCCAGCCGAAGCCGGCGTTGACGATCCCCGAAAGCGGGTCGCCGCCTGACCCGAGCAGGTCGAGTGCCGCGCTCGCGCCGTCAAGGCCGGCGCTGACCCAGTCGTTGTTCTGCACGGCGACGGTGGTCGAGTCGAGGTCGGCGAGCAGCTGGGTGATGTTCACCGAGGAAGTCGACGCGGAAGACGCGGCAGAAGTCGGCGCGGCAGAAGTGGCCGAGGTGGGAGTCGAGGTGGTCGGTTCGCTGGTCGCGGTGGTCATCGGTGGTCGGCTCCGTTCAGTCGGCCCGCGTTGTCCTGGTCGGTGCCCTGGTAACGGTCGGCGGTGTCGACGAGTCCGGCGCGTACGTTGCCGACGGCCGAGGATGCGTGCGCGATGGACGCGGTGGTCTTGTTCGTCGCGTCCTGCAGGCCCGCCGTGAGGAACTGGACGAACGTGCCGAGCGCGTTGTCGGTGAGGCCCCCGCCACCGCCCGCCGCGTCGGAAAGGCCGCTCGCGACGTCGCCGACGGTGCCGGCGTGCGCGCGGAGCTGGTTCGGCTCGACCTGGAAATGGGCTGGCCCGGTCATTGGACGATCTCCGGTGGGTTGCTGAAGTAGTCGTCGTCGGCACGGGTGTCGACGAGCGCGCCGACAGGTGCGAGGTCCGGCTCGGGTTCGGCGGTCGCGGCGGCCGGTAGGTTCTGTTTGACGAGGTCGAGGGCTGGGCCGTCGCCGACATAGGCGGTCATGATCTCGACCACGCGCGTACCGGCCGCGCGCTGCGCCTGCTGCGCGGTGGCGAGGATCAGCCGGGCCAGCTGGTCGGCTTCGAGCGCGCGGGCGGCCGCGGTCAGCCGCAGGTCGGTGAGCGCGCCGCCGGCGCCGACCTCAACGGTGACCTCACCGTGTGGCGCGGTCGCGGTTCCGTTGACCTGACGTAGGTTCTCGCCGGCCTGTTGGGCGTTCGCCGCGGTGTTCGCGAGGGTCTGCTCGTAGTCGGCGAGCCACTGGGCCGGGTCCGTTATGGTCATCTTCGCGGTCACTTCCGTGCGATCGTGGCGAGGCCGTCGAGTGCGAACCGCACACCGTCTGGCCGCAGTGGATTGATACTCACCCAGCCGTCGAGGTCGCGGCTGACCTGAACCCGGCCGCGTGGACCGTCCAACCAGGACAGTTCACTGCCGGCTCTGCCGTCCACGCCGTCGCGCCGCCGGGTCGCGCCGAGTTGGCCGCCACCGGTCGGGGTGGCGAGCAGGCCGGCCAACTCGTCGAGCACGGCCGGGTCGCCACCGTGGTCGCCGACGAGGTCACGCAGCCGCGCTTCGAGATCGGTGCCGTCCTTGACCAGCCGCAGCGCGGCATCGACCACTGCGGCCGGCAGCATGATCGGCATGGATCGGGCGGCGGCCAGTTCGGGCACGAAGTCCAGCAGTTCGGCGGTCAGCGCGGTATCCGCGACCCGGCGCAACAGCACGCTGCTCGCCGGGTCACCGGTCAGCCGCTGGCGGCAGATCAGCGCGCTGGCGCGGTAGACCAGCGCGACGACGGCGGTCTCACCGTCGGCGCCGGAGCACACCAGGTCCACGGTGCCTCGGTGTTCGCGCAGCGCCGTGAGAAGTTCGGCGGCGATGCCGGTCGGGCCGTCATCGTCGGCGAGGCCACGCAGCCGCAGGGTCTGGCCGGCCACCGCGAGCAGTACCTCCCGTTCGGCCTCGATCCGGCCGAACGAGGGCACCCGCAACGGGAACGGCAGCGGCACCCCGGCATGCGTTGCCAGCAGATCGAGTTCGACGAGTCCCAGGTGGACGGATGTGGGGTCGGCCGAGGTGGGGTCGGCGATCGTGGCGACGGCGGTCATCCCGCGTCGCCTTCGGCACTGCGCAGCGTGGCCGCGATGTCCTGCTCACGGTCGAGGTAGTTGGCGACGGTTTCCCGCAGGGCCTGGTGGAAACCGCTCAGTTCGGTGTTGGCCGCGCCGACCTCGCCGGTGAGCCCGGTTTCGCCTGCCGCGGTGCGGAGCCGCTGGGCAAGGTGCAGTGCTGGTGGCGCGGTGCCGAGCATCGGCAGCCGCTCGGCAAGCCGGCTCGCCGAGGTCACCAGGCCGCTGGTCGACTCGCCGAGCGTGGCGAGCTTCGCGACCTGGGCGGTGAGTTCGCCGGGCGAGACCCGGTAGCCGCGTCCCGCGCTCGGAGTTGACGTCACCGGCACATCCTTCCTTGTCTTCTTTCTCAGACCTGTGGTTGAACTGTCGGACCTGGGCGTCGGTCAGAGCCCGATGACCGGGCTGGTCGCGCGCTGGTCGAGCGCGAAGAGTTGCTGGTCGACGGTGGGCAGCCGGTTGCGGTGTTCGCGGTCGTCCTCGCCTGTGCCGCGCGAACCCGATCCGGGCATCATGCCGGTGCCGCCTGCCGCCTGTTCGGCGGCGAGTTCCTCCGGCAGGGCCGAGGAAGGGCCGAGGAGCCCCGCCGCCGGCCCGATGCCGCTGCGGACCGCGTCGAGCCCGGCGCCCGAAGCGCCACCGGTCAACCGCTGCCAGGGCACCGCGCCGGTCCCGCCGAGCCCACCGCCTGCCGGTCCGACATAGCCCGAGGTGCTGGTCAGGCTGCCGGCGCCGAAGCTGCTGGCCTCGGTCGCACCGGGCGGGGTCGGCGCGACCGCCTGGCCGCTGTGCCGCAAACTGGCCTCGTAGGTCTGCATCACCTGCACTGCCTGGGCTTTCTGTTCCGCTGCCGTGACGTTCGCCAGGAACAGGCTGCCGCCACCGGCGGCCACCGCGCCGATCGCGGCACCCATCAGCGCGCCCGGCCCCGCGCCGACTCCGCCGGCCCCGGCACCGACCACGGCGCCGATCGCGGCCCCCGCACCCGCGCCGGCTACCGCGCTGGTCACCACGAGCCCGGTCGGATCGCCGGGCGGTGGCGGCATCGTGTTGCGGGCGACGGCGAGCGCGTCCCCCGCGTTCTGGGTCGCCTGCGCGACCGTGCCGGCCCTCGTGCCGATGCCGGCCAGCCGGTCCCCCAGCTCACCGAGCCGGTCGGCGGCCGGTTCGGCGGCGCCACCGGTCCAGTTCGACTGTAGTGCGGTCCGCTGGGTCCGCACCGAACTCGCGTTGTCGGCCAGTTCGGAGCTGTGCGTGCTCCAGTCCGCGGCCACCGAGCTGACGTCGCCGACATCGGCGTTGTTCCAGATCATGTCGTAGAGCTGTTGATGCGTATAGGCATTCCAGTTGGTGGTGCCCTGCGGAATGGGAACCCCGAAGTACCCCTCCCACACATTGCGCAGGACGCCCACCACCGGTTGCACCAACGCCCCCGCAGGACCGCTCTGGCCGAGCGCCGAGGTGGCCAGGCTCGCCAGCCCTTCCACCCCGGAGGATGCCAGGTCGACCAGGCCCCCCGTACCCGCCTCGCCAGTCATTTTCGCCCACATTCGATCCGCCGATGCACGGGCGTGACCGTAACCGGCGGCGATGAAATTCCACTGAAATGGCAGGTTCTCCCGCGCCTACCTGGACTTTCGCGGCCCAGTGGCGCCGGTGGCGGCGCGACGCGACGAAAAACCGGCCGGGCTCGGCGGAGGAGTTCCGCCGAGCCCGGCCGGGCCCTATTCCACAGGTCGGGTCAGGTGTTCCAGGCCTGGAACTCCGATACCTGGCCGGCCGGCCAGCCGCTGTTCGCGGTGATGTTCACCCGGAAGTACCGCTGGGTGGTTGCCGGGAAGGTGATGGTGACGGTGTTGTTGGTGGTCGGATCGAAGGTGTAGGTGGCGGAGCCGACGACGGTGGTGAAGGTGTTGCCGTCGGTGCTGCCCGACAGCGACAGCGTCTGGGTTCGGGCACCCCAGGAGGCGGGCAGTTGCAGGACGACGCGGCTGACGCTCTGCGCGGAGCCGAGATCGACCTGCACCCACTGCGGCAGCGCGTTGTCCGCGCTTTCCCAGTAGCTGCTCTGGTTGCCGTCCGTCACGTTCGAGGACGCGTACGTCTGGGTGTTGCTGGAATCGCTGGTTGCCTTGCCCAGTGCCAGATTCGTGTTCGTCGCGCCGGCTCCGGTGCCGGTCAGCGCGATGGTGAGCGGGCTGTTGCCGGCATTGCCGGCAACGGTGAGCGAACCGGTCCTGGTACCCGAGGCGGTCGGGGTGAAGGTGACGCTGACCGCGCAGGAGGCGCCGGCAGCGATCGAACTGCCACAGTTGTTGGTCTGGCCGAAATCACCGGTGGTGGCGATACCGGAGACCGAGGCGGCCGCCGAGCCGGTGTCGGTGACCGTCACCGTCTGCCCGGCACTGGTGGTGTCGACCGCCTGGCTGGCGAAGCTCAGCGAGGTCGGTGCGGCGGCGAAGGTGGCTGCGGAGTTACCGCCGCTGCTGCTCGGGAAGACCTCGAAGTCCGACAGCTGACCTGCTGGCCAGCCGGTGTTCGCGGTGATGTTCACCCGGACGTAGCGGGCGGTCGCCGCGTTGACCGGGATGGTCACCGTGTTGCTGTTGGCGGTGGGGTCGAAGGTGTAGCCGGCCGAGGCAACGGCGGTGGTGAAGTTCGTGCCGTCGGCCGAGCCGAGCACCGAGAGGGTTTCGGTGCGGGCACTCCATGCGGTGGCCGGCGGGAGCTTGAGGATCAGCTTGCCGACGCTGAAGTTCTGGCCGAGATCGACCTGGGCCCACTGCGGGAAGGAACCGTTCGCGCTCTCCCAGTACGTCGACGGGTCGGCGTCGGTGAGGTTGGCCGCGACATAGGGGCTGTTGCTCGAACTGGCCGATGCCGTCTTGCCGGCGGCGATGTTGGTGGAGCTGTCGATGCCGCTGCCGGTCAGCGAGACGGTGGTCGGGCTGTTGTTGGCGTTGCTGGTGATGGTCAGCGTTCCGGTGCGGGTGCCACCGGTGGTCGGGGTGAAGGTGACGGTCACCGCGCAGGAGGCACCGACCGCGACGGTGGCACAGTTGTTGGTCTGGCTGAAGTCACCGGTGGCGGCGACGTTCGAGACGGTCGCGGAGGTGGTGCCGCTGTTGGACACTGTCACCGTTTGCGCGGTGGCGTGCGATCCGACGACCGTTGCCGCGAAGCCGAGGCTGGCCGGGTTGGTGCTGAGCACCGGACCCGGCGCGGTGCCGGTTCCGCTGAGGCTGACCGTGTTGGTGACCCCGCCCGCGTCGACGGTGAGGGTGCCGGTACGGCTGCCGGCCGCCGTCGGGGTGAAGGTCACGCTGACCGCGCAGGAGCCGTTCGCCGCGATCGAACTGCCGCAGTTGTTGGTCTGCTGGAAGTCACCGGTGGCGGCGATCGAGGACACCGCCGCGGCGGTACCGGTCGGGTTGGACACCGTCACGGTCTGCGCCGCACTGGTCGTACCGGTCGGGGTCGAGCCGAAGTTCAGCGCGCTCGGCTGCGCGGTGACCCCGGTCGGCGGGTACGGCGGGTAGACCGGGGCCGGCCAGTTGCCGCAGTACGGCGTGCCGGTGAGGCCGGAGTTGCCGCCCCCGTCGGTGACCACGAAGGCGTTGCCCTCGCAGTTGTACACCGGCGACGGTCCGTTCACGCCGGTCGCGGTGACGTTGGTGAAGGTCGCCGCGCCGCCGGTCTGTTCCTGCATGGCGAAGGTGCCGGTGCCGGCGATGGTCACGTTGTTCAGCGAGACACCGCTGACCGTGCCCTCGACCCATTGGACCGCTTCGAACGGACTCTGTTCGATGAGCGCGTTGGTCACGTTGATCGGCCCGGTGACCGCGCCTTGGCTGCCGTCGAACCACAGCGCGCCGACGCCGAACAGCCAGTTCGGGTCGAGGCTGCCGTCGCGGATCATGGTGTTGTTGGAGATGGTGGTGGTACCGACCGGGGTCGAGGTGAAGCGCTGCCCGACCTGGATGCCGCCGCCCTGGGTGATGCCGGTGTCCTGCACCAGGTTCCCGGTGACGGTGTTGTCGTGGCCGCCGTAGATGGCGATGCCGTTGGCGAGCATCTGCAACTCGACGGTGTTGTTGGAGATGGTGTCGTTGGCGTCCGCGCCGATACTGGAATCCGCCCAGGTCGCGATGCCGTCGTCACCGGTGTTGCGGATCTCGCTGTTGGTCACGGTCGAGTTGGTGACCCCGCCGTGGAAGTTGACGCCGTCGGCGAAGGTGTCCCTGATCCGCATGCCGCTGAGGGTCAGACCATTCATTGGTCCGTCCATCCAGGCACCGACCTTCTCGTGCTCGATCCAGATGTCGCTGGCGGTCGAACTGTTCAGCGCGCCGCCGATGCCGTTGTCCTGGTCGCAGTCGACCCGGCTGTCGACCTGCCCGAAGATCGCGAAGTTGGACAGGTGGACGTTGCTGCTGGACCCGGAGTTGCCGCCGACCCCGCAACTGTTGGGCTCACCGAGGCCGTAGAAGCCGGGCGCCGCGCCGGTGACCGTCGAGTACCACATGCCGGCACCCTCGACGGTGACGTCGTTGACCGTGATGTGCCAGGGCACGTTGTAGGTGCCCGGCGGAATCCACACCGTCCCACCAGGACCGGCCGCGGTGACCGCGGCGTTGAACGCGGCGGTCGAGTCGGCGGAGCCGGTCGGGTCGGCACCCTCGCTGGTGACCGACACCGAGCCTGCCGGTTGCGGCAGCGCGGCGCCGACATTCTCGAAGTCGGCGAAGTCGATCGTGTAGGAACCCGCGGTGTCCTCACTGTCGACCTGGAGGGTGAAGGTGGTGCCGGCCGGGTAGGTCGTGGTGAACAGCCGGTGCGTCTCGTCGAAGAAGTGGTGCGGGTTGCCGCTGCTCGGCGTGTTGGCGAACGGGTAGCTGCCGTACTGCCAGCTGTATTCGTTGGTGAGGGTGAAGTCGGTCTGCTTGCTGCCGTTGATGTACAGCGACAGCGGCGCGGTGTAGTTCGACCCGTCGGAGGAATCCGGGATGCTGTAGCGGAAGTCGATGGAGTTGGTCGCCACCGGGGTGGTGAAGGTGACGTACTTCCCGCTGCCCTGCAAGGTCACCGCTTTGCGGCCGATCGCCTCGTCGGCCAGTTGTCCCTGGGTGTAGCTCGGGCCGATGACCGTCCCGTTGGTCGCGGAGTTCTCCGCCTGCACCTCGACGTAGGGCAGCGTCGCGCCGCTGCCACCGGTCGCGGCGGCGGCCGCTGCGGGTAAGGCGGTCACCGCGCCGGCGCCGCCCGCGAGTAAGGCGGCGCCGGCGGCCAGCACGATCACTCGTCGAAGACTTCGGATGGATAAGGACATTCTGTGCTCACTTTCGGCAGGAAATGCTGGGACCGACACCGTCGGCGGCTCCGACCTGGGCGGGTGAACGGGTGAGCGCGGTCAGGGGTGGTGAGGGGCAGGCGTTGACACGTCCGAACGCCTCGCTGGCTCCCGTGGGGTGCCGCGTCGACCCGGTTCGCGGGCTGACGTGGACACCCAGCGCGGCGGTGTACCGGGACCGTAACTCCGTCGATATGTCTACGCAATATGCGTATACATAACAGGTAAATTTTTACATGTTAATGAAAATTACCGACTTATCGGCGCCGTCGGCCCGGTCGGTGGACTCGCGGTGCTCGTTCGGCAGGCCGCTGACAGGCCGCCGGATCGCTTCGCGACCCCTGTTCGACAGGCCACGAGCAGCCAACACGTGCCCGGTTCACCGCGCCGGCGAGTACCTCGCGGAGTCCGCGATCGCGCCACCACAGCGCGGTCGGCCGGGCCGACATTCGGCGCAATCGGCGACCATCCGCCGCTTACCCTTGGTCAACCCGTCGACACGCCCCGCACACCGATCGAGTCGATCAAGCCAGCGGCGCCACTCAGGTCAGCAAGAAGTCGCTCGCCGTTGTCGATATTTGGTCCTTTCTTGCAGTCCAGCCGCAAGCAGATTCGGCACCACCCACCGATGCCATCTACCGGCACGACCCAGCGACACCACCAGCGGTACCGCCGGCAGCGCCGAGATCGGGCATCCGCCAGAATCGGTGGGTGTCCCGACGCAGCGCTCGCCCGCTTCCCACCGCGCAGTCGGCGGCCGCCTGCCCCTGCGGGCTGGACCGTGACTACGCCGACTGCTGCGGCAGCCTGCACGCCGGACGTAGGTCCGCACCCACCGCCGAGGCGCTGATGCGCTCCCGGTTCAGCGCGTTCGTCGTCCAGGACGAGGCGTACCTGTTGCGCAGCTGGCATTCGACCACCCGGCCTGCGTGCGTGGAGTTCGATCGTCGCCAACGCTGGACCGGCCTGACGATCCTGCGCACCAGCGGCGGCAGCCTGCTGCGCACCGAGGGCACCGTCGAGTTCCACGCCGCCTACACCGTGGGCGGCAGGGCCGAGGTGTTGGCGGAGAACAGCCGCTTCCTGCGCGAGGCGGGCAGCTGGGTCTACCTCGGTCCGATCCCGACCGTCTGAGTTCCCCGGTCGACGGCGCAGGTGCGCCAGGCCGTGCGCAGGTCAGGGACATCCCCACCTGGTTGTCATGCCAGAGAATGAGATTGCGATCGGACCCCGGCATGATGCACGCGCACCCGGCGATCCATAACATCGAAGAATGATCAAGACCGACCCGGCCGGCGAAGGCCAGCGCTACCAACTTCTCCTTGCCTCCATCGGCGACATCGTCCGCGAAGTCCTGCACCGACCGGAACTCGTGGTCAGCGAGGAGGCGAACATTCGCGAGGAGCTGGGACTGGACAGCGCCGACGTGGCCGAGCTGATCGTCGAGATCGAGGCGAGAACCGGTGTACCGCTGCCGGACGACCTGCTCGAACCGACCGACGACGATGATCCACTCGCCACGGTCGGCTCACTGGCCAGCGTCGTTGCCGCGCACAGCGGGCAACATTGAGCCCGGTACTCGTCGTCGACGGGCTGAGCAAGCGGCTCGGCGACCGCGTCATTCTGTCCGATGTGGACCTTGTGGTTCGGCCCGGCGAGAAGGTGGTGGTGCTCGGCCGCAACGGCGCCGGCAAGAGCACGCTGCTGAAGGTGATCACCGGGGTCTGGCGGCCGAGCGCGGGCCGGGTGCTCGTCGACGGGATGCCACCGAGCAGCCGAATCGGCAGGCTTCGGTTCGGCGCGGTCTTCCAGGACGCCACGGTCGACCCGTTCAGCACGGTCGGCGACACGCTTGCCCTGCACGGTGTGCTCTACGGCCTCAACCGTCGGCAGCTGCGGGAACGCATACCGGAGGTGCTGGCCATGGTCGACCTCGACGGCGTCGAGCGGCGCGAGACACGACGGCTGTCCGGTGGCCAGCTGCGCAGGCTGGAGCTGGCGCGCTGCCTGCTGCACAACGCCGCCCTGATCGTTCTCGACGAACCGACCACCGGCCTCGACCCGTTGGCGCGAAAGGCCATCTGGTCGGTTGTGGACAGTCTGCGCCGCAGGCACGCGCTCGCGGTGCTGTTCACCACGCACCATGCGGAGGAACTGGCCGGCTGCGACCGGTCCTACCAGCTGCGCGGCGGAAGATTGGAGAGCGACAGTGCCCCCGACGACCGCACCTTCGCCGCGGCCTTCGCGGACTGAGCCCGACCAACGGCCCGCGCGGCACGATCGGCCGTCGGCTGGACCCGCTCACCGGTCCTCGGTGCTCGGCTCCGACTATACCTGGCGGGTGGTGGCGGGCTCGGCGCGCCGGGAGCTGAACCGGCTGATGCGGGCGCGGGTCCGGCTGCTGGCCGGCATGGTGCAGCCGCTGGTGATCCTGTTCGCCCTGGGGGCCGGGCTGGACAAGGCGGTCAGCCTCACCGCGACCGGCGAACCGCCCTACCGGCTGTTCGTCGCGGCCGGTGCCGCGGTCACCGCGCTGACCACCACCTGCATGTACTCGGCGCTGTCCATCGTCGGCGACCGGCAGTCCGGGTTCCTGCGCTCCATGCTGGTCTCCCCCGCGCCTCGGCTGGCCCTGTTGTTGGGCAGGACCCTGGCGGTCAGCCTGATCGGCACGGTTCAGGTGCTCGCGGTGCTGCTCTGCGCGGTGCCGTTGGGCCTTCGTCTGTCCGTCGGCGCGGTGCTGCTGAGCATGGCGGCCGGCGCGATCTGCGCCTTCGCGATCTCCGGGATCGGCACGCTCATCGCGGCCTCGTTGGACCGGCAGGAAAACGTCAACGCCGTCAACCAACTCGCCCTGCTGCCGCTGATCTTCCTCAGCGGTGGCGTCTACGCACTGAACTCGGCACCGGCGGCGCTGCGGATCGCGGGCTACCTCGATCCGCTGAAGTACGCCGTCGACGTGCTCCGCTACGGCTTCGTCGGCACCTCCCCCACCCCTGCGCTGCCCGGTCCGGTCGGCCTGACCATCGGCGCGGACTGCCTGGTGATGCTGCTGGTCGGCATCACCGGCCTTGTCGTGGGTTCGGTCGTGCTCGGCAAGGAAAGACACTGAGAGGACTTTCTCCCATGACCCCCAACGATCTCTACGCGGCCGTGCGGCGCCGCAGTGAACAATCCGACGCGCCGCTGTGCCTGCCCAGCGACAGCCCGCCCTACGAGGGCAGCTGGGCGCGGTTGTGCGCGGCGACCGAGGCGACCGAGGCCTGGCTACGCGCGGAGGGGGTGCGCCCCGGTGCTGTGGTCGCGGTGCTCGGCGAACCCGAGTTCGGCATTCTCGCGGCGATGTTCGCGACCTGGCGGCTCGGCGCGACCGTCACGGTGCTGGCCAATCCGGCCGGCGCGAAGCGCAGCCACACCGGTTACGGCGACTGGCTGCGTACCCGGCTGCGCCAGGTCGACGCGAGCGTGCTGATCAGTTCGAGTCCGGAGGTGGACCTCGACTGGCCGCGCTCGGCGACCGAGGGCCCGCACGGCGGCCACTGCCGAACCAACCCGGACTCCCCTGCGCCACGAACCGGTGTCGCGCCGGCGATCCTCCAGCTGACCAGCGGTTCGACCGGGGAGCCGAAGATCGTCGCGGTCACCGCGGACGCGGTGTTCGCCAACGTCGCGGCCACCACCCGCCACCTCGGCGTCGACCAGACCGACTCGGTGGTCAGCTGGCTGCCGCTCAACCACGACATGGGCCTGATCGGCACCCTGCTGCTGCCCGCGCTGACCGGGCTGGCACTGCGCCTTTCGGCACCGGAGAAGTTCGTGCGCAGCCCGATGACCTGGCTGACGGACCTGTCCCGGCAGCGCGCGACGATGACCTTCGCGCCGAACTTCGCCTACAGCCTGATCACCAGGTACGGCCGCATCCGCAAGCCGAGCAGCGAACTGGACCTCTCCGCGATGCGGCACTGTCTCAACGGTAGCGAGCCGATCAACGGCCAGGACTTCGCCGCGTTCGGCGAGTTCGCCGCCGGGCACGGGATGGCCAGGACGGCGCTGCGCCCCGGTTACGGCATGGCAGAGGTCGGCCTCGTGCTGACCACCGTCCTACCGGGACAGCCGATCCGGATGCTCACCCTGTCCGCCAACAGTCTGCGCGCTGGTGCGCGGATCGAACGAGAGCAGGGCGGTACCACGGTGATCAGCTGCGGGACACCGCTGCCCGGCTATCGGGTCGGCATCCGCTCCTCGGCGGGCGAGGTGCTGCCGGACGGTCAGGTCGGTGAGATCTGCGTATCCGGCCCGAGCCTGTTCGCGGGCTATCCCGGAAAGCCGAGAGCCGAGAACTTCTGGCCGGACGGCGCCTACCGCAGTGGCGATCTGGGTTTCCTCGACGACGGCGAGGTCTTCGTCTGCGGCAGGCTCAAGGACGTGATCATCGTGCGCGGCGAGAACCTGGTGCCGCACGAGCTGGAGGCGCGGGCCGCGCGGGTCGACGGGGTGCGTGCGGGCAATGTGGCGGCCATCGGCGTGCGCGGGTCGGACGGCGCGGAAGGCGTCGTCATCGTCGCCGAGACCGCTCGGCGCGACCGACATCCCGAGGTGAGGGCGCTGATCAACCGCGAGATCGTCGACGCCTTCCGGTTACGGCCGATGGACGTCGTGCTGCTCGGTTCCGGTGAGCTGCCCAAGACCACCAGCGGCAAGCTGCAACGCCAGCTGTGCAAGGAGAACTACCTGCGCGGTGTCTGGTCATGTTGAGCGACACCCGGTTGGCCATCCCGCACGTCCAGCGGCAGATCGACCAGCGGATCGACAAGCGCGAATGGCTCGGCATGCAGTGCACCGTGCTGCTCGGCGGGCAGGTCGTCCTCGACATCGCGGCCGGCGAGCACCTCCCCGGCGTGCCGATGACGACCGGCACCGGCCTGCGCTGGACCTGCTCGTCCAAGGTGGCCACCACGATCCTGTTCGCGGCACTGGAAAGCGAGCGGATCGTGGACATCGACCGGCCGGTCGACGACTACCTGCCCGGTTTCAGCGCGACCAAGCAGACCACCATCACCTGCGCGAATCTGCTCAACCACAGCGCCGGCCTTGCCGAGGAGGCCGAGGAACCGTTCCTCGCCCCGCTCGGCCGGGTGGTGGCGCGCGCCCGCGATCTCGGCGGCCAACCGGACTTCCGGGTCGGCGCGGAGCGGATGTACAGCTCCTTCGCGAACTTCGCGGTGCTGGCCGCGGTCGCCGAGTCCGCGACCGGACGGCGGTTCGCCGAACTGATCGACAGCTACGTGTTCGCCCCTGCCGGTGCGGTCGACACCACCTTCCAACCCGATCGCGCGCAACCGGACCCGACCTGGATCGGCAACGCCGGCACGCTCTCGCCCGCGCTCGGCCAGCTGATTCCCGAGTCGGCGCGCGGCGCCGTGCTCCCCGGCACCGGCCTGGTCGGCCCGGCGGGCGACCTGGCCAGGGTGATCCGGCTGCTGTCCCCGCACTCACCGGACCGGCCGTCGGCGGCGGCCCGGTATGTGACCCGGCAGGCGCCGTTCGCGCCCTGCCGGCGTTCCGGCGACACCGCGGAATGGGGCCTCGGGGTGGTCGTCGGCTGGTCCCGGTTCGGCCGATGCGCCTCCGACCACACCTTCGGCCACGCCGGCTGCCGGTCCTCACTGGTACTGCACGATCCAGGGCCCGACCTGACCATCGCGGTGATCAGCAACACCATCTCCACCTCGCTGTTGCGCGCCGAACGGGTCAAGCCGTTCATCCCCGCCATCTACGCCGACCTCGGGTTGTGAGACCGGGTCGAGGGCACGGACGCGGCCCGCGCCGCGAACGCGAGGACCCGTTGACCGGCAACCGATGGCTGTTCGCCGGCAGACCTCGGCGCGACAACGGCAGCGCGCCAGGCCGAGCCCGGCAACCGGTTGCCCTCAGCCGACGGTGCGGCCGACCGCGGCGTAGATCTCCGATTCCGTCGGGTCCTCCGGGTACGGGTCGCCGCCGTCCGGGCGCCAGTCGCAGGTCCAGACGATCCCAGGGGCCACCAGTTCCAAGCCGGTCAGCATCGCCGCCAACTCGTCCCGGCTGCGGCTCACCGCGGTGGTCCCGGTCTGCTGGTAGACGGCGTTGCCCTTGCGAGCCAGTTCCCGCTTCTGCGCCGAGTAGCCGTCCCTGGTGTAGTGCGAGATCGCGAGATGGCTACCGACCGGCAACGGGTCGAGGTAACCGCGGATGAGGTCGGCCGGCCGGTCGGAGTCGGGGATGAAGTGGAAGACGGCGACGGTCAGCACACCGACCGGACGATCGAGGTCTAGCAGCTCCAGGGTGTCCGGATGGCTGAGTACACCGGCAACATCACGAATGTCGGACTGGATGATGGTGGCCAGCGGATTGTCCTCAAGCAGATGCCGGGCATGCGCGACGGCGACCGCCTCGGAGTCGACGTACACCACCTTGGCGTCCGGGTTCACGGCCTGGGCGATCTCGTGGACATTGCCCGCGGTGGGGATGCCGGAGCCGAGGTCGAGGAACTGATCGATGCCCTCCGAGATCATGTACCGCACGGCGCGACGCAGGAAGGACCGATTCAACCGGGCCAGCAGCGGCGTGACGCTGCCGGCCGCCATGGCCTGTTCGGCGACCTGCCGGTCGATGGCGAAGTTGTGCGCTCCGCCGAGTAGGTAGTCGTAGATCCGGGCCGGGTTGGGCCGGGTCACGTCCACCGACGGCGGCACGGACCGCGAATCGTCAGCCATTCCTGACACCTCCAACGTCACACCGTCGGACAGCTGGGGAGCAGCCGGCCGCAGCACGGGTCGAACCGCACCGGCGGCGCGGGCGCCGACCGGTTCCCGGCACGATACCGCCGCCGACCGGCCAACGGGCCCGGCCGATGTCCCGGTGCACGCAGCGGTACCGCGCGCATACGGAGCGCTCGGCAGCGGCTCAGTCGCCGTCGGCCGGGCCCGCAGTGTCCGGAAGTTCCTTGCGTACCAACGGTGCCACCTCGGTGCCGAGCAGTTCGATCGCCTTCATGACGTGCCGGTGCGGCACGCCGGACCAGTCCATCTGCATGGCGTAGCGATCGGCCTTGGTGAGCTTGCCGACGGTGATCAGCCGCTCGGCGACCTCCTCGGGGCTGCCGGCGAAGATGGAGATCGCGTCGCGGGTGGCGGTGTCGTAGTCCGCGCGGCTGGGTATCGCCCAGCCACGGGCCTTGACGCCGTAGTTCATCACCTGTAGCCAGTACGGGTAGAACAGGTCCTTGGCGTCCTGGGAGTTCGGCGCGATCAGGCCGATCCCGCCCAGGGTGACGTGTAGGTCCGCCGCATCGTGCCCGACGGAGTCACCGGCTCGCCGGTAGAGATCGACCAGCGGCGCGAACCGCTCGGGAAGGCCGCCGATGATCGCGTACACGACGGGAAGACCGAGCAGGCCGGCCCGGATCGAGGACTCCGGGTTGCCGCCGGTGCCGACGGAGATCCGCAGGTGCTCGCGGTAGGGCCGGGGCAGGATGTGGGCATCCGCCAGCGGTGGCCGGAAGTTGCCGCTCCAGGTCAGCGGATCCTCGCGGTCGATGCGCAGCAACAGGGCGAGCTTCTCTTCGAACAACTCGTCGTAGCGGCTGAGGTCGGCACCGAAAAGCGGGAACGACTCGGTGAACGAACCCCGGCCTGCCAACAGCTCCGCCCGGCCCTTGCTGAGCTGGTCCAACGTGGTGAACTGCTGGTAGAGCCGGACCGGGTCCTCGGTGCTGAGCACCGTCACCGCGCTGCTCAAGGTGATCTGGCTGGTGATGCTCGCCGCGGCGGCCAGTACGGTGCCGGGGCTGGAGATCGCGTAGTTGTCGATGTGGTGTTCGCCGAGACCGTAGAAGCCGAGACCGAGTTCGTCGGCCAGCTTGATGCGCTCCAGCGTGTTCGCCAGCGCCTGCGCGACGGACACCTGTTCGCCGGTGTGCGGGTCGGGCGACCGGTCGCCGAAGCTGTAGATGCCAAGTTCCATACAACGCTCAACAATCCAGTCTGCCGAGAAGTTCCCAATCATGACTACCTAGCCGGCAACGGCCCTGAGCAGCCAGGATGCCGGCGACCGGGTCAGGCCGGGACCGGTTTGCGCCGCAGGTCACGCCCTACCGTCTCGCGCAGGTACACCTCGACGAACACCCGTAGGTAGCCGTCCCGCTCGGCCTGCCCGAAGGCCGTGACCAGTGCCGGGTCGGGCCGGTCGGTGAGCAGCACGATTCGCCACAGGTTCAGCGGCGCGTCCTCGGTGCCGGCGACGGAGTGTTCGACATGGAAGATCGGCTGACCGGTACCGGCGGTGATCGAGCGGCCGTCCGGGGTGGTGAGGTCGAGCGCGCCGATGAAGAAGGCCCGCTGGTTGTCATGGTCGAGCCGGACGTGCTCGATGACGGTGCCGTAGGTGTCCTTGTCCAGCCACAGTCGCTGCTCGGACACCCTGGTGAAGTCCTCGAAGCGCCCGTGCCACACGCTGGGGAACTTCTCGGCACTGTGCGGCTCGACCACGGTGGGGATGTAGAAGTCCGGTTCGGCCGCCTTGCGAACCTCCATGTCCCACAAGGTGCGCTTGGTGAAAGCGAACTCGCGGTCGAGGTCGTAGCGCGCGAGCAACACCGCGTTCACGTCGACCGACGGCAGGGTGATCGCGGTGTTGCCACCGTCCGCCCAGGCCGCTTCCAGCACCGCCTCGTGATCGAGATTCTCAACCGACGACATGACAGTTCCTCCCGTAGGTGACCGAGTTCGTTCCACTGCCACTCAATATAGTCACAGATATTGACTATCAACAAGTCGTACCGACTGTGATCCGCGAGCCACGGCGAACCGGAGAAGCCGCGCAGCAGCGACCGTCGCGGGTCGGGTGATCGGATCGGCCGCCTCGGTGATTTCGCTACCGTGCCGCTGGGCTCGGGCTCCGCGTCCGGTCAGGACCCGTGTTACGTCGACGACGTCGCGGCCGACGCCAGCACCGTCTACATCGTCGGCAACCGCATCGGCGACACGACCTACGCGGCACTGTTGGAACCGGACGCCCGTTCGGGAAATCTGGGCAACAGCACCACATTCACGGCAACACGCTGCTCGTCGCCGGGGACCAGCTCTGGACGGGCGATATCAACAATCCGAAGACGGTGCTGGCGAAGCTCGATGCCCGTTCGGGCAAGGTGCTGTCCACCAAGCCGCGCCGGTTGGCAATCACTACAGTGACGGGGTGCTGGCGAGCGGCAGGGGCGGTGCGGCGAGGAGGGTCTCGGCGACGGCGCGACCGCTGCGTGGGCGGGCCGAGGAACTGGACGTGGTGCTGCGGGTGCTGCGCGCCACTCGGCAGCAGGGCCGTCCTCGGCTGCTGGTGGTCAGTGGCGAACCCGGTATCGGCAAGAGCGCGTTCGTCGAGGCCGCCGTCGAACAGGCGGTACGGTCCGGTTTCCGTACCGGGGTGGCCGCCGCGCACGAGAGCGACCGGATCGCGCCGCTGGCCTCACTCGGTCCGGCGCTGCGCTCCGGTGCCGAGCCGCTGGTCGACTCAGCGGATTTCCTGGCACTCGCCCCGCTCACCGACCAGCCGCTGTGGCTGGCCGAACACCTGGCCACCCTGCTGGAAGGGCGCACGAGAACCGGGGCGATGCTCATCGCGCTCGACGACGCGCAGTGGGCCGATCCGCTCAGCACCTTCGTGCTGCGCATCATGGCCACCCGGTTGGTCGGCGCGCCGATCGTCTGGCTGCTGGCGACCAGGGACGGGTCGGGTGGTCCGGTCGAGGCGATCGTCGCGGCGGCCGGCGCCGAACTGCCGGTGCACCCGATCGAGCTGACCGCGCTGACCGAGGACGCGGTACTGGCTGTCGCCGCCGACGAGCTCGGCCACGAAGCGAGCCCGGAGCTGGCGCGGCGGCTGGCCGAGGCCAAGGGCGTGCCGTTCCTCGCGGTCCAGCTGTTGACCGGTCTGCTCGCGCGGGACACCGACCAGACCGGCGCCGGGTTGCCGACCAGCCTGGTCGTCGGGGTGCGCAGGCGGCTCGCGACCACCTCGGCAAGCTGCCGCGAACTGCTGCACACGGCCGCCGTCGTCGGTTCGACGTTTCGGCTCGACGATGTGGCGCTGCTGCTCGGCGAGCCGTCGGCGCGGTTGGCCGATCCGCTGGACGAGGCGATCAAGGCCGGTCTGCTCGCCGACGACGGGGACCGGGTCGTGTTCCGGCACGATCTGTTGCGGCAGGCCGTCTACGAGGATCTGCCGCCGTCGGCCCGCCGAGGCATGCACCGGTCGATCGTGGCGGACTTTCTCGCCTCGGGGCGCGGCGCGGCCGAGATCGCCCCGCATGTGCTGGCCACCGCGACCCCGGTGACCCGGCAGCCGTGGAGGTACTGCGCAAGGCCGCCAGGGAACTGGCCGACACCATGGTCGTCACCTCGGTGCTGTTGATCCGGCAGGCCTTCCAGCTCACCCCGGTGCAGGCGCCGGAACGCGCCGTCGTCGGCCAGGAGGTGGTCGCCTATCTGGTACTCGCCCGGCATCACGAGGAGGCGCGGTCCTTCGCCGACGAGCTGCTGGCCGAGACCTCCACTCCCGAGGTCGTCGCCGGGGTGCGCCTGCTGTTGGCGCCCCGGTTGTGGGAAACCGGGGATCTTGCCGAGCTGGCGGCGCGGACCGGCGGCGAACCGGACCCGACCGTCCCCGCGCCGCTGCGGGCCCGTTTGGCCGGCTATCGGGCGCTGGCCGAGGGCAGCTCGGTCGATCTCGACCAGGTACGGGCGCTCGGCGACCAGATCGCGCTGTCGGTCGCCGACACGGCCGCCGCCGAACTGGCCGAACGCGCCGCCGACTATCCGACCGCCCGCGAGCACTACGCGCGGGCACTGGAGATCGCCGAGGCCATCGGCTATCCGACCCGACACCAGCTGCGCATCCGCGCGACGGTGGTCCGGGCACAGCTCGACGACATCGACCTCGGCGCCCTCGACCGCTACGGCAGCTCCGGCGACCGGCGGCTGCCCGGCGACTCCTGGCAGGCGCCCGGTATGGCCTGGCTGCGGTCCTGTCTCGACCTCGGCGCCGGCCGGTTGGACGCCGCGCGGGAGGCGGCCGACACCGCGTTGCGGCTGATGGCCGAGGTACAGGACCACCTTTTCGAGTTCGAGGCCCGCCAGGTGCTGGCCATGGTCGCGCTGTACCGGGGCGAACTCGCCGCGGTACGCGCCCAGTTGGCCGCGGCCGAGCGCGGCGGCGAGCGGCTGCCGCTGGTGCGGGCGCTGCTCGCGGACGGGCAGGGCGATCCCGGTGCGGCGGCGACCGTCGTCGACCTGACCCTCGGTGCCCGCCACCTTGCCTGGCGGGAGGAGTTGCTGGTCGGGGCCGCCTGCTCGGCGCACCATGCCGGTGACCGGCCGACCCTGCGCGCCGCGACCGCCGCGCTGGACCGGCTCGCCGCGCACTGTCCTGGGGTGGCCAGCATCCAGGGCGCCGCCGCGCTCGCGCACGGCCTTACCGGCGGTGACCTCGGCCCCTCGGTAGCACTGTTGCGTACCGCGCCCCGCCCGCTGCTGCTGGCAAGGGCCGAGGAGGAACACGGGCGGCAGCTGTTGGCCGACGCCGACCGGCGTTCGATCGCGGTCGCCGCGCTGGACCGGGCCAGGGACGGTTACGCGGCACTGGGTGCCTCGGCTGCCGCCATCCGGGTCCAGCGGGTGATGCACGCGGCCGGGGTACGGCGGCGCCGCTGGTCGGCGATGCCGGCTCGACCGGAGTCGGGTTGGGACGCACTGACCGGGATGGAGCGGCGGGTCGCGCTGCTGATCGCCGACGGCCACACCAACAGGTCGGCAGCTGCCGAGCTGGTGCTGTCGACCAGCACGATCGCCACCCATCTGCGGTCGGTGTTCAGCAAGCTGGGCGTCAACTCCCGGGTGCAGCTGGCCCGGCTGGTGCTGCGCGGTGCCGCCGACAAGGCCGAGGACGAGCAGCGGCCCGGACACCGGTGAGGGCGTCCGGACCGCGTCGAACCAGCCGTGTCAGAAGGCCGACGCCGCCTTCTCGATGATCGTGGCGACCGGGCCGGGGTGCGAGGTCGGCAGGTCGTGCGAGGAACTGACCTGGAAGATCCGCGCACCGGCCCGCTGCGCCATGAACCGCTCGGCGGCCGGCGGGATGGCCATGTCGTTGGTCGCCACGATCGCGTAGCTGGCGACGCCGGCCGGCAGGCCACTGGCGGCCGGTTCGGTGAGCGCATCGGTCGTGATCGGACGCTGGTCGGCGGCGGCCACTGCCGACTCCGACGCGGAGGAGTCCTCGGCGAACAGCGCCCGGAACGCGTCCGGCTTCACATAGACGTCGGTGCCACCGGGGAAGGCCTGGGTGTAGGTGCTGGTGCCCAGCAGCGAGCCGGGGAACTGGCTGTCCAACTGTTCGGCGGACTCGCCTTTCACCGGGATGAACGCCGCTGCGTACACCACCGCCTTCACGTTCGGGTCGGCCGCGGCGACCTCGGTGGCGACCTGGCCGCCGTAGGAGTGGCCGGCCAGCACGACCGGCCCCTGAACGCCGGCGAGCAGGCTGGTCACGTACGCCGTGTCGGAGGCGAGGCCACGCAACGGCAGCGCCGGCACCACAACGGGGTAGCCGGTGCGCTGCAACCGGCTGGTGACCCCGTCCCAGCTGTTGCCGCCCTCGAAGGCACCGGAGAGCAGCACGATCGTGGGCCGCTGGTGGTGGTCGGCAACGGAGGTACCGGTCGTGGCCGCGGTCGTGGCGGCGTGGGTCGGCGCGGCGCTGGCCGACACGCCGCTGACGGCCAGACCGGCCAGTGCGATGGCGCCCGCGGCGGCTGCGGCTACCGAGATCTTCCTGGTGCTGAGCTTCTTGGTGCTGCGCATGGCTTCTCCTCAGTGGTGAACCTGGTGGCCCGTGGGTGTCGAGAAGAATGAAACCGGTCTCGGCCGGCACCTCGAATCGACAGAAGACCCGAAAAAGCCGACCGGCGCGGGGCCCATCGACAGGCGCCGTGCACCTTTTTCTCGTCCGAACGCAGGAGCGGTGCTTGACAGGCGACCGACCGTCCCGCATTATCAACACATTCGTTGATAAACAGATTGATTGATAAAGATGACTGTTGACGATACTGATGAGCGCCTCGACCGCGCGTTCACCGCACTGGGTGATCCGGTGCGCAGGGCGCTGATCGCCCGCCTCTCCCGTGGCGAGGCCACCGTGAACGAGCTGGCGGAGCCGTTCTCGATCACCAAACAGGCCGTCTCCCGACACATCCAGGTACTGGAGTCGGCCGGCCTGATCACCCGCAGCCGCGACGGCCAGCGGCGCCCGTGCCATCTCGACGCGGCGGCGCTGGAGGCACTGACCAGCTGGATCGACACCTATCGACTGGCCGTCGAGCAACGCCATCGGCGACTCGACACCATCCTCGACACACTGAAGGAGCAGGAACAATGAGCAGTGAGCCGACCACCATCACCGCGCAGCCCGGCACCCCGTTCATCGATGTGGTGCGCGAGTTCGACGCGACACCGGCACAGGTGTTCCAGGCCTGGAGCGACCCGGAGCTGGTCGCCAAGTGGCTCGGGCCACGCGAACTGGAGATGCGGGTCGTCGAGTACGACACGCGGTCCGGCGGACGCTACCGGTACATCCATCGCGACTCCGACGGCAACGAATACGGCTTTCGCGGCGTCTTCCATACCGTTGTCGCCGATGAGCTGATCATCCAGACCTTCGAGTTCGACGGCGCGCCGGGACAGGTCAGCCTGGAATCGACGGCCTTCGAGGACCTCGGCGAACGCACCAGGGTGCGCACGCACTCGGTGTTCCCCTCCGTCGAGACACGCGATGCCATGATCGAGTCCGGGATGGAGCACGGTCTCCGGGACTCGATGGACCGCCTCGCCGAGACCGTCACCGCGAAGGCCGCCGAGCCACCTCGGGCGCACGGCAAGGTCGTTGTCGACATCACGATGTCACTGGACGGGTACGTGACCGCCGACGGCGTCGATCTTGATCATGGGCTGGGCGTGGACGGCGAGGTCCTGCACGAGTGGGTGTTCGACAAGAAGTCGGTCCGCGACAGCGAAATACTCGATGCGAGCCTCGCCAGGACCGGCGCGGTGATCATGGGGCGGCACACCTTCGACTTCGTCGACGGACCGAATGGCTGGGACGAGACGCTCGGCTACGGGGCCGCACCGGATCATCCGGCCGCGCCGCCGATATTCGTACTGACCCACGCCGCACCGGAGAAGGTGCGACTGGAGCACCGGTTCACCTTCGTCACCGACGGGCTCGGCAGCGCCGTTGCCAAGGCACAGGCCGCCGCCAACGGCGCCGATGTCATCATCATGGGCGGCGGGCGGACCGCATCCGAGTTCCTGTACTCGGGGCTGGTCGACGTCCTCGTCCTGCACATCGCGCCGGTCGTACTCGGCAGCGGCACGCCGTTGTTCCCGACCTCCTCCCCCACCGCGCTACGCCTGGAACTGGCCGACTCGGTGTCCACCCCGGCGGCCCAGCACATGACCTACCGGGTGCGCGGCGGCTCGACCGAGGTCTGACTCACCCGGCGGGCCCTGATCTGCGAGCGACTTCTCATCGTTGGAGCGGGCTCGCTAAGCTGGACGCAGCCGCGAAAGGGTGGGACCGATGACCGAGCAGAGCACGACCGGCCGGGCGAACCAGAAGCTGCGCACGCACAACGCGATCGTGCAGGCCGCGGCCGAACTCAGCCGCACCGGCCGGGAGGTGACCATGCCCGAGATCGCCAAGGCGGCGCTGGTCTCCGAAGCCACCGCTTACCGCTACTTCCCTGACCTGGCCAGTCTGCTGCGGGAAGCGATCGCCGGGCAGCTGCCTACTCCGGCCGAGGCACTGGAGTCGGTCGCGGACTCCACCGATCCGGTGGAGCGGGTTGCCGCCGCGACCGAGTTCCTGCTCCGCCACGTCCTCACCCGGCAGGGAGTGGTCCGGGCCATGATCGCGGCCACCATCACCCGGCCCTCGGACGCGGCGACCCGCCCCGGTCTGCGTTTCGGCCTCATCGACCATGCGCTGGCACCGCTGGTCGAGACCCTCGGCGCGGAGCACCCCGCGTTGGCGCAGCTCCAGCGGGATCTCGCGGTGGTGGTCAGCGCGGAGGCCCTGTTCAACCTGACCGATCTCTACCGGCTGCGCCCCGAGGACGCGATCGCCAGTGTGGTCAGCACGGCCACCACCCTCACCCGAGCGGTGCTGCGGGACCGGGTGGTGGCCGGCGGCTGATCCGCCTCCCGGCGGCCGGCTACTTCTCGCCTCCCGGCGGCCGGGCTACTTCTCGTTCGACTGCCGGGAGCGGACCCACTGTTGCAGGCCGTCCGGTTCGATCGGCAGCTCGGCCGAGAGGATGTCGATCCCGGTGCCGGTCACCAGGACGTTGTCCTCGATCCGCACGCCGATCCCGCGCAGCTCCGGTGGCACGGTCAGGTCGTTGGGGTGGAAGTAGAGGCCGGGCTCGACGGCCAGCGTCATACCGGGTTCGAGGTTGCCCTCGTGGTAGGCGGCCGAACCGGAGTTCGCGCAGTCGTGCACGTCGAGGCCGAGGAAATGGCCGACGCCGCAGACGAGGTAGCGGCGGTGCTGCTGGTTGGCCGGTTCGAGGGCCTCGTCCGGGGAGACCGGCAGCAGGCCCCAGTCGTGCAGGCCCTGTGCGAGCACCCGCATGGCGGCGCGGTGGAAGTCCAGATAGGCCGCGCCCGACCGGACGGCGGCGAGCGCGGCGTGTTGCGCGGTGAGGACCAGGTCGTAGACCTGCCGCTGGGCCGCGCTGTACTCGCCGGTCACCGGCAGCGTCCTGGTGAGGTCGGCGGTGTAGAGGGTGTTCACCTCGACCCCGGCGTCCAGCAGCAGGACGGCGCCCTCCTCGACCGGGCCGTTGTTGCGGGTCCAGTGCAGCACCGCCGCGTGCGGGCCCGCCGCGACGATGGACGCGTAGCCCACGCCGTTGCCCTCGGTTCGGGCTCGCCGGTTGAACGTCCCTTCCAGCCACCGCTCCCCGCCGCCCGCGATCGCCCTCGGCAGTTCGCTCGCGACGTCGCCGAAGGCCAGGATCGTCGCATCGACCGCGTCGCGCAGCTGCCCGATCTCCCAGTCGTCCTTGATCCGGCGCAGTTCGGAGAGGGTACGGCGGAGTTCGCTCGCGTCGGCACCGGCGACCAGCACGTCCAACAGCGGGTCGACCCGCGTTGTGGCCACCATCGCCGGGACTCGGCCGCGCAGCGCTTTCGGCAGGTCGTCGAGAGATCGGCAGGGCAGTTCCAGGGCTTGCGACCAGTCGGCGAGGCCGGGTGTCGGTCCGATCCACAGCTCGCCGTCGCGGGCGTTGGCGAAGAAGTCCACTTCGGCCGCGCCCGCCGGTTCGCGGAGGAACAGCTCCGCGTCGTGGCCACCGTCGACCGGCCGCATCACGAGCACGGCGCCTTCGGCCTGGCAGCCGGTCAGCCAGGCGAAGTCGCTGTCCGGCCGGAACACGTAGTCGGTGTCGTTGGCGCGGATCGGTGCGTGGCCCGCCGCGACCGCGATCCGCCTGCCCGGCAACGCCTCGCTCAGCCGCCTGCGGTGCGCCCGCGCCGCCTTGGCCGCGCCGGCGGGCAGCCGCACGGCGCGCTCGGCAGGCCCCCAACCGTGCTTGACGGCGGCCCGGAAACCGGTCGCGTCAACCAGCTTGCTCGGATCTCTTCTGCCGGGCCGAACCTCGGTCATGCGCACCTCGCGGTTGTCATCATGGGATTGTCATCCGGTTGTCGTCACAGGGTGAATCCTCGGGGGAACGGGTCGGTCGGGTCCAGCAGGTACTGGCCCATGCCGGTGATCCAGGCGCGACCGGTGACCGTGGGGACGGCGGCGGCGAGGCCACCGACCGAGGCCTGCTCGATCAGGCGACCGGTGAACCGGGTACCGAGCAGCGACTCGTTCACGAAATCCGCGCCGAGTGCCAGCTCACCGCGTGCGTACAGCTGCGCCATCCGGGCGGAAGTGCCGGTGCCGCAAGGAGAACGGTCGAACCAGCCGGGGTGGATCACCATCGCGTTGCGCGCGTCGGCTCCCTCGTGTCCCGGCGCGACGAGCTGCACGTGCTTGCAGCCGCCGATGCCGGGTTCGGCCGGATGCACCGGCCGGTTCTGCTGGTTGACCGCGTCCATGATGGACAGTCCAGCGGTCAGCATCCGATCCTTCGCCGAGGATTCGAAGGGAATGCCGAGATCGGCGACCGGGAGGATGGCGTAGAAGTTGCCGCCGTAGGCCATGTCGTAGCGCACCGGGCCGAATCCGGGCACCTCGACCGAGGCGTCGAGTTCGAGGGCGAAGGAGGGCACGTTGCGAATGGTCACCGCGTTCGCGTGGCCGTCGCTGACCTGCACCTCCGCCCGTACCAAGCCGGCCGGGGTGTCCAGCGCGACCGTGGTCACCGGCTCGGTCACCTCGACCATCCCGGTCTCGACGAGAACCGTTGCCACGCCGATGGTGCCGTGCCCGCACATCGGCAGCACCCCGGAGACCTCGATGTAGAGCACACCCCAGTCGGCGTCCGGCCGGGTCGGCGGCTGTAGGATCGCGCCGCTCATCGCGGCGTGCCCGCGTGGCTCGTTGACCAGCAGTTCGCGCAGGTGGTCGAGATGGGCGAGGAAGTACTCCCGCCGCGCCGCCATGGTCGCACCGGGAATCGGGCCGACACCACCGGTGATCACCCTGGTCGGCATGCCCTCGGTGTGCGAGTCGACCGCGCTGAAGTACCTGCTCGCGCGCATCTCAGGCCGCGACCGGGTGGGTACGCAGGTAGTCGACCGCGCGCAGCAGGTCCGCCTCCAGCGCGGCGAGTTTCTCCTCGGTCAACGGCCCGCGCGGTGGCCGGCACGGGCCGCCGAACCGGCCGACGAGTTCCATGCCATGCTTGATGGCCTGCACGAACTCGGTGCGGGAGTCCCAGCGGAACGCCGCGACCAGCGGCTCGTACAACGCCTTCGCCTCGGCGAATTTCCCTTGGGTGGCAAGGGAGTAGAGCGCGACGGACTCGGCGGGGAACACGTTGGGGAAGCCGGCGAACCAGCCGCCAGCGCCCATCATCAGCGATTCGAGCACGACATCGTCCGCGCCGGCCACCACGGTCAGCCGGGGCGCGAGTTCGCGGATCTCCAGCACCCTGCGCACGTCCCCGGAGAACTCCTTCACCGCGACGACGTTGTCCAGTTGGGCGATCTCGGCCAGCACACTCGGGGTCAGATCGACCTTGGTGTCGATCGGGTTGTTGTAGACCATCACCGGCAGCCCGACGCCGGCCACCTGCTCGAAATGGTGCACGACCTCGGCGGTGGTGGCGCGGTACATCGTCGGCGGCAGGCAGAGCACGCCGTCCGCGCCGTCCTCGGCGGCCCGCTCCGCCCAGGCCCGCGCCTGGTGCGCGCCGGGCGCGTGCACGCCGACCACCACGAGTCCGTCGCCGCCGACGGCCTCGATCGCGGTGCGCGCGACCGCGCGTCGTTCCTCGTCGGTCAGCGAGGAGTACTCGCCGAGCGAACCGTTGGGGCCGACGCCGCGGCAACCGTTGTCGACCAGCCAACGGCAGTGTTGCGCGTAGCGGTCGAGGTCCACCCGCAGTCCGGCCGGCGCGCCCGCCTCGGATGCGTAGGGCAACGCGGTCGCCACGATGACCCCGTCCAGCTTGTCGAGCGTCATTGCTTGTTCTCCTTGACCTGACGAGGGGTGACCTGACGAGGGGTGTCGGCGAGTTCGCCCAACCGGAGCGGTTCGGCGATGGGCCGCCGGGCGAAAGCCGTTGCACCACCGGCGATCCCGACCAGCTCGGCGACGTTGGCCCCGCAGATCCGGCCCTGGCACAGGCCAAGGCCGGCCCGGCTGACCAGCTTCACCGACCGGACCCCGGACGCCGCACGCGCCGTCACGGCGGCGCGTAGTTCGCCGAGCACGACTTCCTCGCAGCGGCAGACCACGGTGTCCGCGTCCAGCCAGCCCTGCCAGCCGGCGCGAATCGGGTAGGCGGCGGCCAAGGCGGTCGCGAACCGGCGACCGGACCGCACTCGCCGTAGTGCCCGGTGCGGCACCGTGACCGGCAGGCCGAGCAACCGCGCGGCGGCCGCACCCGCGATCCTGCCTTCGTCCTCGGCGAGTGCGGCGCCGCCGATGCCGGTCAGCTCCCCCGCCGCGAACACACCGGGGACCGAGGTCGTCTGGGCGAGATCGACGGCGACGAAACCGTCGGTGAGCGCACAGCCAAGGGCGACGGCCAGTTCGATGCGTGGGGCGAAGCCGAAGCCGACGCACACCGCGTCCACCTCGACCCGTTGCCGGGTGCCCGGCAGCACCGACCAGTCCCGGTCGAGCCGGGCGGTGGTCACCGACTCGACCCGGTCGCGACCGTGCGCGGCGAGCACCGTGCTGCGCGGCCGATAGGGCACCCGATGTCGGGCCAGGGTGGCGAGATGGCCGGCCAGTTCCCCGGTTTTGCCGATGCCGGCGAGCAGGCCGCGCGGCCGCGCGAGCCAGCCCGCGATCGGATCGTTGGCGTCGAGGACACCGCGCAGCCGCGCGCCGACGCCGATCAGCGAGCGCGCCACCGGGAGCAGGAACGGCCCGGTGCCGGCCAGCAGCACGGTGTCACCGACGGCCGTGCGCTGTCCCTTGGCGAGCGCCTGCGCGGCGCCCGCGGTGTAGACGCCGGGCAGGTCCCAGCCGGGGAAGGGCAGTGCGCGGTCGTGGGCGCCGGTGGCCAGCACCAGCGCGGCCGGTTCGAGGACGCGGGCGGCGCGGCCGGGACCGTCAGCGCGTCCGGTCCGCAGTTGCAGTCTTGGTCCGCGCGGGCCGGGTTCGACCGCGAACACCACGGTCCGCGCCAGATGTTCGACACCGACCGGCAAGGTGAACGCTTCCGTGTCCGAGGTGGCGTCCTGCCGGTGATACTGGCCGCCGAGTTTCGTCGCCGAGTCGATCAGCACCACCCGCGCACCGGCCTCGGCGGCGGCGCGTGCCGCGGCCATCCCGGCCGGGCCTGCGCCCACGACGACGATCTCGCTCACGACGGCAGCTCCGCCCCGTGCTGGACGCGGATGTCGTCGCCGTTCTCGACGATCCGCTGGCAGGCGCGGACGTCCGCGATCCCGTTGACGACAACGAGGCAGTCGAAGCAGACGCCGATCCCGCAGAACACGCCGCGTGGTCGGCCGCTGCCTCGGGTGGTTCGCCAGGAGGTCCTGCCGAGTCCGATCAGGACGGCGGCGACCGTCTGCCCCGGCCGGACCTGGACCGTCACTCCGTCCACCCTGACGTTCATGCCGCCGCCTCGGCGAGCACGGCCGGCCGGTCGACCCGGAACGGTGTCGGGTCCACAATGGACTCACGGCCGAGGAACAGGTCGGTGAGCAGCGTCGCGGTCGCGGGGGCGAGACCGATACCGGCGCCCTCGTGCCCGGTCGCGTGCCACAGTCCCGGCAGGCGCGGGTCGGCCCCGATCACCGGTAGATGGTCGGCGGCGTAGGGCCGGAAGCCGCCGTAGGCACGCATCACCGGCACCTCGGCCAGGATCGGGAACAGGCCGACAGCCTTGGCGGCGAGTTCGGCCAGCACGTCGAGGCGCACGGTCTCGTCGAAACCGACGCGCTGCCGGCTGGACCCGATGAGCACGGTGCCCGCGCGGGTCGATTCGACCACCGTCGAGGTCTGCAGATCGGCATCCGCGCTGGCCACCGCGCCGACGTAGTCCGCGTCGTAGACCTTGTGCCGGATGCACCGCGGCAGCGCGGCGGTGACCAGCACCATGCCACGGCGCGGATGAATCGCGATGGGCGCACCGGCCAGTGCCGCGAACCGCCCGGACCACGGGCCGCAGGCGTTCACCACGGCGCGGCACGGGATGACCCCGCCGTCGGTGCGCACCCCGTCGACCGCGCCCTCGGCATCGGTCCGCACCCCGAGCGCGTCAACGCCCGCCTCGACGGTGCCGCCGCGTGCCCGGACGGCCGCGAGCAGGGTGGTCGCGGCAAGGACGGGCTGGAGTTGGGCGTCATCGGGATAGTGGACGGCGGCGGTGATCGACGGAGTCAGGTGTGGTTCCAGCCGCGCGGCCTCGGTCACCTCGATCGGCTCCGCCCGCACGCCGGCACTTCGCTGGGCGGCGGCGAAGGCGTCGAGCGCGGGCGCCGCGATGTCGGTGGTGGCAACGACAAGTCCGCCCTTGGCCTCCCATTCCACCTCGGCGAGGCCGGTACCGAGTTCCGCCCGGAGTTCGGCCAGCAGTCGCGGCCAGCGTTGCCGCGACCACATCGCCAACCGCAGCTCCGGCCCCGGCTCCTTGTCCGAGACCAGCACGTTGCCCTCGCCTGCCGAGGTGGTCGCGCTCGCGGGCGCGCCCCGGTCCAGCACGGTCACCAGCACTCCGGCCGCGCTGAGTGCCTCGGCGCAGGCAGCACCAATGACGCCCGCACCGATCACCACCACGTCCGGATACATGCCTACCGCCCTAGTCGTTCATTTTATTGAACGGTTGGAGACTAGGTGGGGGTTCGGCGAGGGTCAAGCGCCGGACCGATCGCGGTCGGTGCGCTCCGCGGTCTCGGCACCGAGGTCGCCGTGCGCGCCGCCGAGCACGGGCGGTCCCGCGTCGGCGGGATACTCCAGCACCAGCACGGAGGTCACCGGTCCGTCGACCGTCTGGTAGCTGTGCGGCCGCTGCGCCATGAAGCTGACATAGTCGCCAGGTCCGAGTTCGAACGGTGATTCCGCTGGCCCGACGCGCAGCACGCCCGAGGTGACGATCACGTGCTCGCGACCGTGATGGCCGGTGGAGTGCTGCACCTGGCCGTGCCGGACCCGCTGGTCGAACAGTTCGATGACGGCCTCGGTCACGTCCATCCTGCGCAGCATGCGCAGGTCCACCGCGTTGCTGCTGAGCACCTCGATGTCCGAGGAGCGCACCAGCACCACGTCGGCGTCCACCCGCTCGATGAGCAGACTGGACACCGGAACCCCCAGGGCGTTCGACAGACTGAACACGGTCTCGATGGTCGGGTTACTGGTCCCGGACTCCAGCTGGGACAGGGTGCCCTTGGCGATGTCGGAGCGCCGGGCGAGTTCGGACAGCGAGAGGTCGGCGGCGGCCCGCAGCATGCGCAGGTTCGCCGCGAGTATCCGCCCTGCTTGTTCCCGGACCACCGCACCTCCTCGATCGGACGGACGCGAGGCTACTGCGGTCGGTCCGGCGAAGCCCAGTCGCAGCGCCGCTCAGGCGGGGGCGTAGCGGAGAAGGTGACGCCACTGCGGAACGCCTTCGCATCGAGGAGTGTCAGCTCCGGCACCGCGAACCCGTCGGGGAACAGCCGGCGACCGCTGCCCTGCACGGCGGGATAGACGAACAGCCGGTACTCGTCGACGAGACCGGCCTCGATCAGCGTGTGGCACAAGGTGATGCTGCCGGTGACCACGATGTCCCGGCCCGGCGCCGCCTTCAACGCCGCGACCGTGCGCACCGGATCACCGGCCAGCACCGTGGAGTTCTGCCATCCGGGATCGGTCATCGTCGTGGAGACCACGTACTTGCGCACCGCGTTCAGGTAGTCGGCGACCCCGGTCTCGTCGTCGGTCTGGTTTGGCCAGTAGCCGCGAAGATCCTCGAACGTGCGCCGACCGGTGAGGAACGCGTCGGCCGCATCGGACTGTCGGTGCAGTTCGGCCGTCAGGTCCGAGTTGTCCACGTCGGCGTGCCCCTTGGGGTCGAACCAGTCGGTCAGCATCTCGATCGCGCCGTCGACCGTGATGTTCTGGGTGATGGCGAGTGTCCGCACCGTCTCCAACTCCCTCCTGGCGAAAAGAAGCCCGTCCTCCATACAGACAGCCGGGGTCGGCCAGACTCATCGGTCCCTGGACCTGTTTCGTATCGAGTCATACCGATCAGGTATCACCGCAGTTCATCGACCCATTGGCACCGTCCTGAACCAGAAACGCGATGTTACGATGAGGTATGTCCGATTCGCAGGCTGATTCGCAGCGGACGGTGGATCTCGATCTGCGGCTGGTCCGGTATTTCACCGTGGTTGCCGAGCACCAGCACTTCGCCCGCGCTGCCGAAGCCCTGCGCATCGCGCAACCGTCGCTGAGCCGACAGATCCGTAGGCTGGAACAGCAGTTGGGCGCCCGGCTGCTGGACCGCACCCCGCAGGGCAGTCGACTCACCGAGGCGGGCGAGGTGTTCCTCCCCCGTGCCAAGGCGCTGCTGCGCTCCGCCGCGCAGGCCGCGGCCTGGACCCGCGCCGCCGCCGAACCCAGCCGGCTCACCGTCGGCTACACCGTCAACATCATCATCACCCCCGCGGTGCGGGAGATGCGCCGTCGCCATCCCGACGCCGAGGTGCACACCCAGCACCTTGCCTGGGACGATGCGCGGCCCTGTTGGATCACCGGGTGGACGCGGTAGTGACCCGGCTGCCGCTGGCCACCGACCAACTTCATGTGACGATCCTCTACGACGAACCCCGCGCGCTGCTGCTACCGCTGGATCACCGCCTGGCCGGCAAGGAGTTCGTCACCCTCGACGACATCGCCGACGAACCCCTGCCCATGGCGGCCGACCCGGTCTGGAACGCCTTCTGGCGGATCGATCCCCGGCCCGACGGGAGCAGGGCCCCGGACGGTCCGCTCGTCGAGTCCGTCGAGGACAAGATCGAACTGATCGCGGCCGGGCAGGCCGTCGCCATCATCCCGATGAGCGATGGCATCGTCGGCAGCCCTCGGCCCGATCTCACCGCGGTTGCGCTGCGCGGCGTCGACCCGAGCCACGTGGTGCTGGCCACCCGCGCCGAGGACCACAACCGCCTGCTCGCGGCCTTCCGCAAGTACGCCGAAGCCCACATCACCGGCCCCGCCTGCCCCAAGCCTTCGGACGATGGGCCGACCAGAACCTAGGAGGCGCTCACGGCGCACTTCACCGACACGCCCTGACCGGTTCGACAAGAGTTCGACAAGAGGGCTGACTCAGACTCGGCGGCGTCCGGATCAACCAACGGTATGAGGACGCACCGTGCAACCGCCCAGGGTCGTCATTCTGGCCAGTGACCGCATCACCGCCGACGGCGCGCTGGCCTATCTGCGCAACCAGCCAGAACTCGACCTGCTGCCGGCCAGCCAGCAGCATCGCGCCGATGTGCTGTTGCTGCTGGTCGACACGGTCACCGAGACGACGCTGGCGCTGATGCGGGAGGCGGACGAGCGCAGCACGAACCCGGCCATGCGGATCGTGTTGGTCGCCAACGACATTCAGGAACACCACCTGACGAGGGCGATCGGCTACGGGTTGGTCAGTGTGCTGCCGAGGACCGATGTCAGTTACCACCGGATCGTCAAGGCAATTCTGGACAGCACCCGTGGGCAGGCCGACATGCCGGCCACGATGGTGGGCTGGCTCGTCGAGCAGAGCAGGACCGTGCAGCGGGACATCCTCGCCCCGAACGGGCTCACCGTGACCAGTTTGGAGGCCCGTGAACTGGCGGTCATCCGGCTGATCGCGGACGGCCTCGACACTCGGGAGATCGCCGAGCAGCTGAACTACTCGGAACGAACCGTGAAGAACGTGATCCACAGCATGATGGCGCGGCTGCGGCTGCGCAACCGACCGCACGCGGTCGCCTACGCGCTGCGCTGTGGCGCTATGTAGTCGCCAGGTCACCGAACTTTCCCCTACGTCTGGCTTCGCGTCGTTACGCGGCCGTGGTCTGCCCTGATAGGACCAGATCATGTCGGGTGCGTCAGCGAACACCGCGCGGGTCGTCGTGATCATGCTCAACGGCGTGCGGGCCAGCCTCGGCCAGCGGCAGCTGCGCCTCGGGCCCCCACAACGCTGCGCGGTCGCGGCCGCCCTGCTGCTCAACGCCGGTCGGGTGGTGACCACCGATCGACTCGTTGCCGCGGTCTGGGGGGACGCGGCGCCGAGTAAGGCAGCTGTCGCGTTGCAGGCGCATGTTTCCGCGCTGCGCAAGGCGTTCGCACCCGATCTCGGGCCACGCGAACGGGACCGGGTGCTACGCACGGTCAGCGGCGGCTACCTGGTGGAGCCGGGTGACGTCGAGGTCGACGTCACCCGGTTCACCGCCGAGCTGGCGACCGCCGAGAAAGCCCGCGACCAGGGCGATCTGGATACGGCGCGCACCGCGTTGCGGTCGGCGCTGGCGCGCTATCCGGCCACGGCGCTGGCCGGGGTGCCCGGCCCGTTCGCCGAGCAGCAGCGCGAACTGTTGGCCATCGCGCGGCTGACCGCGGTCGAGACGCTGGTCGAGGTGGACCTGGCCCTGCGCCCCGAGGACGTGCTCGACCACGACCTGACCGAACTGCTGGCGGCTCATCCGCATCGGGAACGGCTGCACGGTCTGCGGATGCGGCTGCTCGCGCACAACGGGCGACGGGCCGACGCACTGGCCGCGTACGCGCGGGCCCGCCAGATCCTGGTCACCGACCTGGGGATCGAGCCGGGCGCCGAATTGCGTCGCCTGCACCAGCAGATCCTGGCCGGCGACCGACCGGGGCGCCGCGAGCAGATCTCGACGTCCCCGACTGCCGAGGATGGCGCCGGGCAACCTGGCCGGCTGCCGCATCAGCCCATGCTGCTCGGCCGCGCCGGCGTGCTCAACGAGCTTGCCGCCGCGTTCGCCGAACCGCTCGGCGAGGGTCCCGGCGTTGTGGTGCTGCACGGAATGGCCGGGGTCGGCAAGACCGCGACCGCGATCGGCGTTGCCACGCGGCTCGCGGACCGCTTCCCCGGTGGCGGGTTCTTCCTGGCCGCCGACGCCGATGACGCGCAACGCAGGGCGGTGCTGGCGCGGGTGGAACGGGCCGGGCGCTGCCTGCTGGTGCTCGACGACGTCACCGCGAGAACCCCGGTCCGCGCGCTGCTGCCGGCCAATCCCGCTGCTTCGGTGTTGATCACCAGCCGCTACCGTGGCCGGCACCTGCCCTTCGCCGCCCGCGTCCAGCTCCTGCCGTTGGCCGAGGACCACGCCCGGGAGGTGTTCGGCAGGGTGATCGGGCTGCCGCGTGCGCAGCGGGAACCGCAGGCGCTGCGGCGACTTGTGGCGGCCACCGCCGGGGTGCCGGCGATCCTGCTGTCCTTCGCCGAGTACCTGTCCCGCAGGCCGACCTGGTCACTGGCCGGCTTCGCGGACAGTCTGCTCAGTGCGAACGGTGACCGGTCGATCGGCGTGCACCTGCGCGCGCTGTTCGACCGCGACTACGCGGACCTGGATTCGTTGCTGGCCAAGGTACTGCGCACCGCGGCCGGGCAACCGAGGGGCGAGTTGACCACCGGCACGGTCGCGGCACTGACAGAACTGCCGATGCGACGGGCCGAGCTGCTGTTGGAGGAACTGGTCGACCGCAGCCTGCTGGACTCCTCGGCGCCGGCAAGGTACACCTTCCCGCCGCTGGTGCGATCCTATGTTCGGGAACGCACCACCATGGACAACCCGCTCCCCGGCCGCCGGTACCTCGTGGACTCGACATCGGCTCGCTTCGCCTCGCGCACCGGACCGGACGCCGCCTGATACCCAGCGCTGCGTGACCTCAGGCCTGCGCGGCACACAACCGGCAGCGGGGCCTGAATCCACTTCGGTTCAGGCTCCGCGAGCCCGCGCCGCCGACACTGGGTTGCGGGCGGGCCGAGGTCGACCGGTGTGGCCGCGAGGGTGGTGTCGATCGCGGTCGGGGCCTCCTGGACGCCGGCCTCGTTGTGGTCGGCCGCCCAGGAGGACTTGACCGATTCGAGGTATATACCACAGTGCCGGCCGAAGTGGCCCCTGTGCACGCGTTGTCACCCGATGGGCGGTATCTATCACGTTAAGCAACAAGTACAGTTTGGCTGCTGCACCCTATTAAGGTGCACAGAAGGCAAATCTATAGGGGGGCCTAATGAATTATCGAAAATTGTCATCTTTTCAACGCAGCGCAGTTATAACAATCACCACAGCGATGTTTGCATCGGTAGGATTTGGCGTGGTCGCCTATGCCGCACCGAGAAATGACCAAAACCTTTCACAAACTCCGGTAACGTCTACGGACATAACCAGTGCGGTTGGTAAGATTCAAAGCCTTGTGAGCAAGAGTTTCCCCATGGCGAACGCTGGCGTAACAATAACCAGCGATCAGAAAATCGAAATTCGAGTAACACCTGAATCGGTAAATTCAGTAGACCAAGCAGTGAGTCAGGCTGGACTTTCTTCGCTCACCCAAGTTGTTCCTGAAGCAAACAGCTTAGCACAGTTAAAATCCCTCACACTTCAGATAGCATCCGACGCGCAGGCAAAGAAAATAGATGCCACTCATATCGTACGTTGGGGCCCAGACGTCAACGAAAACAAAGTTGTCTTTTATCTAGATACATACGATGCCGCAACGGCAACCCAGCTAGAGTCCCACTACGGGGCAAACCTGGTCGATGTTTCAAAGACAACAGAGCAGCGCGGCCATCAGACGAGTAGTCGGACCACTGACACGGCGCCTTACTATGGCGGCGATGCGATATGGGTTCACGGCGACACGCCGGGTACGGACTGTTCAACGGGATTCGAAGTTCGCAATAACAGCACAGGGGCCTCATACGAGCTTACGGCTGGCCATTGCGCAGCTCACGGTGCCGCAATCGACACAAATTTTAGCTCGAATCGCACAATAGGTACGGTCGCTTTACAACGATTCGTTTATGGCGGTCTTGACACTGATCTGATTACCGGAAGTTTTGACCCGCTCGTCTGGACAAATAGCGGTACCGCAACGGTTGTTGGCTCTGGCGATGTTGCACCTGGCCAAGGATCTGCCAGTTTGATTACGGTAGACGGCGCAGCGAGTGGAGAACATCGACAACTTCCTGTCATTGAAAATGACGCATGCGTCATTTATGAGGATGGCGTGTATACGTGCTATCTCACTGTGGTTTCTGGATATCAAGCCCCTGGCGGAGACAGCGGTGGTCCCGCCTACCAGTATGCGGGCGCGACAACAGTCAACGCTGTTGGTACCATTGACGGCGAAGGTGATAATGAGACGTTCGTCCAGCAGATCTCGGACATCGAGAACTACTTCAACGTCACGACAGCTACAGGATGACCTATGAATGGCCGAATGATCCAGCTTCCCAGCCTAATACGATCGGGCGGACCCGCAAAAACCGCTAAGCGGAGAGGAATCCTTCGCGGATCAGCGCAGATCCATGATGGTTACGTATGGGTCGATTGTGGCGAAAATGAGCTGCCGGTTATTTGGCCACATGGTTACAGCGCAAGGTTCGATCCACTTGAGATTGTTGACGAAAACGGTTTGGTCGTCGCCAGAGAAGGTGAGATGGTCGTGCTGACTGGCGGCCTTCGCCAACCCGGCGGTAGCGACGAATTCTTCGAACACCTCGTACCAGGACTTGAGAACGCCTTCGTCGTTCAGCGGCCAGTTGAGACGCAAGGACGACCGGAGAACGTGTAGCCCGTTTTCGTGAACGTTGGCCGGTGCCGGAGCATGCACCGGCCAACGTTCGCTGACAGCCCAACTGCGTACGCTCCGGTGGCCACGCTCAGGCCGGGCGACGGCGGTTCGGTCGGGGTATGCCGAGAACCGGACGCCGGCTGAGTCAGCCGATGCCGCGCTGGTCGCCGTACTCGCGGACCAGGTCCGCCCTGGTGCTCAGGCCGGTACGGCGGTAGAGCCGGGTCAGCCTGCCCTCGATGGCCTTCTCGGTCACCCCGAGCGCCTCAGCCACCTGCTGGTTGGACGCGCCTGCCGCGATCAGGTCGATCAACTGGCGGTGCTGCGCGGTGAGTTTCTGCGGCAGCCGCACGGAAACCCCGTTGGCCCGCATCAGTTCCGCGGCGCGGCGCTGCCAGCGAACGGCGCCCAGTTCGCGAAACGTGGCGTACGCGCCGCGCAGCGCCTCCGGTCGACCGAACTCCACTTCGGACAGTTGGACACGCGCGGCGAGGAACCGGTCGCCGAGTTCCGCCGCGAGTTCGGCCGCCGCGCTGGCCACCTGTTCGACCGGCCGGATCGCAAGGCTGCCCGCCAGCCAGTACAACCGGGCCTGCCGGGTGTTGATCCGGGTGCACAGCTCACCGAGTTCGGCCGAGGTGCGGATCGCCGCGGCCCGGTCGCCATCGGCCAGTTCCGCGTCCACCTTGCGGCTGAGCACCAGTTCCCGGCCGCTGAGATAACCGAGCCTACGGCAGCGCTGGTCGACGGCGGCCAGTCGCTCGACCGCCTGTCGAGTGGCTCCGCCGGCAAGGTCGAGCCCGGCGGCGGCCCAGCCGATCACGTGGCCGAACAGCTGGTCGGCGGAGATGCCGGCGAGCAGTTCGCCCGCTGCGGCCAACTTGTCCTGGCGGACAAGGGTTTCGGCGGCCAGTGCGGCGATGACGCCGTCGGCGTGGGTGACCTCAGCGCCGGAGGCGGCATGTTCCTCGGCCAGCGCGCGTACCGAGGCCCACTCCCCCACCCGCAGGGCGGCCACCGCGGCGACCAGTCGACCCAAGGAGGGCGGTGGGCTTCGCCGAGCGGCCGGTGCGGGATGCGCGCCCGCGATGACGCAGCGCTCGGCGGTGAACAGGTCACCCCAGGCCAGCGCCTGCCGGGCCTGTTCGAGGCGGTCCACCGGCAACGGCGTCGCCAGCTCGGCCCGTCGTTCCGCGCCCTGCCAGGCCACCCCGTCGGCACCGATCGCCGCGAGCACTCGCACCCCGGCGAGCTGGGCGAGGCGATGTCGCGGATCGGCGGGACGCAGTTCGGCGAGCACCGCCAGTGCGGCGTCGAACTGCTCCCGCAGCAACAGAATCCTGGCCTGCTGCAACCCGTCCACCACCGAACCCACCGAACCCGTGCCGGCGGCGATGTCGAGGGCGGCATCGTGCTGGCCGGTGCGCACCAACGAGTTGATCAGTACCGTCCTGGCCACCACGGCGTCCGACTGGCGCTCGTCGACCAACAGTTCCAGCGCCGCCCGTGCCGCCTCGACCGCCTCCGCGTAGCGGGCCATGGCGTAGCAGGCCTTGGCGGTCACGATGGCGGCTGAGGCCCGAATGTCGGCGGTGGCCGAGACGGAGGCCAGCAAGGCGGTACTCCAGCCGTAGGCGAGCAGTGGATCGACATCCACCACCTGCTGTGCGGCGGTGACCAGTTCGTCCTTGCCGAGTTCGGCGCCGGCCGCGACAAGGTGCTCGGCCAGCCTGTGCTGGTGCACGGGACGACCCTCGGCCCTCGCGTTGAGCAGGGCCACCGACAGCGCCTGATGCACCGCCCTGCGCTGCGGCGCCGGCAACCGGGCGGCCAGCAGCTCGCCGACCAGTGGGACGCGAAACCTCGTTCCGCCGTCCTCGGTCTCGACGAGCAGCCCAAGGTCCATCAGCTGCCGCGCGACGGACTGCAGCTGCGTCATGGACAGCTCCAGCAGCGGCAACGCGGGCCACAGCTGGGCAGGCGAATCCCCCGGCAACGCGGCGAGCAGCGCAACGGCCCGCAACGATGGCGCCGACAGCTGGTCGAGACCGGCGACCGCCCGCGAGGGCGCGACCTCCGGCACGCCACCGAGTGGGCCGCCCCGCAGTACCCCATCGGGCTCCGCTGCCGGGTCGGGCGGCAGGCTCAGCAAGGCGGCCAACGCACCCGGATTACCCGCGGTGCGCTCGGTGAGCGCGACGAGGGCCGCCGGGGGCAGCTCGACCTGGAGCCGCTTGGCCACCGCGGCGCCGACCTCGGCCGGGGTCAACGGCGGCAGCCGCACCGGCGACCCGGCCAGCTCGACGAGGACGGCGAGGTCAGCGGTGAAACGACTACCGGCGACGATCAAGCGCAGCGCGGGGCCTGCCTCGTGGGCCAGCGCTCGCAGCATCGACCGGCCACGGGAACCGAGCAGGTCGGCGTCGTCGACCAGCAGCGTCACCGGATCCGATCGCATCGGGTCGCGCAGTACCGCACACACCGCGGCCACGTCCTCGGTCAGGTCACCGTCGCCGCCAGGGCGCCCGGTCAGCGCGCCACGCAGCGTGGCACCGAGGTCGTGCGCCCTGCTCCCGTGCACGAGCAGCGCGGTTGCCTTACCGGCCAACAGTTTCCGCGTGCGCAGCAGCACGCTGGAACGGCCGGAGCCGGGCGGCCCGAGCACCACTGTGACCGGCTGGTCCGTTTCGGCGAGCAGCACGGCAGGATCGGTGCCGTCGTCGGCCGAGGATGGGCCGAGAGGTTCGAGGACTCGCGCGGCGAGTTGGGCGCGATGCCGGCTGTCCGTGGCCCGCAACAGCCTGCTCACCTGGCGTTTGACATACATTTCGCTGTGCAGCAACACGGTCGCGATGCTGGCGTTGCTCAGTCCGGCGGTGACCAGGTCCATGATCAGCTCGTCGGCCGAGGCCCGCGAGTCAGCCGGCAGCTCGGTGCCGTCGACCGCGCGGGCCGCGCCGACCGCGCGCAGCTGCCACAGGGTGGCGCCGAGCGCGGCGAACCCTTGTGCGGCAAGGCCGATCAGCTCGGTGTCTGCGCTGAGCCTGCCCACCGCGAGCCGCGCCTTGGCCAGTTCGAACGGTGGTGCCTCGGCCACGACGAGGGCCTCCAGCACCGAGTTCGGATCGGGCACCGCTGGGCCACCGTGCTCGACGAGCACGAGCGCCGCGACGAACCACAGCGCCCGCGTCGAGGCAGTGCCGTCCAGTTCGGCCGTGGCGGCCAACTCGGCCAGGGTCTCGGTGGCCGCCGCGAGCTGACCTGAACCGGCCAGTGCGGTCACCTGCCTGGCCAGCAACAGCGGACGATGCCGCGAGTAGCGCTGGGCGGCCATCCAGTCCAGGACGCCCGCCAACCGGTCGGCGGCTTCTCGTGGCCGGTCGTGGAGCAGGTCGACACCGGCCGCGGCCCACTCCGACAGCGGTCTCGGCAGCGGCTCACCGGCCGTCGGGGCGGCAATGAGCCATTGCCGGGAGAACTCCGGCCGGCCACGATGCAGCCAGACCTCGGCGGCCAGCGCGGCGGGCTCCTCTGCGCAGGCCAACTGGTGGGCGCTGGCACCGGTGCGCCGGTCGGTGACCGCGAGGTCGAGCACCGTGTCCCAGCGGCCCGCCGACCACGCGCGGACCGCGACATCGTCGGTGGCCAGCCGGGGCTGCTCGGCCAGGTCGGCCAGCCGGCCCCTTGGCAGCTCCAGCTCGGCCTGATCGGGTTGGCCCGCGAACAGCAGCAGTTCGGCGGAGAGCGCCGGTGACTCGGCCAACAGTTCCACGTCCGCCAGCGCCGAGGTCAGGCCGCCGGACAACAGGCTGGCCCGCAACCGATCGAGCACCACGGCGGAACTGATCGACTCGGGGGACAGTCGGGTGATCCGCCGCCACTGCCCGGTTTCCACCCAGTGACCGATCGCCGGCTCGACCAGCTCGGCGGCGGGCGGCGTGGCCGCGAACGGCAACAAGCCGGCCGCGAGCGCACCCTCCGGAACCGGCGGGCCGTCACCATCGCTGTTGCCGAGGAGGATGTCCTGTTCCTCGGGCCGCAGTGGCCGACCGGCCGCGACGGTGTCCCTGGCCAGTCGCGACAGCACGGAGTCATCCGCGCAGCGCCGCTCGGCAAGCCACCGCGCCTGGCCGGCCGCCCGCCGCCAGGGTGGGCACCGCCGCGCGATGGCGTCGGCGAGTACCGGAATGCCGATCCTCGGTTCCTCGCCCTCGGCGAGTACCCCGGCGGCGCGCAGCGTCCGCAGCGCGGCACTCAGCCGCCCCGGGTCGTGTTCGGCGCCGACGGCCAGCCCTTCGACAGTGGGCCGGCCGGTCACCGCGATCAGTTCGGCGACAGCGGTCGCCGGGGCGGGCAACTCGTCGATCCGGCTCAGCAGCGGATGCCAGTCGGGCAGCGCCAACCGATATCCGGGGGTCAACAGCGCGACACCGTCCAGCACCAGCACCGCGTCCCGGCGCAGCGCCTCGGTCAGCACCCCGCGCACGGCAGCCGGATTGCCGCCGGTCGCCTCGACCACCCGACGGAGCGTGGGCTCGGCCAACGGCGCCCCGATGACCTCGACGCCGAACCGGCGCAGCTCGTCGGTGTCAAGGGCGGCCAGTTCGTGCCTGGGCAGCGTGGTCAGCGCGGCGACGAGTTCGGGCGGCAGCCGCTCGGCCCAGTCGGCGCGCACGGTCAGGGCCAGTTGGGTACGCCGGCCGGCCGGGACGGCCAGCAGATCGACCAGCAGCGCGGCGCCGGCCGGGTCGAGGAGGTGCACGTCGTCGAGCACCAGCACGTCGCGAGTACGCCGAGGGGTCGACAACAGCCTGCGCAGTTGCGCGCCAGCCCGAGCGATGTCCTCGGGAGGCTTCGGACGCTCCCCGACCAGTTCGCCGATCAGCCGAACCAGCTCACGCGGCAGCCACATCGGGATGCCGATGCTGGCGCGCACCGACAGCAGCCGGCTGTGCATGGCCGGTGGCGCCGCGGCGATCATCCGCGCCAGGCGAGTGCGCCCGGTGCCGATACCGCCGCTGATCAGCAGCGTTGACCCGGTCGGGCCGCCGAGGAGTTCGGCCAGCACCGAGACCGGCGACCGGCGTTGCTGGCTGCCGCCCATCGATTCCCTTCCGCCACCGGCCCCTGGTCACCTGGTGGGTGGTGCGCGTCACGAACGAGCAGGACCGAAGAAGTGATCGGACCAACCGAACGCTACCGAAGGGGAACGCGCCGGGTACTTTCGCGCCGTGCACGGTCGGATTCACCGTGGTCGGTGATCAGGAACCGGCGTTGCGGACGCCAGGCGCGGGCACCCTGATTCCGGCGCCCCGGCCGCGTCGAAGCCGAGATCCGAGGACGGGCTGACCTACCCTGACCCGGTGCCCGCATCACAACCGGAACTCCGACCCGCCGAGCGCCGAGCGCGACTGCCGCAGTGCCCGCAGTGCGAGAGCGACGATCTGCGCCCGTACGGCAACGGCTCGAAATGGATCTGCCCCAACTGCCGGTATCTTGCGCCGTGCTGCGAACCAGACACCGCCTGCCACTGGTGACACGGCGGCGCAAGCCTTTGTCGATTGCGGATTCAATCCACTGTGGACAGAGCGAAGCTGTTGCCAGCCGATAAAAGCCTTGTCGCGCCTGACCGGTGCGGTCAGGCGCGA
>DATATE010000034.1:0-12792 GCA_036268955.1 Pseudonocardiaceae bacterium
CAGCACCTAAGCTGCCCACCAGATAGGTGTCCTCTCCCTGAGATCGATGTGGCTTCGCAACCAACATCATCCCAGGCCAGAGCGACACCTATCGTCATCTCCGGGCGCGTGTCACCGACCTACTCACGGATTCGGGTCAGATAAACATTCCTCACCCGCTCCGTTGCGGGCCGGGCTCCGCTGGAATGGCCATGCCGACATCGGTACCCCGCCCGGCCATGCACCCAGCACGACTCCATCCTCCGGCCGCACGCACCGCACCACACCAAGCCGGTCAACAAATAGCGCCGCGGCTCGCCATCCACGGGCACTGGGATCGCGCTCACCGCCTGGACCGCGACGAAGTCCTCCACGGTCACCAACGCCTCATGCGCCGGGGTCTTCGACACCACCCACTCATCAGCCGAATGCCACCCCCGCCACACCCCATCCACAGACCCATCGTCCTGCGCATCCACCGCGTGGTCGGTGCACTGCCGATTCCACACCTGCCAGCCCGTATACCGCGGATTCGCCAGGATCGACGCCACCGTCCGCACCCGCCACGCCACACCCGACCGATGCCGATTCCGGCCCGGATCAGCGCTCGAGGGGCACGGGACTCCTCGCTCGTTCAACTCTCTAGCGATGCCCGCCACGCTGCAGCCCGCCATGCGCTGGTCGAATATCCACCGTACCCACGACGCCGTCGCCGGATCGGGCGCCAACCCCTGCAACCGACGACCCCACCCGGCATGCGCGCTATTCGGATGCGGGCCAACGTCCACCAACCGATACCCGTACGGCGGGCGCCCACCCAGATAGCGGCCCTGCTCCCGCACCTGCGCCCGCATCGCCTGCAACACCCGGAACCTGGCTCGCGCCACCTCCCGATTGGACTGCGCACCCAACCACGCCACCACCATCCGATGCGCAGGATCGGCGAAGTCCACCGGGCCGCCGACCTCCGCCAACCACAACCCCACGCCATGCCGCAGCAACAACGACATCAACCCGGTCAGCTGATCACCACAGAAGGCACGCTCGTACTCCCCCACCACGATCGCATCGAACGGACGCCCCGGATCAGCCACCGCCGTCAACAATGCAGCAGCCTGCGGCCGCAACGACCACCGCATCCGGCGAGTGCAACCAACATCGAAATACTCGGCCACGATCACGCCGTGCCCGGCGACCACCTCACCAGCGGCTTCCCGTTGCCACGCTCGCGACGACTCCTGACCGGCCAGGGAGGTGGCCGACGTCGCCTGATCCCGCAGCCGTTCGTACTCGACGTTGGCCTGCCGCACCAGCGCGCTCTTGTAGTTGCGATGATCCTTGTACAGCAGGTCGGCCGTGGCGCTGAGTCGCTCCAGCAGGCCGCGCACACCGTGGCCGCTGCGGGCCGCGAACACCAACTGCGCCAGATCACCCTCACCACGAAACAGGGCCACGCCGCCCTCGCGGAGTTGGGCGTGCGTCAGCCCGAACGACCGCCGCCACCGCTCCCGCGAGTCGTTCTCGCCCTGCCACACCACATCGACGTCGGTACCGGTCGTCGCGTCGTAGAGACCGTCGCCGCGCCGCGTCACGTCCGACGTCGTGCCGTCGGGAAGCACGATCCGGCCGTGCAGCCGCAACGCGGGCCGTCCGTGCAGAAATGCCCGGTCGGTCTGCGGCGGAATACCCCACAACAGATCCGACAATCCGTCCAGCGCCGTCGACTTGCCCGCCTCGTTGACCCCGAGTACCAGCGTCAGACCGGATCCCAGGGACACGGCCCAGTCGCTGAACGCACCGTAGGGAGCAAGTCCCAGTTCGGTGACCCGCATCAGTGCTCGCCCCCTGACAACATCGCGGCCAGCTCGGCGGTCGCGTCCGCCGCGAGCCTGCTCAGCACCGCAGGATCGCGCAGTCAGTGCGCGCCCCGCGCGCAGGTGGCGTCCGAGCTCGGCTTCCAGCGGCCTGGCCAGCTCGCAGAGACGTTCCGTGTCCTGTTCCATGTCAGCACCCGCACTACGGACCGCGGCAAGCAACTCAGGATCGACGGCGTCCCGGCCGTCCGGCGCGTACGCGTGCGACATCGCCTTCTCCAGGGTGACGTCGCGTTTGGTAGCGATCCGGGCGATCTCCTCGTGCAGGCGTTCCCGGTCGGCGAGCGCGGCCGCCGCGGAAGTGCTGCCGGTGACGGTGACGCGGGCGACCAGCAGCCGGCTTTCGGCCGCCGTTCGGGCCGCGACGAGCTGGTCGTCGACGCGGACCAGGACCTCGTCGACGTCCCGTGCCCCGGTCGCGTCGACGTCGATGGTCGCCCAGCGTGCGACGTCCAACGGGCGCAGTTCGAGCTGCGCCTTCGCGTCGGGGTCCACGCGCACGACCAACGCGCCCTTCGGGCCCGTCTCCCTCGGGTGGCGGCCCTGCAGGTTTCCGGAGAACGCCGCGACCCGGTGGCCGTCGTTGACGACGCGATGTTCATGCACGTGACCCAGCGCGAAGTAGTCGTACTCGGTGCGTCGCAGGTCCTCCTCGGTGCACGGCGCGTAGGGGTCGTGGCCCTCGGCGCCGCTCACAGCGGTGTGCAGTAGGCCGACGTTCACCAGTCCCGGCACTCGATCCGGGTAGCCCCTGACAAGGTTCTCCATGACTGCCCGCTCGGCGAAACCTTGACCATGCACGGCGAGTCCGCGGTGTTCGTCGATCTTCGTCTGGGGTGAGGTGGTGGACAGCACCTTGACGTTGGACGGCAGGGTCAGCGCCTTCGTGATCCGGCTTTCCGCGTCGTGATTGCCGGCCACCATGTACACGGGAATGTCGTGGTCGTGCAGCACGTCCATCTGTTCGGCGAAGAACCGCCCGGTCGCGTAGTCCCGCCAGTCGCCGTCGTAGATGTCGCCGGCGAGCAACAGCGCGATGGCCTGCTCGTCGATCACGAGCTGGACCAGGTTGCGCAGGGCGTGCCGGGACGCCATCCGGATCTGGTTGGCCACGGCGTCGTCACCGAGCCGGGACAGGCCCCGCAACGGGCTGTCCAGATGAAGGTCCGCGGCGTGCACGAGCAACATCCGGTCACCACTTCCCCGCCCGGCCATCACCGGGCGCGTTGACGAATTCCGGTTGCCTGTCCTATCACCTGATCGGAGCGCGCAACCCCGGACACGCCGCCGACACGGTCGTGTCCAGAAACTGTCAGACCGACCGTCCAGAGTGTCCACCGCGCAGCTCTAGCCTTGGCCGCGCTTCAACTTCTTCGACCACGTTGCTTCAGGCCGGACAAATAGTGGACATATTCCGCAGGTTTGTCTGACAACAATAGCCCGCTACCGTTGTGGGCCTGCGACTGTCGGCAATTGGTGATACACAAGGCTCAGGTCACTCGACGGGAGGCAGCATGACAGAACAGTCGATCGGCGACGTTGTGCTGGACATGGCCGACGAGGACCCAGCCCTGCCGGAGCGAGCGAAGTTCCTGATCCTGACCGCTCTGGACAGCGCCGAGGCGCTGGCGGCGGAGTTGGAACAGAGCACTCCGCCTCCGACGCGGGCGGTGACCGACCGTGAACCCGCCGACGAACCCGTGCGTGCCTACCTCACATCGATCGAGGTAACCGGATTTCGAGGTGTCGGCGCCAAAGCGACATTGCAGTTGACAGCTGGACCGGGTCTCATCGTCGTCGCGGGCCGAAATGGTTCCGGCAAGTCGAGCTTCGCCGAGGCGGCGGAGCTCGCCCTCACCGGCAACAGTTATCGTTGGGCGGACCGCCCGGCCCAGTGGATGAGTGCGTGGCGGAACCTGCACGAGCCCGACCTGTGTGCCATTCGAATCGGGCTCGCCGAAGAGGGTGTCGGCGCCACGATGATCGGGCTGGACTGGGCTCCCGGCGCCGCACTGGACGACCACTCTCTGTGGACTCAACGGGCCGGTGCCAAGCGGGAAGCGAGTATCAGCTCCCTCGGTTGGGACACCGCGATGAAACTGTATCGCCCTATCCTGTCCTACGAGGAACTCGGCCGCCTGCTTGACGGCCAACCCAAAGATCTGTATGTCGCGATGGAGCGGATCCTCGGCCTGGGCCAGGTCAATGACGCGGCCGAACGGCTGGCGACCCAACTCAAGCGGCTGCGTGAGCCCGAGACGGCCGCCACCAAGCTCAAGTCGACGGTACGGGCGGCACTGACAGCGCTGGACGACCCTCGGGCGACCGAGGCACTGACCCAACTGCGTAAGCACAAGGCGGACCTCGACCTGCTCGGCGCCATCGCCACCGGCTCTGGCGCGCCGGCCGGTGACCTCGCCACGCTGCGCGCGCTCACGACTCTCGCGGTCCCCGGCAAGGATGCTATGTCGGCCACGGCACAGGCCCTGCGGAACGCCGTCGGAGCGCTGGCCGAGCACAGCAGTACGGCTATCGCTCTTGCCGAACAAACTGCCGCTCTGTTGCGCCAGGCCATCGACATGCACGCCGAACACGGCTCTATTCCCTGTCCGGTCTGTCTCGCGGGCACTCTGGACGACAACTGGCGGGCAGCCGCGAACACCCGCGCTGCCGAGGCCGACACTCGGACGCGGCAGTTGACCGACGCACGGAATGCTCTCAGCAGGGCCCGCGCGGAGATCAAGCGCCTAATCACCGAGGTGTCGATCCTGCCCGACGTGGACCTGACCACCTTGCCTGCCGCCCGGGCTACCCGCGACGAATGGGCCGCCGCCCCGGTCGACGACCTCGAACTGGCCGCCCACGTCGAACGGCACTATCCCGCACTCACGGCCGCGTTCGACGCCCTTCGCGTCGAAGCGAGCGACCTGCTGAAACAACGCGAGGACGCCTGGACACCCGTCGCGGAACAACTGTCGACCTGGGTCGCCTTCAGACGTCAGGCCGCCGAACGGCAGGACACCACCGACTTGGTGGCTGCAGCGAGCACCTGGATCACCGAGAACGCCGGGCGGCTTCGCAACCAGCGGCTGCTGCCGCTGGCCGACCGGGCACGGCAGATCTGGGCCCAGCTACGGCAGGAGAGCAATGTCGACCTGGGTAGCATCACGCTGGAGGGCAAGGCCAACCAGCGCCGCCTGTCGATCAACGCCACGGTTGACGGAACGGACGCCACTGCGTTGGCCGTGATGAGCCAGGGTGAACTGCACGCCTTGGCGCTGGCGCTCTTCCTGCCCCGTGCCACGATGCCGGAGAGCCCACTTCGCTTCATCGTGCTCGACGACCCGGTACAGGCCATGGACCCCGCCAAGATCGACGGTTTCGTACGTGTGCTGACCGAACTGGCCAAGGATCGCCAGGTCATCGTGTTCTCCCACGACGACCGACTGGCCGAGGTCGTGCGGCGCACCACTGACAGTGGCCAGATCCTCGAGGTCGTGCGGGAAACCGGCTCACGTGTGTCGGTGCGCCGGGTGCGGACACCCGCCCTGCGCTACCTGGACGACGTGCGAGCCCTTTTCAAGGACAAGGACATTCCCCCGGGCGTGATCGACAAGATCCTGCCGGGGATGTGCCGGCGCGCGGTCGAGGCAGCGGCCAGGCAGCGCTACTACCGCCGACGCATCACCGCGGGCGCCGCCAGGGCGGATGTCGAACAGACCTGGTCGGATGTCTTGTCAACGACCAGGCGGGTGGCCCTCGCATTGTTCGAGGACGCGGACTCACCTCGGATGGCATCGTGGCGGAACGCCACATCATCGCGCAGGCGCACGATGAAGCTGTGCACAACAGGGGTGCACCAGGGTAAACAGCTGAGCGAAGGTGCCCTGCACGATCTGACGTCCACAGTTCATGACATCCTGCCGACCATCTCATGACTTCCGATCTCCTTGGTCCCGCTCGCGCGCTGCTCGACGGGAAGACGCCCACTCCTGCGGGACAACGGGCCTTTCTCGCCGCGGCCCTGGCCCGTCAGGCATTGGAGGACAGGGTCGAGCTCCTATGCACAGATCGATTCGGCGCGGTCGGGCACCCGGTGACCATGCGTTCGCGACTGATCATGCTCGGCACGGTGCTCGACCAGCAGACCATGCGGGCGATCGAGATCGCGTGGGCGGAACTGAGCGCGGCCTGCCACCACCACGCCTACGAACTGACACCGACCACGGCTGAGATCGGTCATCTGATCGACCTCATCGCCGACCTACCCACCACGTCGACGGACCTGACAGAAAGTTGACAATGCCCGGTCCATCCCCCACCTGGGTCACAGTGTGATTTCGGGCGTAGCGGAAAACGGACGGTCCGCGATGAGTAGCGTGGCCGATCCGGTGCAGAGAAGGGAACGCGGTGGCGGACAATCAGACGATTTCAGGTCCGCTGGTCCCGGTGGTGGATCGGGCGGTGCGCCTGTTCCGATTTCTTGCCCGTAGCCAGCAGCTGAAGTCGAACTCGCCCCGTACCACCGGCAGCTACGACTCGGTACTGTGGTTCGACGAATTGCCGGAGCACCAGGCCATTCGATCCGCACACCGCGCGGACCAGGTTGATCCGGGTGCCCCACTTCTCACGGTGGACCGCGTCGCGCACCAGGACCCGCCGGAGCCCGCCACGGAACTGCGGCCCTGGCTGGACGGGGACTGGGATGACCCCGCCGCTCCGCCCGGTCTCCGCGAATGGATCAGCGAACCACCACAGGGCAGCGACGAGCCAGCCGACACTCCCGAGACCGAGACCGAGACCGAGACCGAGACCGGGCGCGTCGCGCTGGCGGACGTGCCGGAGGTCATCGACGCACATGCCGAGTGGACGGCCCGATGGAGGGCGTGGGCCGAGCAGGAACGGATCGATCGGCCGGCGCGAGCGGTCTACAACGAGCTGTTCTCCGTTCAGGTCACCGTCGCGGGTCACGTGGAGGAGCTTGAGCTGGTCGTCGCGGTCGGCTGCCTGGCATGGTCGCCCGCGGGTCACCCGGTCGTGCGGCGGCATCTGGCCACCGTGCCGGCGGTGATCCAGTTCGACGACAGCACCGGCCGCCTGACCCTGTACCAATCCGAGGCAGCCGACGGCGTGCGCGTCGAACTGGACATGCTCGACCCCGGCCGGGTGGCCAACCCGCAGCGGGTCGCACAGATCCGGGACGAGGCACGCGAGGCCGCCGCCGGTATCCTGCATCGCGAGGACGTCGGCGCCTTGCTGCGCCGCCTGGTGAACGCACTGGATGGTGACGCCACCTACCTCGACCAGGACGATCCGCCGCAGCCGGGTCCGCACGCTGTGACGGCGTTCGCGCCGGCGGTCATCCTGCGCCGCCGGTCCCGCCAGGGCATCGTCGACATCCTGGACTCGGTGGCCGGGCAACTGGAGCAGTCGCAGGCCGTCCCCGACGGGCTGCTGCCGCTGGTCGACCCCGACCACCGACCCAGCGCCGAACGCTCCGCGGCACCCGGCGCCCTGGTCAGCCTGGGCGAGGACCTGTTCCTGCCGCTGCCGGTCAACGACCGACAGCGGCGCGTACTCACCCAGGCCGACGCCAAGGCACAGACCGTCGTGCAGGGCCCTCCGGGTACGGGAAAGACGCACACAGTCGCCGCGCTGTTGTCTCACCTGCTCGCGCAGGGCAAGAGGGTGCTGGTCACTGCGCACACCGACCGCGCACTCAAGGAGGTCCGGGACAAACTGCCTGCGGCCATCGCGCCACTGGCCGTCTCGGTTGTCGGTTCCTCACGCTCGGACCTGTCCGACCTCAAGGTCGCGGTCGAGCAGATCAGTTACGTGGCCGGCGAGTATGACGCCGAGGGGGCGCGCCTGGCCATCGATGAGCATTTGGCCGCGATCGAGGATCTGCGGCAGCGCAGGGCCGGGCTGCACCGGCGGCTGCTGGACGCCCGCGGCCAGGAGGTCACCGAGTACGAGGTCGACGACTACCACGGCACACTGGCCGCCATCGCCCGGCGTGTGGAGGCAGAGCAAGAGCGGTTCGGCTGGGTCGCCGACCTGACCGACATCGTCGATGTCGTGCCATCCCCGGTACACCCTGGTGACATCGCCCAGTGGCACCGCAGCATCGTTGACGAAGCGCTCAACGCCGACGAACCCGAGTCCCGAATGCGACTGCTACGGCTGGCTGACGTGCCCACGCCAGACGCATTCCTGACTCTTGTCGCCGCGGAGCGGCAGGCCGCCAGTGCCGAAGCCGTTCACGACGCCCTGACTCGGCACGCCGCGTTCAGCGCCGTCCGCCGCCTCGACGAATCCACACGGACCGTGCTACGACGTCGGCTCGACGGTCTCGCACGGGAGGCCGGGGAATTGTCCCGCCGGCGCGAGGAGTGGATGAACGACGCGTTGGCCGACGTGCTCGCCGACCGGACGAACCCCTGGCGGTCCCGACAACAGCAGATCGCCCAGCTCATCGCCGCGGCCAGCCCGCTGGTGGACCAACTCGGTCCGCTCACTGAGGTGTGGGTCGAGCCCGGTGACACCGGCGCCCTCGTCGCACTGGCTCGGACGCTGCGTGCGCACGTCGGCGATGGCGGCACACTCAAGACCAATCCAGACGGCTCGCCGAAGGTGCCGGCGTTCGCGCCGAAGGCCGTGAAACAGGCCCAGCCGGTCTTCCAGATGGTTCGGGTAAACGGCCTGCCGCCCACCACCGCCGACCAGTTGGACGCATTCCTGACCTGGTCCGAGGCCACGCGGACACTGGACGCGCTCGATCGGGCATGGCCCGACTCGGTGCACGTCCCGGCCGAGGACACGCTCAGCGAGCGGCTGGAGTGGCACTCGACCGAACTGGCCCAGCTACGTCGGGTGTTGTCGCTGGGGGCGGCCCTCGAAGCAGAGGAGCGCGGCCTGGCCGGGCTCGGCCTGCCCCGCCCGGACTGGACGGACCTGGCCGCCGTCCAGACCTACGCCAGGCTGGTCGACGCCGCCGCGGCGGCGGATGCTCACAGCGCCGCCGTGGCTCCATTGGCGGAGATCGGGCAGGCCGTGGCCGATGTGGCGCGGTGGGCCGACGCCGCGCCATGCGTGCGGCAGCTCGCGCGGGCAGTCGAAGAACGCGATCACGAGGCATACGCGGCTGCCCACCAGCGGCTCGCCCGGCTGACCGAAGCGGCCGAGCTGGCGCAGATGCGGGACCAGATCGGGGCCAAGCTCAGCAGCCTGCTGCCCGGTCTGCACGCGGCAGTGTCGGCCGACCCACGTGATCCTGTCTGGACGGCGAGGCTGGCAGACTGGGCGGGAGCGTGGGCGTGGGCGGTGACCCAGGCTTGGGTGATCGGCCGCGATCGCGAAGACGTCAATGCCCTGCAGGCAGGGGTTCTGGATGTCGAAGAGCAGATACGCCACCGGGTCGAGCAGTTGGCCGCGGAACGGGCATGGGGACACGCGGTGTCACCGGAGCGGTTGTCCGGCAAGGCCCGCGCCGACCTTTTGCAGTACGCCCAGTTGGTGAAGCTGCTCGGCCGGGGCACCGGCGCCTACGCCAGTCAACGACGGGCCGACATCAAGGCGGCCATGGACCGGTGTCGGCCAGCCGTGCCGGTGTGGATCATGCCCGTCTATCGGATCGCCGAGCAGTTCCGGGTCCAGCCCGACATGTTCGACGTCGTGGTGGTTGACGAAGCGTCGCAGGCCGGACTGGAGGCCACGTTCCTGCAGTACCTCGCGCCCAAGATCGTGGTCATCGGCGACGACCGGCAGGTCTCCCCGACAGCCGTTGGCACCGACCAGCAGCAACTGCGCGATCTGGCCAACCAGTACCTGTGGGACGACCCATACCGCGCGTCCTGGCAGGACCCGAAGCGCAGCCTGTTCGACGAGGCCAAGATGCGCTTCGAGGGCATGACCACCCTCATCGAGCACCGACGCTGCGTGCCCGAGATCATTGGCTTCTCCAACCGAATCGCCTACGAGCCCGACGGCATCCGCTTGGTACCGGTGCGCCAGTACGGCGCGGACCGCCTCGAGCCGATCAAACCGGTGTTCCTCGACGACGGTTACGAGCGAGGCGTCACCGACAAGGTCAACCCGGTCGAGGCCGACGCGATCGTCGACCAGATCGAGAAGTGCGTCGCCGACCCGCGCTATGACGGCCTGACGTTCGGCGTGGTGTCGCTGCTCGGCCATGCGCAGGCCAAGCGGATCGAGAAGTTGCTGCTGGAGCGCATCCCGCCGGCCGAGTGGCGTGCTCGTGACCTGCGCTGCGGGGATTCCGCTGACTTCCAGGGCTCCGAGCGTGACGTGATGTTCCTGTCCATGGTCAAGGCTCCCGAACCGGGTAAGCGGATCGGCGCCCTGACCATGGATCTCTACGTCCAGCGCTACAACGTCGCAGCATCCCGCGCCAAAGACCAGATGTGGGTATTCCACTCCCTGCGCCTGTCCGACCTCGGCAATCCCGACGACATGCGGTTCCAACTGCTCGACTACTGCTACGCCCTGTCCGGCCGCACCGACGGCGTGGACGACACGCAGCACACCGCCGTGCCCGAGGATCGTCAAGTGAAGCCGTTCGACTCGCTGTTCGAGCAGCGGGTGTTCAACCGGTTGATCGACCGCGGATACAGCGTGGTCCCGCAGTTCCCGGCCGAGGGCTACCGGATCGACCTGATCGTCGTGGGCAACAAGACCCGGCTGGCGGTCGAGTGCGACGGCGACGCTTGGCACGGCCCCGAGGCCTACGAACGCGACCTGGCCCGGCAGCGCGACCTCGAGCGCTGCGGCTGGCGGTTCTTCCGCATCCGTGAGTCGGAGTTCTACGCCGACCGGCCAGCCGTGCTGTCCCGATTGTGGGATTCGCTGCACGGGCTCGACATCCATCCCTCTGGCTGGACACCGGTAGCCAACGACCTGGCTGTGGTGGCGCCACCAGAGACTGTCACCGAACCCGAATTGGCGGCGGCGGCCCAGCCTACCGGTGTGACTTCCGCCGAGCCCGACCTGGTGGAGCCCGAACCGATTCTGGAGGCGCAAAACCCGGTCTGGCCAACGGAGTCCGAGGACGAGGTGCCGACCGGGCCGGTCGAGGTGCCTGTGCTGTCCGAAGGGAACGTTCTGCTCGCACCCTACGACGAGTACGAGCAGAACGTCGTCCAGGTGGGAGTCGCGACACGGCGGGAACTTGTTGACGGCCTGGTGCGGCTGGTCGAAGTCGAGGGGCCGGTGATGGGCGGCCGCCTGCACACCGCCTATGTCCGGGCGTCGGGTGCAGTTCGAGTCACCAAGCTGGTCGCGAGTGAGCTGAACAAGGCGATCAGCCAGGCCGTGCGCGAGGGACGGCTCATGGAGGACAACCCGCTCGGTGAGAGCGGGATCAAGCCGTGCACCTACCGGCTGCCCGGACAACCCGCCATCCGCCTGCGCCAGCTGGGACCCCGGTCATTCGACGAGCTGCCCCCGGCTGAGCTGGCTGCTCTGCTCGACCGAGTGACCAATAGGAACGGGACCACCGATGAGGAGGCGCTGCAACGCGCAGCACTGGAGCAGTTCGGCCTCAAGCGCCTCACCGAAAACGTCAAATCCCGCTTCGCCGCTGTTCAACCCATCCGCCAGATGTAGCGACCAAGGTCAGTCGGCCCGTCGCCTATTGCTGGGCAGAGCTGCTACTCGCCGGACGGCACGCCAGCCCGTCCTTGACGAGGCCTTGACGACACCCGGCCGCACCGACCACGTGGACCATGGCACCCTGCGACACGCGCGGTCGATTCTCATGACCGGATCCATCACCCAGCGGCAACGCCGTCCTGCGCACGCCGGTCGCCGGCTGTTAGCATTGCGGGATGGATCCCCAATATGGGGACTCGTCCCGCGAGAAGGTGTTTGGGTCCCCCTGAGGTTCCCCCCGAACAGTGGACAGGTCGTTAAGCAGCTTTCGCTGTACCTGTCAGGGACTGCTCGTAACACACAGGACTGAGCATCCCGATAGCGGAGTGGCGCCGTTGATTGTTATACCGCACGATCCACTTGTCAACCGCGGCAACGAGTTCCGTATTGGTAGCAAAGGCGTGACGGTAGTAGTACTCGTGCTTGAACGTCGACCAGAACGATTCAGCCGGACTGTTGTCCCAGCAGACACCGGTATCACCCATCGATCGTTTCAGCCCGTGCTCAGCGCACGCCGTCGCCGTCAACGCCGCAGTAAATTCACCGCCACGATCAGAATGTAACACCGTGCCCGCGACACCATGGCCACGACCAGCCACCGCCGCGTCAATAGCCTCGCACACCATGTCAGCGCCGATATGGTCAGCAACAACATGCCCCAGCACACGACGAGAATGCCCATCCCGGATCGCACAGAAAAACATGTCACCCTCACCACACGTGAGATAGGTGATGTCGGTCAACCAGACCACATCAAGCCGACCCTGGTCGAAACGCCGTTGCACCAGATCCGGTGGAAACGACGCGGTCGGGTCGACCACCGTGGTGCGGACCTTGAACGTACGCGGGCTGATGCCCTCGATCCCGATCTCGTCCATGATCGCCGCGACGGTCTTCTCGTTCACCCTCTCGCCGCGATCCCGCAGCTGGCTGGTGATCCGCGGGGATCCATAGGTGCCCTCGGAGTCCGTGTGCACGTCCAGGATCTTCACCGCCAGGTCGGCACGCCGCTGCTGCCGCGGCGTCAACACCGTCGCCGCAGTGCGTTTCACGTACGCGTAATACCCAGACGTCGACACACCCAGCAGGCGCGCCATGCGCAGAACCGAGAATCGCGTGCCCTGTGATGAGATGCTGCCGGCAATCTCAGTGGGCTGGTCGGGGCCGGCGCACTTCACCATCAGATCGAACCGGGCCGGTTCTTCTGCATCGCGGCAAAGTACGCCGAGGCTTTTACCAAAAAAGCGTTGTCTTTCTCCAGGTCGGCCAC
>DATATE010000035.1:0-3041 GCA_036268955.1 Pseudonocardiaceae bacterium
CACCAAAAAACCCCGCATCAAACCCAGCCACACCATCCACAAAACCACCGACATGGGCGTAAGCCGGATCCATCAGGCCATCCACGTCCCACCCACGATCGGTCGGGAAACCACCAAGCCCCTCCGCACCCGACACAACCAGATCCCACAACTCATCCGGAGAACCAACACCACCAGGAAAACGACAATCCATACCAACAATCACCACCGGATCAACACCCACACCACCCACCGACACAACAGACACCAACCCAGACGAACCACCCACCAACTCCCCCACAACAAACTCCGCAAGAGCACGCGGCGAAGGATGATCGAACACGGCCGTCGACGGCAGTGGCAGACCAGTGACGGTAGCCAGGTCGTTGCGCAGTTCGACGGCGGTGAGCGAGTCGAAGCCGAGGTCCCGGAACGCTCGGTCGGCAGGCACAGACGCTTCGGCCGTGTACCCGAGCGCCCGCGCGACCGCTGAGCGGACCGCCGCCATCACCAGCGGCAACCGGTCGGCCTCGGCCATGGCGGCCAGTTTCGTGGCAAGACCGGACCTGCTGGCCGCTGCCAGTTCGCGGTACTCGGGCAGAGCGGAGAGCAGTGGGCTGGGACGGGCGGCGGTGAATGCCGGGATGAGGCGCTGCCAGTCGATATCGGCAATGGTGATCACGGTGTCGCCGTTGGCGATGGCCACCTGCAGTGCGTCCAGAGCAGGGCCGGGCGGCATGGGGACGATGCCACCACGGCGGAACCGCTCGGAAACCTGGCGGTCGGCGGCCATGCCTGTGCCGGCCCAGCCGCCCCAGGCGACCGACAGGCCGGGCAAACCATCAGCACGGCGGGCGCGGATGACCGCATCAACCATGGCATTGGCGGCGGCGTAATTACCTTGGCCTGCGCTGCCCAGAGATCCCGCAATCGACGAGAACGCCACGAAGAAGGACAGCTCCCGGTCGCGAGTGACCTCGTCAAGACACAGCAGCCCATCCACCTTGGACCGGATGACCAGCTCGATGTCCTCAGTGGTCATGCCATCGAGTAGGCCGTCATGAAGTACGCCTGCGGCGTGGATGATGCCGGTGAGCGGGCGGTCGAGATCGGCGAGCGCGACTGCCAGGGCGTCACGGTCGGCCACATCACAGGCCACAACCGAAACATGCGCACCCAACTCCGCGAGTTCCGCGACCAACTCGGCGGCACCGGGCGCGGCCGGACCACGTCGGCTGACCAGCAGCAGTCGGTCGACCCCGACTCCGGCCAGCCAACGGGCGACGTGCGCGCCCAGCGCCCCGGTGCCGCCGGTAATCAGGACGGTCCCCTGCGGATCGATATCCTGCGCCGACACGGTGCCGATGGGAGCGCGGACGAGGCGCCGGCCCCATGTCGCCGTTGGGCGAATCGCGATCTGGTCCTCGCCGTCAGGTTTACCCAGGAGGGTGCGGACGCGGTTCGCGGCGTCGACGTCCGGCGCGGCGGGCAGATCGATGAGACCGCCCCATCGTTCGGGATGCTCCAGCGCCGCCACCCGGCCAAGACCCCAGATCCCGGCCTGTGCCGGGTCCGCAGGGGCGTCCAGTTCATCCACTGTGACAGCTCCACGGGTCACACACCACAGTGGAGCGTCGACTCCCGTGTCACCAAGTGCCTGCAACAAAGCCATGGTGGAAAGCACACCGGCCGACAGACCGACCGTCTGCGGCGAGGCGGGAGTCACGAAAAGGACGCCAGTGAGGCCACCGATGTCCCGCAGCCTGGCCGCCAGCGCCGCGCGGTCCCACTGCTCGACTGCTAGGACGTGATCGACGGCATCGGTGAGCGGACCGATCCAATCCTGCGCGGCGTGCTCGGCCGGGAACACGATCAGCCACGAGCCGGCCAGCGGCCCGGTCCGGGTGATCGGCTCCCAGTCATCCCGGTAGCGCCACCGGTCGATGTCTGGCCCCGAAGGCTGATCCTGGCCGATCGCCACTGGCCAGAACCGTTCGCGCTGAAACGCATAGGTCGGGATGTCGACGCGATGGGCGTCGGGGTACAGCGCGGTCCAGTCGACCGGGATGCCGTGGACGTGTAGGTGTGCTATTGCGGTGAGGACTGTGGCCTGTTCGTCTTGGTTGGGTCGTAGGAGTGCGGTCGATATTGTGTCGTTGCCGAGGATTTCTGGGGCGACGGCGGCGAGGCCGCCGCCGGGTCCGACCTCCAGCACGGCAGATACACCGTGTTCGCCAGCCCAGGACAGCGCATCAGCAAACCGGACAGTCCGCTCGACCTGCTCGACCCAGTACTCCGGAGAACACCAACGGTCCTCGTCGATCGGAGTCCCGGTCACCGTGGACACGATTGGGATCTGCGGTGGCGAGAAGGACAGGGTCTCTGCCACAGCACGGAACTCGGCCAACATCGGTCGCATCAGCATCGAGTGGAACGCATGACTGACCCGCAGTTCGGTGACCTTACGACCGCTGTCGGCAAACTGTGCGGCGATGGCGTGCACGGCCTGCTCGGCACCGGAGAGCACGATTGCGTGCGGGCCGTTGACCGCAGCCAGAGCTACACCATCGGTCAGCAGGGGCGCGACCTCGGCCTCGGTGGCCTGCACCGCGACCATCGCTCCGCCCTCGGGCAACGCCTGCATCAACCGTGCCCGAGCCGACACCAAACTACAGGCGTCCGCAAGGGACAAAACACCGGCCACATGCGCTGCCGTGATCTCGCCGATCGAATGGCCGATCAGATAATCCGGACGCACGCCCCAGGACGACAACAGCCGAAACAGGGCAACCTCGATGGCGAACAGCGCAGGCTGCGCCTGACCCGTCGTGTCGACCTCGGCATCGAAGTCGAGTTCGACCGGCAAATGAGCCCGAACCTCATCGAACGCCTCGGCGAACACCGGATACCGGGCATACAATTCCCGACCCATCCCCACCCGCTGCGAACCCTGACCAGAAAACACAAACACCACACCACGATCAACAACCACACCACGCGCAACCTCACCACCCGCAAGCAACACCGCACAATGCTCGAACACCGAACGACCAGTCACCAAC
>DATATE010000036.1:0-29275 GCA_036268955.1 Pseudonocardiaceae bacterium
CGGGCGCGGTCACGACGTCCGCCCTTGCCGATAGTCAGGGTGCCCGACCCATTCGCCGGCCACGCTGACGAGGACGCACAGCGCGAGCACGTACGCCTCCCGGTCGTCTGGCCGCACGGTGACGCAGTGGCCGACAACCTCACGTTTCGCGTAGACACCAGCGAGCACGCCGCCCAGGTCCGCCGGCGACGTGGCCGCCGCCCGCGCGACCTGCTCGACCTCGTCGAGGCGCGCCCGGATGAACGCGGCCAACTGGTCAAGGTCGCGGTCAATCCTCCGGTCGTTCATCGGAGCACCAGCCCACCGGCGAGGTACACGCCGACCAGGATCGAGCCGCCCAGCACGCTGCCGATGATGAGCAGCCAGGACACCCGCTCGACGAGCCGGGCCATCACCGGCCGTCCTCGGTCACGCCGAGCGCCGGCAGCGCACGTGCCGGCGTCCGGCCGAGGACCCGAGCGGCACGCTCAGCGACGCTCGCCGAGCCCCACACGATCGCGGCCGGCAGCCCGGCCCAGTAGGCGACGGCGACCAGCGCGGCCGGGTACACGGCAGCGACGGCCATGACGGTGCACAGGATCAGGGCCGCGATGGCGAGCCGCTGAAGGGTGTGGCGGGTGAGCCGCTGGACTGCGGTTGGCCTCAGCCGATGCTGAGGTTCACGGGCGCTTCTGTCCCAAATTTGTCCCATGATCTGCCTGTTCTTCCTGGCAGATCGGTGTTCCTATGTCACTACGGCGCGATGACATCAGCTCCGGCCCGCGAGTGCAAGCCGTCCAGGAGTGGAGGCCGCGCCGCGGCGCCATCGGCCGAGCGCGGTTACCGGTCCGGCCGGTTCAGCTGCCGGACGTCCGCGCGCGCAGCTCCGCCTCGGCCGCGCGCACCTCCGGCGTCGCCGCGTCGCCGAAGTCCGCCGCTTCGAACACCTGCCGGATCTCGATCTCGGCCTCCTGGTCCCCGGAGCACGGGCAGCGCTTCACCCATTCGACGGCCTCTTCCTTGGAGCCGACCTCGATCAGCCAGAAACCGGCGACCAGCTCCTTGGCCTCGGCGAACGGGCCGTCGATGACGGTGCGCCGCTTCCCGGCCAGCTTCACCCGCGCGCCCTTCGAACTGGCGTGCAGGCCCTCGGCCGCCAGCAGCACACCGGCCTTGACCAGCTCCTCGTTGTACTTACCCATCTCGGTGAGCAGCTCGGTGCTGGGCAGCTCACCGGCCTCGCTCTCCGCGGTCGCCTTGATCATCAGCATGAATCGCATCTCGATGCCTTCCTTGTCGCGTTCTTCTCGATGTGGCTCTGCCTGCGGAGCCAGGCGTTGGCGAGCCTAAGGCGCCGCCCCGTCCCCGCGCTCCACCAAGGCGTCGAACGGCCCCGCGACGGATCGACATTTTCGGTAGAAGTTTTCCCACCGGCACCAAGCGGCCTACCGTGACCGGTATGTGCCGGAGTATCAAAACGCTGCGCCAGCCCTACGTCGAGGACGCGACCGACGCGGACATGCGCGCGGCAGCCTTGCAGTACGTCCGCAAGATCAGCGGCTTCCGAGCCCCGAGCCGGGCCAACACCGAGGCCTTCGAGCACGCGGTCGACGTGATCGCCGAGGCCACCCGTGTGCTGCTCGACCAGTTGGAGGTGAAGCTCCCCAAACGGGTCGAACCGGCCGAGCAGGCGAGCTGAGGACCGGTCGGCAACCGAACCTTCCGCAAACCAGGACAGGACCGACCCGTTCACCCCAGGAAAGAGCCGACATGACACTGCTGCGAGTGATGGCCGACTCCGACGCCGATGACCTGCTGCTGCGCACCACCGATCCGGCCCTGATCGGCGCCGAGCTGAACCGGCGCGGCATCGTCTTCGACCGCAGGCCGACGGCCTCGAATCCGCCCACGACGAGCACGGACGATGTGCTCGCCGCCTACGCCGAGCACATCAGCGAGCTGAACTCCGACGGCCGGTACAAACACGTCGACGTGGTGAGCATCCACCCCGACGACTCCGATCCACAGTGGCCGGACAAGGCGAAGGCCGCGCGCGAGAAGTTCCGGTCAGAACACCGGCACGCCGAGAACGAGGTGCGGTTCTTCGCATCCGGCCGAGGTTGCTTCTATCTGCACCTCGACGGCGAGGTGCTGGCGGTCGTGTGCGAGGGCGGCGATCTGCTGTCGGTCCCGGCCGGCACGCCGCACTGGTTCGACATGGGCGCCCGCCCGGACTTGTCGGCGATCCGGTTCTTCGAGGACGAGAACGGCTGGGTCGGCGATTTCAGCGGCAACACCATCAGCGCGCGGTTCCCGACGCTCGACGCGCTCCTGGCCACCTGATCGCGACGGCCATTGCGCACGGACGCGGATGTCCTTGGCCGATAGGGGATACGGGGCGGTCCTTGGTCAGATATCCGTTGTGGATCCTGGTGGCGCCGTGACCGCGACCGTCGGCGCCGCCGAAGCGGTGGCGGAACCCGGCCGCGCTGCCTCGGCCGTGGTGGGGGCGCCGAGGAGTGGGGCGGTGGCGGCGGCGAGGAGGGCGGCTGCGGCAAGGACCCACCAGCCCGTCCGGTAGTCGCCGACGTGCAGGCCGGCACCGAGGACGCTGACCAGGGTCGCGACGCCGATGGCGGAACCGAGTTGGCGGGCGGTGTTGATGACACCGGTGCCGGTCGCGTACTGGTGCGCCGGCAGCACCGAGGAGCCGGCCGCGATGATCGCCGACTGGGTCAGCCCGACCCCGATCCCGCTCAACAGCAGGCCCGGCAGATAGTCGAGCAGGTAGTTCGGCGCCGGCCCGAGGTCGAGAATCCAGGACAGACCCGCGACGGCGAACAGCAGGCTGCCGGTGATCACCAGGACGCGGCGGCCGACCGGCAGGCGGGAGCCGATGATCGCGAACAGGGTGGCCGCGATCGGACCGGGTGCGAAGGTCAGGCCGGCCTTGATGCTGTCGTAGTGCCAGATCTGGGTCAGGTACAGCGTGCCGCCGAGCAGCATGATGCCGAACGCGGCGTAGAACGCGGCCATCGCGACGGTCGCGGCGGACAGCTGCCGCAGCCGTAGCAGGCTCGGTTCGACGACCGGGCGCGGATGCCGGGCGCAGCGGTAGCCGAACGCGACGAGCAAGGCGATGCCGACGAGGACGCAGGTCAGGGTCTTGCCGCTGGTCGCACCCCAACTCGACAGGTTGGAGATGGCCGCGATCAGGCCGGCGATCCCGGCCGCGAGCAGTGCGGCGCCGAACAGGTCGGGCAGGCGGCCGTCGCCGGGGTGGCGCTGTTCGGGCAGGCGCCTGCCGAGCACCAACGCGGTCAGCGCGACGGGCAGGTTGACCAGGAAGATCCACCGCCAACCGGCGACCAGCAGAAACCCGCCGATCGGTGGACCGCAGGACGCGGCGACCGAGCCGATGGCCGCCCAGATACCGACGACGCGGCGATGCCGGTCCGCCGGGAAGGACGCGAGCAGCAACCCCAGACTGGTCGGCACCATCAGCGCGGCCCCGATCGCCTGCACGGCCCGGAATCCGATCAGCACACCGACCGACGGCGCCGCCGCGCAGCCCGCGCTGGCCAGGGTGAAGATCAGCATGCCGAGCCGGAAAACCCGCCGCCTGCCATAGACATCGGCGAGCCGGCCGGCCGGGACGAGCAATGCGGCGAACACGATGCCGTACGCGGTCAGCACCCAGGACAGCGTTTGCGTGTCGGTGCCGGGAAAACTGGTTCTGATGTCCGGGAACGCGATGTTGACGATGAACAGGTCGAGGGTCGCCAGGAACTGGCCGGCCCCGGTCATCAGCAGCGCGAGCGTGCCGGAGGTCGAGGTCGCGGACCGCTGCTGGATTGCTTGAGAGGAGCCAGTCATGGCCCGACCATACGGGAGTACACTTCCTTGTAGCAAGTGAACTGTTGGTCGAACCGGAAACCAGGAGACGACATGCCGTTGCGTTCGGACTGGTCGACGCGCCCCTGCCCGATCGCGCGGTCACTGGACGTGGTCGGCGATCCCTGGGTGTTGCTGGTGTTGCGCGACGCACTGCTCGGCGCACGGCGGTTCGAGCAGTTCCGCGAACGGCTGGAGGTCGCCGACAACGTGCTCAGCCGTAGGTTGCAGGCGATGGTGGAGGCCGGCCTGCTGCGCAGGTCGGCCTATCGCGGCGAGCAGCGGACCCACCAGGAGTACCTGCTGACCGAGGCGGGCGCCGAGCTGTTGCCGGTGCTCAACGCCTTGGCGCGGTGGGGCGAGAAGCACACGACGCCGCCCCGGCCGGACGCGCATATCGAGATCGTGCACACCGTCTGCGGCAACGCCAGCAGTTCGGCCGATGTATGCGGCAGTTGCGGGATGGCGATGGCCGCGGGCGACACCGCGTGGCGGCGACACTGGCAGACGCCGGTACTGACCGAACTGGCCCCGGCCGGCAGCGGCTGACCGCCACCGGCCGAGAGCGAAGGGCCGGCCGGTGCGAGGTACGCACCGCGCGGCCGACGGTGTCAGGTCAGCGGGACCAGCCGTAGGTGCGGCTGATGGGCAGCCGGATGACCAGCCGCGCCTCGTTGACCATTGCCGTCCGGAACTCCGACCAGTCCGGATGTTCACCGGCCACCGCGCGGTAGATCGAGATCAGCTCCTCGACGGTGGCGTCGTTCGGGTCCTCGGCGACGGTGGACAGCTCGGCGTCACCCTCGGCGACCAGGTAGCCGCCCATGTCTTCGGTGCCGACGTAGAAACTGGCCCTGGGATCGCGGCGCAGGTTGCGCGTCTTGGCCCGATCATTGGTCACCGAGACGCGGATGACCTGCGTTTCCTGCTCGAAACTGAATGCGACGTTGGACAGCTGCGGACGACCGTCCCGCTTGAGCGTGACGAGCGCCCCTCGGTTGCGCTGCGTGAACAGATCGACGCGAATATCGCCGCTCATCTGGGTTCTCCCTGAAGTACCTGAAGGATCTGCCGAGTACTGAGCCCATACCGAACGCGACGACGGCACGCGGAATACTCCCGAGACAGCCGTTCCAACGTGGTAACGACCGCCATGACAACAACCTCCCCCATCAGCCCTCCCCGGTTGACGTGTCAATGCATCGTAGGCTCGCTTTAGATGACGTGTCAACCAACTGTAGTGTTGCGTCCGTGGCCGAAAATCCACTCGAAAAGTTCGCCGAGGACCCCCAGCGGGAGGATCGCCCCCGAGAGGACGGTCCCCTGGATGATGGCCCGCAGCAGGACGGTCCGCGGTGGCTCGATGGCACCGAGGCGCGGGTGTGGCTGGGCTACCGGCGCATGCGGGCCCTGCTCGACCTGCGCATCGCGCGGGAGTTGATGCGGGACTCCGGGTTGTCCGAGCCCGACTACGACGTGTTGTCCAACCTGACGGCCGCACCGGAGCACCGCTGCCGGCTCAACGAGCTGGCGGCCGTCATGGTCTGGTCCAACAGCCGGCTCTCCCACCACCTCACCCGGATGCAGCAGCGCGGCCTCGTGGCTCGCGAGGAGTGCGCCGACGACGCGCGTGGCGCGATGGTGGTGCTCACCGAGGCCGGCCGCGCGGCCATCGAGGCGGCGGCGCCGAGCCACGTCGCCTCGGTCCGGCGCAACTTCTTCGACCTGCTCTCCGCCGAACAGCTGGGTCGGCTGGAGGACTTCACCGACACCCTGCTGCGTCATCTGGCCAGCACCGAGGACTGACGACCGCACCGGCGACGCCACAGGACGGCCACCGGACGCGAGCGATCCAGGGCCGGCACTGGACAACACCGCCGTCGGTCATGGCATTGTGGCCACCGTGACCGCGAACGACATCGAAACGCTGCCCTACCACCTCGACCGAGGCCCCGGTGTCGGCGCGCGCCCACCGCGCGCCACGTCCACTTCGGACGCTCACGGGCTGCTGCTGGACGGGGACTGGCGGTTTCGTTTGGTGCCGACGGTCGCCGACGCGACAGAGGGCTTCCAGGCCACCGAGTTCGAGGACTCGAACTGGGTGCGGCTACCGGTTCCCGCGCACTGGCAGCTGCACGGCTACGGCGCACCGGCCTACACCAATGTGCGGTTCCCCTTTCCGGTCGACCCGCCGTACGTGCCGGAGGAGAACCCGACCGGTGAGTACCGGCGCACCTTCGAGTTGCCGCCGGACTGGCCGGCCGGTGCGGCGGTGCTGCGGTTCGAGGGGGTGGACTCCTGTTTCGCGGTGTGGTGCAACGGTCAGGAACTCGGCAACAGCAAGGGCAGCAGGCTGCCGGTGGAGTTCGAGGTCGGCGAGTTCCTGCGGCCCGGCACGAACGTCATCGCGGTGCGGGTGCACCAGTGGTCGGCCGGCAGTTACCTTGAGGACCAGGACATGTGGTGGCTGTCCGGGATCTTCCGCTCCGTCTCGCTGCTCGCCAGGCCCGCCGACGGGATGGCGGACTTCTTCGTGCACGCCGACTACGACCACGAGACGCACACCGGCAGGCTGCGCGTGGAGACCTCGGCGCGGGTTCGGCTGAGCATTCCCGAACTCGGTGTCGTCGACGAGCCGGCGACACAGGTGCGCGAGTTCGCCGATGTCCGCCCCTGGTCTGCGGAGGAGCCCCGGCTGTACGACGCGGAACTGGCCACCGAGAGCGAGCGGGTGCGGCTGCGGATCGGCTTCCGCACGGTGCGCGTCGCGGACGGCCTGCTGACCGTGAACGGGAAGGCCATTCTGCTGCGTGGGGTGAACCGGCACGAGTGGCATCCCGAGCACGGGCGCGCGGTGCCGGCCGAGACCATGCGCACGGACCTGTTGCTGATGAAGCGGCACAACATCAATGCCGTGCGCACCAGCCATTACCCGCCGCACCCGGATTTCCTCGCGCTCTGCGACGAACTCGGGCTGTGGGTGGTCGACGAGTGCGACTACGAGACGCACGGCTTCGAACTGGTCGGCTGGCAGGGCAATCCGAGCGCCGATCCGGCCTGGCGCGATGCACTGCTGGACCGGATGCGGCGGATGGTCGAGCGGGACAAGAACCATCCGAGCATCATCATCTGGTCGCTGGGCAACGAGGCCGGCACCGGCGCGAACCTGGCCGCGATGGCCGAGTGGGCGCACGACCGCGATCCGAGCAGGCCGATCCACTACGAGGGCGACTACGACAGCCCGTACGTCGACGTCTACAGCCACATGTATCCCACCCATGCGGAGGTCGCCGCGATCGGCAGGGGCGCCGAACCGGTCACCGCGAATCCCGCGCACGACGTGCACCGGCGCGAACTGCCGTTCATCATGTGCGAGTACGCGCATGCGATGGGCACCGGGCCGGGTGGGCTGCGCGAGTACCAGGAGCTGTTCGAGCGGCATCCACGCTGCCAGGGCGGTTTCGTCTGGGAGTGGATCGACCACGGCATCCGGCAGATCGCCGAGGACGGCACCGAGTTCTTCGCCTACGGCGGGGACTTCGGTGAGGTCGTGCACGACGGCAACTTCGTCGCCGACGGCCTGCTGTTCCCGGACCGCCGACCCTCCCCCGGACTGCTGGAACTCCAGAAGATCATCGCCCCGGTGCTGATCACCCCCGATGCCGGGCGCGGCACGGTGACCATCGACAACGGCTACGACTTCGCCGACACCGCGCACCTCGCCTTCAGTTGGGTGGTCGAGTCCGACGGCATCGAGATCGGGGCTGGAAACCTCGACGTGCCAACCCTTTCCGCCGGCACCGGCAGCACCATCGAGCTGCCCGCGCTGCCGGCCGGCAAGGAGGAGACCTGGCTGACCGTGCGCGCGAGGCTGGCCGCCGACATGCCGTGGGCCGATGCCGGGCACGAGATCGCCTGGGGCCAGGCTCAGGTGGCGCGGGTCCAGGAAGGCGATGACGAACCAGCCAGCGGCACTGTCGGAGTCCACAGTGGATCGTTCGAGGTCGGGCCGGGGGTTTTCGACCGGCGTAGCGGGGTGTTGCGCGAGCTGGGCGGCATCGAGGTCGAGGGGCCGGTGCTGGACGTGTGGCGGGCGCCGACCGACAACGACATCGCCCACCACGGCGAGTCGATGGCGACGCAATGGCGCTGGATCGGCCTTGACCGGTTGACCAGCCGGGTCATCTCGGTGGACAGCACGGCCGAGGAACTCCTGGTGCGTACCAGGGTCGGCGCGGCCGCCACGAATCTGGGCCTGCTCGCCGACTATCGCTGGTCGACCGACGGCGACGGGCTGCGGTTGCGGTTGGCGGTGACCCCGGTCGGGCAGTGGTACTGCCCGCTGCCACGGCTCGGCGTGCGGATGGCGCTGCCCGGCCGGTTCGGCACGGTCGAATGGTTCGGCCGGGGGCCGGGCGAGGCGTACCCGGACATGCGGGCCGCGGCCAGGGTCGGCCGGTTCAGCGGCACCGTCGAGGAGTTGCAGACGCCGTACGTCTTCCCGCAGGAGAACGGAAACCGCACCGAGGTGCGCTGGGCGCGGGTCACCGCGAGCGCGGGTGACGGTATCCGGATCGACGGCAGGCCGCACTTCGAGCTGACCGCGCGCCGCTGGCGGTCGGCCGACCTCGACGCCGCTCGCCACACCAACGAACTGCGTCCCGGCGAACTGGTCTGGCTCAACCTGGACCTCGCCCAGCAGGGCCTCGGCTCGGCCTCCTGCGGACCGGGGGTGCTGCCGAGGTACCGGTTGCTGGCCGTCGCGGCAGAGTTGGAGCTGCGGTTCACGCCGATCACGGCGGGCTGAGCGCACCGAGGGCTGGCCGGCGCTGTTTCCCGGTACCGAGCACCGGCGTTATGTGCCGGTACCGAGCAGCAGCGCCCTCGCGCCAGCGCCGCTGGATCGGTTCGGCATACGATGCGCGGTGTCCGCCCGGAACAGCGAGCAGGAAGCAGGCGCATGAGTTACGTGGCAGCGCAGGACCGGTACACCACGATCGGCGACTACCCTCGATGTGGCAACAGCGGCCTGAAACTGCCGCCGATCTCGCTGGGACTGTGGCACAACTTCGGCCACGACAAGCCGATGGACACCCAGCGGGCCGTGCTGCACCGCGCCTTCGACCTCGGCATCACCCATTTCGACCTGGCCAACAACTACGGCCCGCCCTACGGCAGTGCCGAGGAGAACTTCGGCCGGGTGCTGGCCGGTGACTTCCGGCCCTACCGGGACGAGCTGATCATCTCCAGCAAGGCCGGCTACGACATGTGGCCCGGTCCGTACGGCGAATGGGGTTCACGCAAGTACGTGCTCGCCTCGCTCGACCAGTCCCTCGGCAGGCTCGGCCTCGACTACGTGGACATCTTCTACTCGCACCGGTTCGATCCGGACACACCGCTGGAAGAGACCATGGGCGCCCTGCACACCGCGGTCACCTCCGGTCGCGCGCTGTACGCGGGCGTGTCCAACTACCCGGCCGAGCAGACCCGCGCGGCCGCCGCGATCCTGGCGGATCTTGGCACGCGGCTGCTGATCCACCAGCCCTCGTACTCGATGTTCAACCGCCGGGTCGAGCCCGATCTGTTCGACGCGATCGGTGAACTCGGCATCGGCTGCATCGCCTTCTCGCCGCTGGCCCAGGGCCTGCTCACCGACCGCTACCTCGGCGGCGTGCCGGAGGGTTCGCGGGCCAGCAAGGGCCGGTTCCTGAAGCCAGAAGCCCTCACCGAGAGCCGGATGAACCGGGTTCGCGCACTCAACGACATCGCGGCTCGACGCGGCCAGTCGCTGGCCGCGCTCGCGCTGGCCTGGGTGCTGCGGGGCAAGCAGATGACCTCGACGGTGATCGGCGCCAGCAGCGTCGCTCAGCTTGAGGCGAACCTCAAGGCGTTGGACAACCGCTCCTTCACCGACGAGGAGCTGGCCGAGATCGACCGGTACGCGGTCGAGCCTGGTACCGACATCTGGTCGGTCCCGGACAACGCTGCCGGCGAGTGACGCGGACGCGGGAATGGTCACCGAACAGCTGAGCATCGTCCTCGCCTGCGCGGCAGCTGCGCTGGTTGTCGTGCTGGTGCGCAATGTGTGGCTGGTGGCGCGCAATGTGGTGACCATCGCGCACGAGGGCGGCCACGCCCTGGTCGCGCTGCTGGTCGGGCGCACCCTCAGCGGTGTCCAGTTACATTCGGACACCTCAGGGGTCACCGTGTCCAGGGGCAAGCCGCACGGCCCCGGCATGGTCGCCACCACCTTCGCCGGCTACATCACCCCGTCGCTGGTGGGCCTCGGCTTCGCCGCGCTGCTCACCGCCGGCAAGGTCACCGCGCTGTTGTGGACCTCGATCGTGCTGCTGGCCGCGATGCTGGTCATGGTGCGCAACGCATACGGCGTGGTGTCCATTGTGGTCACCGGGCTGGTGGTCTTCGCGATCTCCCGGTTCACCACGGTCGCCGTGCAGGCCGGGTTCGCGTACTTCTTCACCTGGTTCCTGCTCTTCGCCGGCATCAAGCCGATCTGGGAGCTACAGCGCAAACGTTCGCGGGTGCGCAGTCCGGACTCCGACGCCGACCAGCTGGCCCGGTTGACCAGGATTCCCGGCCTGGTCTGGGTGTTCGTGTTCGGCCTCGTCGCGATCGCGGCGCTGGCGCTGTCGGCGAGCTGGCTGGTGCCGTTCGGGACGCTCTCGCGGGTGTTCGGAACCCTCTGACCCAGGAACCCCTTGACCAACCAAGGAACCCTTTGACCGAGGCCCTTCAGCCGACGGCGACCGGATCGGCACCGGTCTCGTCGCTGTCGGTCTCGTCGCTGTCGGTCTCGGCGGTATCGGTCTCGGCGGTATCGGTCTCGGCGAGCAGCTTGCGGATCTCGTGCACGGCGGCGCGGCCTGCGCGGTTGGCGCCGATGGTCGACGCCGACGGGCCGTAGCCGACCAGATGCAGGCGTGGCTGCGCGACGACCCTCGTGCCGTCCATCACGATGCCGCCGCCCGGTCCACGCAGGTGCAGCGGGGCGAGGTGCTCCAGTACCGCGCGCCAGCCGGTGCACCAGAGGATCATGTCGGCCCGCCGATGCCGGCCGTCGGCCCAGCTGACGCCCTCGGCGGTGATCCGCTCGAACATCGGCAGCCGGTCGAGCACGCCCCGCGCCCGCGCTTCCCCCACGGCCGGGGTCGAGGTGAGGCCGGTGACGCTGACCACGCTGTCCGGTGGCCGGCCGGCTCGGACGGCCGCGTCGACGAGGGCGACGGCGGCCCGGCCGCGTTCCGGGCTGAAGACCTCCTCGCGGAAGATCGGCGGCCGGCGAGTGACCCAGGTGGTGTCCGCGACCTTGGCGATCTCGATGAGCAGCTGTACCGCCGAGGTACCGCCGCCGACCACGACCACCCGCTTGCCGGCGAACTCGGCGGGCCCCCGGTAGTCGACGGTGTGCAGCTGGCGACCGGCGAAGGTCTCCTGGCCCGGATAGTGCGGCCAGAACGGGTGCCCCCAGGTGCCGGTCGCGTTGATCACCGCGCGGGCCGCGAACGCACCCGCGTCGCTGTCGACCACCAGGGTCCGGTCCGGTCCGGTGCGGACCGAGCGGACCCGGACCGGTCGACGAACCGGGAGTTCGAATTCGGCCTCGTAGTCGGCGAAGTAGGCCGGGATCACCTCGGCGGCCGGGCGGTGCATGCCCTTCGCGGCCAGTTCCATCCCCGGCAGGTGGTAGATGCCGTGCACGTCGCCGAGGGTCAGCGTCGGCCAGCGGTACTGCCAGGCCCCACCCGGCCGTGGTGCGCTGTCGAGCACGACGTAACCCGTCCCCTGCGGGAAGCCTGCGCGGCGCAGGAAGTACGCACTGGACAGGCCGGCCTGGCCTGCGCCGATCACCAGCACATCGACATCCACCGGTCGCGCACCGATCTCCCGCGCACCCGATCCACCGCTCGCTTCCCGCACAGCCGATACAACCACGAATCCCCGGCTGCTCTTCCGGTCACGATCGGGGTGTGTCGGGCAGCTCCCCCACCATCACGAGATGAAAACAGTTTTCAACAAGAACCTGGATCCAACTTGAACTGACAATCAGTTTCATTTAGCCTCCTGGTGACGCCGTGCAACCGGCACGCTCGATGGAGCAGCCCCATTTGGGGCTTTCGTCCCATAACAGGAGACTGTGCGTGATGAGGATCGTTCGTCTGTTCCACACCGCCCGACCGGCCGCGGTGGCCGGCATCGCCGCCGCCGCCGCGCTGGTCGCCGTGGCCGGCTGCGCCACCACCGCACCGGCCAACGCCAGCAGTGGCGGTGGGGGCAACAAGATCACCGTGGTCGCGGCGGAGAACTTCTGGGGCAGCATCGCCAGCCAGCTCGGCGGCACGCATGCCTCGGTGACCAGCATCATCACCAACCCGGACACCGATCCGCACTCCTACGAGGCGACCCCGGCCGACGGGCGGACCATGGCCGGGGCCCAGTTCGCCATCGTCAACGGCATCGGCTACGACCCGTGGGCGCCGAAGCTGCTGGCCGCCGACCCGAACCCGAACCGCACCGTGCTGACCGTCGGCACCCTGGTCGGTATCCCGGACGGCGGCAACCCGCACCGCTGGTACTCGCCGGCCAACGTGCACCAGGTGATCGAACAGATCAGCGCGGACTACGCGAAGATCGACCCGGCCGACGCCGCGTATTTCCAGCAGCGCAAGGAAACCTTCGAGAACTCCACGCTCGCCCAGTACAACCAGCTGATCGCGCAGATCAAGGCGAAGTACGCCGGTACGCCGATCGGCGCGTCGGAATCCATCGTCTCCCCGCTCGCCGAGGGCCTCGGGCTGACCATGCTGACCCCGGAGACCTTCCTCGACGCGATCAGCGAGGGCAGCGACCCGACCGCGGCGGACAAGGCGACCATCGACGCGCAGATCCGGAACAAGCAGATCAAGATCTACGTCTACAACAGCCAGAACTCCACCCCGGACGTGCAGGCGCAGGTCGCGGAGGCGAAGGCGGCCGGAATTCCGGTGACCACGGTGACCGAGACCCTCGCCCCGGCCAACGTCACCTTCCAGGCCTGGCAGGTGAAGGAATTGCAGGGCATCGAACAGGCGTTGGCCAAGGCGACAGGCAAGTGAATCGACCAGGCCTGGACGTGCTGGGATAGGCATGACCGGCCCCATGGCCGGATCGGACACCAACCGGATCGAACCCTACGTCGAACACGTCGAGGGCCGGATCGAGCACCACACGGAGCACCCGATGACCGAGACAGCAGTCACGACCGCCGAGGCGGACCCGGCAGGCGCGCGGCCGGCCAGGTCGCGGCCGGTGATCGCGCTGCGCGACGTCGCGGCACGGGTCGGCGGCCGGACCCTGTGGAGCGGGGTCGACCTGGACATCTCGCCCGGTGAGTTCGTGGCGATCCTCGGCCCCAACGGGGTCGGCAAGTCGACCCTGATCAAGATCGTGCTCGGGTTGCTCCCGGCCGCCGCCGGCACCGTTTCGGTGCTGGACGGCGAGCCGGGGCAGGCCAGCCACCACATCGGCTACCTGCCGCAACGGCGCAGCTTCGACGCGGCGCTGCGGATCCGGGGCGTCGACGTGGTGCGACTGGGACTGGACGGTGACCGGTGGGGCCTGCCGCTGCCCGGTTTCGGCCGGGCCAGGCGCAGGGCCGCGCAGGCGAGGGTCGCCGAGGTGATCGACCTGGTGGGCGCGAGTGCCTACGCGCACCGGCCGATCGGGCAGCTCTCCGGTGGTGAACAGCAGCGCCTGCTGATCGCGCAGGCGCTGGTCCGCAGGCCGTCGGTGCTGCTGCTGGACGAGCCGCTGGACAGTCTCGACCTGCCCAACCAGAGCGGGATCGCGGCGCTGGTCAGCCAGATCTGCCGGCAGGAGGGGGTCAGTGTGCTGATGGTGGCGCACGACGTGAACCCCATCCTCAGCTACCTGGACCGGGTCGTCTACTTCGCACATGGCGCCGCGGTGTGCGGTACGCCGACCGAGGTGATCACCAGCGAGACCCTGAGCAGGCTCTACGGCGCCCCCGTCGAGGTACTGACCACTTCGGACGGTCGACTGGTCGTGGTCGGCACGCCAGAGGCGCCTGCCGTGCACGCGAACCGGCATGCCGAGGCCGGGGGCGGCAATGCCGCCGGGTAGTCCGGCCCCGAGCTGGAACCTGCTCACCGACATCCAGGAACTGTGGTCGTATCCGTTCATGGTCACGGCGTTTCGTGCCGGCACGATCGTGGCGGTCCTGGCCGGCGCGATCGGCTGGTTCATGGTGCTGCGCAAGCAGTCCTTCGCCGGTCACAGCCTGGCCATGGTCAGCTTCCCCGGTGCGGCCGGCGCCACGCTGATCGGGGTGAGCACCGCCTACGGCTACTTCGGTTTCTGCATCGCGGCGGCGCTGGTGATCGCGGCCAGGCCGAGGACCGGCAGCGGCGGACACAGCGAGGAGTCCGCGGTGACCGGCACCGTGCAGGCGTTCGCGCTGGCCTGCGGCTTCCTGTTCATCGCACTGTACAAGGGTTTCCTCGACGGAATCACCGCGCTGCTGTTCGGCAGCCTGCTCGGGGTGACCGACAGTCAGGTGCAGGTCCTGCTGATCGTCGCGGTGCTCGCTCTCGGCACCCTCGCGGTGATCGGCAGGCCGTTGCTGTTCGCCTCCATCGACCCGGATGTCGCCGCCGCGCGCGGGGTTCCGGTTCGGGCGCTGGCCGCGGTGTTCCTCGTCCTGCTCGGCGCCGCGGTGGCCGAGGCGAGTCAGCTCACCGGCGCGCTGCTGGTGTTCGCCCTGCTGGTGATGCCGGCCGCGACCGCGCAGGTCATCACCGCGCGACCCGCTGCCAGTCTCGTCCTGTCCGTCGTGATCGGCGTGCTGGTCACCTGGTTCGGGCTCGGTGTCGCGTTCTACTCGCCGTACCCGATCGGCTTCTTCGTGACCACCTTCGCCTTCGTGCTGTACGTACTGGCCAACGCCGTTCGGTTCGGGCTGCCGAGGCTGCGCACGAGTTGGAGCGCGGCATGATCGGCCTGCTGGACACGGATTTCATGCGGCACGCGCTGCTGGCCGGTACCGCGATCGCGGCGGCCTGCGGACTTGTCGGCTACTTCCTGGTGCTGCGGGCGCAGGTGTTCACCGGGGACGCGCTCAGCCACGTCGCCTTCACCGGTGCGCTCGCCGCATTGGCCTTCGGGCTCGACGCGCGGATCGGCCTTTTCGTCGCGACGATCGCCATCGCCCTGCTACTCGGCGCGTTGGGCCGCAAGGGCCGCGCGGACGACGTGGTGATCGGCAACATCTTCGCCTGGGTACTGGGTCTCGGCGTGTTCTTCCTGACCGTGTACACCACCTCGCGCAGTACCGCGAACGGCACGGCGGGCGTCACCATCCTGTTCGGCTCGATCTTCGGCATCAGCGCGAGCCAGGCGGTGACCGCGGCCTGGATCGCCGCGGCCATCTGTCTCGTCCTGCTGATCATCGCCCGGCCGCTGCTGTTCAGCAGCATCGACGAGGCCGTCGCCGCCGCGCGCGGGGTGCCCGTCCGGCTGCTCGGCTACCTGTTCCTGGTACTGGTCGGCGCCTGCGCGGCCGAGGCCACCCAGGCGGTCGGCGCGCTGCTGCTGCTCGGTCTGCTCGCCGCGCCCGCCGGGACAGCGCACCGGCTGACCACCCGGCCCTACGTCGGCCTCGCGCTCGCCGGCGGCCTCGCCGTTGTCGAGATGTGGGCCGGTCTCGCCTTGAGCGCGCTGGCCGCACGCATCCCACCCAGCTTCGCCATCCTCGCCGTCGCGACCGGCGTCTACGCGGTCGTGCTGGCCGGTGACTCGCTGCGCAAACGCTCGACCTCGGGCCGTGTCCCGGCGTGACCGGCGAGGGGTCAGTTGCCGACCCTCACCCGACCAAGCCAGTACCTACATCCGTTCCGGCGCCGCGATCCCGAGCAGGTCAAGACCCCGACCGAGAGTGTCGGCGGCCAGTTGGCACAGTGCGATCCGGTTGGCGCGCAACGGTTGCCCGACCGACAGCACCGGGCAGGCCAGGTAGAACTCGTTGAAGGTCTTGGCAAGTTCATAGAGGTAGCCGCAGAGCCGATGCGGTTCGAGTACCTCGCCGACCTCGGCCAGGATGTCACCGAACGCGTCCAGGGCCAGCGCGAGCGCGCGCTCGGCCGGGTGCGGCGGCAGGCTCGGGTCGATCTTGGCCGCCGAGGCACCGGCCTTGCGCAGGATGGACCGCAGCCGGACGTGCGCGTACTGCAGGTACACGCCGGTGTTCCCGGTGGAGGAGACCATCCGGTCCACGTCGAACACGTAGTCCTTGATCCGGGAGGTCGACAGGTCGGCGTACTTCACCGCGGCGATGCCGGCCTGTTCGGCGATCCGGTCCAGTTCGGCGTCGGGCAGGTCGGGACTCTTCTCCGTGACCGTGGCCCTGGCCTTGGTGACCGCCGTCGCCAACAGGTCGAGCAGCCGGACGGTGTCGCCCGCGCGGGTCTTGAACGGCTTGCCGTCCGGCCCGAGCACCGCGCCGTAGGCGACGTGCACGGCCTCGACGCCATCGGGCAGCCAGCCAGCGCGGCGCGCGGTGTCGAAGACCAGCCGGAAATGCAGCGCCTGCCGGGAGTCGACCACGTAGAGGATCCGGTTGGCCCTGAGGTCGCGGACCCGGTAGCGAATGGCGGCGAGGTCGGTGGTGTCGTAGCCGTAGCCGCCGTCGGACTTGCGCAGCATCAGCACGACCGGCTTACCGTCCGGGCCGGTTTCGGTGGTGGAGGGCACGACGAGGGCGCCGTCACTGTCCACCGCGATGCCCTCGGCCGCCAGTTCGGCGTTGACCTCGGCCAGCCACGGATTGTAGAAGGACTCCCCCGCCGAGTCCTCCGGCCGCAACAGCACGCCCAGCCGCTGGTAGTTGTCCGAGAAGGACAGCTCCGACTCGGCGACGATCTCCCGCCAGCGCGCCAGCGTTGCCTCGTCACCGGCCTGCAACACGACGACCCGCGACCTGGCCCGGTCGGCGAACTCGGGATCGGCGTCGAACTCGCGCCGCGCTGCCCGGTAGAGATCGTCCAGTACGGACACTGCCGAGGCGCCCTCGGCGAGTTGGTCGCGCCGCCAGGGCACGTCCGGATGCTCGTCAAGATACTGGATCAGCATGCCGAACTGGGTGCCCCAGTCACCGAGATGGTTCTGCCGGATGACCTCGGCGCCGAGGAAGTCCAGTACCCGCGCGAGGCAGTCGCCGAGGATCGTGGTGCGCAAGTGCCCGACGTGCATTTCCTTGGCGATGTTCACCCCGGAGTACTCGACGACCGTGCGCAGGCCCGACTGCGGTGTGCCGATGCCGTGCCGGGGGCCGGTCAGCCGCGCGGCGACCTGCCGCCAGATGGCACCATCGGCGAGGACGAGGTTGACGAAGCCCGGCCCGGAGACAGACACCTCGGCGACGAGATCGTCGGTGGGCAGCGCATCGACCACGGTGGCGGCGAGTTCGGCCGGCCGGCAGTGGGCCTGACGGGCCAGTGCGAGTGCCGCGTTGGCCTGGAAATCCGCGCGCTCCGATGAACGGATCACCGGGTCGGCGCCGGCCTGTTCGGGCAACGCTCGGTCGATCGCGCCGGACACCGCCGCCGCGACCTGATGATGCAACGAGCGCACCTCGTGATCAGCCAACCTGCCATCCTCCTTCGCCATTGCCACCCAGTATCCCAGGCACGGCAAACCGAATTCGCACGGCCGGTAGCCACCTGCGTGAAGGGACGACACGCAACTGACCTGCGCGGATACCCTGGAACCCCAGCCGCCCAACGACTATTCTGGAATCGGGGGGACCCCCAGGACCATAGGCGCGGTTTCGATTTTGGCGGCAGGTCAATTCACTTTACCGGTAACCGGAGTTTGGCCGACGAGTCCGCCGCGCGCTACCGAACAACCAGCGTCGAGGGTGGCCTGGTTCATCCGTCCACAACGGATTCCAGGTGCCGGCCGGCCGTGGCATTCGACATGGATCGGAGATGGCTGTAGGTCCGGGCGTTGCCCGGACCTACAGCCATCAACCAACGACGAGCCTGACCGGTGGGCCTATCGGGACAGCGGGGTGAACTCGCGCGCGGCGATGAAACTCGGGCGCGGGCTTGGTGCGGCGAAGGGCTCGACGAGGGTGTTCTCGACGCTGTTGAACACCACGAAGATGTTCGACCGGGGATACGGCGTGATGTTGTTGCCGGAGCCGTGCATGATGTTCGAGTCGAACAGCAGCGCCGAACCGGCCGGGCCGGTGAACTGGTTGATGCCTCGGCCCATCGCCAGCGCGGTGAGGTCGTCCTGGCTCGGCACGCCGATCTCCTGCTCCTTCAGCGATGCCTTGTAGTGGTCGGCCGGGGTCTCGCCGACGCAGGGCACGAAGGTCCGGTGCGAACCCGGCATGACCATCAGCCCGCCGTTGAACGGGTAGTTGTCGGTCAGCGCGAGGGAGATGCTGACCGCACGCGGCCGTGGCATGCCGTCCTCGGCGTGCCAGGTCTCGAAGTCGGAGTGCCAGTAGAAGCCCTTGCCGGCGAAGCCGGGCATGTAGTTGACCCGGCTCTGGTGCACATACACCTCGGAACCGAGGATCTGTTCTGCCCGGTCGAGCAGCCTCGGGTCGCGGATCAGCTCGGCGATCAGATCGCTGATCAGGTGCACCTCGAAGATGGACCGGACCTCGTTGGACTCCTTCTCCACGATGGTCCGCTCATCGGCCTTGAGGTCAGGATCGCCCGCCAGCCTGCCGAGTTCCTGCCAGAGGGCCTGCACCTCGGCCGGGCTGAGCAGGTCGGGGATGATCGAGTAGCCGTCGGCGTCGTGCGCGGCGAGTTCGGCCGAGTCGATGGGGCCGGGTTGGTTCGACCACACCGTCGGGTCGACGCGGTCGATCGGCGCGGTCGGCTCGGCCGTCCTGGTGGGATAGTCGTCCTGGGTCCTGGTCCGGATACCGGTCATCAGTGGTTACCTCCCACGTTGCTGGTGGCCTTCGCCGCGTCGTCGGCCGGCTGCGTCTCCACGATCAGCGGGTAGACGCCGTGCTCGTCGTGTACCTCGCGGCCGGTGACCGGCGGGTTGAACACGCAGACGGTGCGCATCTCGGTCCTGGGGCGCAACTGGTGGTGCTCATGGCCGTCGAGGAGGTAGAGGCTGCCGGGGGCGAGTTGGTAGGTGGTGCCGGTGTCCTTGTCGAGCAGTTCACCTTCACCCTCCACGATGAACACCGCTTCGATGTGGTTGGCGTACCAGAAGTCGTTGACGGTACCGGGATACAGCACGGTCTCGTGGACCGAGAAGCCGACGCCCTCCTTGGCGAGCACAATGCGTTTGCTGCGCCAGTTCGGCGTCTTCACGTCGCGGTCGGTGTCGGTGATGTCGTTCAGCGTGCGGACGATCATGGGTGGAATCTCCTCAGCAGATGGCGAACACGGCCTCACGGAGCAGGCCGAGGCCTTCGCCGAGTTCGTCGTCGGTAATGGTCAGCGCGGGCATCAGCTTGGCCACTTCGCCGTTGGGGCCCGCGGTTTCCATCAGCAGGCCGCGTTCGAAGGCGGCGGTGCAGATCTTCCTGGCCAGTTCGCCGTTGTCGAAGGCGAGCCCTCGGGCCAGGCCTCGGCCCTTCGGGGTGACACCCTCGGCAGGCACCGACAAGGCGATCTCGGTGAGCGCGGCGCCGACCCGCTCCCCCTTGGCCAGGGTGCCGCGTTCGAGCGTGCTGTCGGCCCAGTAGGTACGTAGCGCCGTGGTGGCGGTGACGAAGGCCGGGTTGTAGCCACGGAAGGTGCCGTTGTGTTCGCCGGGCTCCCAGATGTCCAGTTCCGGACGGAACAGGGTCATCGCCATCGGGGTGCCGTACCCGCCGATGGACTTGGACAGGCAGACGATGTCCGGGGTGATGCCGGCTTCCTCGAAGCTGAAGAACGGTCCGGTACGGCCACAACCCATCTGCACGTCGTCGACGATGAGCAGGATGCCGTTGCGCTTGCAGAGGTCGGCAAGGTCGCGCAGCCACTGCGCGCGCGCCACGTTGATGCCGCCCTCGCCCTGCACGGTTTCCACGATCACCGCGGCAGGCTCGTTGAGGCCGCTGCCGGAGTCGGCGAGCAGCTTGTTCAGCCACAGGAAGTCCGGCATCTGGTCGTCGAGGTAGTGGTCGTAGGGCATCGGGGTGGCGTGCACGAGCGGAATGCCGGCCCCGCCCCGCTTCATCGAGTTGCCGGTGACCGACAGCGCGCCGAGGGTCATACCGTGGAAGGCGTTGGTGAAGTTCACAACGGCTTCACGGCCGGTGACCTTGCGCGCCAGCTTCAACGCGGCCTCGACGGCGTTCGCGCCGGTCGGGCCGGGGAACATGACCTTGTAGTCCAGGGATCGCGGCTTCAGCACGAGTTGGTCGAAGGTCTCCAGGAACTCCCGCTTCGCGACGGTCTGCATGTCCAGCGCATGCGTGACGCCGTCGCGGCGCAGGTAGTCCAGCAACGCCTCTTTGAGGATCGGGTTGTTGTGACCGTAGTTCAGGGCACCGGCACCGGCGAAGAAGTCGAGGTAGGCGTTACCGGCCTCGTCGTACAGCGTGCTTGCGGTGGCACGGTCGAACACGACCGGCCAGTTGCGGCAGTAGCTGCGTACCTCGGACTCGACTGACTCGAAGATGTTCACGTGGTGGGTGTCCTCTCAGACCAGCGCGGTGTGCCGAATCGGCGCGAGTGGTCCGATCCGGTACAGGAACTCGGAATCATGTCCGTCCGGAAACTCGTTGACGGTAAAGAGTTCTGACCGTTCACAGGACGCGCCCCAACGGGCGGCCAGGGATCGGAACAGCTTGTTGGACGGCGCGTTGTCGGCGGTGACCGTGGTCTCCAGGTACCGGACACCACGCTCGGTGAGCCGATTCAGCAAGCTGTCCAACAGTTTTCCGGCCACCCCTCTGCCGCGCAGCGCCGCGTCGACGGCGACCTGCCAGACCAGCACGGTCTGCTGGTCGTCGGGCCGCAGATAGCCGGTGACGAAGCCATGCACCTCACCGCCGACCCGCGCGACCACCGAGGTGTCGCGGAAGTCGCGGCACCACAACAGGTACGCATAGGAGGAGTTCACATCGAGTTGGCGGGAGTCCTTGGCCAGTCGCCAGAGTGCCGCGCCATCAGTGGTTTCCGGCGGTTCGATCACCAGATCGGTGAGGATCTCACCGATGCCGACCCGACCGCTGTGTATTCCGGACATGCCAATGGAACGTAACAGAGGTGTTTCCTCTTCTCACCCCGGCGAGGCGACGACCACCCGTTTTACCTGGGGGTCCAGAAAAACCCACGTGGCGATCGCAACATTGGCGTTGCCAACGGAGAAAATCGGTGCTAGATACCGACTTCAGCTGGTGAACCGGTGGAGATCTGTGATCAGACGCTCCAACTATCATGATGTTATCAGGTTTAGGACGCGAAAAAGTGGTTACCGGCCCGGCGATTTTCGGACAACGGCTGGTCAGCCGTTAGAAAATCGTATTGATCCCGGCGATCGCGTCCAACGCGGCCAGTCCGGCGAGTACCAACAGGACGATGCCGGTGATGCGACGCAGCAGCACGACCGGGAGGTTGCGCAGCAGCTTGCCGGCGACCATGGCGATCCCGGCGACGGCCCAGAGCGCGAGCACCGCGGCGAAGCCGACCTGGAGCGGGTCGTCGTAGCGGGCGGCCAGGTTCGCGGTGAGGATCTGGGTGAGATCGCCCCATTCGGCGATGAAGATGACGATGAACGCGGTGAGCACGGTCCGCGAACCCGGCCGCGCGTCCTGGCCGTCCTCGTCGCCGTCCTCACCGGTGTCCCGGAACGCCATCACGGCCCCGACCAGGAACATCACCGCGACGGCGATCTCGACGACCCGGTGCGGCAGGAAGGTGAACAGCACGCTGCCGACGGTGACCGCGATGACCACGTGCAGCAGGAAGGCGCCCGCGGCGCCGAGCCAGACCAGCCCGGCTCGACCACGGGAGGCCAGCACCAGGGACGCGAACATGGTCTTGTCCGGCAGTTCGCCGAGGAAGATGACGCCGAAGACGGTAGCCAGCAGTACCGGATGCACGTTGCTCCGCTTTCCGGCCAGCGGGCGAACATCGGGGATGCTTCCGCGCCGGCCATCTCACGATGGTCAGTTGGCGGAAGGTCTCGCTCACCCGTTACCGCTCGGCAGTGCCGAGCAGCCACGGATTCCGGGAACCGGGCGTCTTGCGACGCCAGTATGTCGATCCACCGGCAGCGGAGCTACTCCCCTTCAGCGAGTCCCACTCTACCCGGTCTGATCTAAACCGATTCCGTCGACCTGACGAGGGCCTGATGAGAGCCTGACGAGATGGGCCGGCCATATGCCCTACCCATGCGACTTGCCGACGCCGCCCTTGGCGCGGTCGGCGAGGAACTCGTTGACCACCTCGACGACATCGGCGGGCTGTTCCAACGGCAGCAGGTGCCCCCCGCCGGGCAGGACCCGCACCCGTGCGCGGGACATGGCCGCGCCGAGGGCGGTGACGGACTTCGGCGGCGCGATGCTGTCCGCGTCCCCGGTGACCAGCAGCGAGTCGACCGCGACCCGCGCAGCACAGTCCTCGAACCGGGTGTCGTAGTAGCTCAGGAAGCTCTCGATCATGGCGGGAATGCTGGCCCGCGCGTAGTTCTCGTAGTCCTCGACCAGGATTCGCCTGCGGACCCGCTTGTCCCTGCTGACGATGATCATCGCATCGGCGATCCATACGGCCGGCTTGCTGGCCAGCCAGAACCGGGCCAGCGGCGCGGGCAGCGCCGCGGCGATCCGGTAGTAGATCTTGCCGAGGTTCGCGGTCAGGTTGTTCGCGGTGGACACCGGGTTGACAAGGCACAGGCTGCGCAGCGCGGCCGGGAAGGTGCTGGCGTGCAGCAGGGCGATCGAGGCACCGAGCGAATGGCCGAGCAGGTGCACCGGGCCGAGACCGAGGCCGACCCGCAGGGCTTCCACGGCGGCCGCGTAGTTGGCCAGACCGTGCGGCCGCGAGAGCGGCGCGGAGTCGCCGTAACCGGGTAGGTCAGGAATGAGCACGTTCACGCCGCGTAGCCCGGCGGCCACCTCGACAAGGCCGCGATGGTCACCGCCGAGGCCGTGCAGCAACAGCACGGTTTCCGCGTGCTCGGTCGTGCCGCGCCAGTAGTTGATCCGCGTCCCATCGACCACAATGGACTCCGCGGCCAACGACCCACCGGCCTGCGAGGGCAGGCTCTCGCGCCTACTGTTCATGGTGCGCAAGCATTCCACGACCGCCCGCCACCACAACCGCCGACCCGGCCAAGGCCGGGCTCAGGACGGGCTCGGTGCCGCCGGCACGGACGACGGGGCCGGGACCGAGGGGAAGGACGCGGCGAACAGGGTGGTCAGACCGGCGCGGAGCGCCTCGGGAGAGGGGGCGTCGTCCGGGTCGAGCAGGCACTGCACGGCGAACCCGTCGCAGGCGGCCATCACGAAGCTGGCGATGGCGGCGCAGCGCGGATCGGCGGCCGAGATGCCCGCACCGAGCGACACCGCGACCAGTTCGCTGACCTGGGCCCGGCACCGCCGGTAGTGCTCGGCGAACTGCTCGCGCAGGCGCGGGCTGCGCTCGGCCTGGGCGAGGGCCTCGGTGAACGACAGCGACATGGTGCGCCGGGTGCGGACCTGTTCGAGCATGGCGGTCCAGGCCGAGATGCCGCGCTCGATGGGCGAGGCGCTCGGATCGGCCATCGCGATCGCGGCGAGTTGCTCGGTCCACTCCGCCAGTACCAGACCGATGGCCTCGTTGAGCAGTTCGGCCTTGGAGCCGAAGTGGTAGCCGATCGAGGCGAGGTTGGTGTCCGAGGCGGCGACGAGGTCGCGGGTGGTGATCCGGGCATAGCCCCTGTCCTGCAGCAGCTGCCGCGCGGCGGCGAGCAGCTGTTCCCGATGGCCCACCGGGTAATCGTAGCCGGAAGCTGGACAGCCGATATATACAAGCGTATAGAATCTGGGTAACAGCTAGCGTCCCGGAGGCGGCTCATGGCGATCGCACCAGCCTTGCCCACGACGGTCGATGCCACCCTGCCGCCGGGACCGCGGTGGCCGATCCTGATCCAGACCATCCTGTTCGGCCAGTACCGGCCTCGGCTGCTGCCGTTGCTGCAACGCCGGCACGGCGACATCTTCACCATCAGGATGGCGCCAAGGAGCAGGCGGCTGGTCGTGCTGGCCCGGCCGGAGGACATCAAGACGGTGTTCACCGGCCCCGCCTCGGTGTTCCACGCCGGTGAGGGCAACGTCATCCTCGGCCCGATCATGGGCAAGCACTCGGTGCTGCTGGTCGACGAGGCGGCTCATGTCCGGGTGCGGCGGCTGCTGATGCCCGCCTTCCACGGCGCCGCGCTGCGCGGTTACCAGCAGGTGGTGGCCGAACTCGCCGAGGCAGAGGCGCGCCGCTGGCCGAGCGGACGGGCCTTCGCCAGCCACGACCGGATGCACGCGCTGACCCTGGAGGTGATCCTGCGGGTGGTGTTCGGCGTGACCGACGAGGCGCGGCTGGACGCGCTGCGACCGCTGGTCCGCCGGGTGGTCGACATCGGGCCGCTGATCATGCTCGGCTGGTTCTATCCGAACCTGCAACGGGTCGGGCCGTGGCGCAGGTACATGGCGATCCAGCAGGAGCTGGACCGGCTGCTGTACGCGGAGATCGCGCAACGCCGCACCGCGACCGATCTCGCCGAACGCGACGACGTGCTGTCCCGGCTGCTGCGCACCGGTGCCGGCGCGGACGGCGACGGCCAGGACAGCGACCGCGCGGACGCCGACGGCCTCACCGATGGCGAGCTGCGCGACCAGCTGGTCACCCTGCTGCTGGCCGGGCACGAGACGACCGCGACCACGCTGGCCTGGGCCTTCCACGATCTGGCCCGCAATCCGGTGCGACTGCGCGCCGCCCAGCGCGCGGCTGACGAGGGCAACGACGAATACCTGACCGCGGTGGTCAAGGAATCGCTGCGGCTGCATCCGGTCATCTACGAGGTGGCCCGCCGGCTGACGGCGCCGGTCGAGATCGCCGGCTACCGGCTGCCGGCCGGGGCGATCGTGCTGCCCGGTATCGGCCTCGTCCAGGCCGATGAGCGCCACCACCTGCACCCGCGGGAATTCCGGCCGGAGCGGTTCCTCGACGGCCAGCCCGCCGCGAACACCTGGATTCCCTTCGGCGGCGGCGTGCGGCGCTGCCTTGGCGCCGGGTTCGCGCAGATGGAGGCGGCCGTGGTGCTGCGCGAGGTGTTGACCCGGTTCGACCTGCGCCCCGTGCACGCCCGCCAGGAGTCCAGCAAGGCCCGCAACATCACCCAGATACCGGCAGGCGGGGCACGCATCGTGGTCACCCCGCGCGGCTGAGCCGACCTCGGCCGAGCTGCTCCCCGGATACGCCGGCTCCGGATACGTCGACCCGGTTACGTCAACCCGTGCTGAGTCGATCCCAGCTGAGTCAACTCCGGCTGAGTCGGCCCCGGACACGTCGACCGCGCGACCGCGACCGCGCCATGTCGGCGCCGGGTACCGCACGGCCGCGGCACCGATTACCGCGCGCAGACCGGTAATTCACCGACCGTAAACGAAACTCGCCCGTATCGGGCCAGTTCGTATCAATCAGGTCTCCATTCCGGCGACACGCCGACTAGGTTTTCTCCTCGAATGCCGGGTGCCGCGATGCCCGATCTGGCACGGATTACCCTTTGACCGGGCGTTGACGGGTACCGGCGGCATAACGCAGTCAAAAAAATGGTCCAAACCTTAGTGAACCGACCAGGTATCAACCACGTCTCATGTGAAGATGACAACAGTGACAGCGTCACACCACGCGCGGGGCGCCGTCACAACAAGCACAACACCCCGAGAAGCAAGAACTGGACACCAGACCCGCTTCGGCGGTTTCGCCACAGCGAGCCCGGTGCGCCAGCCAACAGCTGGAAGGCCGTGAGGGCAATGTCGCAGCCCGGCGAAGCCAGTACCGTCGCAGATCCGACGGTTACCTCGCCCGAGATCTGGATCGGACTGCTGGATCACTACCGGCAGACCGCGGTACAGATCCTCGGCAGTCACCAATGCTCAGGCACCGAGTGCACCTCCTGTGGCCAGCACTGGCCATGCCGTGCCGCCTGCGCGGCGGAAATCGCCCTGGAACTGTAGAACCACCTCAGCTCGACACCGGCCGCGTCGGCGGTCCGGTGACACCACGTGTGGGACCCTGCGCCCCGCAGTACTTCGGTAGAAGTCGAAACAGCTCAGCTCGACCAGAGCTACGAACGCTCGACAGTCGCTTGGGGGCGGCCCGACCTCGGTCGGGCCCATGCTGACTTCTCGTGCCGGCACGGCCGACCGCGTTTCGCTACGCGACCATCACCGGGCCACGGTCAGCGGTTTCGTTCATACCCGCGGTGCACCACCCTCCGTGGCTTCGTCGCGCCCGCCGACCGGGATGAACCTGGTCGGCGCGGATCGGCGGCGGAGGACGCGCGACATTCGAACGCCGCCCGATATCCGCCCACCGCGATCCCTCGCGAAGTTGGGGCGAAAGTCGGTGCGAATGCGCATAGTCAGCGGACGCTTTCTTTCTGTCAGCTTTCGGTGGCGTAAAAGTGTTGCCGCCAGGTTGGAAGAAAATGGTCGTTGCCCATGGAATGGGCCTGCTGGCCTGCGATGACGGTAACCGCGGGCACCCGCTCCGCTACCCACGATCGCCGAAGTGACGGGTTCGGATCGAGTCACAATCAGCGACACGCCAAGAACCTTGTCAACCGCACCCGCAGCGGACACACTGCGGAATATGCTGAGGTGGATCGGATTCCGGCGACCCGGCGAGAGCCATCGACCGACCCCGAGCAACGCCCCGCTGTTCCGTCGAACTTCACCTAGGTAGGCGCCGCATGCCGTTGTCTTCGGCCGTCCGGAAGCGCGCTCGGGCGTTCCTGCCACCTGGTACGGAGATCCACTACCTGTTCCCGGCGATGTCCGCTGCCGGCGGTCGTGGCGCCTTCGGGACAGCACCGTTCGTCGTCGCGGTCACCGACACCCAGGTCACGGTGCTCGGTTGCGGCTGGTTCAGCCGCAAGCCCACCTCGGTACTCGCCCAGTACCCGCGCAGCATCCAGCTCGGTCCGGTGGACACCTCGGTCTCGCCGACCTTCGCCATCGGCGGCCTCGTGATGGAAACCGACGAAGAGTACGTACCGGTCATCCGGGCCGCCGATGCCGAACTCAGCCAGGAGAACTGCCTGCCGCCCGACCCGCTGCCACATCTGTGAGAGCGGGCCCAAGCCCGGCACTGGAAGTTCGGCCCGACCGCCCCGGTTGCTTCGGCACCGGGGCGTTGTCGTGCGATCAACCTTCCCGCTCCCCCCGCACACGGCGCACGGTTGCGGTGTACTTCTCGGTGGTGAGGTCGGCCTCGTCGATGCCAAGGTCGGTCAGCACCGCGCGCACGTCATCCAGAGCCGACCCCACGTCGTCGTACTCAGCCTGGGTTTCCAGTTCTATGAACGTGTCGTCGACCTCGGGCACGGTCACCAGCGTGGCCAGCATCGGCCGGCCGTGCGCCTCGAACCGGTAGTTGCGGCAGCTCTTCGTCAACCTGACGAGCACCTCATAGCCGAGGTAGCCGAAGATCTCGCGCATGGTGGCCGCGTTCTCCACCGCCGTCTCGTACTCGGGCTTGGAGTCGCTGGCCTTGTCGACCGCCGCGTCCTTGAACGTCAGCAGCGACCGGGTGCCGGACTTGGACTCGATCTCGCGCACGCGCAGTTCCTGATCGGCTTCGGTGAGACCGCCGCCCGCGCGGTCGAAATACACGTCCCGATAGGTCTCGGGCTGCTCGTCGGCCAAGTCGCGTAGTTTCTCGGCCACTGCGTCGGGTTCGCGTACCAGCGCCTTGAGTTCGGCCTCGACAGCCATCCGTCGACCTCTCTAGATCACCTGCCGCGCGTTGCGCCACAGCTCGTCCCGGAACCGTACGAATCCCCGGTGCAACGCGCCAGACGCGGTCCGGGTGATCCGGTACATGGGGCTGATATGCCCTTCGTGGGAGCTGCCGAACGCGCTGACGAAAAGGGTGCTGTCGAGACCGAGAAGCCGCCAGGTGGGCAACTGGTCGTACAGCGCAAGCTCGACCTCGGCACCGTGCTCGGCCAGCTCTCGCAGGCGAGCGATGGCCAACTGGATACCGCTGGCGAACGTCTCGCGAGACTCCCTGATCTCGCGCGCTCGGCGGTGGGCGGCCTCACTGTCCGGGTCGAGCAGCAACACCCTCAGGTGGGGCTGTCGGTCGATGACCGTCGAGCGGAGTAGCGAGTCGTTGAGGCCGACGATACCAAGACCCCGCACGGCCAGAACATCGATTCGGTGGGCATCACGGGCGGCAGCGTTGATGTCCGGTACGGCCGTGGATTGGCTCGGATAGATGCTGATGATCTCGGCGCGACCGGACGGGCCGAGGTGGTCCAGGCCTGCGGGATGGACCGGCGCCAACCCAAGTATCACCCTGGCCTCGTCGGGCATGCCGAGGCCATCGGCCAGCCGCTCGAACACATCCAGCGAAGTGACGGTGCGCTGCCCGCGCAAGATCTCGGAAACTCGGCCTTGCACCAACCCGGTAGCCGAGGCCAACCTGGTCTGGCTCACCCCGGTATACCGCTGGACCGTTCTGAGCAGCGCGGACATGTCGCGGTCACGGAGGGCCTGACGTACGTCTTCGCGCCGCCAGTCCCGCAAGGGCACGTCGATCGGTCCTTGATCTGCCACCAATCGAGTGTATATCCCACGGTGAGATATCCCTGGCGGGATGGGGTTCTCAGCCTTCCTGGCCGATGCTGATCTTGCGCACGGCCGACGTCAGCGTTACGGGGTGGATACGCCCCGTAGACCAGCCGTGCCCAAGGTGACGGTCCGGGCCGGGACGCCTTCTTCCCGGACCGTCACCCCCGACTTGGGAGGTGGCGCATGTTCGGAATGTGGCCGGCGCTGATCGCGTTCGGAACGCTGCTCGTGCTGTTGTTCGTGGTGTTTCCCGTATCTGCGCACCTCGCACGCAAGCGGCGCATCAAGCGAGGGTGGTGACCGTGCCCGGCTACCGGCTCCCCGGTGAGGAGAACGCCTATGCGGTCGACTTCCGACCGGGTAGCACGGTGAAGTCTCATGTGGAGGGAGAGACGATCATCTCGGAGGTGACCTGGACTGGCTGGGCGGAGACGATCACAACTGTCGCCTGCCACGGCGAAGGGACCACCGTTTGCCATGAGCTAGGGACCAGCTCGGGCCGGCGGTCGCGGGCCGTGTGTTGATGGTGGTCCAGCCGGTGGAAATGGTCAACTCTGGGTGTCCTCGTCCCGGTCGGCGAGG
>DATATE010000037.1:0-3233 GCA_036268955.1 Pseudonocardiaceae bacterium
CCAGCGGCCTGCCACGCAAGCCCTCACGGGAAGGCATCAGCGGAGCTACCAGTTCCCACAACTCATCCGAGATCAGACCTGTCCGAAACATTCGCTGATCATCGCTCACGACAGGCCAAAATTTTGGAGACACGCCCTAGGAACTCGTCGGACAGGATCGATAGTTCGGGTGTGTCGACGCCGGCCAGTTTGTACACATCGACAACCTCGTCAGCCGCCACCGCTTCGTTAACGAGCTGCCCGATGGCGGTTTCGAGTGCGACGCCGTCCGTGGCGCCGGCCCGACCAGATTCGGGCCGCTCGATCTTGATGATCGCCGCACGGACGTCGGCGAACATACGTACGTCGTTGCGGATCGCTGCGGCCTCGTCACGGGAGCCGCACAGAGCGAACACCTTGGTAAGTGCCAGTACCTGGTCGAGGAAACGTGTTTTGCGGTCGAGGTCGGCCATCACGAAGTCGAGCACAGCCGCGTGCTGGGCCAGCCGGTCGCCTGGCGAGAGATCAGGTGAAGAGTCGAACGCGCATCCGTGCAGCAGTCCGCGCACGATGTCGTGCTTTTCCAGCATGGCCGCGACCATCTGCTCGATCGGCACGCCGGCCTGCTCCCGGTCGGATGGCGAGTACTCAGCCAAGGCTTGACGCAGGTTGGTGGCGATGCCGATGTAGTCGACGATCAGACCGCCAGGCTTGTCCCGGAAGGTGCGGTTGACCCGCGCGATGGCCTGCATCAGCCCGGCGCCCTGCATGGGTTTGTCCACGTACATGGTGTGCAAGGCGGGTGCGTCGAAGCCTGTGAGCCACATGTCCCGCACGATCACCATCTCCAGCGGGTCGTCGGGGTCCTTGGCTCGGGCTTTGAGCTTGCTGCGCACTTCCTTGGAGTGCAGGTGCGGCTGGTATCGCTTCGGGTCGGCCGCTGAGCCGGTCATCACGACCTTGATCCGGCCACGCTCGGGGTCGTCGTCGTGCCAGTCCGGGCGAAGTTTGATAATCCGGTCGTAGAGTTCGACGGCGATCCGGCGACTCATAGTGACGATCATGGCCTTGCCGAACAGTTCGGTTCGGCGCTTCTCCCAGTGCTCCACGATGTCGACGGCCACCATGTCCAGCCGGTCGGATGCCCCGACGATCGCTTCCAAGCGCGCCCACTTCGACTTGGCCTTGGTCGCCTCCGCTTCCTCGGCACCTTCGGTGATCTCCTCGGCCAGGTCGTCGAGCGCCTCGTGGGCATCCGCGGGCAGAGACACCTTGGCCAGCCGCGACTCGTAGTAGATCCGCACCGTGGCACCGTCTTCCACCGCCCGGGTCAGGTCGTAGACGTCGATGTAGTCACCGAAGACGCTGCGGGTGGACTTGTCTCCGGACTCGATTGGCGTGCCAGTGAAGCCGAGGTAGGTGGCGTTGGGCAGTGCCTGGCGGAGGTGCTTGGCGTAGCCCTCGCGGAAGCCGTACTGGGAACGGTGTGCCTCATCGGCAACCACAATGACGTTGCGCCGGTCGGTCAGTATCGGGTGTGTGTCACCCTTCGTTTCCGGGGTGAACTTCTGAATGGTGGTGAAGATGATGCCGCCGGAGGTGCGGTTCAGCATCTGCCGCATCTCGGTGCGGTTGTCCGCTCGCTTCGGCGTCTCCGGCAGGATGCGGGCCGGCGCGAAGACTTCGCCGAAAAGTTGGTCGTCCAGGTCGTTGCGGTCGGTGATGAATACCAGGGTTGGGTTGCCCATCGCTACCGTACGCATCATCTTGGCTGCGTAGAGCACCATCTCGATCGATTTGCCCGAACCCTGGGTATGCCACACCACCCCACCCCGACGGTCGCCGTCCGGGCCAGCCGCCTCGATCGTTGACTCCACGGCTGCGTTGACGGCCCAGAACTGGTGGTACTTGGCCACCCGCTTCACCAACCCGGCAGGCTCGTCGGAGAACACGACGAAGTTGCGTACTAAATCCAGGAACCGCGCTGGCTCGAATACGCCCTTGATGAGCACTTCCAGTGCTGGCCGGTTGGTGACCACCTCGCGGCCGTCGATGGTCTTCCACGGCGCGAAGTGCTCCCAGCCCGCCGTGAACGAACTCATCGACGCCGAGGTGCCATCCGAGATCAGGGTCACGGCGTTTGGGGTGAACACAGCCGGGATATCATGCCGGTAGGTCTGGACCTGGTTCCACGCGCCCTTCAGGGTGGCGTTCTCGTCGCCAGGATTCTTCAACTCCACCAGCCCCAGCGGCAGCCCGTTGACAAACACCAGCATGTCCGGGCGCCGGTTGCGATTGTTCTCCACCACCGTGAACTGGTTAACCACCAGCCAGTCGTTGTTTGCCAAGTGGTTCCAGTCGATGAGCCACACCAGCGACGTACGCACGGAGCCGTCGGCTGCTCGGTGCTCGACCTCGACTCCGTCAGTCAGTAACCGATGGACGCGGTAGTTCTCCGCCAGCGGGTTCTGTGACTCCGCGCGCAGCAGTCGTTTGACGGCATCTTCGATGACGCCGGCACCGGCATCCGGATTGATGCGGGCAGCAGCATCTTGCAGACGCCCGGTCAACACCACCTGGTCATACGAGGCGCGCTCAGCAGCGCCCCCGTCTGATGCGATAGCCGGGCCAGACAGCGTGTGATAACCCAACACCCGGAAGTACTCCAACGCCGCCTCTTCGACCACGCCCTCAGTAATCCCGCCATCTCTCACTTGGCATCCTCCACCACCACACGCGCCTCCGGCACGCGAAGACGACCGGACAACAGTTCAGGCAGCAACGCATCACGGAGTGCCACGAGTCGCTCGTTCTCTGAACCAAGCTGGTCACGACGTTGCAACAACGGCCGAATCTCGTCTGCGTACTTCTGCCGATCTCTGACCGGAACTTTCGGAGCACGATATGTGGGGAGCGCATCTGACGACAGGTGGAGAACCGTTGTCCCATTGGTGCGGCTACGACAGTGTTGACGAAACTCCTCGTCCAAGAGGACGCCATAAAGGAATTCCGGTGGCACCCCGAGCGTTGGTCGGACAATCACCAGATCGAGACTTGCTACAAGGGTCTCCACCCCCTTTTGCTTGGGAACACGCGCGACACGGCCCACGACCCAATGGCCATGAGTTAAGCCGTGTGGGTGTGTAGTAGGTGGAGTTCGATGGTTCGGGTGATCAGGCGGGTTCCGGGGTCGGTGCTGCTGCGGGTGGTGTAGCGCAGGCTGGGGCGGACGGTCTTGACCGGGGCGGTGCGGT
>DATATE010000038.1:0-11674 GCA_036268955.1 Pseudonocardiaceae bacterium
CCCACCACATCCACAACACCAGACCCCAACCCCACCGCACCACACGTCACCACCACCAACGGCACATCCCGAGACAACTGCTCCCGCACCCGCCCCAACACCTCACCCACAACCCGACGCACCACACCAGGCACACCACCACCAACACCGTCGCCTCGAACAACGAGCATCGCCGCATCAACCGACTCACCCACCGGAACCGCAGGCAACGGAACCCACCGCAACTCAAACAACGAATCAACCGGAACGGCCGGCACACCACCAACAAGCGAACCGGCAGGAACCTCACGCAAAACCAGAGAGTCGACCGACGCCACCAACTCACCACACACGTCAACCAAAACCAGCGAAACACTATCCACGCCAGTACGACGCAACCGAACCCGTGCCGACGTCGCACCCGACGCATACACCCGCACACCCCGCCAACTGAACGGGAGGCGGCCACGATCGGCTTGATCCAGTCCGGCGAACCACACCGTGTGCAGTGCGGCGTCAAGCAGGGCCGGGTGCAGCGCGAACCCGGTATGGTCGCCCGCCGGGAGCGCAACCTCGGCAACCACCTCGTCGTCGGTTCGCCGGACAGACTTCAGGCCCTGGAACATCGGCCCGTAGCCAAATCCGGCGGCCTCGGTGTGGGCATAGAAATCGGTGATGTCAACGGCAGCCGTATTCGCGCCGAGGGGTGTGTCGACCTCGGGCAGTTCGGCAGGCGCCGGCGAGACGACGCCGCTGGCATGGCAGACCCAGGGGTCGGACGGTTGCACGCGGGCGAATACGCGTACGTCGCGCTCGCCTGCGTCATTAGGGCCGTCGACCACGACCTGGATATCCGCGCCTGCCTCTTCGAGTAGTACGAGCGGGGTATGCAGGGTGAGTTCGCTGATCTGGTTACAAGCGACCTGGTCGGCCACGTGCACGACCAACTCCAGGAACCCGGCACCGGGGAACACGACGGACCCCATGACCCGATGATCGGCCAGCCACGGGCACGCGGCCAGCGAAAGCCGTCCTGTGCAGAGGAACCCACCAGAGCCGGGCAATTCAACTCCGGCACCGAGGAGAGGGTGCCTGAGCGCCAGCAGCCCGAGTCCGCCCGGATCTCCGGGACGCGCGCCGAGACGGGGCCAGTACCGCCTGCGCTGGAAGGCATAGGTGGGCAACGTGACCGGCCGCGCCTCGGTGAACAGGGCAGGCCAGTCGACGAAGACGCCATGAGCATGCAGCCGAGCCACTGCGGTGATCACGGCGGTCTGCTCATCATGTTGAGGGCGCAGGGACGGCACCGCGACAACCTCGTCGCCGAGGGTCTGTGCGGCAGCGGCGGCCAGCCCGCCACCGGGACCGATCTCGATCACGGCATGCGGTCCCTGGGTCCCCACCCATCGCAAAGCGTCGGCGAAGCGGACGGTGTGCTCGACCTGGTCGACCCAGTACTGCGGCGAGCACCAGCGGCTGTCGTCGATCGGAGTGCCGGTGACCGTCGAGACCAGCGACAGGCTGGGTGGCGCAAAGGACAGGGTTTCGGCCACTGCCTGGAATTCGGCAAGCATGGGGCGCATCAAGGTCGAGTGAAAGGCGTGGCTGACTCGGAGCGGAGTCACCTTGTGGCCTTGTTCGTCGAGGGTCGCGGTGACCGCGTGGACCTCGTCCTCGGGTCCCGACAGCACCAAGGCATGCGGGCCGTTGACGGCGGCAAGACAGACATTTCCGCTCAGCAGCGGGCGAACCTCGGCCTCTGTGGCGCGGGCCGCGACCATGACCCCGCCTTCGGGCAACGCCTGCATCAGATCCGCCCGAGCCGACACCAACCGGCAGGCGTCCACAAGGGAGAACACCCCAGCGACATGCGCCGCCGCGATCTCACCAACCGAATGACCAATCAGATAATCCGGACGCACACCCCAGGACAACAACAACCGAAACAGGGCCACCTCAATGGCGAACAGAGCGGGCTGAGCCCGACCCGTACTCTCCACACCCTCCTCATCCAAAAACACCTCCAGATGAACACAGACCTCGTCAAAGGCTTCAGCGAAGACCGGACACCGGGCATACAACTCCCGACCCATCCCCACCCACTGCGAACCCTGACCAGAAAACACGAACACCACACCCTGCGTCGCCGCAGTGCCCCGTGCGATCTCCCTTGCACCGTTCGCGTCGGCCAGCAGCACCGCGCGATGCTCGAACACCGAACGGCCGGTTGCCAGTGAGAAGCCGACATCCCTCGACGACAGATCGGGCGCGGCTTCGGTGAACGACCTCAGCTGATCCAGTTGACTGTCAAGAGCTTCGGCCGTCCTGGCCGAGACGACCCAAGGGACCACGCCGTCGAGCTGAGCATTGTCCGCTGCTTCCGTTGCCGGCGCCTGCTCCAGGATGATGTGTGCGTTGGTACCGCTGATCCCGAACGAGGACACCCCCGCCCGCCGCGCACGACCGGTCTCGGGCCAGTCCACCGCCTCCGTGGCGAGTTGGACCGCCCCGGCCGTCCAGTCGACCTGACTCGACGGACTGTCCACATGCAACGTTGCGGGAATCACTCCGTTCCGCATCGCCAACACCATCTTGATGATCCCGGCGACACCAGCAGCAGCCTGCGTATGCCCAATATTCGACTTGATCGACCCGAGCAACAACGGCCGATCCTCGGCACGATCGCGACCATAGGTCGCGAGAAGCGCCTGCGCCTCGATCGGATCACCCAAGCGGGTACCAGTACCATGCGCCTCCACCACATCAACATCACCAGTCGACAAACCAGCCTGCGCCAAGGCTTGGCGAATCACCCGCTGCTGCGAGGGACCATTCGGTGCCGTCAAACCATTCGACGCACCATCTTGGTTAACCGCACTCCCCCGCACCACCGCCAATACCTGATGGCCGTTGCGGCAGGCATCCGACAACCGCTCCACCACCACAACCCCAACACCCTCCGACCAACCCGTCCCATCAGCCGCATCACTGAACGACTTGCACCGGCCATCCACCGCCAACCCACCCTGACGACTGAACTCCTCGAAGACGTTGGGTGTCGGGATCACGGTCACCCCGCCTGCCAAAGCAAGGTCGCATTCCCCCGACCGCAAGGCCTGCGCGGCCAGATGCAGCGCCACCAACGACGACGAACATGCCGTGTCGACGGTGACTGCCGGACCCTCCAGACCGAGGGTGTAGGAGATCCGGCCGGACATCGCGCTGGAACTGGAGCCGGTGAGCAGGTGGCCGCGCAGGTCCTCCACGGAGTGCTCCAGCAGGGCGCCGTAACCGACCTGGCCTGCGCCGATGAATACCCCGCCCCGGCTGCCCTTGAGACCGGTCGGAGCGATTCCCGCTTGTTCCAGTGCCTCCCAGGAGGTCTCCAGCAGCAGCCGCTGTTGTGGGTCCATCGCCAGGGCCTCGCGCGGGGAGATGCCGAAGAAGTCCGCGTCGAACTCGGCTGCGTCCAACAGGAACCCGCCTTCGCGAACGGTGGTGCCGTCAAGCGAGTCGGTCGGCCAACCACGGTCGGTCGGGAAGCCCGAGATGGCGTCGGTGCCGGCGGCCACCAACTGCCACAGGTCCTGCGGTGAGGCGATGCCGGCCGGGTAACGGCAGGCCATGCCCACGATGACGATCGGGTCGTCGGTGTTGACGGTGGCGATCGGCGCGGGGTTGGCGGTTCCAGTCTGCTCGCCAGTGAGTTCAGCGAGTTCGGCGAGCAGGAAGTCGACCAGTACGGCTGGGCTGGGGTGGTCGAAGACCAGCGAGGAGGGCAGAGACAGGCCGGTGGTGGCGGTGAGCCGATTGCGCAGCTCGACGGCGGTCAGCGAGTCGAATCCGAGGTCGCGGAACGCGCGGTCGGGGCCGATGGCCGCGAGATCGGTGTGGCCGAGCACCGCTGCGGCCTGGGCGCGCACGGTGTCGAGCACCATGGCCCTGCGACTGGTCGCGGGCAGGTCCGACAGGCTCCGTCGCCACTGCGAACCGGAGGGGCGGGTGGTGGCTCGTTCGAGGACGCGCGGCAGGTCGGACAACAGCGGGTGCGGGCGGTCAACGGCGAGTGCCGGCGCGTAGCGATCCCAGTCGACGTCGGTGATCAAGGCAACCGCGTCGGGACCGTCGACCACGTCGGGCAGGGTGGCGATCGCTGCCGCCGGATCCATCAGGGCCAGGCCGTGGCGGGCCAGGTCCGCGCGTCGGGTTTGCGCGGCCAGTCCTGCGCCGGCCCAGGCGCCCCAGGCGATGGCGGTGGCCGGCAGGCCCTGGCCGCGGCGCTGCTCGGCGAGTCCGTCCAGGTGGGCGTTGGCGGCGGCATAGCTCGCCTGGCCGGGAGCGCCGACGAGACCGGCCATCGAGGAGAACAGCAGGAACATCGACAGGTCGTGGTCTCGGGTCAGCTCGTCGAGCAGCAGGGCCGGTGTCACCTTCGCGCGGAAGACCGATTCGAACCGCTCGGGCGTGAGGCCGTCGAGCACGCCGTCGTCGAGCACGCCGGCCGCGTGCACGACACCGGTCAGCCGATGGTGTTCCAGCAACGCGGTGAGGGCCTGGCGGTCGGCGACGTCGCAGGCGATGACGTCGATCTGAGCACCGAGCGCGGCCAGTTCCGCTGCCAGCCGGTCCGCACCGGGGGCTGCGGGGCCTCGGCGGCTGACCAACAGGAGGCGTTCGGCTCCGTTGCGAGCCAACCAGCGGGCCGTGTGGCCGCCGAGTGCGCCGGTCCCACCGGTGATCAGCACGGTGCCGCGCGGACTGAATCGAGTCCCTGCTGACCCTGCGCGGCTGACGCGCCGACCGAACACACCGCCAGGGCGCAGGGCGATCTGGTCCTCGGTGCCCCCGAGCGCGTCCGCGAGCCGGGCGGCTGTCGATGCGTCGAGCGTTGGCGGTAGGTCGACGAGACCACCCCAGCGCCAGGGGTATTCCATGGCGGCGACCCGGCCCAGCCCCCATACGGCGACCTGAGCGGGATCGGTCACCCGCTCGGTGTCGTCGATGGCGACAGCGCCTCTGGTCGCACACCACAGCGGCGCGTCGATGTCTGCGTCGCCGAGGGCCTGGGCCAACAACATGGTCGAGGTGACACTCTCGGGGACGGAACTTGCCGGTTCCTCTTGTATGGCGAGGAACGACAGCACGCCGGCGAACGGGGTCCGGTCGACGGCCAGCACACGCAGGCTGTCCGCGAGCTGCGCGCGGTCGGTGCCGCCCACCTCGACGCGAACCGTCTCGCCCAGTTCGGCGATCGCGGCACATATCCATTCGTCCTCGACCGGTCCCGGCGGGACCGCGACCAGCCAGGGGCCATCCAGCGCGGAGTTTCCGGCGACGGTGAGCCCTTTCCAGGTGACGCGGTAACGCAGGTCCGGTGTGGTGACTCCCTCGGGGCTTTCCGGCCAGAACCGGGTGCGCTGGAACGGTGCGGTCGGCAAGTCCGCCAGTCGGCCGCCACGCAGCGCGGGCGTCCAGTCGACGGTGCCGCCGTTGACGTGCGCCTCGGCTGCCGAGAGCAGGAAGCGGCGCAGACCACCGTCGTCGCGGCGCAGCGTGCCGATGGCCGCCGCACCCGAGTTCGACTGCTCGATGACCTGACTGATGCCTTGCAGGAGAACCGGGTGCGGGCTGATCTCGATGAACAGTCCGCATCCTGACTCGACGAGCGAACTCACGGTCTGTCCGAACTGGACTGTCTGGCGCAGGTTGCGGTACCAGTAGTCGGCTGTCAGTTCCTTGGTGTCCAGCGGCGTCGCGGTCACCGTGGAGTGGAACGGAATCGTGGCCGTGGCCGGGCGGATCGGTGCGAGCAGATCCATCAGGCGGGGCCGCAGCACCTCGACCTGAGCCGAGTGCGACGCGTAGTCGACCTCGACCCGGCGGGCCCGAACGCCCTCGCCGGCCCATGCCTCGACGAGGGCGTCCATCGTCGCACCGGGACCGGAAACCACGACGGAGGCAGGTCCGTTGACTGCGGCGATCGACACCTCGGGCAGTTCCGCCAACCGTCGTTGCACCGTTGCGACAGGCAGCGCGACCGAGACCATGCCGCCGTGTCCGGCCAGCGACTCCGCGATCGCCTTGCTGCGCAAGGAAACCACCAGGGCCGCTTCGGAAAGAGACAGGGCGCCGGCGACGCACGCTGCGGCGATCTCACCCTGCGAGTGCCCGACAACGGCGGCGGGTTCGACACCGTGGCAACGCCAGAGTCCCGCCAGTGCGACCATCACCGCCCAGGAGGCGGGCTGGACGACGTCCACCCTGCGTAGTGCTTCCTCGTCGCCAAGGACCTCGTCAAGGTCCCAGTCGACGTACTCGGACAGTGCAGCGGCGCACTCGGCCAGCCGCTCCGCGAATACCGGTGAGGAGGCCTTGAGTTCGGCCGCCATCCCGACCCACTGGGATCCTTGGCCGGGGAAGACGAACACGACTTTGCGGGGGTTGGCGGCGCTGCCGGTGACGAGCAAGGGAGCGGGTTGGTCGGCAGCCAGCGCGCGCAGGCCGTCACGCAACTCGGCGTCGTCCTTGCCCACCATCACGGCCCGATACTCGAACAGCGAACGTCCGGTCGCGAGGGTATGCCCGATATCGACCGGGCGCTGGTCTGCTTCGCGGTCCAGGTAGGACAGGAGGCGGGCAGCCTGGTCCCGAAGCGCCGCTTCCGTCCTGGCGGACAACGACCACGGCATCGGGTCGGTGCTCTCCGGTCGAACTCGCTCGGCAGTGGGTTCGGCCGGAGGCGTCTGTTCCAGGATCACGTGCGCGTTGGTGCCACTCATCCCGAACGACGAGATCGCCGCCCGACGGGGCCGGTCCACCGCAGGCCACGGCACCGGCTCGGTCGCCAGCCGCACCGCACCCGCCGACCAGTCGACGTGCGAGGAAGGTTCGGTGACGTGCAAGGTCCTCGGCACCGAGCCGTTGCGGATCGCCAGCACCATCTTGATCACGCCGGCGACACCCGAAGCGGCTTGGGTGTGGCCGATGTTGGACTTGATGGATCCCAGCAGCAGCGGGCGGTCCCGGTCCTGACCGTAGGTGGCCAGCAGGGCCTGCGCCTCGATCGGGTCGCCAAGGGTGGTGCCGGTGCCGTGTGCCTCGACGACATCGACATCGCCGGCCTCCAGACGCGCGCTGAGGAGGGCTTGGCGGATGACGCGGCGCTGCGCGGGGCCGCTCGGCGCGGTCAGCCCGTTGGAAGCGCCGTCGGAGTTCACCGCGCTGCCCCGCACCAGCGCGAGTATCCGGTGCCCGTTGCGGCGCGCGTCGGAAAGCCGTTCCAGCACCAGCACACCGCAGCCCTCGGCCCAGCCGGTGCCGTCCGCGGAATCCGAGAAGGGCTTGCAGCGGCCGTCCGGCGCCACCCCGCCCTGCACACCGAACTCGGCGAAGGCGGCCGGGGTGGCCATCACGGTGACGCCCGCGGCCAGTGCCAGCGAGCACTCGTCCGATCGCAGCGCCTGCCCGGCCAGATGCAGCGCCACCAGTGACGACGAACAGGCCGTGTCGACGGTGACAGCGGGGCCTTGCAGACCGAGCGTGTAGGCGAGTCGGCCGGAGATCATGCTGATGACCTGACCGGTCAACAGATGCCCGCGCAGCTCCGTCGGCGGGGTGTAGCCGCTGCCCGACGCGCCGACGAAGACCCCGGTCCTGCTGCCCCGCAGGGCCGACGCGTCGAGGCCGGTACGTTCGAGCGCCTCCCAGGCAGTCTCCAACAGCACCCGCTGCTGTGGGTCCATCGCCAGTGCCTCACGCGGCGAGATCCCGAAGAAGTCCGCGTCGAACTCGACGATGTCGCGGACGAACCCACCTTCGCGGGTGACATCGGCATCGGTGTCGCCGGGTATCCGGTCCGGCCAGCCCCGGTCGGCCGGGAACGCCGAGATCGCATCGCGGCCCTCGGCCACGAGTCGCCACAGATCCTCCGGCGTGGCCACGTCGCCGGGAAAGCGACATGCCATGCCGACGATCGCGATCGGCTCGCCGGACGCCGCGACAAGCTCCTGGTTCTGTTGGCGAAGCCGCTCGACCTCTTTGAGGGACGACCGCAGCGCTTCGACGTACCGTTCGACAGGGGCGGTCATCGCGTTCTCCCGAAAGTTGCCATCAGTCCGTCAGTTCTCCGGTCGCGAGGCGCAACAGATCCTCGGCGTCCATGTCGTCGATCGAGTCCGCGCCACCGGATGGTGCGGGTGAGGACTCGGCGTCCGGGTCGGCATCGGTGAGGCGCAGCAGCAGATCCAGGAGCCCGGCCTGACGAAGCTGACCGAGCGGGATCGACGTGAGCGCCGCACGCACCCTGACCTCTTCTTCGTCGACCTCGGGCGTGCCGGCCAGCGACGGCAACAGTGCCGCCTCGAGATGGGTGGCAAGAGCCGACGGGGTGGGGTGGTCGAAGACCAGGGTCGCGGACAGTCCGAGGCCGGTGGCGGCGGCCAGCGTGGTGCGCAGTTCAACGGCGGTGACCGAGTCGACGCCAAGATCATTGAACGGCCGATCAGGACCGATCTCGTCCGTATCCGGGTAGCCCAGCACGGCGGCGACCCGGTCGCGCACCAGTTCCAACAGGGTCTCGGCGCGTTCAGCGGCCGACAACTCGGCAAGCCACAGTTTCAGGGGCGAGGCGACGTCCCGGTCACCGGCCGCTTCCTCCACGGTCTCCCCGAACTGGGGCAGCTCATGCAGCAGCGGACTGGGGCGGTGGGCGGTGAACACGGGGACGAACCGCTGCCAGTCCACATCGGCAACGGTCACCGCGGTGTCGGCATGGATCACGGCCCGTTCCAAGGCGGCGATGGCCCGCTCCGGGTCGATCAGTACGACGCCCCGACGCTGGAGGTAATCGACCGCGCCCTCGGCACTGGTCATCCCGCCCTGGGCCCAGGCTCCCCAGGCCACCGAGGTCGCCGCCAGCCCGCGCGAACGGCGCTGCTCGACAAGGGCATCCAGATACGCATTGGCCGCGCCGTAGGCGCCCTGCCCGCCGCTACCCCAGACCCCGGCAATGGAGGAGAAGACGACGAACAGGTCGAGGTGCCGCCCGGCCAGAGCCGCGTCGAGGTTCACCGCACCAGCGACCTTCGCCGACATCACACGGGCCAACTCGGCCACTCCGAGATCGGCCAGCGCCCCGTCGTCCGGGACACCAGCGGTGTGTACGACGCCCGTGAGCGGGTGCTCGGCCGGGATGGCCGCGATCAGGGCGTCCAGCGCCGCGCGGTCGGCGATGTCGCATGCCGCCACCGTGACCCGCGCACCAAGGCCGGTCAGTTCCTCGGTCAGGTCGTCGGCACCGGACGCGGCCGGGCCACGACGGCTGACCAGCAACAGGTGTTCGGTGCCCAGCCGGGCGAGCCAGCGCGCCACGTGTGCCCCCAGCGCGCCGGTTCCACCGGTGACCAGAACCGTCCCCTGTGGACCGACGGGTGCGGCCGTCGCGGTGTCGACCGGAGCGGGGACGAGGCGACGTCCCCAAGCTCCGGTAGCGCGCAGGGCGACCTGATCCTCGCCCGCGTCACCGACGAGGACATCGACCAGTCGGGCGACGGCGTCTGGGCACGGGGTCGCGGGAAGATCGACGAGCCCACCCCAACGGGGCGGATACTCCAGGGCCGCGACCCGGCCAAGCCCCCATATCGCGGCCCGCTCCGGATTCGGCGCGGGATCGCCCGCGTCGACGGCGACCGCGCCACTGGTCAGACACCACAGCGGCGCATCGATACCCGCATCGCCCAGCGCCTGTACGAGCGTCACCGTCGACACCACGCCTGCCGGCACCCCCGGCGATGGCGGCACACCGGAACCCTCGAATCCGAGGAGGGAGACCACACCCGCCACCGGTCCGACATCGTTCAGCGCAGCCGCCAACTCGCCCCGCTCCCACTGCTTGACCGACACGGACAAGACGTCATCCGCAGCTTCGGTCACGGTGTCGACAATCGGATCCGTCCAGGCACTTGGTTCGACCGGGATGAGCAGCAACCAGGTACCGGGCAACGAGGTCGCGGTAGCGGAGGCCAAAGGCGTCCATGAGACGCGGTAGCGCCACTGGTCGATCTGGTCCTGTTGCCGCCGGACACCCACGATGGTGCGTGGCCAGAAGTGCTTGTGCTGGAATGGGTAGGTGGGGACGTCGACTTTCCGGGCTCCGGGGTAGAGAGTTGTCCAGTCGACCGGTACGCCGTGGACGTGTAGGTGTGCTATTGCGGTGAGTGCGGTGGTCTGTTCGTCTCGGTCGGCTCGTAGGAGTGCGGTCGATATTGTGTTGTTGCCGAGGATTTCTGGGGCGACGGCGGCGAGGCCGCCGCCGGGTCCGACCTCCAGCACGGCAGATACACCGTGTTCGCCGGCCCAGGACAGGGCGTCCGCGAACCGGACGGTGTGCTCGACCTGCTCGACCCAGTACTCCGGAGAACACCAACGGTCCTCGTCGATCGGAGTACCGGTCACCGTGGACACAATCTGGATCTCCGGTGGCGAAAAAGACAGGGTCTCTGCTACAGCACGGAACTGGGCCAACATGGGCCGCATCAGCGTCGAGTGGAACGCATGACTGACGTGCAGTTCAGTGACCTTACGGCCTTCCGCCTCCAGCACGACCGCTGCCGCGCGGACGGCATCTTCCGGGCCGGACAACACCACCGAGTCAGGCCCGTTGACCGCAGCCAACGACACCTCCGCAGACAACAACGACGCCACCTCAGCCTCAGTCGCACGGACCGCGACCATGACCCCACCCTCGGGCAGGGTTTGCATCAGCCGCGCCCGAGCCGCCACCAACCGACACGCATCCCCAAGAGACAACACACCAGCGACATAGGCCGCCGTAATCTCACCAACCGAATGACCGATCAGATAATCCGGACACACACCCCACGACGCCAACAGCCGGAACAACGCCACCTCAACAGCGAACAACGCAGGCTGAGCCCGACCCGTACTCTCCACACACTCCTCATCCAAAGACACCTCCAGATGAACACAAACCTCGTCAAAGGCTTCAGCAAACACCGGATACCGGGCATACAACTCCCGACCCATCCCCACCCGCTGCGAACCCTGACCAGAAAACACAAACACCACACCACGATCAACAGCCACACCACGCGCAACTTCGCGGGCGTTTCGGCCATCCGCAAGCAGGACGGCTCGATGCTCGAACGTCGAACGGCCGGTCGCCAGCGAGAAGCCCACGTCCGTCGCGGCACACTCGGCGGTCTCCGCGAAGGACCGCAGGCGGTCGACCTGATCTGCCAGTGCGGCAAGGGAACGAGCCGAGACAGTCCAAGCGGCGAGACCTGACTCTTCCGCCTCGTCACCAATTTCCGCAGGTGGCGCCTGTTCCAGCAGCACGTGCGCATTGGTGCCACTGATCCCGAACGACGACACACCAGCCCGCCGCGCACGACCGGTCTCAGGCCAAGCAGTTGGCTCGGTCGCAAGCTGCACCGCCCCAGCAGTCCAGTCAACTTGGGTGGATGGAGTGTCGACGTGCAGGGTGGACGGGATCAGTCCGTGCCGCATCGCCAACACCATCTTGATGATCCCAGCAACACCAGCAGCAGCCTGCGTATGCCCGATGTTCGACTTGATCGACCCCAACAGCAACGGCCGATCCCCGACACGATCACGGCCATAGGTTGCCAACAACGCCTGCGCTTCAATCGGATCACCCAACCGAGTACCAGTACCA
>DATATE010000039.1:0-4314 GCA_036268955.1 Pseudonocardiaceae bacterium
GGAGCTGGCCACCTGCGCGATCGAGCACCTGCCGATCAAGGTGCTGATCTTCAACAACGGCTTCCTCGGCATGGTGCGGCAGTGGCAGGAGCTGTTCTACGAGGAGCGCTACTCCGAGGTCGAGCTGGGCACCGCGATCCCCGACTACGTGAAGCTGGCCGAGGCCTACGGCTGCCTGGGCCTGCGCTGCGAGCGGGCCGATGACGTCGACGCGGTCCTCGACAAGGCCCTGGCCACGTCGGACGTGCCGACCGTGGTGGACTTCCGGGTGCACGACCGCGAGGGCGTGTTCCCGATGGTGCCCGCCGGCCGGCCCAACGACGAGATCACGCTCGGCCCCGAGTTCAGCGCCGAGGAGCAGCGCGAGGCCACGCGGCGCGAGCTGCGCTCCGAGGTCCGGCCGAGCAAGAGCAGAGAGGTGCTGGCCCGATGAGTACCCACACCCTGTCGGTCCTGGTGGAGAACAAGCCCGGGGTGCTGGCCCATGTCGCCGGCATGTTCTCGCGGCGGGCGTTCAACATCTCCTCTCTGGCCGTGGGCACGACCGAGGACGAGCGGGTCAGCCGGATGACGATCGTGGTCGACGGGGCCGAGACGCCGATCGAGCAGGTGATCAGCCAGCTGGACAAGCTGGTCCGCGTGCTCAAGGTGGTCGAGCTGCACGACGGGGCCGCGGTCGAGCGCGAGCTCGTGCTGATCAAGGTCCGCATCGACCCGGCGCTGCGCGGCGAGCTGCTCGAGGTGGCCGGCGTGTTCCACGCCAAGGTCGTGGACATGAGCCCGGCGACGATCATCCTCGAGGCCACCAGCAGCCCGGGCAAGCTCGACTCGCTGCTGGCCAACCTGGAGCGCTACGGGACCTGCGAGCTGGTGCGCACCGGCCGGATCGCGATGTCGCGCGGCAGCCGTACCATCACCGACCGCGGCCTCACCGTAGCGCCCGACCCGGCCGCCGAGGCCGTCTGACCGACCATCACGGGCCTGACCGGCTCTGACTGAACCAACGAAAGGACGCTCCATCCATGGCCACCGTCTTCTACGACACCGACGCGGACCTCGGGCTCATCCAGGGACGCAAGGTCGCCGTCCTCGGCTACGGCTCCCAGGGCCACGCACACGCGCTCAGCCTGCGCGACTCGGGCTGCGAGGTCCGCGTGGGCCTGCCCGAGGGATCGAAGTCCCGGCCGCGCGCCGAGGCCGAGGGCCTGACCGTCAGCACGGCCGCCGAGGCCTGCGCCTGGGCGGACGTGATCATGGTGCTCACGCCGGACACCGGCCAGCGCCAGCTCTACGCCGAGGCGATCGCGCCCAACCTGCGGCCCGGCGACGCGCTGTTCTTCGCGCACGGCTTCAACATCCACTTCGGCTACATCACCCCGCCGCCCGAGGTCGACGTCGCGATGGTCGCGCCCAAGGCCCCCGGGCACCTGGTGCGTCGCCAGTTCGAGGCCGGCCAGGGCACCCCGGTGCTCGTCGCGGTAGCCCAGGACGCGACCGGCAAGGCCTGGGACCTGGCCCGCTCCTACGCCTGCGGGATCGGCGGCACCAAGGCCGGCGCGCTGGTCACCACGTTCCAGGAGGAGACAGAGAGTGACCTGTTCGGTGAGCAAGCCGTGCTCTGCGGGGGAGTGACCGCCCTGGTCAACGCCGGGTTCGAGACCCTGGTCTCGGCCGGCTACCAGCCCGAGGTCGCGTACTTCGAGTGCATGCACGAGCTGAAGCTGATCGTCGACCTGATGTACGAGGGCGGCATGAAGTGGATGCGGTACTCGGTCAGTGACACCGCCGAGTACGGCGACCTCACCCGCGGCCCCAAGGTGATCAGCGAGCCGACCCGTCAGGCCATGGCCAAGCTGCTGAACGACATCAGGTCCGGCGAGTTCGCCCGGGAGTGGATCGCCGAGGACGACGCGGGCCGCCCCAACTTCGAGCGGCTGCGCGCGGCCGCGGCCGACAGCCAGATCGAGCGGGTCGGCCGCCCGCTGCGGCAGATGATGAGCTGGCTGGACGCGCCCACCGACCGGGACGAGGCCAACGGGGAGGGCGCATGACGGCGCCAGGCGTACCTGCCCCCGGGGAGCCCGCGCTCGGCGGCTCCCGCGCCTACACGGTCGCGCACCTGCCCGGCGACGGAGTCGGGCCCGAGGTCACCGCGGTCGCCAGGGACTGCGTCGACGCCGTGGCCCTCCGGCACGGCTTCGTGGTCGAGTGGCGCACCTACCCGCTCGGCGCGCAGCACTTCCTGACCACCGGCGAGGTGCTGCCCGAGGCGGTCCTGGAGGAGCTGCGCAAGACCGACGCGATCCTGCTCGGCGCCGTGGGCAGCCCGGACGTGCCGCCGGGCGTGCTCGAGCGCGGGCTGCTGCTCCGGCTGCGGGCCGAGCTCGACCTCTACGTGAACCTGCGCCCGTCGCGGCTGCGCCCGGGTGTGACCGGGGCCGTCACCAGGCTCCGGCCTGACGACCTCGATTTCGTGATCGTGCGCGAGAACACCGAGGGCCTTTACGCCGGTGCCGGCGGCACCGTGCACCGCGGCACTGCGTTCGAGACCGCCACCGAGGAATCTCTGAACACCAGGGTCGGGGTGCAGCGCTGCGTACGGTACGCGGCCGAGCTGGCCTCGCGCCGGCGCGGCAAGCTCACGCTGGTGCACAAGACCAACGTGCTCATGCACGCGGGCGACCTGTGGCGGCGCACCGCCACCGAGGTGGCCGCCGAGGCCGGCCTCGCGCTGGAGTATGCGCACGTCGACGCCGCCTGCCTGTACCTCGTCGACGACCCGGCCCGGTTCGACGTGATCGTCACCGACAACCTGTTCGGCGACATCCTCAGCGACCTGGGAGCCGCGCTGACCGGCGGCCTGGGCGTCGCGCCGAGCGGCAACCTCAACCCGGACCGCACCGGCCCGTCGGTGTTCGAGCCGGTGCACGGCTCGGCGCCGGACATCTATGGCATGGGCATCGCCAATCCGATCGGACAGATATGGTCTGGCGCGATGATGCTCGACCATTTGGGTGAGCCGGAAGCCGCCAAAGCCATCGTTGCCGCAATCGAAAAAGTGCTGGCCGAGCCGAGCCTGCGCACGCGCGACCTGAAAGGCCCGGCCGACACGAGCGCCTGTGGCAAGGCGGTTGCCGAGGCGCTGGGCTGACGTCGTTCGGACCGGAATCTGTACACCGCAGCGCTGCGGGTTATGGATTCAGGGCTCGCGCCCTGACGACCGCGCCCCGGAATGACAAAGGAAGGATTGCGCCGTGCGCCGCGCTCGGCCAAAAGGCGCGGGCCATGCTTGTCATCGACGATCTCACCGTCCGTATTGCCGGCCGCACGCTGCTGGACTCGACCTCGGCCAGTATTCCGACCGGCGCCCGCGTCGGCCTCGTGGGTCGCAACGGAACCGGCAAGACCACGCTGTTTAGCGTGATCGCGGGTGATATTTCGCCGGAGCATGGCGACGTGCAGATGTCGCCACGCTGGCGCGTCGGACGTCTGGCGCAGGAGGCGCCCAACGGCCCCGAGAGTCTCCTTGAAATCGTGCTTAAGGGCCATGTCGAGCGCAGCGCGCTGCTCGCCGAAGCCGAGACCGCACGCGATCCTAATCGCATCGCCGAAATCCAGACGCGTCTCGTCGATATCGGGGCTCATGCGGCCCCTGCCCGCGCGGCCTCGATTCTGGCGGGACTTGGATTTTCGGCGGCAGATCAGCAACGGCCGTGTTCCGAATTTTCCGGCGGCTGGCGCATGCGCGTCGCGCTCGCGGCAACGCTGTTTGCGGAACCCGAGTTGTTGATGCTCGACGAGCCGACGAACTATCTCGACCTCGAAGGCACGCTCTGGCTGCAGGATCATCTGGCGAGGTATCCACACACGCTGATCGTCATCAGCCATGACCGCGACCTACTCGACACGGCGGTCGGCCACATCCTTTCGCTCGAGGCGCAAAAGCTCACCCTCTATCGCGGCGGCTATTCGGCCTTCGAGCGCCAGCGCCGCGAACGGCAGATGCTCGATGCGAAGCTCGCGAAAAAGCAAGAAGCACGACGCGAGCACATGCAGGCTTTCGTCGACCGCTTCCGGGCCAAGGCGACCAAGGCCCGGCAAGCCCAATCGCGGCTCAAGATGCTGGCCAAGATGGAGCCAATCGTTTCGATTGTCACCGAGGACGTGCGCCCGATCCACTTTCCGGCGCCGCACAAGCTGCTGTCACCGCCGATCATCGCAACCGATGACGTTGCGGTCGGGTACGAGCCCGGCCATCCGGTTTTGACCGGCCTCTCGCTGCGCATCGATAACGATGACCGCATTGCGCTGCTC
>DATATE010000040.1:0-7436 GCA_036268955.1 Pseudonocardiaceae bacterium
CCCGACGACCCGCACGAACCTGGAGCGGCCGACACGAGCAGGTCGGCGGGACAGTTGTGCCCATCTCCTGATCGACCCGAGACACGATCAACAAACTCACAACGAGATCAACAGGGTGCCCCGTGAAAGGCGGAGGCTAGCGGCGCGAGTAACGGGGTTGCCCGTGGCCGATCGTGGCGGGTATCTGCTGGACGTCGTTCGGGCTGAGGTGGCTGTTGTCCTAGGCCACGCCGATGCTGGGGCGGTTGTAGGTGAGCGGGCGTTCACTGATATCGGGTTTGATTCGTTGACGGCGGTCGATTTGCGTAACCGGCTCGCGGACGTGACCGGTATCCGACTACCCGCCACCCTGATCTTCGACTACTCGACCCCCACCGCGCTAGCCGACTTCCTCCTCACCGAACTAGTCGGCGGAGCCGATCTCATGCCAGCCACCAATCCATCACCGTCGGTGGGAACAGATCCGGTTGTCATGGTGGGAATGTCCTGTCGTTATCCAGGTGGAGTCGTATCTCCCAGTGGATTGTGGGATCTGGTTGCCGCCGGCGCCGAAGGGATCGGCGAGTTCCCAAGCGATCGAGGCTGGGACCTGGACTCGCTGATGGACCCGGCATATCAGCGGGTGGGCGGGTTCTTGTATGACGCGACGGAGTTTGATACCGAGTTCTTCGGTATCTCCCCGCGTGAAGCGTTGGCCATGGACCCTCAGCAGCGACTGCTGCTAGAAGCCTCCTGGGAAGCCGTCGAGAGCGCCGGCATCGACCCGGTGTCGCTACGCGGCAGCAAGACCGGCGTGTTCGCCGGCGTGATGTATCACGACTATCTGACCGGGAACGTATCGCTACCGGAGGGAGTGGCTGACTACGTCGGTAACGGCAACGCGGGCAGTGTGGCCTCGGGTCGGGTGTCGTATGTGCTGGGCTTGGAAGGACCAGCGGTCACGATCGACACCGCCTGCTCCTCCTCCCTGGTTGCCCTCCACTTGGCTGTGCAGGCGTTGCGGTCGGGGGAGTGCGACCTGGCGTTGGCGGGGGGCGTCACCGTCATGTCCACGCCGACGACGTTCGTCGGCTTCGGCCGCCAAGGCGCGCTCGCCACTGACGGCCGCTGCAAGTCCTTCGCGGACGCCGCTGACGGGACGGGTTGGTCGGAGGGCGTCGGGATTCTTCTCGTTGAGCGACTGTCGGATGCTCGGCGTCATGGTCATCGGGTGTTGGCGGTGGTCAAGGGTAGTGCGGTGAATCAGGATGGTGCGTCGAATGGGTTGACGGCACCGAACGGTCCCTCCCAGCAGCGGGTGATCCGCCAAGCCCTCGCCCAGGCCGGCCTGTCTACCGGTGACGTTGATGTCGTTGAGGCACACGGCACCGGTACCCGCTTGGGTGATCCCATCGAGGCGCAGGCATTGCTGGCAACCTATGGCCGTGATCGTGTCGAGGATCGGCCGTTGCTGTTGGGGTCGATCAAGTCGAATATCGGGCATACGCAGGCTGCTGCTGGTGTCGCCGGGATCATCAAGATGGTCATGGCGATGCGCCATGGCCTCATCCCGCCGACGCTGCACGTCGACGCACCATCCACCCAGGTCGACTGGACGGCTGGGGCCGTCCAACTCGCGACCGAGTCAACTGCTTGGCCGGAAACCGGTCGGCCTCGGCGGGCGGGGGTGTCCTCGTTCGGAATCAGCGGCACCAACGCACACATCATCCTGGAAGGCGTCCCGGCAACTGAGGAGATCGCGTCCGACGAAGCCCCCACGCCCGTGGCCTGGCCGTTGTCCGGAACCAGCCGTGAGGCGCTCCGCGCCCAGGCCGATCGGCTCCGCGGCTGGTTCGGTGTCGGGCGGCGGCCTCGTCCGGTGGACGTGGGCTATTCACTGGCAACGGGCCGTTCGGCGTTCGCGCAGCGCGCCGTGCTCGTTGGCACGAACGAGGCAGATTTCCTTGACGGGCTGACCGCGCTCGTCGACGGCGAACCGGATGCCGGTGTCATCGAGGGGGCCGCAGGCGATATCGGGAGGGCGGTGTTCGTTTTTCCCGGTCAGGGCTCGCAGTGGGCAGGCATGGCAGTGGAACTGATGGCTTCCGCGCCGGTGTTCGCCGAGGCGCTTGCCGAGTGCGCGGACGCCCTGGCCGTTCAGGTGGACTGGTCGCTTGTCGCGGTGTTGGGTGCTGAACCGGGTGCGCCATCGCTGGACCGGGTCGATGTCGTCCAGCCGGCACTGTGGGCGGTGATGGTTTCTCTTGCCGCGCAGTGGCGAGCCCTCGGCGTCGAGCCGGCCGCCGTCATCGGCCATTCGCAGGGCGAGATCGCCGCCGCCTGCGTCGCAGGTGGACTGTCCATCTCGGATGGCGCCCTGGTCGTCGCCGCGCGATCCAAGGCGATTGCCGACACCCTGGCGGGCCAGGGTGGAATGGTTTCGGTCCCGCTGCCGGTGGACCTGGTGACCGAGCAGTTGCGCCCCTACGGCGGCAGGCTGTCCGTCGCCGCCGTCAATGGTCCTGCTACCACGGTCGTGGCAGGCGAGGTCGACGCCGCGGCCGAGTTGTTGGCCGAATACGTCGATGCCGGCGTACGGGCCAAGCGGATCGAGGTTGACTACGGGTCGCACTCGGCTCAGGTCGAGCATCTCGCCGATCGCCTCGCCGATGTCCTGGCTCCGATCGAGCCGGTGGTTTCGGACATCCCATTCTACTCCACTGTGACGACCGAACGGTTGGACACCACCGAGTTGGATGCCGGCTACTGGTATCGCAACCTGCGCCAGACCGTGCGGTTCGACGAGACCGTCCGTGCACTGCGTGCGGCAGGCCATCGTACGTTCATCGAGATCAGTCCACACCCCGTCCTGACCGCCGGGATCGCCGCTACCGTCGAGGATGCCGTTGTCCTCAGTTCCCTGCGTCGAGATGACGGCGGCTGGGAACGGCTGTTGCACTCTCTCGGCGAGGCCCACGTTACCGGTCTCCGGATCGACTGGGCCGCACTGTTCGCAGGCTCGGATGCCCGGACGGTGGACCTGCCGACCTACGCGTTCCGGCATCGACGGTTCTGGCCGTCGATCACGCCCGCCGTCGGCGATGTCGCCGGCCTCGGCCTGGCCGCGGTCGACCATCCGTTCCTCGGCGCGACGGTGGATCTGCCTGATTCGGACGGATTCCTGGTCACCGGCAGGCTCTCGGTCTCCTCGGCTCCTTGGCTGGCTGACCATGTCGTGCTGGATACGACTCTGTTCCCCGGCACCGGATTACTTGACCTGGTCATGCACGCGGCCGACCAGGTCGGCTGCGGCCACGTCGAGGAATTGACACTGCACACACCGCTGGTGCTGCCTGATCACGGCGGCGTGGACGTGCGCGTGGCCATCGCGGATCCTGATGACACCGGTGTGCGTTCGGTGCGCGTGTTCGGCCATGTTGACCGGGCGGAGCCGTGGGTGTGCCACGCGAGCGGCGCGGTGTCCGCAGCCGAGAGCCCGCAGCACGCTGGGTCGGTGACGCTATCTACGGACGCGGTCGAGGTGGACGTCACTGGGTTCTACGCCCGTACCGAGGAGGCCGGTTTCCATTACGGGGCGTCGTTCCAGGGCCTGACGGAGGTCTGGCTCGACGGCGACGACGTGCTCGCCACCGTCGAGTTGCCAGAGGCGCAGCACCAGACCGCCGGGTTCCTGCTGCACCCGGCGCTGCTGGACGCCGCACTGCACGCGATCTGGTTCGCCGAACCCGGTCAGGCTCAGCACGGCAAGCTGCCGTTCAGCTGGCAGGGCGTGCGCGTGCACGCCACCGGTGCCACCTCGGCCCGAGTTCGCCTGCACCGTACTGGCCCCGACATCGTCTCGTTGGCCTTGGCCGATTCGGGCGGAGACCTCATCGCCACGGTCGATGCCCTTGTGCTGCGCGACATTCCGGCCGATGGCCTCGGGGACCGGCCCGATCCGGTGGTGCGCGGCTCCCTTTTCGACCTGAGCTGGACGCCCCTGCCCACGTCACCAACCAACCCGATCGTGGTCTCGGTGCCATTGTCGGTGCTGTCCGACGCTCCGGAGACGTCCTGCGATGCGGCGATTCTCGCCGTCGACGGCACTGGTGACGACGTGCCGCGTGCGACGCAGATGATTGTGGCCGAGGTGCTTGACCGGCTGCGTTGGTCGCTGACCCGGCCCTCGCTCGCCCCCGTCATGGTCGTCACCAGCGGCGCCGTCGACACGGTCACCGACGTGGCCGCCTCAGCGGTGTGGGGCCTGGTGCGCAGCGCTCAGTCCGAGCACCCCGGCCGCTTCGTCCTGGTGGACACCGATGATCCGGACACTCTCCCAGCACTCACGGGCGCCGTCTTGGCCTCCGGCGAACCGCAGCTCGTCATCCGGGCCGGAGTGCTCCACCGCGCCCGACTGACTCCACTGCCGGTCGAGCCCTTCACCGCTCCTGACCTGGGCGAGGGGTGGCTGCTGGTCTCCGGTGTCGGCGGACTCGGCGAGGTGATCATCCGGCACGTCGTGCAGAACTGGTCCGTGCCTCGGGTACTGCTGGCGAGCAGGCGCGGCGCCGACGGCGTTGTCGATCTGATGGCGGAACTGACCGCCTGGGGTGTGGACGTGGCCGCGGTGGCCTGCGACGTGGCCGATCCGGTCGCGGTCCGACAGGTGTTCGACGAGTTTCCCGTCACCGGTGTCATCCACACCGCAGGGGTGCTCGACGACGCGCTGCTCGACGCCCTGACACCGCAACAGCTCACCTCCGTCCTCCGACCGAAGGTCGACGGCGCGTGGAACCTGCACGAGGCGTCGCTAGGCCGCGACCTCGCGGCTTTCGTGCTGTTCTCCTCCGCCGCCGGAGTACTCGGCGGTGCGGGGCAGGCCAACTACGCGGCGGGCAACGCCTTCCTCGACGGCCTCAGCGCCCACCGCCGCAACCTCGGACTGCCCGCCGCGTCCCTGGCCTGGGGTGCCTGGGAACAGGGCGCCGGTATGACCACCGGGCTGCGCCCCGAAGACGTCGACCGGATGACCCGAATCGGCTTCCCACCGCTGACCGCCATACAGGGTGCCGCGCTGTTCGACGCCGCGCTCGCCGCCGACAACGCACTGGTCCTGCCGCTGCGGATCGATCGGACCGTCCTTGCCGCCGGCGTCGTGCCACCGCTGCTGACCGGCCTTGTGCGCACCCCCGCCCGACGGGTGGCCGCAGGCATCGACAGGACGCGGGACGATCTCGCCGCCCTGCCACGCGCGCAACAGCACGCGCGCCTGCTCGGCATGGTCCGAGCCGAGGTCGCCGCCGTGCTCGGCCACGCGGGCGCCGCGGAGATCGCCCCGGATCGGGCCTTTACCGACCTCGGCTTCGACTCGCTGACCGCGGTCGACCTACGCAACCGGTTGGCCACCTCGACCGACACCCGACTGCCCGCGACGCTGGTCTTCGACCATCCGACTCCCGCCGTCCTTGCCGATTTCCTGCTCGGCGAACTGTTCGGCGCGGAGGAGTCGGTGCCGGTGCGTTCGGTTTCCCGTGAGGTCGGCACGGATCCGGTCGTGATCGTGGGCATGGCCTGCCGCTATCCGGGCGGCATCAACGACCCCGAAGGCCTGTGGCGGGTCGTCGAGGAAGGCGACGACGTGGTCTCGACCTTCCCCACCGACCGTGGATGGGACCTGGACACGCTCGGCGGCAGCAGCAGGGGTCGCAGCGACACCCGCCTCGGTGGATTTCTGTATGACGCGGCCGAGTTCGATGCGGAGTTCTTCGGTATCTCGCCGCGTGAGGCGTTGGGAATGGACCCGCAGCAGCGGTTGCTGTTGGAAGCCTCCTGGGAAGCGGTCGAACGCGCCGGCATCGACCCGGTGTCGTTGCGGGGCAGTAGGACCGGCGTGTTCGCCGGGGTGATGTACCACGACTACGTGTCCTTCGCGTCTTCCCTGCCCGAGGACGCCGAGGACTACATCGGCTACGGCACGGCGGGAAGCGTCGCCTCCGGCCGGGTTTCCTATGTGCTGGGTCTGGAAGGCCCTGCGGTCACCGTGGACACCGCTTGTTCGTCGTCCCTTGTCGGACTGCATTTGGCGGCACAGGCCTTGCGGTCCGGAGAATGCGACCTCGCCTTGGCCGGTGGTGTGACGGTGATGTCCACCCCCGCCACTTTCGTCGCCTTCAGCCGCCAGGGAGGTTTGGCGGCGGACGGCCGGTGTAAGTCGTTCAGCGATGCGGCTGATGGGACGGGTTGGTCGGAGGGTGTCGGGATTCTGGTGGTGGAGCGGTTGTCGGACGCTCGCCGCAATGGCCATCAGGTGTTGGCGGTGGTGCGGGGGAGTGCGGTTAACCAGGATGGTGCGTCGAATGGCTTGACCGCGCCGAATGGTCCGTCGCAGCAGCGGGTGATCCGCCAAGCGCTCGCCCAGGCCGGCCTGTCCACCGGTGACGTTGACGTCGTCGAGGCGCACGGCACCGGCACCACGCTCGGTGACCCGATAGAGGCACAGGCACTGCTGGCCACCTACGGACGCGGCCGGCCCGAGGGGTACCCCGTCCGACTCGGGTCGATCAAGTCGAACCTCGGGCATTCCCAGGCCGCGGCCGGGGTCGCTGGGGTCATCAAGATGGTGCAGGCGATGCGCCACGGAGTGATCCCGGCGACGCTCCACGTCGATACACCGTCCACCCATGTCGACTGGACGGCCGGTGCCGTCGAGTTGGTCACCGAGGCTCAGGATTGGCCCGAGATGGGACGGCCGCGCCGGGCCGGTGTGTCCTCGTTCGGGATCAGTGGCACCAACGCACACGTGATTCTGGAACAAGCGCCGCTGGTCGACGAACCTGCGCCGGAACCCACTCTCGATGGCGTGGTCCCGTGGGCGGTGTCGGCCCGGTCCGACGCCGCACTTGACGCACAGATCCGGCGAGTCCGGTCGTCAGCGGTCCTGCGTGAATTGTCTCCGGTGGATGTTGGATTTTCGTTGGTGACTGGTCGTTCGGTATTCGAGCATCGTGCGGTGTTGTTTGCGGATGGCGAGATCGTTCGTGGTGTGGCTGTTGATCGTGGTGTGGTGTTTGTGTTTTCTGGTCAGGGTTCGCAGCGGGTGGGGATGGGTCGGGAGTTGTATGCCCGGTATCCGGTGTTTGCTGAAGCCTTTGACGAGGTCTGTGTTCATCTGGAGGTGTCTTTGGATGAGGAGGGTGTGGAGAGTACGGGTCGGGCTCAGCCGGCGCTGTTCGCTGTTGAGGTGGCGTTGTTCCGGCTGTTGTCATCGTGGGGTGTGCGTCCGGATTATCTGATCGGTCATTCGGTTGGTGAGATTACGGCGGCGTATGTCGCTGGTGTGTTGTCTCTTGGGGACGCCTGCCGGTTGATGGCGGCTCGGGCGCGGCTGATGCAAACCCTGCCCGAAGGCGGCGTCATGGTCGCGGTCCGCGCGACTGAGGCTGAGGTGGCGTCGTTGT
>DATATE010000041.1:0-43203 GCA_036268955.1 Pseudonocardiaceae bacterium
CCCTCCAAAGAGGCTCTTGACACCCCGCTCGGCCTGACGGGTCTCCCCGACAGACTGGGGCCTGCTACCGGGCGCTCCGGTGCCTACCCGGACGGGACTTTCACCCGCTGGCCTGGTCCAGCTTCCAGGACGCAACATCCGCTCAGCATAGGGAAGATCGGCAGCGCGGTCGGCAGCGCAGCCCCGTAACGCAGGCGCGTGTTCGCCGAATGTTCTTCAACCCGGCCAGATGTCCGGGGTCCGGCCGGTTCGGAGCCCCGAGCGGTCAGGATCGGTCCGTCCTCGGTTGGAGGCCGTCGGTCACTGCGGCGTTCTCCGACCGCAGCCGCAGGCCGGCCCGGCGGGCCTGCTCGACGATCAGCTCGGCGAAGTCCTGTTCGACGAGACCGGCGCCGACCGCGGACGCGACGAGCTGCGCGGCGGCCGAGGCGACCGGCATCGGCGCCTCAAGGCTGCGCGCGGCGGCGAGGCCGAGGTCGAAGTCCTTGCGCAGCAACGGCATGGTGAAGGTCGGGGTGAAGTCGAGATTGACCAGCGCAGGCGTCTTGTACTGGCTGAACACCGAACCCAGCACGGAGGAGTTCAGGAACTCCAGGAAGGCCGCGCGGCTGACCCCACCCTTCTCGGCGAGCACGGTGACCTCGGCGAGGGACTGGATGACGACACCGAGGAAGACGTTGTGGCAGATCTTCACCAACCGGGCCAGCTCGTCCTCGCCAACATAGGTGACGGCCCTGCCCAGTACCCGCAGGATCGGTTCGGCCTGCTCGAAAACGGCCCGAGGACCGGACACCGCGAGGGTGAGCTTGCCGGCGCCGACCACCTTCGGGTTGCCGCTGACCGGCGCGGCCAGCAGTTCGGTGCCGCACTCGATGGCCGCGGCGCGGACCGAGGTCGAGGCCTCGGCGGAGACCGTCGAGGAGTCGATGAGGATGCCGGGCGCGTGCTCGGCCGAGGTGAAAAGGCCGTCCTTGCCCGAGGTGACCTCTTCGAGGTCGGTGGAGGCGGAGACCATGGTGAAGACGATGTCCCGGTCGGCGAGCCCGACCGGCGCGTCGACAACGGTGGCGCCGTCCTGGATCAGCTTCTCCGCCTTGCTCCTGGTGCGGTTGTACACCGCGACCTCGTAGCCGGCGGCCAGCAGCAGGCGAATCAGCGCCGAGCCCATCCGGCCGGCGCCGATCCAACCGATCCGAGGGCCGGAAGCCCCGGTCGCCGGTCCCGATGCCGCAGTCACCATCTGTACCTCGCCTCTCAGCTGCGCCAATATTCTTGCAACCGTTTGCATTCACCATGCACCCGGACAAATATAGAGTCAACCGCTCGACCGAGTGACAATGTGCGAACGATTGCACGTCGATTTCCGGCTGCTAGGAACGGGTCCGCTGCCGGTAGCCCGCGATCTTCGTCAGGTTGCCGCAGCGATCCATCGAGCACCACCGGCGCCGGCCGGGCTGCGATTCGTCGAAGAACAGCAGGGAACAGTCGGGCCGGGCGCATTCCCTGATCCGCTCGGTCCTCGGCCCGCTCAACAGCCTGACGGCATCCCGCGCGATGGTGGCCATGGCCGCGTCGACCGGATGCCGACCGCCCCAGCTCAGCTCGCCATCGCCGGCAACGGTCAGCTGCGGGGCGAGGTCGGCACGGCAGGCGATGTCGTTGAGCGCGCCCACATCGGCCGCGTCCAGCGCCGCACCGGTCATCCGGGCCCTCACCAACCGGTTGGTGACCTCCCGCAGCTCCCGAACGGCCGCGAGCTGACCTGCTTCGACCGGTACCGCCGACGCGGCCAACGGGAGCACGCCGGCCGCGACGAACCAGGCCAGCAGCGTGGCGTCGTCCGGAATCCGCTCGATGACAGCCGCGTGCCGCTTGCCGAGTGTCGCGATGAGGTCCAGGCAGTACCGGCCGCCGATCAACCGGAAGTCCGCCTCGCTTTCGGCCTGCCCCGCGATGTCTGCCGTGACCATGGTGACGAGTGTAGCCAGGTTGACACCGGTTGAACCGGTAGGCCATCCTGACACTAGTTGAACCGGTGTCAGTCAAGGAGGGTGTCATGCGGGTCGCGCGATGGCCAATGTCGCGCTCGCGCCGAGTACCGTGGACACCCGCGACTTCTACCCGAGGAACGTCACGATCTTCGGCTTCCAGCTCACCAACCTGATGGCGCACGGCTGGGACAGCCGACCGGAGTTGGCGGAACTGCTCACCGCGCTCGACAGGGGCCGGTTCACCGTGCCGATCGACTCGACCTTCCCCCTCGCGCGCGCGGCCGAAGCACACCGGCACATTGAATCCGGCGACACCCGAGGAAAAGTCGTACTCGTCAACGAGAGCTGACCGAGGACAGCGCCGTCCACGACGTAGGTCACTCGCACGTCACCGAGTGACTACGGCCGAACGGCGGACTGCTCGCGCGGGACGCGGCGGAATCACAGTTGGCGCAGCATCGCGATCGGTGATTCGACGCAGTCGGCGACGAACCGCAGGAATCCGCCTGCGGTGCCGCCATCGCAGACCCGGTGGTCGAAGGCGAGGGTGAGCTGGGTGACGCTGCGTGGGAGGATCTCGTCGTCGACCACCCACGGCCGCTTGATGATCCGGCCGATGCCGAGGATGGCGACCTCGGGATGGTTGATGATCGCGGCCGAACCGTCCACTCCGAACACGCCGTAGTTGTTGACGGTGAACGTGCCGCCGGTGAGTTCGGCCGGCGGCAGGGCACCGTCGCGGGCGCGGCGGGTGCGGTCGGCCAGTGCGAGGGAGAGCTGTTCGACCGACAGCTCCTGCGCCCGAGGGATCACCGGCACGACGAGACCGCGATCGGTCTGGGCGGCGAAGCCGAGGTGCACGGCGTCGCCCATCAGGATCTCGTCGTCGACGATGCGCGCGTTGAGTTCGGGATAGCGGCGCAGGCCGAGCACGGCGAACTTGGCCACCAGCGCGAGCAGGCTGACCTTGGGCTCGTCCTGGTGGGTGTTGAGCAGCGAGCGAACATCCAGCAGACCGGTGGCGTCGACGTCGACCCAGACGGTGGCCTCGGGGATCTCCCGGCGCGAGCGGCTGAGCTTGTCGGCGACGGTCTTTCGAATGCCCCGCAACGGAATCCGGCGAATGTCCTCGGTCGTCGGTTCGGGTGCGGCCGGCTCGACCGCCGGCATCGGGATGGGGGTCGCGGTGCGGGCGGCGATGGCTCGTTCAACGTCCGGCCTGGTGATCAGGCCGTCCGGGCCGGAGCCGATGACCTCGCGCAGTTCGAGCCCTGCCTCGCGGGCCATCCGCCGCACCAGCGGGGACACCACCGGAACTCGTCCACTATGGACAGTTTGCTGCACGGTCCTTGCGAGCGCCGCGCGCGCCCGCGACCGGCGGCGACGGGGTGTTGCCGCGCCGGTGCCATAGCCGATGAGCACGTTTCCGCTGCCCTCCTCGGACCCGGCTTCGGTGGGGGTCGAGGTGACGACGCCCGGTTCGTGGAAACCGGCGGCCGGGGTGTCCTCGACGGTGATCAGCGGCTTGCCGACGGTCAGCATGTCACCGGTGTCGCCGTGCAGTTCGGCGACGGTGCCGGCGAAGGGCACCGGTACCTCGACGATCGCCTTCGCCGTCTCCACCTCGACGATGACCTGGTCGACGGTGACGGTGTCGCCGACCTTGACCCGCCAGCCGACGATCTCGGCCTCGGTCAGCCCTTCACCGAGGTCCGGCAGCAGGAAGACCGACATCTACTTCCCCGCCTTCGCACCGTCGAGTCGCGCAGGCCACTGCAACTCATCGACGGCATCCAGGATGCGGTCGACGCTGGGCAGGTGGTGCCGCTCCAGATTCGGTGGCGGGTAGGGGATGTCGAAACCGGCCACGCGCAGAATCGGCGCCTCCAGGTAGTGGAAGCAGCGTTCCGACAGTGCCGCGGCGACCTCGGCGCCGTAACCACAGAACCGGCTCGCCTCGTGCACGACAACGGCACGCCCGGTGCGTGCCACCGCGGCGGCGACGGTGTCCTCGTCGAACGGGGCGAGGCTGCGCAGGTCGATCACCTCGGCGCTGATGCCCTCCTCGGCGGCGGCCTCGGCGGCTTCCAGCGTGGTGCCCAGCGCTCCCCCATAGCTGATCAGCGTGACATCGGTGCCGGCCCGGCGGACCACCGCGCGATCGATACCGGTACCCGTGGCCCGCAGCGCGGCGGTCTCCTTGGCCCAGTAGCGGCGCTTGGGTTCCAGGAAGATCACCGGATCCGGGCAGTCGATCGCCTGCCGCAGCAGGGTGTAGGCGTCGGCGGGGGTGGCCGGGGTGACCACACGCAGGCCGGGGGTGTGCGTGTAGTACATCTCGGAGGAGTCGCAGTGGTGTTCCACGCCGCCGATGCCGCCGCCGTAGGGAATGCGGATCACGATCGGCAACTCGATCCTGCCCTGCGTCCTGTTCCGCAGCTTGGCGAGGTGGCTGGTGATCTGCTCGAAGGCCGGGTAGGCGAACGCGTCGAACTGCATTTCCACCACCGGGCGCAGGCCGTTCATGGCCATCCCGATGGCGGTGCCGACGATCGCCGACTCCGCGAGCGGCGTGTCGAAGACCCGGCCCGCACCGAAGCGCGCGGCCAGCCCGTCGGTCACCCGGAACACCCCGCCGAGAGTGCCGACGTCCTCACCGAAGACCAGCACCCGCTCGTCGGTGGCCAGTGCGTCGGCCAACGCCTGGTTCAGCGCGCCAGCCATGGTCACCGGGGTGGGAGCGGTGACCGGCTGCCGTTCCGCATCGGAGCGCGCGGTCCCTCTGCTGGGGGTCGGAATGGACACCGTGCTCATCGGTGGTCCTCCTCGGTGGCGTCGGTGGCCTCGGTGACGGCGAGTTCGGCGAGCAGTTCCTGTTCCTGGCGCCGCAGCGCGGGGGTCTGCACGGCGTAGACATGCCGGAAGAGGTCTCTGGGATCGTGGTCGGTGTCGATGTTCATCCGCCTGCGCAGTTCGGCCGCGTTGGTCTCGGCGGTCGCGTCGAGTTCGGCTTCGGCCGACTCGTCGAGCAGGCCGCGTTCGGTGAGATAGCCACGCAGCCGGGCGATCGGGTCCTTGGCCAGCCAGGACTCGACCTCGGCACCGTCGCGGTAACGGGTGGCGTCGTCGGCGTTGGTGTGCGATTCGATCCGGTAGGTGACCGCCTCGATCAGCGTTGGTCCGCCGCCGGTCGCCGCGTTCGCCACCGCCTCGCTGACCACGGCGTACACCGCGGCCGCGTCGTTGCCGTCGACCAGCACCGAGCGGACGCCGTAGCCGATGCCCTTGTGCGCCAACGAGGGCGCGTGGCTCTGTTTGGCCAGCGGGACGCTGATCGCGTAACCGTTGTTCTGGACGAAGAACACCACGGGCGCGTTGAACACCGCGGCGAAGTTCAGTGCCTCGTGGGTGTCACCCTCGCTGGTCGCGCCGTCGCCGAGCAGCACGAGCGCGACGGTGTCCTCACCCTTGATCTTGGCCGCGTGCGCGAGACCGACCGCGTGCAGGGTGTTGGTCGCCAGGGGCGTGCACTGCGGGGCGACCCGTTCGCGGGCCGGGTCGTAGCCGCAGTGCCAGTCGCCGCGCAGCAGCGAGAGCACCTCGACCGGGTCGACGCCTCGAGAGACGATGGCCACCGAGTCGCGGTAGGTCGGGAACAGCCAGTCCTGTTCGCGCAACGCCAGCACCGCGCCGATCTCGCCGGCCTCCTGGCCACGCGCGGAGGGGTACACCGCGAGGCGGCCCTGTTTGGTCAGCGCGGTCGCCTGGGTGTCGAACCGGCGACCGAGCACCATGCCCCGATACAGCTTCCGCAGCACCTCGTCGCCGGGCATGGTCAGCTCACTGCCGGCCACGCTGCCGTCCGGGTTGATCAGCCTCAGCGGAACCTCGCTGGGCAGCAGGTCGGCGGGCCGGACGGTGATCGACGTCGGTGGGTTCACAACAGACTCCGATCGCTGAGACAACTAGCTCGAATCCTCTGCCTGTCCGAGTCAAACCTCCAGGTCAGCCGGAAAATCTCAGATGGATGACATCGATATGGGCTAGACTCTGGACATATGGCGCCGACAAGCCGACGTTCCGCACCGTCCGATGGACAAATGGCCGAGCTGGACGAGGTCGACCTGCGGCTGATCGCCGAACTGAAGGCCGATGGCCGGGTGTCGATGCGCGCGCTGGCCGAACGGCTGCACATATCCCGCGCCGGCTGCTACACCCGAGTCGAACGGCTACAGCAGGACGGGATCATCACCGGCTACGCGGCGCTGACCAATCCGAAGCTGCTCGGTCAGGGACTGTCCGCCTACGTCTATCTGAAGATCAGCCAGCATTCCTGGCAGGCGGTGCGCGAGGTGCTCAACCAGATCCCGGAGATCGAGCACGGCAGCCTCGTGGCCGGGGAGAACGACCTGATCCTGTTCGTCAGGACCCGCGACGCGGACAGCCTGCGCGATCTGGTTCTCTACCGGTTGCAGCGGATGGACGACGTGCTCTCCACCAGGACCGAACTCGTCTTCGACGAACTATGACCCTCGGCGCCTCGCGTCAGGTCAGGCGGCGGCGGCCGTGGCGCCGGCGACGTTCGCGCCCTCGTTGCCGCAGTCAAGACAGGGCGTCTGGGTGGATAGGGGAAACCCAGGTAGCGGGGACAAACGCCACCGAGGCCTGATCCGCTTCGGATCAGGCCCACCTCTCCGGCCAGGCCGGGCGTGAAACGCGAAATTCGGTGTTCTCTCGGCCGTGGCCAAACGAGGGAACACCGAATTCACATATTCCATTGTGGATAGATGTCGGGGACCTGCCGACGGTAGGCCGTGCTCAGCGGGCGGACATCGCCGGAACGGTCGGCTGGTCCCGATCACGCCGAATGGTGACCGGGGTGAACCGAACCGTGGCCGGCTCTACCCTGCGTAGCACCGGAGGGGCGACTACGGGGCGACTCACCACCGTGCGGGTCGACGCAAGGCTGCGCTGCGCCCGCTGTTGCCGCCAGCCCTGCCACCGAGCGACCGCACGCCGCAGGGCAACCTGCCGTGCCCGCGCTCGACGCTCGAACACATCCTGCTCACTGTCGGCATCTATCCGAGCGTCCCGAGCCAGTCGAACGACAACGACCGTGCACGCCAACAGAACGACGCCGAAGAAGATTACCGCTACCACTACGAACTCCCGATCGCTGTCATGATCAATCCAGCGAGGATCACTTTCGATTCTCCGCTACCGTCAATTAGACGCCTATTCCTCCGCCAGGTTGGCCAGCGACAGACTTGAGCTGGGTCACATCCGGCTGAACCACCCGATCGGGGGAGTTGGAAACCCTTGGCGCACAACGGTAACTTTACTCTTCCTTGACAGCAAAGAAACTCAGCGGACGCGCGGCGCGGCCGGTTGGGTGTTGACCCGGAATTCGGCAGTCACCGGCAGGCTTTCCAGATCGAGCGCGTGCCGCAGTCGAGGCAGCCCGGTGGTGTCCAGGCAGCGGCGGATCTCGGCGAGGTCGCCGTCCTGGTCAGCCGTGATCACCAGGCTGAGCCGGGCCGCCGCGCGAGTGCCAAGGAGGTTGCCTCGGGCCGAGCGGACCCCAGGATAGGTTTCCAGCTCGTCGAGGAACGGCGCGATGGCCGTGCCCGAGGCGAGTTCGGTGCGACCACGGTCGACATCGTGCTCGAAGCGCAGCACGTGCGTCTTGGGCTTGACCAGCAGCTGAGCGGCCAGCCAGCGCAGGCACAGCAGGCCGATGAGGATCGCGCCTGCCGCGACGAGGTAGAGCACCAGCGTGCTGGGTTGCCGGGTGCCCGGCACCAGCGCCGAGTCCGGGGACAGCAGGTGCCGGACGCCGAAATGGACGGCCAGCGCGAAGCCGCCCGCGGCGAGCAGCACGAACCCGAGGAGCGCGAGCAGCACGCGGTTGAGCCGGGCCGGTCGGTTGGGACTGCTCACGCCTGATCACCCCTTGCCGGGTGCACCCTGATCCGCACGACCGGCGCGACCGCTGGGGCGAGTTGGTGGACACGGGCGTTGATCGCCTCGCGCAGCGCGTCGGCCAAGCCGGTGTCGTCGGTTCGATCGGCGTGCGCGGTCACGCTGATGGTGTTGCCGCGCAGCCGGAGTTTCGTGCTGGCGATGCCGTCGACGGAGCCCGCGGCACGCTGCAACGTGGCGCGAAGGGAGCGACGGGACACCCCGGCGACCAGCCCGCTGTCGTCCGCGCCGAGCGGCAGCACCATCGCCTTGCCCGGTATCAGGGCCGCGAGCAGCAGCACCAGTCCGACCAGCGCCGCGCCGCCCGCGACGATGGCCACCGTGAGGTCGCGCCACTGCGTCCGGTGCAGGTCGGCGGCGATCGCGGTGTAGCTGACGACCGGCGGCCGGCCGGTGAGCAGTTGGATGCTGATGGTGGCCACCAGCGCGCACACCACGAGCACGATCAGCGCGGTCAGCGTTGCGGCGATGCCGCGTCGCGGTCGGCGGATCACCGCACCCTCCCGGTCCTGGTGGTCAGCGGGCTGTGCAGCGCGGTGACCGTGATGTTGACCCTCCGCACCCGCAGGCCGGTGAACTCCTCGATGCGCTCGGTCAGCCGGGTGCGGACGTTCTCGGTGGTCGCGGCCACCGAGGCCGGGTAGACCACCGAGATCCGCACGTCCAGGGTGGCTCGCTCACCGATGACGTTCGCGGTGACCTTGGCGGCGTTGTCGAGGTCCTCGGCGGCCAGTGCGACGCCGAACACTCGTTTCGCCGCTCCCCCGACGTCCTCGACCTCGCTGACCGCGTGCATCGCGAGCCGTTCGACGGTGCGCTGCGCGATCGTGGTGGTGCCGCGTTCGGCCGGGTCGCCGGGGCGAGTCCCGGTCGCGCCCGCTTCGGCCGAGGTCGTGCTGTCCGCCGGGCCGCTGGCGATGGTTGGTCCGCTGGTCATGGTCGGCTCAGCCCCGGTCGCGGGTGAATTGGGAGAGATCCAGTTTGCCGTCGACGAACCGGCCGACCAGCAGGCCGATGCCGCCGAGCACGAGCACGATGAGGAAGGCGCCGAAGCCGCCGAACGCGGCGGCGAGGCCGAGTGCGATGCCGGTCAGCAGTCCCAACGTTGTGGCGTTCATGCCGCGCTCCCTTTACTGGACACGGCCGGTGTCGGCCTGGCCGCCGGTGTCCTCGTCGTCACCGGGCAGGTGCACGTCGTTGACGTTGATGTTGACCTCGACCACTTCGAGGCCGGTGATCTGCTCGATGGCGGCGATCACGTTCTTGCGGATGGTGCGCGCGACATCGGTGATGGCGACGCCGTACTCGACCATGATCTCCAGGTCGACGGCAGCCTGCTTCTCACCGACCTCGACCGAGACCCCTTGGCCGACGCTCGCGGACGCGCCGGGAATGCGTTCGCGCAGCGCGTTGAACGCGCGTACCGCGCCACCACCGCCGAGCGCGTGCACGCCGGAGACCTCGCGGGCGGCGAGCCCGGCGACCTTCTGCACGACGACGTCGGAAATGGTGGTGGTGCCGAGAGTGGTGACGAGCTGGCTCGGTTTGGCCACCTCGGTGCCGGGAACCTCGATGGCCGTCCTGCTGGTCGGCTTTGTCATCGTTACCTCTCCTCGGGTCCGTTGCCGTGCGCTGCTTGCGCGTTGATCGGGTGTTGCTGGGAAGAACCGGCCGGGACGGGAACGTCACGGGTGGATCATGGATTCACCCTCGTCGAGTTTCGGGTGGGTCTCGGGCCCGTTGACCGCTGCCGCGTCGATGTCGGTCACCACCAACCGCAGCACCGCCGTCGACCAGGCCGATTCGTCGAGGACGGCGCGCAGTGCGCGCTGCGCGCGGTGCAGCAGCGGCGGCAGCGGCAGTGCCATGGCCACCACCCGGACCTCCACAAGATCGACGCCGATGTCGACGGCCAGCGAGTCGAGGTCCCACGGAACCCAGGCCGTCGATGGCCTGCCGGCCGGCGTCGCCGGGCGAAGGCCGGTGTGCTTGCCGAGCACGGCCAGCAGCCGCTCGGTGAGTTCGGTGTCGGGTTTGGCCGCCATCATCGCGACCCGAGGCCGGTCAGCTCAATGTCCATTACGGACACCACAACCGAGCTGACCGGCAGGCCGGTGGCCGCGCGGACCTCGCCTGCCACCGCCCGCTGTACCCGAGCGGCGACGGCGGCGACCTGGTCCTGACCGGAGGTGACCAGGTCGATCTCCAGCCGCAGGCTCGCGGCCCGATCCGGATCGAGGCTGACCCGGACACCTTCGGTCGGCGCCGGATCGAGGCCCTTGAGCTGCTGGCGCGCGGTGCGCACCAGGGAGCCGACGAGCCCGGCGACGCCCGGCTCCAACCGGACGACGCCCGGCACCGCGCTGGCCGCCCGCACCGCCACCGCGGCGACCACCGGGGCGGCGATCCGTGCCTGGCATCCGGGCAGATCCTCGGTGGCTTCGCTGGCGTCAAACGTCATCACTGGCGAAATCCCTCATGTCCGGTCGAGCCCGAATCGGGTTCGGATCTGGTCGACTTCAGGTTTGGTGCCGGCCGGTTGACACCGGCCGGCGGTGACCGATCAGGTTTGGTAGACGTCCTCGACGGTGAGATCGATACGGCGCAGCCACACCCCGATCTGTCCCGTTGCCGCCGCGGCGACCCGTTCCCGCACCAGGTCCAGCGCGCCGCCGACGAACTGCTGGTAGCTCACCGCGATGCTGATGGCCACCTCGATCCCCACCTCGTCCGCATCGATATCCGCGTCCAAACCGTGGGCGGCGTTGTCGTCGGACGCGGCGTTGTCGGACACGGTGCGGACCTGGCAGCGTCGGGCGCGCACGCCGGGCACGCTGTCGGCGGCGAACCGCAGCACCGCCGCGATCGCCCGCTCACTGACCCTGGCCGCGCCGGGCTCTGCGGTGGGCAGCGCGACCATCTCGCCCCTGCGCGCCTCGGCCCGCACCGCGGACATGATTCGCCTTGTCAAACCGGGCGAGGGCACGTCGTCCTCGGTGACGAGCAGACCGGTGACGGCTCGCAGCATCCGCAGGCTCTCGCGGGCGGCGCGGCAGTGCTGGCAGTCCAGTTCGTGCGCGTCGGCGCGGCCGGCGTCGACCTCGTCCAGTCGTTCCCACACGGTCTCGACGTCCCGACCGCAGGGCAGTTGGTAACCCTCCGCTGTCTGGTTCATCGCCACGGCGCCATCATCTCCGCCAGTTGGGCCCGTGCTCGGGCGATTCGGCCACGCACCGCGGTACTCGTCGTGCCGAGGACCTCGGCGATCTCCTCGTAGGAGCGGCCGTGTACCTCACGCAGCAGCCAGCAGGCGCGCTGCTCCGCGGTCAGCCGGGCAAGTGCCGAGTTCAGCGCGGTCATCTGCGCGTCGACCTCGGCGGTACGTTCCGGCCGCGAGCCGGGGGCGTGCGACTCGCGCTCGGCAAGGTCGACATCGGCACTCGGCCGCCGGGAGCGGATCACGTTGAGGCAGCGGTTGGTCGTCATCCGGTAGAGCCAGCCGACGAACGCCGCGTCCTGCTGCAACTGGCCCAGCCGCCGCCAGACCGCGAGGAAGATGTCCTGGACCACGTCCTCGGCGTCGCCTCGGCTGGCCAGCATCCGCATCGCCAGCCGGAACATCGGCCCCTGATAGCGCAGTACCAGCTGTTCGTAGGCGAGCACGTCACCATCGCGGGCGCGAGCGACCAGGGTGGCATCGTCCAGCTCGACGCCGGCCTGCTCGGTGTCGGTGCCGACCTCGGTTGGTGTCACCATCCGCGTCTGTGGTGTCGCTGCTGCGCTGCGCCGGCCATGTTCGAAGGTCCCTCCCGATCCGCGCCGCCGGTACCGGGCGACGCCACTGTCCAGGACACCGCCGGAACCGATTCGTCACGGCGAGAACCAGTATCACGCCAAGTGACCATCCTCACCCACTGAGCGATGACCTCGGCCATGACGATCCCGCGCCGCTTCGGGTCCTGAAACAACAGGAGCGGCGCACCGCAACCGCGCCGCGCGAGGAACAGGGAGAGCCGCGATGTCATTGGGCGACAAGATCAGCAACAAGGCCGAGGATCTGGGCGGCAAGGCCAAGGAGACCGTTGGCGACGCGACCGGCGACGAGCAGCTTGCCGCCGACGGCAAGGCCGATCAGGCGAAAGCCGGCCTGAAGGACGCCGCCGAGGACGTCAAGACCGCGGTCGGCGACGTGGCCGACAAGATCAAGAACGTCTTCACCAAGTAGGCCGCAGGTCGACCGAGTAGTCGGTCAGGACTGGGCCGGTGGGCGCTGACCCGCCGGCTCGGTCTCCTCACGCCGCGGCTCGGCGGCGTCGTCGCGCTGGTCGTAGTGCCACAAACGGGGCAGCGCGGCACAGATCGCGCCGGCCGCGACGACGCAGCCCACCCCGCCCGAGACGAGCGTGGTGCGTACGCCGAGCACTCCGGCCAGCGCACCGCCGCGAACCTGGCCGAGTACCGGGCCGACGCCGTAGGAGAGGACTTCGAGACCGGCAAGTCGGCCGCGCATCTCGTCCGGGATCGTGGCGTTCCACAGGGTCATCCGGAAAATGCCGCTGTACATGTCCGCGCCACCGGACAGGACGAGGAACGCGACGGCGATCCCGATGTTCGGCGCGAGCCCGAACCCGACGATGGTCGCGCCCCAGGCGGCCGCCGCGATCGCGATCGCCCGACCGTGGTGGTGCACGCCACCGGTCCAGCCGCTGGTGGCCGAGGCGAGCAGCGCACCGACGGCGCTCGCGGAGAACAGCAGCCCCTGAGCCTGTCGCGCGTGCAGTGCGATCGCCATGAACGGCAGCAGCGCGACCGGATAGGCCAACAGCATCGCGGCGATATCCACCAGGTAGGAACCGAGCAGGTCACCCCGTCGCACGGCATAGCGCAGCCCGATCGCGATGCCGCGCAGGCCGACCGCGGCCTCCTGGTCGGTCGCCGAGTTCGTCGGCAGGCCGCGCAGGCCGAACAGGAAGGCCAGCGACACCAGGTAGCTCACCGCGTCGATGCCGTAGGCCCAGGCCGCGCCCGGCCCGGCAACCAGGAGGCCGGCGATCGCCGGTCCGACGATCAGGCTGACGTTGCCGCCCACCGACAGCAGCGCCGAACTGGCCGCGAGCTGATCACGGTCGACGATCCTGGGCACCGCGGCGTCCAGGGACGGCCGTTGCAGCGCGCTCAGCGCCATGATCAGGCCGGCGCCGACATACAGCGGCCACAGCGCCGGATGCGGGAGCGAGGCGTCGACGACGAGGCCGAGGGTGGTCAGCAGCAGGCCGAGTTCACAGCTGACCGCGAGTACCCGCCGGTCGAACCGGTCGGCGAGCAGCCCGCCGTAGAGGCTGAACACCACAACCGGCACGACCTCGACGACGCCGAGGAAGCCCACCGCCAACGGGCTGCCGGTCAGCTTTGTCACGTGCACCAGCAGTGCGACCTCGGTGATCTCGCTGCCGAGCAGGGTGACCGTGCGGCTGGCGAACAGCTTGCGGAAGTCGGCTGAGGAGGCCAACGGGCGTAGGTCCATCCGGAACCTGGCCCACCAGCCCATCGCGCCACCCCACTTCGTCCGGGCCGAACCTTGGCCCGGCCCCGAACGCCGCGCAACCGAATTCGGTGGTGTCCGAAGTTCGGTGCCGTCCGTTCGTCAGTGGTCGCGGGTTCTGGTTTCCGGGATGACCAGTTCGGCGAACACCGCAAGGTGATCGGAGCGCGGCACCGCGAACACCCGATAGTCGGCCACGGCCGCGCGACCGTCGAACAGCACATGATCGATGGTCACCGGCGGCGGGAACAGCAGCGCGGGCCAGGTGCGGCGCAGGCCGGCGCCGAGCTGCGCGGCAGCGTCCCGGTAGCCGGTGCGCAGCAGCGCACGGAAGGTGCCGTGGTCGAGGCTGGCGTTGAAGTCGCCGGCCAGAATCCGGATCGGCCCCTGCGCCAACGGTGCGGGGAGGCCGGCGATCTCCGCTTTCCAGGTCGCCGGGGCGCCGGTCGGCGGGACCGGGTGCACCGCGACGACCTCGACCTCTGCGCCGTCGACCTCGATACGCGCACTCGGCTGTTCGAGCAGGGCGGGCCCTGGCAGGTCCAGCTCGCGCAGCGGATACCGGGACGCGATCCCGGAGCCCGCGCCGCCGTCCTCACTCGGCCGCAGCACCTGGTGCGGGAGCAGGTCGAACAGCCCGGCCCGCGCGAACTCCTCGGCCGCCTCGACCGTCAGTTCGAGCAGGTTGAGCACATCGACCCGGTGTTCGCGGACGAGTTCGACCACGGTCTTCGCATCGCCCCTGCCGAAGTAGAGGTTGCTGGCCATGATCCGCAGCCCGCGCCCGGCCTGTTGCGGCGGTCGAGCCGCGATCGCCCTCGGCGCGACCAGCGCGGCGAGCAGCACGGACAGCGCGAGCACTCCCCCGCCGACCCACCACTGCCGCAGGCCGGTGAGCACGCCACCGATGGCGACACCGGCCACGACCGCGTAGGGGGTCAGCGCCAGCGCGGACGCGGTGAACCGGTTGCCGTCGACTCCGGACAGTCGAAGCAGGACGAAGGCGGCGAACAGCGCGGCCAGGATCTGGAGAGCGAGCACCCGACAAGCATGCCCGATCACCACGGTGCGCGATCAGTCGGACGATCACCGCGACCGAGCGGGTGAGCCGGCCCCTCGCCGCTCCGCGAACGGTCGGCTGGTCGGTATTGTCCCAGCTCAGTGCCGCAGTTCGCGGGCGGTGGAGCGGGCACACGTAGAGGGCGGGCATGGTCTTGACTTGGTTGGCTTTCGCGATCGGCATCATCCTGCTGGTCGGCACCGCGGTCAGCGTGGTGGGTACCCTCGTCGTGCCGCGCGGAATCGACTCGCGGATCTCCCGCTGCGCCGACTACGGCGTCGATCTCGCCTTCCGGCTGGCCACCCTGCCGGTGCGCGAGTTCCGCCGCCGGGACCAGATCCTGGCCTGGCAGGCGCCGGTCAGCCTGCTCGTGCGGCTCGCGGTGTGGATCGGCCTCCTGCTGGTGGGCTACGCGCTGGTGCTCACCCCGATGGTCCCCGGCTCCATTCCACACGCCTTCGCCGAGGCCGGCTCGTCCATGTTCACCCTCGGCTACGCGGCACCGACCAACAACGGCAGCTCCGCCCTTGACTACACCGCCGCGTACACCGGCCTCGTCGTCGTCGGTCTCCAGGTCGGCTACCTGCCGACGCTGTATGCCGCGTTCAACCGCAGGGAAACGCTGGTGAGCCTGCTGGTGTCGCGCGCGGGTGTGCCGTCGTGGGGGCCGGAGATCCTGGCCAGGACGCGCTGGGGCATCTACGAGAGCAACACCCAGTCCGTACTGACCGAACTGTTCGACAGCTGGCAGAAATGGGCGGCCGAGGTCGCCGAATCGCACACCACCTACCTGACCCTGGTCCGGCTGCGCTCGCCCCGGCCGCTGTCGCACTGGCTGATCGCGCTGCTGTCGGTGTTGGACGCGGCGGCCCTGCACCTCGCGCTGACCCCGAGCAGCCAACCGAAGGACACCGCGCGGCTGAGCCTGCGGATGGGTTTCACCGCCCTGAACCAGATCGCCAGGACGATGCGGCTGCCGGTCGACGAGGACCCGGACCCCGACCGGGATCCGATCTCCATCAGCTACGAGGAATTCGCCGCCGCGGTCGCCATGCTGGAGGAAGTGAACTATCCGCTGGAGCGCACTGCCGAACAGGCCTGGCCGCACTTTCGCGGTTGGCGGGTGAACTACGACATGACCGCCCTCGCCCTGGCCAGAGCGCTGGACGCACCGCCCGCGCTGTGGAGCGGCCCGCGCCGCTGGCGCAGTACCGGGATGGCTCCGCAGCGGCCCGCCGCCCGACAGGCCAAGGAAGGTAGGAATCCTCGGCCGAGCGCACCCTGACCGCACCCCTTGCGGCGGCTGACGCTAGCGGGGGCGTTGGGCGCTGTCGGTCGAGGCGCGCACCACGAGTTCCGGTTCGAACACGACCTGCCGGTGCCGATGGGTGTCGGCGGCGGAGATCTCCTCGATCAGCAGTTCGGTCGCGGCCCTGCCGAGTTGGGCGCGGGGTTGGCGAACCGAGGTGAGCGGAACGGCGGCGGCCGCGGCGAAGTCGATGTCGTCGTAGCCGACGATGGCGATCTCGCCGGGGACGTCCAAACCCTGACGGGTCATTTCCTGGAGCACGCCGAGGGCCAGCAGATCGTTGGCGCAGAACACCGCCCCTGGCCGATGGCCAGCCGGCATCGCGGCGATCCGCTCCCCCATCAGGCGACCACTGGCGACGTTGAGCGCGGTGGTCTCCAACACGGTGAGCCGGGATTCGTCCTGATCCTTGGCGCGCCAGGCCTTTCGGGCACCGGCGAGCCGGTTGGCGACCTGGTTGAGGCTGATCGGGCCGCCGACGAAGGCCACCCGATCATGGCCCCGCTCGATCAGGTGCGCGACCGCCAACTCGCCGCCGACCTCGTCGTCGACGGACACCGAGCATTGCCGGCGGGAGGATCGGTGGTCGACGAGGACGGCGGCCATGCCTCGGGTGCGCATCTCGTTGAGGTGCGGGTTGTCCCCGGTGACCGGACTGATCAGGATGCCGAGGGTGCGCTGTTCCTCCAGCACGCTCAGATAGTGGTTCTCCCGATCGGAGTTGTCGGCGCTGTTGCACAGCAGCACGGAAAGCCCTGCTTTCGCGGCCATCTCCTCGACGCCGGCCGCGATGTCGGTGAAGAACGGGTTGCCGACGTCGAGGACGACGAGACCGATGGTGCGGCTGCGGCCCGCGCGCAGCTGGCGGGCGGCCTCGTTGCGGACGAAGCCGAGTTCCTCGATCGCCCGCAGCACCCGCTGCCTGGTCTCCGGCCCGACGCGTTCCGGTCGGTTGAGTACGTTGGAGACCGTCCCGAGCGACACACCGGCTCGCGCGGCCACGTCCTTCACACTCGCCGATCCAGCCACCCGGCACCCTCCTCAGCGCTGAATCGTATCAGCGGTTTTCGCTCGGCAACGACATCGAGTTGGCTGCACGGCCAGGGAAGGTCACCGGCGAGTTGAGCCAAACATACCGGTTGACAACGACCTTGAGTGATTCTTGACCGCTATAGATCAGCGCGGTAGCGTCCTGCGTCACATGAAAGGTTTCATTCCAGCTCATGTCTGGAGACATGGTGACGACCCAGCCGACGCCCCCTGAGCCGCTGCTCGTGCTCGAACGGGCGACGAAGAGCTTCGGGCCGGTCAAGGCGCTGGTCGACGCCGAGGTCAGGCTCTATGCGGGCGAGGCGCACGCGCTCGTCGGGGAGAACGGTGCAGGCAAGTCGACCCTGGTGAAGATCCTGGCCGGGGTGCACCAGCCGGACAGCGGCCGGCTGCTCGTCCGGGGTGAGCCGACGGTGTTCTCCGGACCGGCCGCCGCGCGGTCGGCCGGGGTGTCGATCATCTACCAGGAGCCGACGCTGTTCGCGGACCTGACGGTCGCCGAGAACATCTACATCGGACGGCAGCCGTTGCGGGCCGGCAGGCGGATCGACCGCAGCGCGATGAACGCGGCGGCCGAGGAGTTGTTCGCCCGGCTGGGCGTCCGGCTCGATCCGCAACGGATCTCGCGCGGCCTTTCCGTTGCCGACCAACAGATCGTGGAGATCGCCAAGGCACTCTCGCTGGACGCGACGGTGCTGGTGATGGACGAGCCGACGGCGGCGCTGACCACTGTCGAGGTGGATCGCCTTTTCGAGGTGGTGGCGACACTGCGGGCGCAGGGCGCCGCAGTGCTGTTCATCTCGCACCGACTTGAGGAGGTCTTCGCCGGCTGCCAGCGAATCACCGTCATGCGCGACGGCCAGTTCGTCCGTACCGCACCGATCGGCGAGGTCACCGTGGACGAGGTGATCCGGTCGATGGTCGGCCGCGACCTGGCCGCGCTGTTCCCGAAGACACCGACCGAACCGGGTGAGGTCGTCCTCGAGGTGGAGCGCCTCAGCAGGGACCAGGTGTTGCGGGACATCAGTTTCACCGTGCGGCGCGGGGAGATCGTCGCACTGGCCGGGCTGGTCGGCGCGGGGCGCAGCGAGGTGGCGCGGGCGATCTTCGGCATCGACCGCCGCAGCGCGGGGACGGTCCGGGTGGCCGGCCGGGAGCTGGCCAACGGGTCACCGCTGGCGGCGATGGCCGCCGGGGTCGCGCTGGTTCCCGAGGACCGGCGCCAACAGGGCCTTGTGATGGAGTTGGGCATCGACCGGAACCTGGCGCTGGCCTCGCTGGCCCGGCTGCGCCGCTTCGGCCTGATCCGGCGCCGGGACGAGCGGTCGCTGACCAGCCAGTGGGCGCAGCGGCTGCGGCTGAAGTTCGGCAGGCTGGGCAATGCGGTGGCCACCCTGTCCGGCGGCAACCAGCAGAAGGTGGTGCTCGGCAAGTGGCTGGCGCGCGACCCGACGCTGCTGATCATCGACGAACCGACCCGCGGCATCGACGTCGGCACCAAGTCCGAGGTGCACCGGATTCTCGATGAGCTGGTCGGCAAGGGCATGGCGGTGCTGATGATCTCCTCGGAGCTGCCCGAGGTGCTCGGCATGGCCGATCGGGTGCTGGTGATGCACGAGGGCCGGATCAGCGCGCGGCTCAGCCGCGCGGAGGCCACGGAGGACGCGATCATGCGCGCGGCGACCGGACGGACCAGCGAGGCGGCGGCGTGAGCACAGACCTCGCGCGGCCCGGTGCCGCGCCGCGGGAACGCTTCGCACGGACCGGCTCGCTGTTGCGGGTGCGAGAACTGGGCATCGGCATCGCGATCATCGTGGTGTTCGGGTTGACGACACTGAACAATCACGCCTTCGCCGGCGCCAACAGCATCCAGCAGCTGCTCACCGGCGCGGCGCTGATCGCCCTGCTCGGTGTCGGCGAAACACTGGTCGTGGTGACCCGCAACGTCGACCTCTCGGTCGGTTCGGTGGTCGGGTTCTCGGCCTATCTCGTCGGTGACCTGTTCGCGCATCACCCACGGATGCCGGTATTACTCGGGTTCGTCATCGGGATCGCGATCGGCGCGGTGATCGGGGCCGTCAACGGGGTGGTCACCACGGTCAGCCGGGTGCCGAGCCTGGTGGTCACGCTGGCGATGCTCTACATCGTGCGCGGGGTCGACGGGATGATCGTCAACGGCAGGACCATCGACCCGGACAAGATTCCGACCGCGTTCACCGCGGTCGGCTACCAGACGGTGCTCGGCATTCCGTGGTTGGCGATCATCGTCGCGGTGGTGGTCGCGGTCACCGGCTACGCGATGCGCACCTTCCGGTCCAGCAGGGACCTCTACGCGATCGGCTCGAATCCGGATGCCGCGGCGCTGGCCGGTATCCCGGCCGGGCGGCGGGTGTTCACCGCGTTCGTGCTCAGCGGCGCGCTGGCCGGTCTCGGCGGGACGCTGTTTCTCGCCCTGCACGCGCAGATCGACGTGACCGGCGGCACCGGCTACGAGCTGACCGTGGTGTCCGCGGTGGTCGTCGGCGGCGTCGCGATCTTCGGCGGCAGCGGCACGGTGCTGGGTGCCGCGTTGGGAGCCCTGCTGCTCAACACCATCAACCAGGCGCTCGTGGCGACCAGGGTCTCCGCGTTCTGGGACGAGGCGATCGCCGGCGCGCTGCTGTTGGCGACCATCGCCTTCGACCGCTGGCTGGGCCTGCGGATGACGCGGCGACTGCGCTCGGCGAAGGGGGCGCACCGTGACGTCTGATCACATCGTGGCCTCGGAGTCGGCGCGGGAACCAGCACGGGAACCGACCCGGCAGGCTCCCGGCGAGCCGGATGCCGGCGACACCGGGGAGCAGCGTTCTGCCCTGCGACGGCTGGTGCGCTGGGAGAGCGCGCTGGTCGTGGTGCTCATCGTGACGCTGGTCTTCGGGTCGGTCGAGTCGCCGAACTTCCTGCAGACCACGAACTTCTTCTACATCGGCCTGAACATGGGCGAGATCGCCATCATGGCGCTGCCGCTGATGCTGATCATCGTCACCGCCGAGATCGACCTGTCGGTGGCCTCCATGCTCGGCCTGTCCGGCACGGTGATGGGCGCGCTGTTCAGTGCCGGCTGGTCGGTCTGGGCGGCGATGGCCGCCTCGCTGGTGGTCGGTGCGCTCGGTGGTGCGCTCAACGGGCTGCTGGTGGCGAGGCTCGGCCTGCCCTCGATCGCGGTGACCATCGGCACGCTGACCCTGTTCCGAGGGCTGGCCGAGATCATTCTCGCGCCGCGCACGGTCACCGGTTTCCCGTTGTCGCTGACCACGATCGGGGTGGCGCCGATTCCCGGCACCGAGATCTCCTACTCGACGGCGATCTTCCTCGGTCTCGCGGTGGTCTGCGGGGTCGTGCTGCACGCGACCCCGCTCGGGCGGGCGATCGTGGCGACCGGGTTGCAGCCGGAGGCGGCGCGGTTCAGCGGTATCCGGGTGAATCGGATCAAGTTCTGGCTGTTCGTGGTCTCCGGGGTGCTGTGCGCGTTCGCCGGCATCCTGTTCACCCTGAAGAACGCCTCGGTCAGCTACGACGCGGGCACCGGCCTCGAACTCAACGTGGTGGCGATCGTGCTGTTCGGCGGGGTGTCCATCTTCGGCGGCCGGGGCACCGTGCTCGGTGTGGTGTTGTCGGTGGTGATCGTCGGCTGCCTGCAACAGGTGCTGACCCAGTTGAACGTCGCGCCGGAGATCCAGAACATCGTGATCGGCGTGCTGCTGCTGATCAGCGTGGTCATCCCGAACGGCCGGGAGGCCCTGCGGCGCATCCGCGCCAGAACCCGCCGCCGCGGGTGAATTCCGCGAACAACCTGCCCTGTGCGAGAGAAAGGCATTGCCCATGAGGAACTTCCGCGCGGTGAGCCGCAAGGTGACCGGGGCGCTCGCGCTGACCTTGGTCGCGGTGACGGCCGCGGCCTGCGCGTCCTCCTCGGCCAGCAACGGCGACCAGACGACGGCGCCCACCGCGACCACCATCAAGAAGGGCCTGCTGGTCTACTTCATCCCGAAGGACACCCAGAACCCCTACGAGGTGATCGCCGTACAGGGCGGGAAGAAGGCGGTGCAGGAGGCCGGCGGTAAGGCGGTGGTCAGCAGCGGCACCCAGGACACCGCTGCCGCGCAGATCCCGTCGATCCAGGCGGCGATCCAGGCGCACGCCAACGCGATCGTGATCGCCGGCAACGACCCGTCGGCGTTGTGTCCCGCATTGAACCAGGCGTCCAACGCCGGGATCAAGATCGTTTCCTTCGACTCGGACATCACCTGCGGTACCAGCCCGAACCACCTGTTCATCAACCAGGCCAACACCCAGGACATCGGCACGAGCGAGGTCGACCTGCTGGCCAAGGAGATCGGTTCGAAGGGCCAGATCGCGATCCTGTCGGCCGAGGCCAGCGCGACCAACCAGAACTCCTGGATCGGCTACATGAAACAGGAACTGAAGAAGTACCCGAACATGCAGCTGGTCACCACCGTCTACGGCAACGACGATCCGGCGACCTCGCTGACCGTCCTACAAGGACTGTTGTCGGCCTATCCGAACCTGGCCGGGATCATCTCCCCGACCACGGTGGGAATCTCCACCGCGGCGCAGTACCTTGACACGCACAAGAGCCTGCTCGCGCACCTGACGCTGACCGGGCTCGGGTTGCCCTCGCAGATGAAGTCCTACGTGCACGACGGCACGGTCAAGGAGTTCGAGCTGTGGGACCCGAGCAAGCTGGGTTACCTCGCGGGCTACGCGGCACTCGGCCTCGCCTCCGACAGCGCCAGCCTGCTGGCCGGTTCGAAGTTCAAGGCGGGTTCGCTCGGCAGCTACACGGTGCTCGCGGCCTCCGGTACCACCGGTCCCTCCGTCGTACTCGGACCGCCGACGGTGTTCACCGCCGCGAATGTGGACCAGTACGACTTCTGAGGATTCCAGCAGGTCAAAAGCGTGTTCAGTGACGTAGAATGAGGTGCTCGGCCGGTTCCTGCGCACCGGCCGAACATCTCGTTTTCCCTTGCCGCGATGGTGGCCGCGCCAGCATGATCGGCCGGGCGTAGGGTGAAAATCGTGGATACCGGAGTAGGTTTTTTCGCGACTCACGATGCCCTCGATCCCGGCGCGATGGCTCGACTGGTCGAACAGCGGGGCCACGAATCCCTGTTCTTCCCGGAGCACACGCACATCCCGGCCGATCGGCACAGTCCGTATCCGGGCGGTGGTGACCTGCCGCGCAAGTACGCGCACACCTACGACCTGTTCGTCGCGGCCACGGCGGCGGCCGCCGCGACGAGCAGGCTGCGCATCGGCAGTGGGGTGTGCCTTGTCATCCAGCGCGACCCGATCGTGACCGCCAAGGAGGTCGCGAGTGTCGACGCCCTGTCCGGCGGCCGGTTCGAGTTCGGGGTCGGCGCGGGCTGGAACCGGGAGGAGATGGCCAACCACGGCACCGACCCGAGGACCAGGATGGCGCTGCTGCGCGAGCGGGTCGAGGCGATGAAGGCCATCTGGACGCAGGACGAGGCCAGTTACGCCGGCGAGCACGTGAACTTCGAGCGAATCTGGTCCTGGCCGAAGCCCGCGCAGCGGCCACATCCGCCGATCCTCATCGGTGGCGGCGGACCTACCGTGTTGGACCGGGTCCTGGCCTTCGGTGACGCCTGGATGCCGAATTACGCGGCGGAGGGCATCCTCGATCGCGCCAAGGAACTGCTGGCCAAGGCGGAGCGGCCGATCGAGCTGTCGGTGATGGGGATCCCGCCGAAACCTGAGGTCATCGAGGCCTATGCGGCGGCCGGGTTCCGCCGGGCCATCTACTGGGCGCCCTCCGCGCCGGCAGGCCCGGTCGAACGCGCGCTGGACAAGTTCGAGAACGCGGTCGCGGAGGTCAACGGCTACTAGCCACGAAGGCCGGGTAATCCGCGTCGCAGCCCGGATCACCCGACCTTCGTCAGGCTCGTGATCTTTGCGTCACGGGGTGATGGTGAAGCCGTCGACGAGCAGGTAGCTGCCGCTCTGCTTGGTCACCGTGATGGTGTGCTGACCGGCCGGCAGCCCACTGATCGAGTACAGCGGCTGCTGGGCGATCCTGGTCGGAGTGTCCGCGTTCACGGTGCCCTCGGAGGTGCCGTCCACCGAGACGGCGATGGTGCCCTCGTCGGAATTGGTCTCCGTGTAGTAGGTGATGCCGGTACCGGTGAAGGTCAACGTGGCCGAGGCACCGTTGGCCTGCGTGTAGTGCACGCCGTCCTGGTAGTCGCCGTCACCGCGGAACCCGCTTGCCGACCAGGCGCCGGAGTAGGTGATGGCCAGGCTGTCGTCGTCGATGTGCCCGGCTGGCGGTGCCTGGGTGGCGGCGTCGCCCGCCCCGGCGATGATCGCCCGCGCTGCGGCGGGCCAGGCGCCGTCGGTGACGATGGTGGCCTGGTTGAAGGTGTCCCCGGTGCCGTTGTCGAAGTAGTTGGGGTTGTCGGAGTAGTTGTCGTGGATGTCGAGGGAGTTGATGGTCGGCGTCCACATGCCGATCCAGTCGGCCCCGCCGAACTCGGTCAGGTTGTCGTAGGTGTCCCAGCAGGAGGAGCCCTCGTCCTGGTAGAGCATGTTGTTGGTGTCATTGCCGTCGGCGACGACATTGCCGGCGAGTACCGAGGTCTGCTGGCAGGGCTGGGCGGACACGCCGCTGCCGCCGCCCTGGCCGCCGTTGGTGTAGATCGGGCCGCCGTCGTGCAGCACGCCCATCACGTTGTGGATGTAGTTGTCGGTGATCTGGTTGCCGCCCGCGTAGTTCGTGCCGTGCCGGCACGGATTCGACAGGCCCTGTTCGGCTTGCAGCGTGCAGTCCGAGGCCCAGCCCCAACCCCAGCCGAGCGACATGCCGGAGTAGGGCGTGTAGCCGATCTCGTTGTGGGTGATCACCGCGTTCTTGGTGAACCCGGCCCAGATGCCGACCGCGTCCTGGTAGTCCTGCCCGACATGGGTGATGGTGTCCTGGCTGACGGTGTCGCCGGTGGTCATCAGGTGCGGGTCGGTGAGGTAGTAGTCGTCGACCTCGCCGAGCGACACTCCTCCGCCTGAGGTATCGGTGATGGTGCTGTCGGTGATGGTGGAGTTCTGGGTGCCGTCGGCGAAGTCGATGCCGGTGCCGCCGGTGTGTTCGATGACGTCGTCGGTGAAGGTGATGTCATCGCCTCGGTGGACCTGCACGGCGGCCGGAATCCTGGTCGGGGTGTCGTTGCTCGGATCCCACAGCACACCGGCCTGGTTGTCGATGTAGCCGCTGGTGTCCGGGGCGGTCCAGGTGGTGTTGGCGAAGGTGATCCCGGTGAACTGGATGTCGTGCACGGGCGCGACCGGAGCCGGGATCACCGTGAAGCCGTTGACCACCAGGTACTGGCCGCCGGTCTTCACCAGTTTCACGGTGTGCGTGCCCTGGCTGAGGCCGCTGATGTCCACGATCGGCTGCTGGGCGGCGCGGACCGCACTGTAGGCGGAGACGGTCTCGGTCTTGGTGCCGTCGACGTAGACGTCGATGCCGCCCTCGTCGGGGGCGGTCTCGCTGAGCACCTGGACACCGGTTCCGGTGAAGCTGAAGCTGGCGGAGTCGCCGTTGGTGGCGGTGTAGTTCACCGCGTTGCCCAGATCACCGTAGGGCCGGTTGGTGGAGGCCGACCAGGAACCGGCGTAGCTGGCGCCGGGCGCGTTGTAGAGGACGGGGGCGAGGTGTCCTGGTGTGCCGGCGATGTCGACGAGGTCCTGCACGGTGGGCAGTTCGACGTCGGCGGTGGCCATGCTCTGGCCGGGCAGTGGGATGTAGTAGAGGTAGCCCGCCGTGGAGTCCAGATAGAACTGCCCTGGTCGGGTCAGCAACTGGTAGGCGTTCTCGATCCAGGAGATCCCGTTGAGCGCGGGCAGGCCCGAACCGTTGAACGGGAATCCGACGTTGGGCACATCGGTGCTGTTGTCGGCATAACAGGTCGGATCGACGTTCAGGCTGGAACCGCCGGAGCTGGTCTTGGTGATGCTCCGCAGTGGACAGCGCAGCTGTTTCCAGTCGTTGTCGTCGACGATCTGGATCTGGCTGGTGTTGGTGTAGCTGGCATAGGACGGGTCGCTGGTGACGAAACTGGAGCCGGACAGGCTGAAACCGGCCGGGTTCAGCGCACTGCGCGCGCGTTGGGCACGCGCACCGTCCACGAACAACTGCGCGCTGTCACTGCCCTTGGGGACGGCCGCGCGGTAGATGTCGTCGGTCGGGTCGCTCAGTGACCAGCCGGTGATCTTCTGTGCTCCACTGAGGACCGGGTCCTGGCCGGGCGCGGCCCGAAAAACGATGGTGTGCCCGCGTTGGCCGGAATCCTGCGGGCCCAGCCGCAGGGTGCTGGAGAGCCGATAGGTGCCGCCGAGTAAGTCGATGTCGATATCGCCGTAGGTCGCGGCGGCGGAGCGGGCCATGGCATCGGCCCTGCTCCTGCCCGAGGTGAGGCCGCACGGCGCAGTGATCGAGCACGCGGTGCCGGCTCCGTTCGGGGCGACGTAGAGCGTGTTCGGAGTGGCCGCGGCCGCGGTGGGAGCGCCGGTCAGGACGGCCGCGGCGACGAGGCCGCCCAAGGCCACCGCGGTGCGGATACGACAACGAGCAGGCCCCGCCATTGGGTCACCCTCCTGGAGAAATCGATCAACCGACTCGAACGAGTTGACGCAGTTCGCGACCAGTACCGATGAGGAAACGTCGGATGAAATGCCTGATGCCGTTCAGCTCTCGCGAATCAGGGGCCGATTCGCCCGACCGACGCGATCAGGGCACTGAACCACCCGAGAACCTCATTCTCGCGTTCGCGGTCCTTCCACTCGGCGATGTCGGGCGATCGCGAGTTGTTCACCAGAGCACATCGAAACATCGGATCAATAGCGGTGTCAATGAACACTCTCCGTAGAACTACCGAGTCGCGCGGGCGAAGATTTTTTTGCCAAAGCTGTATCTGCCCCCGCCGATCCCGCTCTTGATCCACGTGGCTCGATGAGGCACCCGGAACGGCCGGGGTGCGCCGGCGCAGGGGCCACGGTCGGTGTTCAGTCGGGAGGGGCCTGGGCACCGACCGTGGCAGCGCGCGCCTTGGCTAAGAGGGCCCCCTCCCTGGAGTTCGGGGGGCGAGGGGGCCCTCCGCCTTGCCCACATGTTTTATGCCGCGAATATCAACAAAAAAATTCGCGTCGGACAGTGAGAAATACCTTTACTTCGCTAGTCCGATCGGCATAATTTCCTCAGTGCGTTCACCCGCTTGCCACATTTAACCGCCCAACTGATCACTATGTGTGGTCGTGAACCAGGGTTGACGTACGCGGTCGCAGACAGCGATCGCATGGCGACTTTCGACCGGTGTTGGGCGGTCGAGAGCCTCGGGGGCCACGCAGGAGGGATCAGACACATGGATGACAACCCAGCTGTTGACGAGATCAACCCGGAACTCGACGAGCAGCCGCCGGCTGCCGAGCCGAGCGAGCCCAAGCCCGCCGCCGAGCCGGAGAAGGCCCAGCCGATGAACGGCGCCTGGGGCACCCAGGACAAGCCGCTTCCGGTGACCTGAGCCAACGGACCTGCTCGATACCGTCAACCGCGTGGCCGGGGGTGCTCCCCCGGCCACGCGGCGTGTGCTGACCACTCGCACCGATCGGCACCCATAAACTTCCGGCGAGCAGATGTATCTGACCGCGCCGGGGCCGCTCTTGTCTGGCAGACCGGCTTGTGCGGCGTGGTCGGGAGGGACGGGCCGCGCGAGCCGGCGCACCGCATCAAGGAGGATCACCGCATGGTTGTGATCGGCAGGCGGGACGACCCACGGGTCGATGCGGAACCGAAGGACCGGAACACCGGAGAAGACCCGCCCTGGTGGGAACTGACCGGCTACCAGCGACACGGGGCCTGCCTCGTTGCTGCCCGCAACGGTGATCGGCAGGCACTGGATGACCTTGTCCAGGACCTCAGCCCGCTGGTCTGGCATGTCGCGCGAGCACAGGGGATCGCGCGAGCACAGGCCGAGGACGTGGTCCAGACGGTGTGGCTGACGCTGTTGCGCAATCTGCACTCGGTTGCCGAACCGAGAGCGGTCGCGCGCTGGCTGATCACCACCACCCGTCGGGAGGCGATCCGCAGCCTGCGTTCTGTCAACCAGGAACAACCGCTGGTCGACGAGGTACTCGACCAGTTGCAGACGCGGGACGGCCTGCCAGAACAGGAAGTACTGCAGCGCGATCGAAATATCCAACTCTGGTCGGCGTTTCGGCAACTGTCGCAACGCTGCCAGGAACTGTTGCGCCTCACCGTGCTCGCCGGCCGCGCCGAGTACAACGTGGTCGCGGCTGAACTCCACATGCCACGCGGCAGCATCGGCCCGACACGCAGCCGGTGCCTGACCATCTTGCGCGGTGTACTCACCAATGAGACCGAAGGAGGTTCGTCGTGAACCCGACCGATGGCCCGACAGGGCCCGGACGGGCGGGGGAAGGACCATCAGCCCTCGGCCTGTCGCACGAAGACGCCGAGTTGCTCAACGAGCTGGGGGACCTACTGGTGCTCGCCGACCCAATGCCAGAAGATCTCGTAGCCAGAGTCCAGTTCGCCCTCGAACTGGACGATCCGGAATTCCTTGAGGTTGCCTACCGGGCACCCGACCGACAGCTGACCGGGGTGCGCAGCCAAGCCGGGCCGAGCACCATGACCTTCACCGTCGAGGACCTGACCGTGATGGTCAGCATCGCGCCGGCCTCCGGGGGACATCGTTTCGACGGTTGGCTGGTCCCCTCGGGCCCGCACGTCATCGAGGTTCGGGTGGAAGGCCACACCGCACTCACCACCGCCGCCGATGACGGTGGCCGGTTCGTGCTGGCCAACGTGCCGCTGGGCTGCACCCAGCTGCTGGTCCACCTCGCGGTGCCGACCGGGCAACGGCCGAGGACCGTGGTGACGCCGACGATCATGCGATGAGGTCGGTCCGCTTCAGCACCGCTTCGTCGTCGGCTTCCTCGTCAACTGAAAACGGTAAGCGCTCACAGTCCAGGAACCGACGCCGTCGACCGGGCGGGTATCGGCGTTGGGACCGGATGTGGTGACATAGCGCGGTGGCCACAGGCACCGACGCAGGTGGAGGGCGCCCAGCATCCGACGACGATCGGCTGCGGCGCGCCGATGACCTGTACCGCCGGGGACGCGGTGTGGCCAACGCCTTTCGGCCGCACGAAGCGGGCCAGCTGCTGCGCAGGGCGCTGCGTGCGCTCAACGGGGCGGCGCCGGCGGCATCGATCGAGCTGCGCGCCCGGATCCTGATCACGCTGTCCTCACCCGACACCGAGACCCGCGGCCTGACCGAGGGCATGGGCCGGCTGCGTTCCGCCGAGGAACTGCTCGCCGAGCTGCCCGATCAGGCGCTGCGGGCGGGGTTGGCCGCAAAGATCCTCGGCCAGCGTGGCCTGCTGTTCGCGCGCGCCAACCGGCTGCGGGAAGCGGTTGCCGCGCTCGACGAGGGCATCGCCATCGGGGAACGCGCCTACGTTCGCGGCATCGCCGACCACTACAGCCTCGCCACGAATCTGCTCAACCGGTCGCTGGCCCATATCGCGGTCGGACATCCGGGGCCAGCGAGCCGGGATCTGCGCAGGCTGGTGCAGGTCGTGGTGGCCGGCCAGGCCGACGGCGGCTCGGATGTCGAGGACCTCATGTTGTTGGAGGCCAAGGGCCATCACGCGCTCGGTTCGCTGGCCTGGCGGGTCGGTGACATCCCACAGGCGTTGTGGCATCAGGAGAGGGCCGGCAACAGCTACCGCGAGCTGTCGCCGAGCGCGTTGCCGAAGTGGCGCACCGACCAGGCCGAGATCCTGCTCACCGCCGGTCTCGCCGAGGACGCGGCCCGGCTGCTTGACGAGGCGTTGCCGCAGCTGCACCTCCAGCGCGACTACCGGCACGTCGCCGAGGCAGAGCTGCTGCGCGCGGCGGCCGCGGTGTTCGAGGACGATCTGGCCACCACGCACCGGTTCGCCGGTTCGGCTCGCCGCCGGTTCCAGCGCCGTGGTGATCGGCCGTGGGCGGCGGTGGTCTCGCTGATCCGGCTGCGCGCGGATGTCAACGACGCGCTCGACCGGGACCGGGTGCCGACGCGGTTGGCGGACCGCGCGGTGGAGCTTGCCGTCGAACTGGCTGAGCTGAACCTGGTCGACGAATCGGCGGTGGCCCGGCTGCTCGCGGTCCGGCTGCACCTGCGTCGCGGTCGTCTTTCCGCGGCGGAGGAACAGTTCTCGCTGGTGCCGAGGCCGCGTCGGGTGACGCCGATCGACCACCGGATGCTGCGCAGGCTCTGCCTCGCCGAGTTCGCGGTGGCCCAAGGTGATCGGCGGCGCGCGTTCGGTCAGGCGCGGGCCGGGCTGACCGAGCTGAGCCGGGTCCGGGACCGGATGGGCGGCGCCGAACTGGTGTCCGGGACCGCGGTGCACGGCCGGGAGCTGGGCAGGCTGGCGGTGCGGCTGGTGATCGAGCACGCCCGCTCCCCCGCACGGCAGCTGTTCTCCTGGCTGGAACGGACCAGGGCGCAGGTCTACCGCTATCAGCCGCTGCCGTCGCCGGAGGACCCGGCGCTGGCCGAGAAGGTCTCCGAGTACCGCTATCTGAGCAGGGCGGTGCAGCAGGCCCAGCTGACCGGGCAGCCCAGCAGGGAACTGGTCTCCCGACATGCCTCGCTGGGCCGGGAGGTCATGCGGGTCGGCTGGCGGGACAGCCCCTGGGGCGCGCCTCGGCCGGTCGCGGCGATCACCGAGGTGATCGCCGAACTCGGCGACCGGGCGATGGTCAGCTACCTCAGCTCCAACGGCGAGATCTCCGCACTGGTCGTCGCGGACGGCCGGGTCCGGCTGGTCGGTCTCGGTGACTTCGCCGATGTCGCGGTCGCCGCCCAGGAACTGCACGCCGACCTCGACGCGCTGTCCCCGGACTGGCTGCCGACGCGGTTGGCCGAGGCCGTGTCGAACTCGGCGGCGCTGCGGGCGCGGCGGTTGGACGAACGGCTGCTGCGCCCGCTGGGCAAACTGGTCGGCGACCGGGAGCTGGTGGTGATCCCGACCGGCGCGCTGTATGCGACGGGCTGGGGTGCGCTGCCTTCGCTGCGCGGCCGGCCGGTGGTGGTCGCGCCGTCTGCGACCGCCTGGTTGGCGGCGGCGCGGGCCGATGACCGGACCGGCCACACCGTGCTGGTCGGCGGACCGGGGTTGAGCGCGGCGGTCGGTGAGGTGGGCAGTCTGCGCGAACACCATCCGGACGCGCGGGTTCTCGGCGCCGAGTCGGCGACCGTCCAAGGTGTACTTGACGCGTTGGACGGTGCCGCGCTGGCCCATGTCGCCGCGCACGGCGCGCACGAACCGGAGAACGCGCTGTTCTCCAAGCTGGAGCTGTTGGACGGCGCGCTGTTCGCGCACGAGATCACCCGGCTGCGCAAGCCGCCGCGACACGTCGTGCTCGCCGCCTGCGAACTGGCGCTCTCGCGCATCCGGCCTGGTGACGAGGCGCTCGGGTTCGCCGGGGCCCTGCTGTCGGCGGGCGGCCGGACGGTGACCGCGGCGGTGACGAGGGTCGGCGATCAGGCCGCTGCCGCCGCCATGGCCGACTACCACCGTCGCCTCGCGGCCGGTGCGCCGCCGGCGACCGCGCTGGCCGACGCCACCGCCGTCGACCCGTTCCGCAGGCCCTTCATCTGTCTCGGCGCCAGCCGCTAGGTCAGACGACGCGACCCAGAAGTGCGGCCTTGCGAAACGACCCGCACTACGCACCGAGTTCCTCGGTGCTCAGGCGGACTGGTCGGGCATGGGACGCGGGTTCGCTCGACGATCATCCGGCCGATCAGGGCGGTGGCGTCGGGCGGGCTCTGCTGGGCGCGACGCGCGGCGGTTCGTTGGGCATCTTCGGATACACCGGCGGCCACGGCGCGTCCATCAACCCGTTGGCGAAGTCCGCTCTGGACAGTTCGAGCAGTGGTTCGATCGACTGCGGTTCGGTCAGCGCCTCGGCCCACGGGTCGCCGAGTTCGGCGACTCTGGCCGGCACGGTGGCCAGAGTGAGGGTGTCCGGGGCGATGGTGTCCAGTTCGGCCCAGCTGATCGGCGTCGACACCTGGCCGCCGACCCTCGGGCGCACGCACCAGGCACCGAAAACCGTTTTGTGCGGCGCATTCTGGTTGAAGTCGACGAAGACCCGGCTGCCGCGTTCTTCCTTCCACCACTGCGCGGTGATGAGTTCGGGATGGCGGCGTTGCAGGGCGCGGGCGAGCGCGACGGCGGCGGCCCTGACCTGATAGCCGTCCCAGTTGGGCAGCAGGGTCACGTAGATGTGCAGGCCGCGCGAGCCGGAGGTCTTCACCTGCGCGGCGATACCGAGTTCGGTGAGGTAGGCCCTGGTGAGCACGGCGGCCTCGCGCAGTTGTGGGAAGCCGATACCGGGTGAGGGGTCGAGGTCGACCCGCAGTTCGTCGGTGACCTCGGGGGTGGCGGCGTGGATCGGCCAGACATGGAAGCCGATGCAGCCGAGGTTCACCGCCCAGATCAGGTGCGCGAGATCCTTGGCGACCAGGGCGTCGCTGGTGGTGCCGTTGGGAGTGGACACCTCGGTGGTGGTCAACCAGGACGGCGCGGAAGCGGGTACCCGCTTCTGGAAGAACGACTTGCCGCCCGCGCCACCGGGATAGCGTTCCAACAGCACCGGCCGACCGCCGATGGTGGCCAGCAGCGCAGGCGCGACGGCCTGGTAGTAGCGGACCAGGTCGATCTTGGTCTCACCTCGGGTGGGGAAGAAAACCTTGTCCGGGTGGGAAACGTGGACCTCGACGCCATCGAGTTCGAGGGTGGTCTCCTCGCTCATGGTTCGGCCCTAGGGAGGAACACCTCGGCCAGTTCGGCCGGCGCGACCTCCTCCAGTTGCGCGTAGGTGCAGGACTCCGGGGTGCGGTCCGGCCGGAAGCGGACCAGTCGGCCGCCGTGCCGGAACCGGCCGGCCAGCAGATGCTCGTAGCGCACCTCGGCAACGGTTTCCGCGCGCAACGGCTCCCAGGACATGTCCTTGCCGGCGCTCCAGCGAGACTGCCCACCCGGCATCCGGCCACCGGCTTCCGTCTGCGCCTCGGCCCAACTACGCCAGGGATGCTCGGCCAGTGCGTTCTCCCGCAGCGGCGCCAGTTCCTCGACGAGTTCCTTGCGCCGGACCGCGGTGAAGCTGCTGGCCACGCCGACATGGTGCAGGGTGCCGGCCTCATCGAAAAGGCCGAGCAGCAGCGAACCGACCCCGACACCGTCCTTGTGCCAGCGGAAGCCGGCCACCACGCAGTCCGCGGTGCGCTCGTGCTTGACCTTCCACATCACCCGCCTGTCCTGCTCGTACGGCGCGTCGATCGCCTTGGCCATCACGCCGTCGAAGCCCGCGCCCTCGAACCGGGTGAACCAGTCCTGCGCGGTGTCCGCGTCGGCGGTGAGCGGGGTGAGCCGGACCCTGGTCAGGGTCGGGTCGAAGATGCCTTCCAGGCGGGCCCGCCGCTGCCCGAACGGCTCGGCGGTGACGTCTTCCTCGCCGAGCGCGAGCAGGTCGAAGGCGATGAAACTGGCCGGGGTCTCGGCGGCGAGCTTGCGTACCCGCGAGGCGGCGGGATGCAACCGGTTCTGCAGCAGGTCGAAGTCGAGACCGGCCTCGGTGACGATGACGATCTCACCGTCGACGACGCACCTGCGCGGCAGCGCGTCGAGGAGCAGCTCGGCGAGTTCGGGAAAATACCTGGTCAGCGGACGGTCGTTGCGTGAGCCGAGTTCGATCTCGGCCTCGTCGCGGAACACGACGCAGCGGAAGCCGTCCCATTTCGGTTCGTAGCGAAGGCCGGGCTCACGCGGAAGGTCCCGCACGGCCTTGGCCAGCATCGGCCGCACCGGCGGCATCACGGGCAACTGCACGCCGATGACGGTAACCCGCGGATTCGCCGATGGCAGCGGACAATCGAATATCGATCCGGCGAATGCCTGGCAGGGCGGGTTCCGGGCAACGCCCTGTCCGGAACGCCGCGCGATCGTCCCGCAGGCCGTGCGCCACCGTGCCGGCGACGCTAACGGCGGTCCACGGCGGCCTGACGGTCTCGGAAAGCCGCGACGCGCGCGCGGTTCTGACAGGTCACCGAGCAGAACCGCCGCCGACCGGCCGGCGAGGTGTCGAGGTAGACGTCGGCGCAGCGACGGCCGGTGCAGATGCCGAGGCGGTCCGGTCCGTGGTCGGCGAGGTACCGGCGCAGCGCGATCGCCGCCGCGGCTAGTACGGCGTGCTGGCGCCGCGCCACCAGCCAGCCGGCCCGTGGGCGGCCCGCCGTCATGACCAGGGTGGGACAGACCTCGGTCTCGCCGAGCATGTCGGTGATCAGCCGGGCTCGCTCGGCCGGTTCGGTCGCGGCGAAGACGGGGTGCAGCCGGTCGGCGACTCTGGCCAGTTCGGCGGCGTCGAGCGTGCCGGCTGCCGGGTCGGGGACGCCGAGTTGGCCCGCGAGGTCGGCGACGGCCGGATACGCCTTGTCGCTCCGGCCGTCCGCGGCGCGCGGTGCGGTCCCCCACTGGTTGACCAGCTCGACCAGTCCCACCGGCGACATCGCGTCGATCGCCATCCGCATACCACCACTGTAACGCGATGAGCCGGCTCTAGGCGTTGCACATCGCCGACGGTCCACGTAACGTATTGATTCCGGTCAATGCGTTACGGAGGTGGTGGGATGCTCGACCTCGCGGTGCTTCCCGGCTACCTGACCGCGGTCGTGCTGATCACCGTTCCCCCTGGTCCGGACAACGCCTACATCATCGCGGTCGCGGTGGACCGCGGTCCTCGTGCCGGCCTGCTCTCCGCCGTTGGTATGTCGCTGGGCATGGTCGTGCACGTGACCGCCGCTTCGCTCGGCCTCGCCCTGCTGCTGCGGTCGACACCGGCGGCGCTGACCGGAATCCGGTTCGCCGGCGCGGCCTATCTCGGCTGGCTGGCGATCAGCACCTTGCGCTCGGCCAAACGCTCAGGACTGACCGGTAGCGCTCCGCCCGACGGCCGGCGCGTCCTGCGCAGGGCCGTCCTCACCAATCTCACCAATCCCAAGGTCATCCTGTTCTTCGCCGCGTTCCTGCCGCAGTTCGCCAGGACCGGCCACGGCCCGCTCGCCGTGCAGTTCCTCCTGCTCGGCCTGATCTTCCTGGTCATCGGCCTCACCTGGGACAGCATCGTGGGGTTGGCGGCCGGCCGGCTCGCGAGCCTGCTGAAGCGTGGCAGCCGAGCATCCCTCGCGCTGAGTATCGGGGCCGGACTCACCTTCGGCGGGCTGGCTCTGCTGCTGTTGCTGGATGCCGTGTCCGGCCTCGGTCAGGGCCACTAAGCGCGGTTCTGATACCGACGCCCCTCGGCTCGGTGCGCGAACGCCGCTCGTGTGTCAAGCTGATTGTGCGCTGCGGCTGGTTGTGGTGCCGCGAGCTGGTGTATGACGCCGGCCATCGCGCCCGCGCCGCCCGATTCGGCGGGTCCGACCGGTCGAACCGGTCGTCTTCCAGGTCCCCTCTCAACTGGCCTGACCTGCATATTCAAGCGAAAATCAAGAAACAGTTCCGAGTCGGCGAGCACTCTGGGCAGTGCGAGACGGTGATCGCTGCGACGGCCTGAAGAGGGGACAGGCCGTCGCAGAAGATCACCTGTCTCTGCTTTTTCGCTCGCGCTGCCGGGTGGCGATCAGTAGCTGAACTGCTGGACCTCGTCGCCGCCCGGCGCAAAGGTCCAACCGGTCCTCGTCGCCGGGTCGAGCTGGACGGATCGTTCGGTCGACGCGTTGTACTCGCCGCCGAAGACGCCGTTGGCGAAATCGAATCCCGACACCGTCGAGATCGTCTTGCCGCTGGTCAGGTCGACGACCGCGAGCTGGCTGGTCGCGTTGTTGTCCGAAAGCGCGCCGATCGCGTTGCCGAACTCAGCTCCGGGACAACTCGGCATCCTCTTGTTGCGGGGCGTGCGGGTATTCGGCCGAGCGATGCTGGAAGGAGAGGATGTCGGCGTTCTGGATGGTCCCGTCGTGGATCTCGATCGCCCGCCGGATGGTCTCGCTCGCCTGCCATGCCTTCGGCCCGGCCAGTACCGAGGCCAACTGTGGGAGCAGTGCCTCGCTGATCTCCCAGCTGGCCGAGTTCCACAGATAGGACGGGCTGTGATCGACGCCGTAGTAGTGCACGTTGTTGCCGACCAGGAAGGTCGGTTCGGTGAACGTGGTGGGCCGCGCCCAGCTGAAACCCATTGCCTCGTCACAGGAGACGTCCACGATCAGGGTGCCCGGTGCGATCGTGGCGAGATCCTCCTCGATGAGGAAGGTCAATGGCGCGTTGGTGTCCTGGAGCACGCAGTTGACGATGATGTCGTAGTCGGCGAGAAAAACGGCCAGTGGGACGCGACCGTCCTCGGTGAGCGCATAGCTGCGGCGCGGATCGCCGGCATCGGCCGTGGCGGAGTTGGTCACGTCGTGGTCGAACTGCACCATCCTGGCCGCGTGGATCGGTGAACCGACCGCGTTGACGCTGCGGTGGGTCAGCACGTCCACCTCGTGGATACCGTGTGCGCGCAGTGCGGTCACCGCGCCGCGCGCGGTCGCGCCGAAGCCGAGCACGGCGGCCCGCAGCCTGCGTCCGTAGTCGCCGGTCGAGCCGATCAGCTCAAGGGCGTGCAGCACGGAGCAGTAGCCGGCCAGCTCGTTGTTCTTGTGGAAGACGTGCAGGTTGAACGAGCCGTCGGCATGCCAGTAGTTCATCGCTTCGAAGGCGATCAGGGTCAGGTGGCGGTCGATGGCCGACTGGGTGAGCTTCTCGTCCTGCACACAGTGCGGCCAGCCCCACAGCACCTGACCGGTGCGCAGTTCGGCAAGGTCCTCGGCAAGGGGCTTGGCCAGCAGAATGACATCGCAGTCGGCGATGAGCCGCGCCTTGGACCGCAGCCCGCCGACGAAGGGCGCCAACTGCTCGTCGGGAATGCCGAACCGCTCGCCGTAGCCCTCCTCCAGATAGATGTGCCGGCGCAATCCTGGGTCGATCCGCGCGAAATGCAACGGGTGGATGGGCAGTCGGTACTCGTTTTCCTTGCGTGACCGGGACATGATGCCGAGACTGAGCTGATCCACGGGAGACCCCTTTGGTTACTGTCTGTCTAGCACAGACCGCCCGCAGCCGGGCGCCATCGGGCACCGCGAACAATCCGAAACCGGCCGTTGCGCCCACATCACGACCAAAACGGGCCGATCCGACCGAGGAGTGCCATGCACATCGAGCACACACTGGCCGAACTCGGCCTCGTCCTGCCCGAGCCGATCCGGCTGCCACCAGGCGCCGAACTGCCGTTTCCCTGGGTGCGGGTGCGCGGCAACCGGGCCTTCGTGTCCGGTCATGGCCCGTTGCTCGCGGACGGTTCGCTGGCCGGCCCGCTCGGCAAGGTCGGCGCCGAGGTGACCGAGAAGCAGGCCTACCGGGCCGCTGAGCTGACCGCGTTGGCGATCCTGTCCAGCCTGCGCCGTGAACTCGGTGACCTCGACCGAGTTTCGGCCTGGCTGCGGGTGTTCGGCATGGTCAACACCGCGCCGGGCTTCAGCGCGACGCCGGCCGTGATCAACGGTTTTTCCGATCTGATCCTGCGGTTGTGGGGCGAGGAGGCCGGCGCGCACGCGCGTTCCGCGGTCGGTCAGGCCGAGTTGCCGTTCGGTATCCCGGTGGAGATCGAGGCCGAGGTGGAGATCACCGACTGACCGCGGTCGCTCAGCGCAGTGCCGCGAACACCGCGATCACCGCACAGATCAACGCCTTCGGCCCGATGGTGAAACCGCTGTCGGCGATCAGCAGGCCGACGATGAGCACTTCAGGGCCGCGGATCAGCTGGACGATGAGGCCGAAGGGCACCAGGTTCCCGTCCGGGCTGACCGCGACGCCGACGTTGCCGTAGTCAAGGGCCGGCCTGCTGGCGGTGCGGATCACCGCGCCGCAGGCCAGCAGCGCGGCCAGCATGATCGGCGGCGTCAGCGGTATGCCGAAGACGACGACCAGTGCCAGCCACACCACGACCACCGCGACGACGAGCCCGGTGGTGGCCAGCCGCAGATCGAGGTCCGTGCAGCCCAGCCAGCGCCGCAGACCGGGCTGCTGATGCAGCTTCGCCAGCAACGCCGCGAACGGCAGCGCGGCGAAGTAGGCGGCGACACCGACCAACCACACCGGACTGAGCAACGGAAACACCAGGTGCACAACGGCGACCGCCCACACCAGCAGCACACCGAGCAACAGCGAAGCGCGTCGCGCCAGCACTCCGGCGATGACGAACCGGACCACGATGGCCGGTCCTGCGAACAGTCGCGACCACGGCATCGGCCGGGGCGCCGGCAACAGCGCCAGCAGATCGAGGAAGGCCACCGACATTCGCCGAACGAGCCGGTCGTTGAACCTGGCCACCAGCTCGGATCGCCGCGCCTCGCGGGCCGCCGCCGGTCGCCTCGGCGGCCCGGAACCGTACAGCAGGGCGAGCGCGGCGGCCCCGGCCAGGCCGACCGCCGTCCACAACCACAGCGGCGCGACCGACCACACGGCGAGCAGTCCGCCGAGCAACGGCAGCAGCAGGCTGGCCGCCTGCTCGATCCAGCGAACCCTGGTGGTGGCCCTGCGCCGCGCGGTGACCAACGCGAGAATCGCGACCCCCGCGAACAAGGCGACCCCGACGCGCACCCAGTCCAGCGAGCCGCCGAAGAGCACCGCGCCGCCGGCCGTGGCATAGGCGACCAACGCGAACCGGATCGCCCACCCCGACCACAGTCGGCGGCCGATCGCGCCGATCCGCGCGTCCGAACCGTCCGACCAGGTGAGTTTCGCCGGGTCCTGCCAGACGAAGTCGCGACGCAGCAACGATCTACCCGCGATGCCGAGCCCGAGGCACAGCACCGCGAACGCGGCGAACGGCGGGGCGACCGAGGCGCCGATCAGCTCCGAACGCACCTCGGCGACGTGGTAGAACGGCGAACTGGCCAGCGCGGCGAGGCCGAAGGTGATCAGCACCGCGTCGCTGATCCGGTACATCCACCGGCCGAAGCGGACCAGCAGGCTCACCCGAGGTTCACCTCGTCGTCGGCGCAGGCGTCGATCAGCCGTTCGGAATGGCTGGCCAGCACCACGGCCGCGCCGGCGGCTGTCCTCGCGCGCACCAGTCCGGCCAGCCAGTCGAGACCCGCTGTGTCAAGGGCCCGCTCCGGCTCGTCGAGCAGCAGCAGGCGATGCGGCCGGGCAACGCAGCCCAGCAACAGCAACCGTCGACGCTGCCCGGCGGACAGGCTGCCGGCCGGCACATCGGCCCGGTGATCGAGCCCGGCCGGTGCCAACCACTCGGCGACGATGTCCGTGGTGGTGGCGGCACCGGGAAACGACCGCAGCAACAGTTCGAGATGCTGGCGCGGACTGAACTCCTCGAACAGCGCGGAGTCGTCGAGCAACACCGACACGGTGCGCCGAAAGTCCGCGGACCGCTCGTCGGGAGCCGTCCCGAAGACCGTGATCCTGCCCTGGGTCGGCGGCTGCATCCCGTACAGGCAGCGCAACAGCGTCGATTTGCCGGAACCGTTGGGACCGGTCAGTGCGACCGAGCGGCCAATCGGCACATCCATGTCCAGCTCACGAAACAGCCAGACCTCGCCGGCACGCAAGCCCACGCCCTCGACGAGAACACAGTCGGCGAGGTTGGTCGATGCGCTGGTCTCCCCCACCTCCGCAGGTTACCGGCCACCACCGGCGACGACCCGTTCGGGTCGCGGCGGGCGCCGGTGACCATTCGGGATTTCTTACCGGAATCGCGGCCGGAACCCGCAGCGGTAACAACCCTTACGGCTCGCTGACGTGGGCCCTGATCAGGGCGGTCGTGCGGTCCGTCGTCGATACGCTGCTGCGAGTTGTGGAACGTATCCGGCGAGCGACGAAAAGGTATGTGTCGCCGCCGTTGGAAGCCGTTGGAACAGGAGCGCGAATGATGACGGCACAGGTGACGGCGGAGCGCGGCGTGGTGACGCCGGGAGTCACGCGGGTTTTCGTGGCATTGCGAATATTCTTCGGGCTCAATTGGCTGAGTAACGCACTGGCCAAGGTTTTCGGCATGAACACCTTCCACTGGGGACCGGTGTCGTTCAACCTCGTCGACCGCAACACCGCGCATGCCATCCTGCGTCAGGGATCCACCAGCACCGGCATCGCGCCGCTGCGGGCCTTCTACAGCGATGTCGTCCTACCGAACTGGGCTTTCTTCCAGGTATTTCTGACCATCGCCGAACTCGCGGTCGCGATCGGACTGCTGTTCGGGATCGCGACGAGGCTGGCCGCGCTCGGCGGGCTGCTGCTGCTCTTCCCGATCTGGATCATGCTGATGAACACCGACCAGTACCTGTGGACCTATCCGCTCGACCTGTTCCCGTTGGTACTGCTGGCATTGGTGCCGGCCGGACGCACGGTGGGCGTCGACGGGAAGTTCCTGACCCCGATCTTCGGCGAGCGCTGGCCATTCTGATCGGTCATCCGCTCGGCCTGCGGCCGCAGGCGGACCGTGGTCAGCCGAGGTGGTGGTGCCCGCCGGCCGAACGTGGCTTAATGCGTAACACCGGGCGGATGTGACGAATGGTGGTGGGCCGTGGCGGTGGAAGCCGGTTGCCGGATCTGCGGTAAGGCGCTGCCGAGACAGACCGGGAAGCCGGGTCGGGCGTCGCTGTACTGCTCGGCGGCCTGCCGGCAGCGGGCCTACCGTTCTCGGATCGCGCCGGCCGGAGCCGAACTGGTGCCGGAGTTGATCGCGGAGATCGAACAGCGGGTCAAGGAATTGGCGCCGCAGCGACCGCTGCCGTTCTACACCGACGTGACGGCGCTGTCCTCCTCGGTCGGCCGGTTGCGCCGGATCGCGAAACAGGCCTGTGCGGCCACCGGCGATGACGACGGGCCCGCGACGGAAAACGTCACGCCGGAGCCGGTGACGCCACCGGCACCGGCACCGGCACCGGCACCGGAGGATACGGCCGATCAACCGGATCACGAACCGGATCACGGTGTGGTCGAGGCGCTGCGCGCGGGTGACGAATGGGCCTTCGCGGGGCTGGTCGAGCGGCATCGGCGGGAACTGCAGGTGCACTGCTACCGGATGGTCGGCTCCTACGACGACTCCGAGGATCTGGTGCAGGAGACCTTGTTACGCGCCTGGCGCCGCAGGGAGACCTTCGAGGGTCGGGCCAGCTTTCGCGCCTGGCTGTACCGGATCGCCACCAACACCTGCCTCGACTTCCTGCGCGCCAACACCCGCGTTCCGCAGCACTACACCACGCAGCCCGGCTTCGACCACGGCAGCGCCGAACCGCCGGCGCGAATCCCCTGGTTGCAGGCTTATCCGGACGAGCTGCTCACCGAGATCGCCACCGACGAACCGGCACCGGACACCGAGGTGGTGGCGAAGGAGACCATGGAGTTGGTGTTCCTGGTGGCCATCCAGCATCTGCCGCCTCGACAGCGGGCGGTGCTGATCATGCGCGATGTGCTCGGCTGGCCGGCCACCGACACCGCGGCGCAACTGGACATGAGCGTTGCCGCGGTGAACAGCGCGCTGCAACGGGCCCGGCCGACGGTGCGCGAACAGCTGCCGGGCCGGCGCGTCGACTGGAGCCGCTCGGCGAGTTCGAGTTCCAGCGAGCAGGAACGGACGATCCTGCGGCGGTACATGGCGGCGGCGGCCGAAGCCGACCTGGACGCGATGGCGGAACTGCTCAGCGCGGACGCCAGGTTGACCATGCCGCCGAACCCCATGTGGTTCATCGGGCGGGAGGCCATTCTGAACTTCGTCGCGCCGACCTTCGACCCGTCAGGACCTGGTTATTTCGGCCGGTGGCGGCACCTGCCGACCAGGGCGAACCGGCAACCGGCGGTGGCCGGATACGTGCAGCGGCCGGGGACGACGGTGTACCGGGCGCAGTTGTTGGACGTGCTGCGGATCGAGAACGGCAAGATCGCCGAGATCACCACCTTCGAACCGCATGTGCTGCCCGACTTCGGGCTGCCGCTGAAGCTGTAGTGGCGCGAGCGATGAGTTCTCCGACCGGGTTACGTCTCATCGGTCGTCCCTCGCGTGACACCACGCCGCGCGAACCCGGTTCGACAAGGAGATCACGATCATGTCTGTGCACACCACGCTGCTGGCCGGTAAGAACGCCGTCATCTACGGCGCGGGCGGCGGACTCGGCAGCGGAATGGCGACGGCGTTCGCGGCAGCCGGCGCCCGAGTGTTTCTGACCGGCCGGAGCAGGGCGAGCCTCGACGCGGTGGCCGGGGAGATCAACGCGGCGGGTGGCCGGGCCGAGGTCGCGGTGGTCGACGCGCTGGACGAGCAGGCGGTCACCGCGCACGCCGAGGCCCTCGTCGCCGAGGCGGGCAGCATCGACATCTCGCTGAACCTCATCACCCGTGGCGACGTGCAGGGCGTCCCGCTGGTCGAGATGGCCCGGGCCGACCTGCTCCGCGCGGTCGACAACGGGCTCGGCTCGAACTTCATCACCGCCACGGCCGCCGCCCGGCAGATGATCAAGCAGGGCAGCGGGGTCATTCTCGCGCTGAACAGCGGTTCGGCGCACGGCAGCCCGATGATGGGCAGTACCGGACCGGCCGATGCCGCGATCGACACCTTCGTGCGCAATCTCGCGATGGAGATCGGCCCGCACGGCGTTCGGGTGCTCGGCATCTGGGTGGCCGGGGTACCGGAGACACTGTCCCCGGCGAAGGTCGGCATGGTCAACGCGGACCTGAGCGGCAACGATGCCGCGTTCCAGGGGCTGCTCGACCAGTTGGACTCGATGCGGATGCTGCGCCGTTCGCCGAGGTTGGCGCAGGTCGCGGATGCCGCGGTGTTCCTCGCCTCGGACGCGGCAGGCGCGCTGACGGGCACCTTCGTCAACGTCACCGGCGGCATGTTCGCGAGCTGACCGGCCGCCGCCTCACCCACCCCTGACCCGGCAACCGGGATGATGGACGGTATGGCCTGGTCAGGGTGGTGGGGTGGACGCAGCGCGCGGCGGAGGGCGCTGCTGGTCGGCGTGCTGGCCTGCTGCGTCCTCGCGGCGGTCGTCGTGGCCGTCCGGCTGTCCTCGGGCGGGGATTCCGCCGTGCCGGCCGGGTATCCGGACCAGTCGACACCGGGGCCGGTGGTGCTGGTGCCCGGCTACGGCGGCAATACCTCGGCCTTGAACTCGCTGGCCGAGAAGATCAGGGCGACCGGGCGGTCGGCCGAGGTGCTGCCGCTGCCCGATGGCGGCACCGGGGATCTGACCGTGCAGGTGCGGGCGCTGAGTTCGGCGGTGGCGCGGGAGCTGGCCGGCGGCGCGGCCTCGGTCGACGTGGTCGGCTATTCGGCGGGCGGGGTGGTGGCGCGGTTGTGGGTCGCGCAGGACGGCGGCGCGCACGAGGCGCGGCGGATCGTGACCCTCGGTTCGCCGTTGCACGGTGCGCGGATCGCCGCGGTGGGCGCGAACCTCGTGCCGGGGGCGTGTCCGACGGCCTGCCAGCAGCTGGCGCCGGGCAGCGCGCTGTTGCGGCAGCTCGACGCGCAGCCGCTGCCGACCGAGCTGCCCTGGCTGTCGCTGTGGAGCGAGGACGACCAGACGGTGACCCCACCGGATTCGGCTCGGCTGGCCGGTGCGGTGAACGTCCCGGTGCAGCAGGTCTGCCCTGCGGAGCAGGTCGCGCACGCTCAGTTGCCGACCGATCCGCTGGTCACCGGGATCGTGCTGGCCGCGTTGAGTGAGACGGCGGTCACCGCGCCGAATCCCGCCCAGTGCCAGGCATTGCTGGCACGTGGGCGCGGGCAGCACGGCTGAAGCCGCGAATCAGCAGGTCGACCCAACGTTGCCCGACCCGGCACCACCTGCCGATCACACCCCTTCGACAGTGCTCCGCAGACCTCTCGACGCGCGGTCTCGACGACTCAGATGCGACCTGGGTCACAGTCGCGGGCTCTCGGTGGAAATGGTGCGTCTCCCAGACATCAGTCGAAAACAAAAAAGGAGCCCACCATGAACGCCAACACCCCCAGCATCACCGTTTCCACCGCCATGACGGTTCTGGTCGCCGGAGCCGGCGAGCAGGTCGACACCCAGCTGAGCTACCGCGCCACCGACCCCTACGCGGTCGTCATCGCCTTCGCCGACGA
>DATATE010000042.1:0-31506 GCA_036268955.1 Pseudonocardiaceae bacterium
AGTCCTCCGGCGTCCTCGTAGCCTGCCACGCACTGCCCGATCCTTTCGTCGAAGTGAACCCGAGGGCGCCCCGGCCCGTGGTCGTGTCGTGGGTAGCACGGATTGGGCACGGCGCGGAGTTCACCGGTCACCCTCGACGAACGCAGCCTGCGCGCGCTGGAGCCGCTCGGCGCGATCGGGCTGAACCCTCCCGGCACGGCTGGACGTCTAGCTGGTGTGACGACAGCTGGGCATACCCCGGCGAACGCGACAAGAAGGAAGCCGATATGCCGAAACCTCCGCCCTACCTGTCCGGGAACTACGCGCCGGTCCCCGACGAGATCACCTCCTACGAGCTGATGACCGAGGGCACCATCCCGGCCGAGCTGACCGGCTGGTACCTGCGCAACGGGCCCAACCCGCACGACGCGGAGGCCGGGCACTGGTTCGCCGGGGACGGCATGGTGCACGGCGTGCGACTGGAGAACGGCACAGCCGTCTCCTACCGCAATCGGTGGGTGCGTACCGCGACCTTCCTCGAAGGCCGACGTCCCAACCGCACCGACGGCGTGGAGGACCTGGCCGCTGGCACGGCCAACACGCACGTCGTCCGCCATGCCGGGCGCACGTTCGCGCTGGTCGAGTCCTCCTGGCCCTACGAGCTGGAGACCGAGACCGATCTGGCCACGATCGGCCCCTACACCTTCGACGGTCTGCTCAAGACGCCGATGACCGCACACCCCAAGGTATGCCCGACAACCGGTGACATGCACTTCTTCGGTTACCGCGCGACATCCGCGCCCTACCTCACCTACCACCGCGCCGACGCGGACGGAAATCTGGTGCTGAGCCGACCGGTCGACGAGGTCGGGCCCACCATGATGCACGACTTCGCGCTCACCGCAGGGCATGTGGTCTTCATGGACCTGCCGATCGTGTTCAACCTCGCCCTCGCGCGGGAGGGCAACCGCTTGCCCTACCGCTGGGACGACAACCACCAGGCGCGGCTCGGCGTGCTGGACCGCGACAACCCCCACGGCGCCATCCGCTGGTTCGACATCGGCTCCTGCTACGTGTTCCACACGCTCAACGCGCACGACGACGGCAACAAGATCGTGCTCACCGTCGTCCGCTACCCCGAACTGTGGCGGGACAGCGCGGAATTCGACCAGCCGGGCACGTTGTGGCGATGGACCATCGACCTGGCCGACGGCAAGGTCAGCGAGGAACAACTGGACGACCGCGACTGCGAGTTCCCGCGGATCGACGACCGGCTGGCCGGCCTGAACGCCCGCTACGGCCACACCGTCACCAGCGCCCGCGAGGAGTCGGGCGGCCTGCTGCTGCGCTACGACCTGCACACCGGAAACGCCCTCACCCACGATTTCGGACCGGGCCGCCGCCCCAGCGAGGCGGCCTTCGCCCCCGCCGACGACCAGCCGGGCGGCGCGGGCTGGCTGATCTCCTACGTGCACGACGAGTCGACAGATACCAGCGACCTCGTGATCCTCCACGCCGCCGATATCACCGCGGCGCCGGTCGCCACCATCCACCTGCCCCGCCGCGTTCCGTTCGGCTTCCACGGCAACTGGCTACCCGACCCGAAGGCATCGGCCAATTCCTAGTGCGGGAGTGGTTCGCGGCCTTGGCCCCAATCCTCGGAGGAGCCCAATCCTCAGAGGAGATTGACGAGTTCATCCGGGTAGAGGATTGCGTTGCCCTCGACGACGTCCTTGACGGGCAGCCAGAGAACGGTGCTGCCGCTGTCCAGAACCGTGCCGAGGTGCTCGCGATCGTAGAAGGCCGGGTCCGCGACCTCGGCGGCGTAGAGGAAGACGATCTCGTGCCCTGAGCCGCCCTCGTACTGAAAGATGTTCTCCACGACCTGAAGCAGTTCGACCTCTCCCAACTCGACGGCCAACTCCTCGCGCAGCTCGCGACGGAGCGCGGACTCGGCGGTCTCCCCGAACTCGATTCCGCCGCCAAGCGGCCGATAGAAAGTCTGCTGCTTTACCGAGTCGTGGCCTTCGAACACGAGCAGGTCGTCATTTCGGCGGATCACAGCCAGTACGGTCGGGCGGATCATGGCTCGCGTAGTCACGACCCAGAGCTTAGCCGAGCATCTCGCCGGAGCGGCCGTCGACGACATCGCGGAAACCGCCGGCTGCACCACCGGCGCGATCCGGGGGGAATCTCGCCTGTGCCCGCATTGATCGCGGCGATCAATGCGGGCACAGGCAGACGGCGAACAGCACGAGACCTAGGTCAATCCGTTGACCGCGATGAGTTCGCCCTTGCCAGGAGTCGTGGTGTCATTGGTGATGTAGACCGTGCCGGACCTGGCAATCGCCAGCCCGACGGGAGAGTTCAGCCCGTGGACTTCCAGATTCGTTGCTGTCGTTGGCTTCGAACCGTGCAGCGTCGCCCGCAGCAACGCACCGGTCGACGTTGGCGCCACCCCGCCGCCGGTGGTGCCCGATTCGAGGATGTCCAGGCGGCCCTTGGCATCGAAGGCGATGTCGCTGACGCGGGTGAGCCCGGTGACCACCGGCTCGGGCGCCTTGCCCGCCACGATGCGGTCGACCTCGGCCGTGCCCGGCAGCGACGGGACGCCACGCAGCAAACCGACGTACAGCGCCCCGTCCGGGCCCACCGCGACCGACGACGGGACCGCCTGAGCGCGAATCGGCATCGCGGGTGAGCCCGGCCCGAGCGTGCCGGCGGGCGCTGTCTCCTGACGGGTGGGAATGCGCGCCAGCACCGACACCGGGCCCGAGTTCTTCACCAGCACGACATCATTGGCCGCGGCGTCGGCGACCGCGAAACCGCCCTGGTAAGCCACCATGTCGTGCGGATCGGAATCGTAGAGGGTCTCGCCGGGCAGGCCACCCAGTGCCGCGGGCGACTGTGGGTGGGTCGCCTGGAAGGCCGCGATGTCCGCGACGGTCGTCAGCGGCCCACCACTGTTGCTCGCGGCCAGGTCGAGCTTGCCGAAACACTCACCGTAGGGGCTGGCGATCGCCGAGACTCCGGTCGGCCCGACGCCTCCGTCGTCCATGAGCACCGCCATCCGCCCACCGGTGAACCCGATGGCCGTCACCCCGCTCACGCCGTGCGTCGACGCCACCGATGCCGAAGCCACCCCACTTTCCAGCGTGCTCACCTGATGCCCGCTGATCCGCACGATCGACCCGGTCGCACCCGCACACACGTGTGTGACCGTCGTATTGGCGACGCCGACCACACAACTCTTTCCGCCGGTTCCGGAATCGGCGACGTACAGTCCGTCCGGCCCCACGGTGACATACTTCGGCGCCGCCAGTCCGGTGGCGACCACACTGACCGCGGCCCCACCGGTAGGGGTGCTGCCGGCTGGCTGTCCGCCGGTCGGCGGCGCGGTCGCGGCGACCGCAACGGCGGGAGCGAACAAGGTCAACGATGCCAAGGCGACGGTGGCCCAGGACCGGGCGCCAGCAACCGATTTCATCAGATTCCTCACTGAACAACGACGGCGCGAACCCTCGTTACACGTCCACGCCGACCCGGTCGGTTCAGTGCGAGGCCGCCGATGCTCGCGTCGCGGGGCTGGCTGGCTGGCCACCACAGCTCACGGTGGTGGCCAGGATCGCCAACCCTGCCGTCATGGCCCAGAAATGTGTCCGTTTCCTGGTCTGCTGTCGACCGACGGTTTCAGCCGGCCGTTTCCGTCCAGGTGACCGGCAGTTCGTGGACGCCGTAGATGTTCATGTCGGTCCTGAGCTTCACCTCGGCGGCGGGGATGGCGAGCTTGAGGGTCGGGAAGCGACGCAGTAGTCCGTCGAAACCGGCGCGCATCTCGATGCGGGCCAGTTGCTGGCCGAGGCATTGGTGGATGCCGTGGCCGAAGGACAGGTGACTGCGGGCCTTGCGGTGGATGTCCAGGGTGTCGGGGTTGTCGAAATGCCGGGGGTCGTGGTTGGCGGCCAGCATCGAGACAACGACGGTCGATCCCTTGCCGATCGTCTCGCCGCCGAGTTCGATGTCCTCCGTTGCGTAGCGGTAGAGGATGTCGACGACGGACAGGTAGCGCATGAGTTCCTCGACGGCGCCGGGCATCAGGTCCGGGTTGGCGCGCAGTTCGGCAAGCTGCTCAGGGTGTTCCAGGAGCGCGAAGGTGCCCAGTGCCAGCATGTTGGCGGTGGTTTCGTGGCCGGCGAGCAGCAGCAGGAAGGCAATGCCGGTCAGCTCCTCGATGCTGAGGTCGTCGTTGCGGGCCAGGTCGGACAGGATGTCTTCGCCGGGGGTGGCGCGTTTGCGCATGACCAGTTCGGCCAGGTACGTGGTCAGTGCGCCGTACGCGGCCATCTTGTCCTCCAGCGACACGTCCTTTTCTAGGAACGTGGCCGAGTTGGCCTGGAAACTCTCCCGGTCCGTGTAGGGGACGCCGAGCAGTTCGCAGATCACCAGGGACGGTATCGGCTGCGCGAACTCCTTGACCAGGTCGACCGGCGGGGTGAGGCGAGCCAGCTCGTCCAGCTGGCGCTCGGCGATGTCGGCGATGTGCTCTTCGAGCTGCTTCATGCGCTTGACGGTGAAGGCGCCGGTGAGCATCCGCCGCAGCCGGGTGTGGTCCGGCGGGTCCATGGCGATGAACAAGCCCGGCACCTGGGGGGACGGTTCGGTGGCGGCGGGCATGCCGGGGACCTCGTAGGGCACGTGGAGAATGCCGATGTCCTGGCGGGAGCTGAACCGGGTGTCGGCCATGAGCTGGCGGAGCGCGTCGTAGCCGGTGACGATCCAACCCTGGTGACCGTCGGGGAACAGCAGCGGGCTGACCGGGCGAGCCTCGCGCAGCCGGGTGATGTGACGGGGTGGGTCGAAGGGGCCCGCGTCGCGCTGCATGGAAAGGCCCTGCGGGACGGGAAGAGTCTGACTCATCGGATTCCTCATCAGTCGTGGAAGTTGCAGTGGCCACAGTCGCCGACGGACCAGACATACCACTGACACGGCGCTGACACCGATCGGGCCGAAGCGACCTGGTCGATTGGCGGCGTCCCGGCGCAACGAGGTGCAACGCGGTGTCAGGGGCGTGACAGGTGGGTGTCAGGCCGGGCGGAGACAGTGGGCTCATGAAAAATTCAGCTATTGCGATTTCCGGGCTGCGAAAGGCGTACGGAGACAAGATCGTGCTCGACGGCATCGATCTGGATGTCGGTGCGGGCACCGTCTTTTCCCTGCTCGGCCCGAATGGCGCTGGTAAGACGACGACGGTGAACGTGGCGAGCACGTTGATGAAGGCCGACAGCGGGACGGTACGGATCGCCGGGCACGATGTCGCGACCGAGACCAAGGAGGTACGCGCGGTCATCGGGGTCACCGGCCAGTTCGCCGCGGTGGACGAGTTGCTGACGGGCCAGGAGAACCTGCGGTTGATGGCGGATCTCAGGCGCGTTGACTCTGGAGTTGTCGCGGAGTTGCTGGAGCGGTTCGATCTGGCGGAGTCGGCGCAGAAGCTGGTGACGACGTATTCCGGGGGTATGCGCCGAAAGCTGGATCTGGCGATGACGCTGGTCGGCAAGCCCAGGATCATCTTCCTCGACGAGCCGACGACCGGACTGGATCCACGCAGCCGTCGCACGATGTGGGAGATCATCCGCGAGTTGGTGGCCGATGGCGTCACCATTTTCCTCACCACCCAGTATCTTGAGGAAGCCGATCAGCTCGCTGACCGGATCGCGGTGCTCGACAAGGGCCGCCTGGTTGCCGAGGGCACTCCCGAGGAACTCAAGCGCCAGGTCCCCGGCAGTCATGTCCGACTCCGGTTCACCGACTTCGTCGAACTCGACGCGGCGGCGCGGGTCCTGACCGACTCCACGCGCAGCGACCAGGACCTGACCTTGCGGGTTCCCAACGATGGCGGGGCAAAGTCACTGCGGGCTCTGCTGGATCGACTTGACGAACATATGATCAACACCGAGGAGTTCGCCGTGCACACCCCGGACCTCGATGACGTTTTCCTTGCCCTGACCGGTCACGCGAGTACGGAGGCGATCGCACGATGAGTACTGTCTCGACACCGTTCGGCGATTCGGCGATCATGTTGCGCCGCAACTTCAAACATACCGTCCGGAATCCGACCGCGGTGTTCAACGCGGTCCTGTTCCCGGTCATTCTCATGTTGATGTTCGTATATGTACTCGGCGGCGCTTTCAATGTCGGCGTCAATTATATCGACTACGCGACGCCGGGAATGATCGTGATGGCGATAAGCTACGGGTTGGGGCCCACCGCGGCAGCGGTGAACTCCGACATGACGAGGGGGGTCATCAACCGGTTCAAGGTCATGGACGTCTCTCGTGGTGCCGTACTGACCGGTCATGTCGTGTCGACCACGCTGCGCGGCGTGGTGGCCAACGCGGCCATTGTCGGGGTGGCCTTCGGGCTGGGATTCCGCCCGTCCGCGAGTTTCCTCGACTGGCTCGGTGTGATCGGCATCAGCGTGTTGCTCGGTTTCGCGGCCAGCTGGCTCACGGTCGCCCTGGGATTGGCGGCGAAAACAGCGGAATCGGCGGGTATGGCCATCGTGCCGCTGATCATGCTGCCATTCCTGAGCAGCGCGATCGTGCCTGCCGCCAAGATGGGGCCCGGCATCCGGCAGTTCGCGGAGTATCAGCCCTTCACGCCGATCATCGAGACCTTGCGTGGGCTGCTGAGCGGTACACCGTCACTGGGCACCGCGATCGCCGCCCTCGCCTGGTGCGTCGGGATCGGTCTCGTCGGCTACCTGTGGGCGATTGCCACGTTCAGGAAGCGAGCGTGACCGTGACCAGCTGAGACCAGCTCGTCCGCGTGCCCTCCCGAGTCGCCTCGGCGAACCCCACTTCGCCGAGGCGACTGCGCACGTCCTGCTCGATCCGGGCCGCGTCCGGGTGGGAACGATCCGGTAGTCCGCGCACGCCGACGCTTGCCGCGAGCAGTCGCGCGGCCTGCTCGTACTGGTCGCGGCGTAGTGCCAGGTCCGCGACCCCGACGAGGACCTGCGCGATCAGGGGTGCGTGTCCCGCCTCGGACGCCGCCTGGCAGGCCGCCTGATGGTGGGTACGGGCCTCGCCGAGATCCTCGGCAAGGTAGCCGAGCAGGTCGTGTGTTGCCGCCCGGATGTTCGCCTGCTCCGCTTCGTCGCCGAACATCGTCGTCGCGACGCCGAGTTGCCGATGGGCCTCCTCGTTGTCGCCGTCCCACCGAGCGAGTTCCGCCTTCGTCAGGGCCAGGCCGGCCAGCGCGTCCGGCCAGGTGACCCGTTCCGCGCACCGCTGCGCCTCGGCGATGGCGGCCGCGCTGGAGCGCTCATCGCCCAGCAGCCGGTAGAGCTGCGCCTGTCGCGACCGCATCCGGATGACATCCTCGATGGAGCCGACCTCGGTGACGACCGCGACCGCCTGTTCGTAGTACTCGCACGCAGCGGCGAACTCGCCGCGCGTGGCGAGTCGATCCGCAAGCTCGGTCAGGGCGAAGGAGATCCCGAACCGTTCGCCGAGTGCTCGGAACTCGGCGAGCGCCATTTCCAGATACGCGTCCGCTTCCCGCCCGTCCTGGCCGAGGATGATCCGCATCTTGCCGAGGAGTAGCCGGGCCTGTGCGCGTGCCCAGGGATCCTCGTCCTCCAGCAGTGGTTCGAACGCGGACAACAGCGCGTCCGGCCCCTGCAACATTCGTTCCAGCGACTCGGCGAACCCCATCAGTGGGTGGCGGCGCCGACTGTCCTTGCTGCGCTGGCTGAACCGGTATGCCTTGTGGATCCACTCCGCCGCCCGGTGTTCGTCGCCCTTCCCGGAGTCCACGAAGTGCACGACAAGCGCGTACACCGTGGCCCGGATGTCGTCGGCCACCTCGCCAGGCGTCTCGGTGGCCGCGACGATCAGCTCGGTGCCTTCGGCCTTGTGCCCGCTGAGCCACCAGTACCAGCCGGCACCCGCCGCGAGCCGCATCGCCGCCTGCGCCTCGCCTGCCGCGAGCGCACCGCGCATCGCGGAACCGAGGTTGTCGTGCTCGGCCTTGAGGGTGGCGAGCCAGGCCAACTGCTCGGCGCGGCGAAGGTGCGGCTCCGCGGTCTCGGCGAGTTCGGTGAAGTGGGCGAGATGCGCCTGGCGCGCCAGGTCCGACTCCCCCGCCTCCGCGAGCCGCTGCGCGGCGTACTCCTTGATCGTGCCGATCATCCGGTAGCGCGGTGCGCCGTCGCCTTCCGCGCGCAGCAACGACTTCTCCGCCAGCGCGGTGAGCAGTTCGAGCACCTGCTCCTGCTCGACCGCATCGCCGACACAGACCCGCTCGGCGGCTTCCAGGCTCGTCCCGCCCGAGAACACCGAGAGCCTGCGCAGGACCATCCGCTCCGCGTCGGTGAGCAGCTCCCAGCTCCAGTCGACCATCGCGCGCAGCGTCCTGTGCCGTGGCAGCGCGGTCCGGCTACCGCTGGTCAACAGGCGGAACCGGTCGTCGAGCCGGTGGGCGAGCTGATCGACGGACATGGTGCGCAACCTGGCGGCGGCCAGTTCGATCGCCAGCGGCATCCCGTCCAGCGCCCGGCAGACGCGCACCATCGTCGCCAAGGTGTCGGCGTCGACCGTGAGATCCTTGCGGACCGCGCCCGCCCGGTCGCGAAGCAGCCGCACCGCTGGGGAGGACTCGATCTCGCCGGGGCCCGCGTTCCCGTCCGGCAGGGCCAGCGGCTCGACCAGCCACAGCGCCTCGCCGGTGATACCGAGCGGTTCCCTGCTCGTCGCCAGGATCCGCAGCCGCTGGCACTCCCCGAGCACGCGGTGGGCGAACGCCGCCGCCGACTCGATCACGTGCTCACAGTTGTCCAGGATCAGCAGCGCCTCGCGCTCGCGGATCGCGGCGACGAGCCGGTCGGTCGGCTCCGCGTTCGGTGCGTCACCGAGCAGCGCGTCCCGCAGGCCGAGCCCGGCGAGTGCGGACTGCGCAACGTCACCGTCCGCGCCGATGGCCGCCAGCTCCACCAGCCAGGCCCCGTCCGGCAGGTCGCCGAGCAGCGTGCGCGCGGTTTCCGTGGCCAGCCTGGTCTTTCCCGAGCCGCCCGGCCCGATCAGGGTGGTGAGCCGATGTTCGGCGATGAGTTCGCCGACCGCGGCGACATCGGCGTCCTTGCCGACGAAGCTGGTCAGCTCGGCGCGCAGGTTGGTGTTCCGGTTCTCCTCCCGCCGTCCCAACTCGCCCCGCAGCAGCGCGAGGTGCAGGGCGGACAGCTCCGGTGCGGGGTCGACGCCCAGCGCATCGGCAAGGGCTTCTCGCGTGCGCTGGTACACCAGCAGCGCCTCGGTGTCGCGACCGGCCGCGACGAGGGCACGCATCAGCGTGGCGGCAAGCCGTTCTCGCAACGGATGCGCGGCCACCAGGTCGGTCAGTTCGGTGACCAGCTCCGCGCCGTGGCCGAGGCCGACCTCCGCGTCGAACCGATCCTCCGTCGCGGTCAGCCGTAGCCCTTCCAGCCGGGTGACCATCGCGTCGAACGCCGCGCTGACCTGTAGACCGACGTCCTGCATTGCCGCGCCCCGCCACAAGGCGAGGGCCTCGCGCAGCAGCTTGACCCGCCGTGGGTCCTCGTCGTCGCGCACCTGGCTGGCGACGACGAGGCGTTCGAACCGGACGGCGTCGACGGCTTCGGGTTCCACCGTCAACCGGTAGCCGTCCGGCTGCCCCTCTACCAGCCCTTCCGGCAGCACCTTCCGCAACCGGGAAACCAGCCGTTGCAAGGCATTCGTCGCATCGGTCGGCGGGTTCTCACCCCAGATCCAGTCGACCAGCGTGGTCTTGGGGACCGCGTGGCCTGGTTTGAGCGCGAGGGCGACCAACAGCCCGCGCAGCCGGGCGCCCGGCACGTCGGCGAGGACGCCGTCGTCCGTGCGAACCTCGAATGGGCCAAGCATCCTGACCTGCACCTTGCCGATTTTGCCATGGGCGGTCGGCAGGACGGTCGTCGATGGGTGCGCGGCGGTGATCAGTACCGCAGATTCGGGTAGGCGGCCCCGTCTCCGCGTCCGTCGGGCGTCAGGTCGAGAGCGCCGAAGATCGGCCAGATCGGGTCGAGGGCCTTGGAATCGCCGTTCGCGAAAATCATCTCGGCGGCCCACCGATGCTTCCCCGGCGCGAACAACTCCGAGAACCGCACCTCGGTACCGACGCCGCCATCGGTCGCGGACTCGAAGACGTAGTCCTCCTTGAGGAGGCCACCCGCCGGGAGCGCCCTGCGCTGGGCGGCGACCTCCTCGTTGCGCCGCTTGAGTTCCTCCTCCGCCGCCAACAGCTGGTTGCGTGCCTGCCGGTACTCGCTCGACTCGCCGGGGAACCGGACGTTCGGGTCGCGGAGTAGTTCCGTCAACGAACTATTGCTGGTAGCTTGGGGCGGTGGCCCTGCCCAAGGATTACGCGGGACAGCGGTGCTCGCTGTCGCGCTCGCTGGAGGTCGTCGGCGAGCGCTGGACACTGCTGATCGTGCGCGACGCGTTCTTCGGCGTCCGGCGCTTCGGCGACTTCGCCGCGCACCTCGGGGTGCCGCGCGCCGTGCTCACCGAGCGTCTTGAGGGTCTACGGGCGGCCGGCGTGCTGGCGGAGACGCGCGGCAGCCACGGCTACCGCGAGTACGTCCTGACCGACAAGGGCGTGAGCCTGTGGTCGGTCGTACGCGACCTGCTCAGCTGGGGCGACGAGTACTGCTCGGACAACGGCGCGCGCCGGGTGTTCCAGCATGTCCAGGACGCGGGCATGCTCGCGCCGGACGGAACCTGCGCCGCCTGCGGCCGGGTTGTCCCACCGGCGGATCTGCTGGTGCTGCCCGGCCTCGGCTACGACGAGCCCGGCGATGACTTCGTGAGCAAGGCCCTCACCACCGCGCACCGCCTGCTCGACCCGGTTCGCGGCCGGTGACCGGGGATCGACCCGGCTGGCTCCAGGTGATCGGCAGATGCGTGAGGCCATTGATGAAGTTCGAGGTCAGCCGCGTGGGTTCACCGTCGAGGCGGATCGTGGGCATCCCGTCGACCAGCGCACGGAAGAAGATCCGCATTTGCAGCCGGGCGAAATGGGCGCCGAGGCACAGGTGCGGCCCTTGGCCGAAGGCGAGATGGTCGTTGGGCGCACGGCCGATGTCGAAACGCATCGGATCGGGGAACTGACGCTCGTCGTAGTGCGCGGAGATGTGGTAGACGACCACCTTGTCGCCGCGCCGGATGCGCCGCCCGCCGAGTTCGGTGTCCCTGGTCGCGGTGCGGCGGAACGACAGCACCGGCGGATGCCAGCGCAGCATCTCCTCGACCGCGCCGGGCAGCAGTTCCGGGTGCTCGCGCAGCAGTAGTTGCTGGTCGGGGTGGGCGGCGAGGGCGAGCACGCCACCAGGCAGTGCGCTGCGCACGGTGTCGTTGCCGGCGATCACCACCAGGAAGAAGAACATCTCCAGTTCGGCGTCGTCGAGGGCGCGACCGTCCACTTCGGCCTGTACCAGCGCGGTCATCAGGTCGTCGGCGGGTTCGGCGCGTTTGATGTCGGCCAGTCCGTGGGCGTAGTCGAACATGTCCCGCAGCATCGCCGGGGAGCGCGGGTTGACCGGTTTACCGTCCGGGGCGCGCACGAGGTCGGCGTGCTCCGGGTCCTGGTAGCCGATCACCCGGTTGGTCCAGCGCAGCAGCAGCCCACGGTCCGCCGCGGGAACGCCGAGCAGATCGGCCAGGTTGGCCAGCGGGAAATCGTCGGTCACCTGGACCGGCAGATCACAGCGGCCGGCGGGCGCGACCGCCGCCAGCAGACCACGGGCTCTGGTGGTGATCTGTTCGGTGAACCGTTCGAGCCTGCGCCGGGTGAACACGGCGGAGACGAGGCGACGCAGCCGGTTGTGTTCCGGCGGGTCCATGTTCAGGATCATGCGCCGGATGAAGTCGAGGTCGCCGGGCTCGGGGTCGCGGATCTGGGTGGTGCCGAGCCAGGAGGAGAACGGGTCCGGGTTGCGGAGCACCTCCTTGACGTCGGCATACCGGGTCACCGCCCAGTAGCCGGGGCCGGCAGGCCAGCCGAGCACCTCGTGCTCGGCCTGCCAGGACACCGGATCGTTGTCCCGCAGCCAGCGCAACGCCTGATGCGGGACACCGTCTGCGAAGACCTGCGGATCGAAGACGTCCGGGGCCGGCACGCTCATCCACGCTCCGCGAGGAACCGCTCGATCGCGCCGGCCAGCGCTACCGGTGTTTCGTCGATGGCGTAGTGGCCGGCGTTGGCGAAGACCTCGATCTCGCAGTTCGGGTACCACTCGGCGAACGTGGCCCGCATGGTGGCTTCGCCGAGCGCAGGGTCGTGCTCACCGACGATCAGCTTGACCGGCACCGGGTTTCCCTCGATCTCGGCGTGGAAGTCGGTTTTCGCCCATGCGGTGAGATATTCGCCGAACGCCTGCTGGTCGGAGTTGTCGAGGGAATGCCGCACCGTCGCATCCAGCCACACCCCGGTGAGCCGGTTGCCGGTGGTCAGGTCGATGATCGCGCGCCGGTTGCCCGGCTCGTCCCGTGCGCCGGAGAACAGCTGCCAGCCCGCCTCGTCGAACGGCACCCCGCTGGCCGGCACCGGGGAGATGCCCACCATCGCCCGTACGCGGTCCGGAGCGTCGGCAAGTACGCGTTGCATCACCGTGCCGCCCATGGAGTGGCCGAGGAGCGAGAACCGTTGCCAGCCGAGCTGATCGGCCAGTGCGAGCGCGTCCTTGGCGGCCTCGGCCACGGTGTGCTCACCGGCTTCTTCCCTGCGCGTGCCGTAACCCCGGTAGTCCGGAAAGACGTAGCTGAACCGCGAACCGTCCAGGTGGGCCAGCAACGGCTGCCAGGCCGCGCCGGAGCCGAACCAACCGTGCAACGCGATCACCCCGTGGTCGCCGCTGCCCACCCGCTGGAGTTCCTGCTGACCGGCCACCATTGCCTCCGGGTGCTATATTCGCTCGTCATGTGCTTCATTCGCACCTGGAGGTGATGGTGACGCACAGCACAGCCGGTGTCAATGCGGTGCCCGAACGGGCTTACTCCCGCACTCTGGGCAACGGGTTGCGGCTACTCGAACTGCTCCACGACCGGGTGACCGGGCTCGGCGTGAACGAGATCGCCGCCGGCCTCGGACTGCACCGCACCGTGGTGTACCGGCTGCTCGGTACGCTGCGCGCGCACCATCTGGTGGTCGAGCAGGATGGGCGGTACACCCTCGGGCTTGGCCTGATCGAGCTGGCCGGGTCGGTCCGGGCGGATCTGCGCCGGGCGGCCGAGCCCCAGCTGGCCACGCTCGCCGAGCGGGTCGGCGCCACCGCCTTCCTCACCCTGGCCGACGGCGACGAGGCGGTCAGCGCCTGCGTCGTCGAACCACGCAGCGCCCGGCTGCATGTCGGATACCGGCTCGGGATGCGGCACCCGCTCACGCTCAGCGCGGCCGGCCTGGCGATCCTGGCCGGCCGCCCCGCACAACACGGCGAACGACCTGAACTCGGCACCGCACGCCGTCGCGGCTACGCGGCGACCACCGGCGAACTCGAACCCGGCGCCTGGGGACTGGCCGTCCCACTGCCGGACCCCGGCCGGTACGCCACCGCCAGCATCGGCGTTGTCGCCATGACCAAGCTCGCCGCCAACACCGTCGCACCCGCCGTACGGGAGGCGGTCGACGCCATCGCCATCGCGGCCGGTCTGACCCGGTGACGTCGACGTGATGACACCGTGTTCACACGGTAAGGGGCGAGCCCGCCTTTTCCTGGTTGCCGGCCCACTCGACGAACCTGTCGACCCGCGTCTGCGCGCCGGAGAACAGTAGGTCGGTGTCGGTGCCGGTCAGCTGCAACGAGGAGATTCCCAGCGGCAGCAGGGACTCTACAATGGACAGATCACCGATACCGCCGACCTGGAGCGGTTTGCCGTGCCGGCGGCACGCCTTGGCCGCCGTCTCCACGGCGGCGCGGAAGCCCGGATGGCGGTAGTCACCGGGGAAGCCCAGTTCGGCGGTGAGGTCGTTGGCGCCGATGCCGACGATGTCCACTCCGTCGAGTTCCGCGATGGCGTCCGCGTTGTCGATACCCTCGGGGGTCTCCAACAGAACCTGCACGACGGTGAGTTCGTCGAGCGTCGGGTTCAGGCTGGTGGCCGGGGTGGGCCGCATGCCCTGCTGCGGCACCATGGTCAGCGCGGAACGCTGCCCGCTCGGGGGAAACCGGCAGGCCCGACTGACAAGTCGGGCCTGCGCGACGGTCTCGATACGCGGGAAGACGATCCCGTGCGCGCCGCCGTCCAACAGCCTGCCGATGGCGCCGTAGGACCGTTCGGGAACGCGGGCCAGCGGCATCAGGCCGAGGTCAGCGGCGCCGGCACACAGCTGGGCAGCGGTGTCCAGGGACATGGTCGAGTGTTCCAGATCGATCATGACAGCGTGATGACCCGTTGTCTTGGCGATCCGCAGAATGTCCTGGCCGCGGCTGGAGCGGATGGCGAGCATGAGAGTCAGCTCGCCTGCTCTGAGTCGGTCGAGGAACGGGTTGTGTCGCACGGTGGCGGTCACCTCGGTGGTCATCCGAGTTTCCCCTCTGCGTCGGGACGTTCGCGGTTCACGGCTGAGACGTCGCGACGCTGGTCCCGGTGGCCTCGACGGACACGAGGTCGTGGTCCTCGGTGAGACCGCGGCGCAGCGCACCCGAGCGGATCATGCACAGCGCGATGACGATCGCCACGACGGACAGCGCACCGCAGAAGGTGATGGCCAACGAGAATCCCTGCCAGAGCGCGCTTTGCGCGGCCGGAATCGATCGTGCCGAGATCGGGCCGAGGTTGGCGTGCGCGACCGCGATCGGGCCGCCCGCGGCGAGGACGTGGTTCACCGCGACGAGTGCGTTGCCGCTGATACCGAACTTGGCGAGCACACCAGGCAACACCGAGCTCGCGTGGGCCAGCGCGATGGCGCCGATGGCGGCGATGCCGATGGCCGCTCCGGTGTCCCTTGCCATGTTGATCGTCCCGCTGGCGACGCCCTCCTTCTGGATGGGCACGTCGACCATGGACGCCGAGGTACTCGACACGACCGCGACGAAACCGAAGCCGCCCAGCAGCAGCGAAGGAACCAGAGCCGGGATCGAGGTGTCCGCGATCGGGATGCTGGCCACCCAGAACTGGGCGATCGCCATGAAGGCCAGGCCCCAGACGATCACCCAACGGGGCGGGATGCGGTAGAGCAACCGGGCGAGAATCGGCCACATCACCAGGGGTACGACGGCCTGGGTGGCGCTGGTGATGCCCACGACGAGGCTGCCCTGCCCCTGGATGACGCTGACCCGCAGGGAGACGCTGTAGTTGAAACCGAAGAAACCGACCGCGTTGACCAGTGCGATCAGCGCGGCTCCGCTGTAGGTCATGCTTCTGAACAGCTCGGTGTGGATCAACGAGAACCTCGCCTGAAGCTCGATGACCACGAAGACGACCATCAGCGCGCCGCCACCGACGAAGCAGCCGATGATCGGCGCGGACCCGTAGCCGATGTTCGCCCCCTGGATCACGCCGAACAGGATCGCCGTGAGGGCCACGGCGAAGGTGATCTGGCCGGCGACGTCCAGGCCCCGCCCCTCCGGCGAACGGGAGTCGGGCATGTAGACAAAGCTGATCACGGCACAGAACAGGGCGAGCAGGGCCGCCACGGCGAACGCCCAGTGGAAGCTCGCGTGCAGCCCGATGGCACCGCTGACCATCGGACCGGTGGAAGCGCCGATGGCCATGGCCATGGTCCACATGGCGATACCCTTGGCCCGCTTACGCGGGTCCGGGGTGAGCGCGGCGACGGACGCCAGCGAGGTGGGAAACAGGACCGCCGCGCCGATACCCGCGATCGCCTGTCCCACCAGTAACACACCGATGGTGGTGGCCAGGGCGCCGATACCGGTGCCGACGGCGAGGGTCAGCGCGCCGATGATGAGCAGGCGCCGCCTGCCGACGAGATCACCGATCACACCGAAGGTCAGTTCGAGTGCGGCGGTCGGAATGAAGAAGATCGCGCTGATCCAGCTCAGCTGCGCGCCGGAGGCATGCAGGTTCAGCTGGATCAGACCGTTGAGCGCCCCTGGCAGCACCATGGCGAAGTTCGCGACGAAGACCGCCGTGAAAATGGCCGCCATGGCGCCTTTGGCGCGGTGGCCGGACAAGGTGGTGGTGTCAGCGCTGCCGCCGGGGGCTGAGCGGCCTTGCTGTTCCGGACTTCTGCTGATCGCATCGAACATGACGCGTCCAACTCCTCAATGATCTATGAGCTGCGAAGTAGCCAATACGAGGTTCGCGTGGCCCGACCGGGTTCGGCGGGCCGAGGTGCGTCAGCTCAGATCCGGGTGACGGACGTGTCCAGGGACGACGACCACGGCCGGATGGTCGTCCGGCCTGACCCGTTGAGCCACTGCCTAGTCGTTCACGTAGCCGGAAAGGAGCTGCCGGGCGGCTGCCACCATGACCCGTGGATCGTCCGGGTCGTGGATGATCGGCATCTCGCCGACCTTCTCGACGAGCGGATCACGCGAGTCGAGGGATTCGATGCTGTCGGGACGATGGAAATCCGGAAACCTTCGGCCGTCGGCAGGGCGCCACGGCCAGGACAGGGCGCGAGGTCGGACGCGGTTGCCACCAGCTCAGGGCTGGAGTGGCTCGGGGTTGTCATCGCCGCTGCTCCCTTCGCCGTGGACGTGCCGGCGGGCTTGGCACGCAACGGTAGCGATCGAACGCCAACCCGGCAAGATATCTTGAAACAAATCTTTAAAGATTTGTTCACGTAAGAGTACGATCACAGGCAGCAACCGGACAGGAGGGGACGAGATGACACCGAGGACCGGGGAGTCCGCCAAAATATTCGCGGTGGATGCGCTGCGCAAGGCGATGCTCGACGGAAACCTGGTGGCCGGCCAGCGGCTGGTCGAGCCGGACCTCGCCGAGAAGCTGGGGGCGAGCCAGAGCAGCGTGCGGGCCGCCCTGATCGACCTGACCGTCGAGGGGCTTGTCGAGCGGATTCCGAACAAGGGCGCTCGGGTGCGGGTGATCCCCGTCCAGGAGGCCATCGAGATCAACGAATGCCGAATGGTCCTGGACGGACTGTGTGCGGCGAAAGCCGCGGAGATCGCGACCGACGCGCAGATCGAGGAACTACGCGAGTTCGGCAGGCAGATGACGCGGGCCGTCGATGACGGCGAGCCGCTCAAGTATTCCGAGCTCAACCTGCAACTGCACCGGCGCATCCGGGTGATCTCGGGACAGACGGTCGCCACTCGTCTGGTGGAACGGCTGCACGAGCAGGTCACTCGCCACCAGTTCCGCCTCGCGCTGGCACCCGGCCGGGCGCAGGCCTGGCTACCCGAGCACCTGGCCGTCATCGAGGCGATCGCCCGGCGCGATGCGAGCTCAGCGGAGGCGGCCGCCCGTGAACACCTTGCCAACGTCATCGCGATCCTCCGGACCACGTCGGACTGATCAACGCCGACTACCACGAAAGGCTCAGTCGTGTCCGATCAGCACCTGAGGGAACTCATCGGCATTTCCCACTTCGGGCGCCCATACCGTGCCAGGCTGATCCAGCTCGGCCGGCTTCTCGTGTCTGGGGCCACCAGAAGTCGGTCGAGGCAGTCCGTGCCGATCTGTACTCGGGTCCGGCAGAACCGGTGACCGAACCAATGCGGGCCAGGACGTCTTTCACCGCGCTCTGGCGCGCACCGGATCGAACGGACACCGGTTACCGGACCGAAGTTCACCTGCCGTGGCCGCGCCCGTTTCCGGTCACAGCCCGAGCGCGGCGATCCCGGCGCGGGCGATCTGCGCGTCCTGTTCCGGTCGGACACCACTGACGCCGACCGCACCGATGCACTGACCGTCCTTGATGATCGGCACACCGCCTTCCAACACGCCCTGCAACGTCGGTGCGCTCAGGAAGGCGAACCGGCCGCCGTTGATCTGATCCTCGAACTCCTTGCTCTCCTTGCGTACGAGCGCAGCGGTGTTGGCCTTGGCCGGCGCGAGGTGCGCGGTGGCGGGCGCGGCACCGTCGAGGCGGTCCAGCGCGAGCAGGTGGCCACCGTGATCGACGATGGCGATGGTCACCGCCCAACCGTTGCGCCGTGCCTCGGCTTCCGCGGCGGCAGCGACAATGCCGACATCGGCTCTTTCCAGGGTCGCACTGATCTTCATCGGAATATCCAGACTTCTCGGGGGGAGGGAAACGGGCAACGGTCAGTCTTGGGCGAGGCCGAGCCGGAAGGCGGGCACCATGGTGCGCTTGACGAATCGGCAGACGCCGTCGGCGTCGAATTCGACGATGTCGTCGTGGTCCCCGGCGAGGAGTTCACCCCGTGCTTCGGGCTGGGTGTCCAGCGAGAGCACCACCACGAGGGAACGCACCCGGTATCGGCCGTCCGCAAGCTCGTCGATCGCGATGTTGGAGCTGAAGTGCCGGGACGTGCGGCCGGTGTCGGCGCGTTTCTTCGCCAGCGACAGGAGCAGTTCCGTTACCTCCGTACGTCCCTTGGCTTCGCGGAACTCCGAATCCTCGGTCAGCAGGTCGGCGACGGGCTCCGCCCGGTCCACCCGGCTGAAGAACTCCTCCAGCAGTTGGCTGACCCGTGCCCGCAAGATGAGTTGGTCAACGGTGACAGGACTCTGAGACATGGTGATTCCTCCGGTGAACTAACACTCGGCCCACAGGCCGAAGTCGTCGACAATGGCCTCGATCTGGGTGATGCGGTGGTCGGAGAAGCGAAAGATGACAGCCTGGTCGGTCTTGTGCAGCGGGCCGGTACTGCCGGTCAGCCCGCAGGTGTCGACACAGTCCACGCGGTAACGGGCGAGCGCCGTCGTTCCTTCCGCGATGAGATCACGGATGGTCGCGCGCCAACCGGGGAACAGCTCGTGCAACCGTTGCAGCCGTTGCTCCGAAACCCGGTCGGCCAACCCTCCTCCCAACAGCGCAGCAAGGCCATCGGCACGGCACGGGTCGTTGATCCGCTCGAACAGCAGCCTGAGCGCGGCTTTGGGTTGCGGTGGCGACGATGTCGCCGTGCCGGTGTCCCGACCGTGGGGCGCGCTCGCGCGCCGACAGGACACGCACGTTGCCGCGCCCGCCTCCTCCGCGAACAGGCCGGGCTCGACGAACTGGTCGGCGACCGACATTCCGCAAGCCGTGTGCTGCTGCCCGCCGTCGGCCGCGATCCGGACATGGCTGTGGTGTACCAGTGACAGGCAGCTCAACATGATGTCGAGTCCTGCTCGGTACCCGCATCCTCGGACTCACCGAAGCTACGGCGCCAGCCGAGGCGCTCAAGGTCGGGCATGTCCGAGCCTGCCGCCCGCATCACCTGAAGGAGATCAACAGGGTCCGGTAGCTGCTTGACCTCGACCACCGGCGGCAGCGCCAGGGTTTCGGCCGGTGTGCCGATGAACTCGAACAGGCCGATGTTGTCGTTGATGCTGGGGAAGTCCTTGCTCGCGGTGACCGTGAAGGACAGCATCCGCGACACCGGCGCGGTGGCGACGAACCAGTGCATCCGACTCGCGGGCAGGAAAGCCAGCGAGTCAGCGGTCACGTCGAACCGCTCGCCCTCGACCCACACGGTGACACTGCCTTCGATGACGAAGAACAGTTCGTGCTCGTAGTGATGGATGTGCGGCGGAGGCCCGATGTGTTGGGGGATATTGCCTTCCCAGACACCGCAGGTGTTGCCGACCTCCTCGCCGCGCGCGTACACGGTCATCAACTGACCCTCGTACCACAGCGACCGGTCCAGCGTGCGGTGGGAGACGAACGGGCGTAGCGGCTCGTATTCTCCCAGGCCCAGTTTGTTCCGGAGTAATGCGGATTCAGCTTTCCAGTCCATGGCTCGTATCTCCAGGATCTACGTGCTCCAGTGCGAACGTCTCGGTGCAATGTCTCGGCGCGAATGCCTCGGCGCGAATGTCTCAGCGTGGACGGATGAATTCGTGCACGATGGCGGCAAGGGCGACGGGAGTCTCGTCGATCGCGTAGTGCCCCGCGCTCTCGATGACCTCCAGGTCACAGTGCGGGTACCAGCGCAGGAACGTGGCCCGCATCGTCTCGGCGTCGAGATCGGGGTCGTGCGCGCCGACGACGACCTTCATCGGAACCGGCATACCGACGATGTCACGATGAAAGTCCGTGCCACTCCAGGACGCGAGGTAGCCCGCGCAGGCGGCCGTGGTCGAGGAGGCGACCGAATGATCGGCCATCCTGTCCAACCAGACCGGATGATATCTGTGGCCCGTGCCCATGTCGATGATCTCCCGCCGCGCCGACGGGGTCGAAACCGCACTGTGAAAGAGCTTTTCGGCCGGGTCGTCGAACGGGACTCCGGTCGCCGGTACCGGTGAGATGCCGACGATCTTCCGCACCCGCCCCGGCGCCATGGCGAGCACCTGCTGTGCGGCCTTGCCGCCCATCGAGTGGCCGATCAGCGAGAACGACTCCCAGTCGAGGTGGTCGGCCAGCGTCAGGGTGTCCCGCGCGACCTCGGCCATGGTGAACTCGCCCGCGATGTCGACGGCCTTGCCGTAGCCGCGAATATCCGGAATCGCCACGGTGCACTCCGCGCCGTCCAGCAGTGGCACCATCGCATCGAAGGCATGCCGGTCGCTGAGCCAGCCGTGCAGCGCGATCACCGGCTCCGAACCGTGGCCGTGGACGTCGTGCGGAAGGATGACGTCGGTCACCGGACCGGCCTCGTCGTGCGGCAGCGGGAACCATCGAATCGCATCTTCGTTGCTCCGACCTGTTGGCTATTCGGTGCCGAAGGTGACCGCGAACTTGAAGCGATCTCCTCGGTAGTGGATGGACGCGATGTCCACGACGCGGCCGTCGACCTCATGGGTGATGCCGACGCAGTAGAGCACCGGACTGGTCAGTGGAATCTCCAACAGATCCGCGATGTCCGGGGCCGGCAAGGTGGCCTCCGCGGTGTCCTCGATGAGTCCGATTCGGATGTTCAGCCGGTCGCGCAGCACCGCGGTCATGGGCATCGTCCGCAGGTCGGCAACGTCGATCATGGTGCCGATCTCGGCAACGACGAAGTTCTCCGCGTAGCTGGTCACCACCCCGCCCTCCTTGCGGAGCCGACGGAACCGCAGCACCTTGCCGTCCTCCGGCGGGAAGTACGCCGCGAACTCGCTCGGCGGCGAACACGACTCGACCTCCATCACCACGACCTCGGCGCTGGCCTGCTGGACCACGACCGCGTCGACCGAACCGAGCAACCGCATCGGCCGCGGCGCGGTCGGGGGATTGATGAAGGTGCCCCTGCGCCGTTGGCGGGTGATCAGCCCTTCGTCCTCAAGCTCCCGGAGGGCCTGCCGCATGGTCATGACGCTGATGCCGTAGTGCGCGGCGAGTTCCTCCTCGACCGGCAGCCTGGACGTTCCCTCATGGGGGCTGGCCAGAATCGTGGCGCGCAGATGCTGGGCGACCTGGTACCACAGCGGCAGCTTGCGGTTGACCTTGAACGGTGGCAACCGCAGTACCGCTCCGGCGTCGCTCATCTCATCGCCTCATCGCAGGGTCTTTCATCTAATCCTATAGAGGAATATAGTGGCCTCGGCGCGCTTGGGTGTCAACGGCCGATCGAAAGGCAGCTCGATGGAGGCAGTGCGGCAGGGCGGACTGGGCACATTCGATCTCGCGGGCAAGGTCGCCGTGGTCGTCGGCGGCAGCGGCGCCATCGGGTTCGCCACCGTCGAACGGCTCGCGGCGGCCGGCGCCACCGTCCGGGTCGGCGCGCGCCGACCCGACGCGCGGCTGGACGCCGCGATAGGTCGCCTGCCCGGCGACGGGCACCGGGCGCTTCGGCTACCGGTCGACGACAGCGCCGAGGTGGATCGGGCGGCCGCATCCGTCCTGGACCGCTACGGCCGGGTCGACGTCCTGGTGAACGCAGCGGGGACCACCCGCAAGATCGATCACGACGACCTCGACGCCATGACCGACGAGGCGTTCGACGAGATCTACGCCGTCAATGTCCGTGGCGTGTTCTCCGTGGTGCGGGCCTTTCGGCCGTTGTTGCGGGCCGCGCAAGACGCGGTCGTTGTCAACGTGTCCTCGTTGTCGGCCCAGACCGGCCTCGGCAGCAGTATCGCCTACTGTGCCTCGAAGGCCGCGCTGGACGCGATGGGGAAGTCACTGGCCCGAGTACTCGCCCCCGAGGTACGGGTCATCGGCATCTCCCCGGCCGCCGTCGACACCGACTTCGTGCCGGGCCGAAGCCGCTCGGCGGTCGAGGCTCAGGCCAGCAGGTCTCCCCTACGCACCGTGGTCGCTCCCGACGACGTTGCCGTTGCGATCATGGGAGCGATCACGCATCTTCGGCTCACGACCGGAACCGCCGTCGTCGTGGACGGCGGATGGCATCTCTAGCAGATCTCTAGCAGGAGGACGCATGCCCGAGTACCAGTCCGGCTTCGGCAACGGATTCGAGACCGAGGCGGTAGCCGGAACCCTGCCGGTAGGACGCAACTCCCCGCAGCGAGTCGCGCACGGCCTGTACGCCGAGCAGTTGAGCGGGTCGCCGTTCACCGCGCCACGGGCGACCAACAAACGCTCGTGGCTCTACCGGATTCGGCCGTCCGTCCTGCACGCGGGCCGTTTCGAGCGGGCCGAGGATGATCTGTGGCGCAGCGCGCCAACGGCCGGCCTCCACCTGCCGATCGGCCCCCTGCGCTGGGATCCGATCCCGCTGCCCGAGACGCCGCAGTCCTTCGTCGCGGGCGTGCGGACGATCACCACAGCGGGCGATGTGGCCATTCAGGACGGTATGGCCAGCCATGTCTACCTGGCAACGGCGTCGATGACCGACGAGTACTTCTACAACGCCGACGGCGAGATGCTGTTCGTGCCAGAACAGGGCGATGTCCGGTTCTGGACGGAGTTCGGGATCATCGACGCGGCGCCGGGTGAGATCGTGGTGATTCCGCGCGGCGTGAAAATACGCCTCGAAGTGCCGAACGGACCGGCGCGCGGCTACCTCTGCGAGAACTACGGCAGCCCCTTCGGCCTGCCAGAACGCGGACCGATCGGCGCGAACTGCCTCGCCAACTCCCGTGACTTCCTCAGCCCGGTGGCCGCCTACGAGGATCGCGACGACGTCGCCTCGACGCTCTACGTGAAGTGGGGCGGCGAGATGTGGCGGACCGAACTCGACCACTCACCACTGGATGTCGTTGCCTGGCACGGGAACTACGCGCCCTACAAGTACGACCTCCGCCGGTTCTCCCCGGTCGGTCCAGTATTGTTCGACCACGCCGATCCGTCGATCTTCACGGTTCTCACGTCCATGTCGGCGATACCGGGAACCGCGAACGTCGACTTCGTCATCTTCCCCGACCGCTGGCTGGTCGCCGAGGACACCTTCCGGCCACCGTGGTACCACCTGAACGTGATGTCGGAGTTCATGGGCCTGATCTACGGGGCCTACGACGCCAAGCCGCACGGATTCGTGCCAGGAGGCTTCAGCCTGCACAACGCCATGACACCGCATGGGCCGGACGCCGAAGCGTTCGCCTCGGCCAGTTCCGCCGAACTGGTGCCGCAACGCCTTGAAGGGACGATGGCCTTCATGTTCGAAACGCGATACCCCCAGCGCGTCACCGAACACGCGGCGCGGCTACCCGGTCTCCAACAGGACTACGCCGACTGCTGGCAGGGTCTGCGCAAGCGGTTCACCCTCGACGAATCGCGGTGAAAGACCGTACCGAGTGAGAATCACGGCACCAGCACCAGTTTTCTTCGACTGGACCGCTCACGGTGCCAGACCTGCGACACCTCGCGTAGCGGTACGGCCTCGAAATCGACACGGAGATCGCCGGCAGCAGCCCAGTCGACCAATTGCAGATAAGCCGCGCGCCTCGTATCGGCCGGGGCGTTCATCGGCGTGTAACCGTAAATGGTCGCCCCGAGCGCACGCAACAATGCGGACGGTAGGACAACCTCGCCATTCGCCCGATCACCGATCTGGACCCACCGAACGCCGACCGCTCCCGCGTGCAGCGCGGCGACCGCGGGCTCGCCCCAGGTGTAGTCGATGATCACGTCCACTCCACCGCCCGCGGCCTCACGAAACCGCTCGACCAACCCCGCTTCGTCCAACCGCACCGTCGTATCCGCTCCCAACTCCCGCAGATCGGCCAAGGCAGCCACGTCACGTCCGGCCGCAACGACGGTTCCGGCCCCGAGCAACCTCGCCGCCTGCACCGCGAGCCTGCCGACGACTCCGGTGGCGCCGAGCACGAGAACTCGCTCCCCCGGACGCAGGCCTGCCTGCCACGACAACGGCATGAGCGCGGCAAGACCCGCGTTGCCGACGGCGGCCGCGACCGGGTCGGTGACCGTGTCCGGGAGATCGATCAGGCTGTCGCCATCGACGAGGGTCCGTTGCGCCATCGACCCGAACGGCGCCGCCGATCGTCCGAAATAGACACGCCTGCCGTCGGCAAGGGTGCCGACACCTTCAACTCCGGACACGACCGGCAACGCCGTCGGGCGCAGAACGTGCGTACCGGCGGCGATGGCCACGTCAACGGCATTCAGCGTTGCCGCGCCTACCTCGACGACCTCGAAGCCGGGTTTGTCAACGGGTTCAGGAAATTCACCGAACTCGGGAGTTCCATATTCTTTCAGAACCGCGGCTTCCATGAATACCATCGCAGACTCGACTGTTACCCATCTGACAGAGACAGAATTATTATACTGCTCTTGCTCAAAGCCAATAGCTGAATTTCCGGCCTGGCCGAATCCTTAAGGATCCGCGACCCGGCATTTTACAACGACATTTCGCGACATTTGTCGCCGGTCGGTTGTTTCGGACACCCACCGGCGGGGTCCGCGCGATCGGCCGGGCAGTGAACCGGGTGGCGCTGCTCGCACGTACTGGGAGGTAGGTCGAAGGACAGCAGCCAGACACCACGAGGACTTGTCGATGACAACCTCGGGACGCTTGAGGCCTGCGGGCCAGACCGGTTCGCGTCGCCCTCAAGGGTGGATGCGATCTTCCGCACTGCCTGACACGTCACAACGGCCTGCGGTTGACATTTGGTCGCTGACCAAGTTCACTCTTCACTGTTGGTCACCGACCAAGCCTGAAGGGATCCATGATGACCGTTGAACACACCGACCCGCCTGAGTTGGCAACGCCGGTGCTGGGCATCTACAGCCACATCGCCGTTGGCCGAGGATCCGCCGTTGTCGCGATAGCCGGGCAGATCGCCCTGGACGTCGACGGCAACCTCGTCGGCCCCGGCGACCACGGTGCCCAGGCCGAACAGGCCTTCCGCAATCTCTCGCTGGCCCTCGCCTCGGCCGGATGCGGCCCTGCCGACCTGCTGAAGTACACCGTGCACGTGGTCGGACACCAGCCCGAGCTCGTCGATCCGATCTTCGCGGCGGGGCGGCGGGTGTTCGGTGCCGACTGGCCACGCACCGCCAGTACCTTGCTCGGTGTCCAGGCGCTGGGAGCGCCGGAGTGGCTGATCGAGATCGACGCCCTGGCCGTCATTCCGTCCTCATCGGACTGACAGATCCGGCTCGTCACCAACCATCCCAAGGAGGTCTGATGAGTACACGCAGTGCGGGAAACCAATGGACAGCGGCGGACGTGCCGGACCAGTCCGGGCGAACGGCGGTGATCACCGGCGCCAACAGCGGCCTCGGCTTCGAGGTCGCCAGGGTGCTCGCCGAACGGGGAGCCACGGTCGTGCTCGCCTGCCGGGACACCGACCGAGCCGGCCGAGCCGCGGACCGGATCCGCGCGGACACGCCGAACGCGGACATCCGGATCACCCAGCTCGACCTGGCGTCACTCGACTCGGTGAGGGCCGCGGCCGAACACCTGGGGGACGACCATCCCCGGATCGATCTGCTGATCAACAACGCCGGGCTGATGATGCCCCCGTACGGCCGGACCGAAGACGGCTTCGAACTGCAATTCGGCATCAATCACCTCGGCCATTTCGCGCTGACCGGCTTGCTGCTCGACCGTCTTGTCACCGTGCCGGGCTCCAGGATCGTGACCATCAGCAGCAACGCGCACAAGGGCGGCAGGATCAACTTCGACGATCTGGGGTCGGACGAGCGTTATCGCCGAACGGCCGCCTACGCACAGTCCAAGCTGGCGAATCTGCTGTTCACCTACGAACTGCAACGCCGGTTGGCCGAGGCCGGTGCCGAGACGATCGCGGTGGCCGCGCATCCTGGAGGTTCGCGCACCGAACTGACCCGCAACACGCCTCGCCCGCTCCGGCCGGCGACCAGGGTCCTGATGAGAATCATGGGGCAGAGCGCGGCAATGGGCGCGCTGCCGACCCTGCGGGCGGCAGTCGACGCGGCAGTGCGCGGCGGCGACTACTACGGGCCCGACGGTCGATCCGAGCAGACCGGTTATCCGAAGCTGGTCGAATCCAACGCTCGCTCGCACGATTCGGCGGATCAGCGTCGACTGTGGATCGAGTCGCAACGGCTGACCAATGTCAGCTATCCGTTTGGTATTCGGACATCCTGAGGCGTGTTTCGGTGCCCTCCGCCGAGCGAGCGCGGATGGACCGCGTCAGGGGGCGCAGGCCGCGTTGGCGCCGCGCGGCCGGCAACCGAGGGCTGTGAAACAGGTCGTAGGCTTGATCCCCGAACGAGTTGTACCGTGACCGGCTGAGCCTTGCGAGAAAGGTCGCCCCCGAGTGCGCTGGACCCAGGACGACGTGATCGCCGCCGCCTTCACAACGCTGGAGCGGGAAGGGCTCGAACGGTTGTCGCTGCGGGGTGTCGCTCGCGTGCTCGGCGCGCACCTGAACTCGGTCAGCTGGTACGTCAAGACCAAGCACAGCCTCATCGAGATGATGGCCGACACCATCATCGGCACCGTCGCCATCGACGAGCTGCCCGCCGAACCGATCGAGCGGGCGCGGACGGTGGTGGGCCGCTACCGCGCGGCCATGCTCAGCCACCGCGACGGCGGCCGACTGGTCGCCGGCACCTTCACGGGCACCGGCAACACCCTGCGCGTCGCCGAGGTCATCGTCGGTGCCCTGCTCGATGCGGGCTATCCGGAGCCGGACGCGGCCCGGCTGTGCTGGGCGCTCGTCTACTTCACGCTCGGCCTCACCCAGGAACAGCAGACGAGTCCGCCGGATTCGGAGATCGACGCCAGGAACATCACGGCGGACGGTACCTACCCCGCCCTGACCAAGGTCGGGCCATGGCTGCTGTTCCACGACTCCTTCGACGCACGCTTCGACTACGGCCTGACCCGGCTGCTGCACCTGCCACCCACGGCTCTCAGCTGACGGGCTGGTCCTGAAGCAGCTTCGCCGCACGACGCCATGCTGCCCGAGATCGACGGATTTGTCGGAGATGCTCCAGAGTCCCGGTCCGACCGGGATTGCCAACTCCTGACCGTGGGACACCAATCAATCACGCTGAGTACAAGAGGACGAAACAGTCCCTGACTCGAGGATTGGTGGCCGATGGGCAATATGGTCGCGGCTGGGAACCAGGAACAGGTACCACAACCTCGAAACGAACCTGACATCCACCAACACCTGCCGATGCCGCACACCACCACCATCGACGTGGTGATCCCGGTCTACAACGAGGAAAACGCACTGCCCGGCTGCATTCAGGTGCTGCATGCCTATCTCAGCCGACACATCCCGTTCGCCTGGACCATCACCGTGGTCAACAACGCGAGCACCGACGCGACCCAGGCCGTCGCCACCGAGTTGGCCAGGACGAACACCGGGGTCAGGGTGCTACAACTGGACCGCAAGGGACGCGGGCTCGCCCTGCGTGCCGCGTGGAACTCCAGTGATGCCGACATCTCGGTGTACATGGACGTCGACCTGTCGACCGGTCTCGACGCGCTGCTGCCACTGATCGCGCCGCTGAGCAACGGACACTCCGACATCGCCATCGGGTCCCGGTTGGCGCCGGGCGCCCGCACGGTCCGAGGCCCCAAGCGCGAGATGATCTCTCGCTGTTACAACGCGCTGATCCGGCTCACCCATGGCGCCAGGTTCTCCGATGCGCAGTGCGGGTTCAAGGCGGTCCGCACCTCGATCATTCGACCGCTGCTGCCACACCTTGCCGACGACTCCTGGTTCTTCGACACCGAACTGCTCCTGCTCGCCGAGCACAACGGGCTGCGGGTGTACGAGGTGCCGGTGGACTGGGTCGAGGACACCGACACCAGAGTGGAGGTGTTCAAGACCGTACTCGGGGACATTCGCGGGTTGATCAGAGTCGCCCGCGACAAGGCAACCGGTGCGGCGAAGGTACCGAACCTGCCACGGCGGCCGGGCCCGAGACCCACTCACCCCGCCGCGACGGTGGCAGCCGAGAAAAGCGCGCTGCCGTGGCAGGTTCTCTCCTTCGGCGTGATCGGCGTGATCTCGATTGTGGCGAACCTCTGGCTGTACACCATCTTCCGCACCCTGTGGCCGGTACTGCTCGCCAACCTCGTCGCGTTGACCATCGCCACGCTGTTCAACATCGAAGCGAACCGGCGACTGACATTCGTCGGCGCGCAAAGGGTCTCCACCAGACGTGTGCCGTTGCGCGGACTTGTCGTCTTCGCGCTCTATTACGCGTTCACCTCGGGCTCGTTGCTCACCGTGAACAGGATCGTGCGCCATCCATCGACGAAGCTCGAACTCACCGTGCTGTTGTTGTCATCCGCGCTCGGCGCGGTGGCACGATTCCTGGTCCTGCGTGCCGACCGGAGGCGCGAGACGCGAGTCCTATTTCGTTGACATAGCACGGTTGCGTGACCTTCTGGCGTACGCCAGCAACAGGCCACCGGCCAGGAGGAGGCCGAGCCCGATCAGGATCGCGGCAAGTGGCGTCACTCCGGTCCAGGCGAGACCGGCCACCATCGGCTCCGTCGCGGTGTGCACGGCAGGTGGGCCGACACTCGTCTCGATCGGGAGGCTGACGGCACCGGTACTCACCGTGGTGTCGAAGGTCAACGCGAAACCGGTGCCGGCGCCCTGGGCCCGGTTGTCCACCGAGCCCGGCAGGGTGAGGCTCAGGGTCAGCAGCCCTGTGCTGCCGGCCGGCACGACAAGCAGTGTCGGGCTGGGACCGGACTTCGCCTGCGCGACAGTGGCCTGCCAGGCCGGACCGCCGACCGTGCGCAGCAACAGCAGGGTCGCCAGGTCGAGCCGTCCACTGCCGGGTTGGTCCGGTAGTCCGCTCGCACCGATCGACAGTGCGGCAGCGGTACTCGCGTCGTTGCGCACGCTGATCGAGAGCGTCGCGGTGAAGCCTGGACTGACGTTGCTCCAGCGCAATACCGGCGACGGCCCAACCAGTTCGAGGTGATCACCCGTGACGTGCAGTGCGATCGGAACGGCCGTAGGACCGTCAGCGGTGTGTGCGCCTGCCGGGTTCGCGGAGATGACGGAAATGACGAGGCATCCCAGTATCACGAGTGTGGCGAGCACCCGACGCGGTGGTACGCCAAGGCGCATGGCGGTCGTCCCTCTCCTCGGTCGATCGGGCTACGGGGTCGGGGGCGTCGCGGCGGTCGAGTCGGCGACGGTGGGGTCCGCAGGTTGCTCGGGAGCTGGCGACGCGGAGGTCGACGGCGCAGGCGCCGATGGCACGGACGTCGACGGCGCGGGCGGATCGGCCGTGGCGGTCGGGACGGCCGTGGTGGCCGGGGCGGGTGCCTGGGTGGTGTGTTTGTCGCCGGTGGACCCGGACGCCGAGGTCGGGCCGCCTGCCACGGCGGGACCGACGCCGGGAGAACGCGGGAACGTCGTCGCGACCGTGATACTGATCAGCGGAGCGCTTTTGCTGTCACTGATCAGGGCGTAGCTGTTCCCCAGATGGACCAGGGTGCCGGTGCCGGCCAGCAGCGAGCCGGCGACCATCGCGCCGAGCACCATCCGCACCTGCCAGCGATTCCGCGCGCCGCCGCTGTGCCGGGTCACGGCCGATCCTCCTTCGAGGTGGCATCCGCTTCGGTGGTCCGACTCGTCGGCCGCAGTGCTCGCCGGATCACCCAGCCGCCGATGAGCAGCAACAGCACGGCCGCGGCGATGAGACCGACGCCTCTGCTGAGCAGCGCATTGCGAACCAGACCGACGTAGGGCACGTCGTACCAGAGCCTGCCGCGAATCTGCGCCGCGGTGACCGGTCGCTGGTCAGCGACGTTGTTCGCGTCGCCCTTGGTGATGAACGTGGGACCGCCAACCCCGGCGCGGATCGCGATGACGCGGTGGGTGATCAGGATCGGTGCCGCACTGACCGGATCGGTGGTGGCATAGGTGACGATGTCGCCCACCCGCAGCGATGACGCCGGAACGGGACGATCGACCACAACGGAACCGACCGGCAAGGTCGGCACCATGCTTCCGGACAGGACGGTGAGGGTGTGGCCACCGGCAACGGCGGGCACCACGGTCAACCCCAACGCGAGCGCGACGATCGCGGCAGCAACCAGTCCGATCAGGACGGACACGGCCCAGCCGACGACCTTCCTGACGGGCCCGCGAGGCCGCGCCGTCGATGTCGCCACGGGTACCGGAAACCGATCGGTGGCTGGCTCGACGACGTGTGAATTGGTGTGCGTCGACGCTGACGTGTTCATGTGACTCCCCGGCGACCTCGGATTGGCGGCGACGCTCCGCGATAGCGGTTGCACGGGGCGCCTGCCCAGTCTTGGCGCGACCGGGACGCCGGCGCATGAACAAAATTACTCATTCGAAGTTGAACAACTTTGCTCATGCGCCGGTCGCGCCCCGTCGAGCAAGGTCATGGAGGCAGTCGGCACTCGCCGGACACAGTCGGCACTCGCCGGACCAGGACCGCCCGTTTCGGGGTGGACTCCTTGACGAAGGGCATTCATCATGACCAGCACGAAGAAGAAGCTTGGCGTCGTCATCGGGGGCGTCGTGGTCGTCGGTGCGGCGGTCGCGCTCACCGCGGGGACCTTCTCGTATTTCAGTGACAGCCACAGCACCTCGGCCGGCAGTGTCTCGGACGGCACGCTGACCCTCGGCCTGTCAGTCGCCAAGGTCGGCAGCACGAACGCGATCAACGACACGAACGTGGAGCCTGGCTGGAGCGACACCGAGACCATCACGGTCACCAACACCGGTTCGGTGCCCGGCGAACTGCGACTCGGACTGCGGGACAGCGGCAATTCGAACCTGGCGAACGACATGACGATCTCCGCGCCCGGCTACGGTTCATCGTCGGTGAGCACGGCGGTCGGCGGGACCAGCGGCGGCCTTGAAGTAGGGGTACTGAACGCAGGCCAAACCGAGTCCTACGCAGTGACCCTCGCACTGCCGACTACTGCGGGTAACAACGTGCAGGGCGCCGTCCTGGACCTCGTCATAGTCGGCGACCTGCAGCAGACGGACAACGGCGCGACGACCGGCGGCACGTTCCCGGCCCCTGGCGCGTAATCCGATTTCCTTTCTGGCAGAAGGTAACCGCCGGTGGTCATGATGGTCG
>DATATE010000043.1:0-70659 GCA_036268955.1 Pseudonocardiaceae bacterium
CGCGTTCGCCGAGATCGTCGTGCTCGCCGCGAATGCCGCGAAGGCCCCGGTCGAAGGCGGCGAACGGCCACACATCACCGTCACCATGCCGCTGGACGCGCTGCGCGACGGTATCGGCACCGTCAGCCTCGGCGACAGCGAGAGCCTGTCAGCGGCACAGGCACGGCGGCTCGCGTGTGACGCGGCGATCATCCCGGCAGTACTCGGGTCACGGTCGGAAACGCTGGACATCGGCCGGACCAAGCGGGTCATCCCCAGCGGAATCCGCCACGCACTCGTCCTACGGGACGGAGGCTGCACCTTCCCGCATTGCGACCGACCACAAGCCTGGACAGACGCACATCACATTCGCCACTGGGCAGACGGCGGTCCGACCACAGTGGAAAATCTCGTCCTACTTTGCCGCCTACACCACAGGTTGACCCACACCAGCCCGTGGCGCGTCCGCATCCGCGACGGACTGCCCGAGTTCATCCCACCCGCATACCTCGATCCGCTACAGAAGCCCCGGCACAACATCCTGCATCGGCAACGCCACCCACTCCCCGCATGACAACGCCCGACCTGCGGTGACCGCGACGCTGCCTGGGCCGCGAACACGGCCCAGGCAGCAAATGCTACGAAAGACCTTGCAGGGTGGGCAGAATGTTGCCGGTGAATTCCTGCGAGGACAGGATCTGCTGGACTAGCCCGGCACGGGTCAGCGTGCCGGCGTCGAGGCGGGTCAGCACGTTCTGGTAGGCACCGGGATCGATGGTGCGAAAAAGCATGCAGCCGTATGCCTGGTTGGCGAACTGGTCATTGGTGACCGAAGACGCCTGATAGCCCCAGAAGGACGTGTACGCGCCCTGGATGGTCAGCTGCTTGTTCTGTAGTTCACCGAGCCAGTAGTCGAAGCCGGCCGTGTCCGGGTCCGGCGTGCTCAGAATGCACGAGTACAGCTCGCTGACGAAACCACTCAGCGAACTCGGCAGGTTCGGCGGCGGATACTGAACCGCCTGCAGCATCGGCAGAATCCGTACGGCGAACTCCTGCGAGGACAGGATCTGCCGCACCAGCCCGGCACGGGTCACCGTGCCGTTCTGCAGGCCGGTGACGATGTTCTGGTAACTGGTCGGATCAGGATCTCGGTGCAGCATGCAGCGGTAGAGATCGTTGGCGAAGTCGCCGTCGCTGACCGAGGACGGCTGGCTGTTCCAGAAGTCGTTGTACGCCTGGGAGATCGACAGTCCGTCGTTCTGAAGCTGGGACACCCAGTTGTCGACCTCGCTGGTGGCCGGGTCGGCATTGTTCAGGATGCACGAGTACATGCCGGTCACGAAGCTGGTGAGGCTGGTCGGCACCGGCGCCACCGGGTTGGTCACCGGGGTGCCGACACAGGAGTTGGCGGTGTCCGGCACGGTCGGCGGGGTGGTCGTGGTGTTCTGGAACGTCGAGGTCGCGATCACCTGGTCGTTCTGGTACCACTCCCACTTCACAAGGCCCCAGCCCTTGGCGTAGTAGTTGCGCTCGTACTGGTCACCGGTGCCGTCCCGGTAGTCGTACTGCAGCACGATGACGTCCTGGGTGCCGAGGGTGCCACCGGTCTGGTAGTCCGGATCGTGCGCGACCAGCGTCATCGTGTAGGGCTGGAAACCGCCGTGGCTCGGCGTGCAACTGCTGTCGCCGACATCGTAGAACTGCGCCATGTTCGCGGAGACGTCGATCGACTGGCCGACCGCCATCTGTCTGGCCATCCACCGCGCGTCGGAATAGGTGTAACTGCCGTCGGGTGCCTCGCCACCGCTGTGGTCCTCGGTGAGGTAGATGTAGTTGTTGTCGTAGGTGTAGTGCTCGTAGGCGTCGGAGTCCCACTTCACCAGGTAGATGTTGTTGCCCGTGCTGTACTGGCTCATCGAGTGCGAGCCGGACAGCGCGACGCCGTGGGTGTTCTGGAAATAGCTCAGGGTGTCGATGGTCGCGGCACTGGACCTGGCCGGAGAACCGCCAGGAGTGGTACCGGCGGCGAACGAGGACGGCGCTGCCTGGGTAACGGCGAGACAGGCGAGCGCGGCGATGCCAAGCGCTTTCAGAAGGCGTCTCATGATCGCGGACGGTACTCCGGCGCAACGGCCAATGCGGCCGGATCGGACAAATACCGGCGAACCGCGGTTCGACGAATGCGCTCCAGCTCACCTGCGGCAGCCACGTCGTTCTCGGTGACCATTACGATGCGCGGCGTGAACGTGGCGCGGGCCGGTCGTGGGCAGATCGTCTTCTTGAACGGGACGTCGAGTTCGGGCAAGACGAGCATCGCCGCGCAGTTGATGATGCTGTTGCGGCGCCCGTATTTTCACCTCGCGGCGGACAGCTTCAACGGTATGCGGTCGGTGACGGCGACCAGTGAACTGCCGCCCGGTGACGTCGCCGAGGTGTTGGAGCGGACCGTACTGGGGTTTCACCGGGCGGTCGCCGGGATGGCCTCGGCCGGCAACGACGTCGTTGTCGACCATGTGCTGCGCGAACCGCACTGGTTCACCGACTGCCTTGCCCAGTGGGAGGACTTCGACGTCGTGTTCGTCGGGGTGCGTTGTTCGCTGGCGGAACTGACCCGGCGGGAACGCGTTCGGGACGAGGGCGAGATCGGCCGGGCCGCCCACCAGTTCGACCGGGTGCACGCGCATGGCGAGTACGACGTGGAGTGTGACACCGAGGCGCAGCACGCTCGGGACTGCGCCATGCAGATCAAGGACTTCCTTGCCTCCTCGAATCCCGCCGACCAACCGCGTGCCTTCGACCGGCTGCGCGCGGCCCGGTTGCTCGTGGACGCTCCCAGCGGATGACGCCGGCAGCGGAGGCGATCGAGACCCCGCGACTGCGGTTGCTGCCGCTTCGGGTGGCGGATGCCGAGGAGTTGGCGCTGGTGTTGGCCGATCCCGCGCTGCACACCTTCATCGGAGGGGCGCCCGCTGAGGTCCAGACCGTGCGGGCCCGGTTCGCGCGATGGGTCGTCGGTTCCCCCGATCCTGCGGTGACCTGGGCCAACTGGGGAATTCAGCTACGTGCCGAGGAGTGCCTCGTGGGTACCGTGCAGGCGACGATCAGCGGCTCCGAGGCCGAGGTCGCCTGGACGGTCGGGACCGGCTGGCAGGGCCGGGGCATCGCGGGCGAGGCGGCGCGCGGACTGGTCGGCTGGTTGCGCGGCCACGGAGTCGACCTGGTGCTGGCGCACATTCATCCTGATCACGCCGCGTCAGCACGGGTAGCCGCGGCGGCCGGGTTGGCGGCCACGGATCGGCTGGTCGACGGCGAGGTCGAGTGGCGACTGAGCCTCGTTGCCGACACCGAGTAGGCAGACCATCGCTATCGGCAATTTTTTGCGCAGCACGTACAAAGTTGCGCAACGCGCAAAGTTTTCGCTAAGCTCTGCCGGTGAGCACGGATTCCGCCGCCGAGATGATGCTGGACGACAGCAGTGGCCTGAGCCTGCGCGAACGCAAGCGGTTGGCCGCGCGTGACGCGCTGAGCGCGGCGGCCATCCGGCTCGCGGTCGATCGGGGGTTGGAGAACGTACGGGTCGAGGACATCGCGGCGGAGGTCGGGGTGTCCACGAGGACGTTCAACAACTACTTCTCCAGCAAGGAGGAGGCGATCTGCGCGATCACCGTCCGGCGAAACGTGCGGATCGGCGAACTGCTCCTCAAGCGGCCGGCGAACGAGCCGATCTGGGAGGCGGTCACCAATGCGATGCTGGAGCACTTTCCCCCATCCGGGCAGCCGGACCGGGAGTTCATCGTCCGATTCCGGCTGATGGTGGGCAACTCGGGCCTGCATGGCGAGTTCCTCAAGGCGCATGCCGAGGTGGAACAGCGCCTTTGCGCGGCGATCGCCGAACGAACCGGCACCGATCCGGAGCGGGATCTGGGGCCACACCTGATGGCGGGCGCGATATCCAGCGCGATTCGCGTTGTCATGCGGCACTGGCTCAAGTCCGATTCGGCGACCTCGCTGACCGACACCCTGCGGGCCGCGCTGACCGAGCTGTCGGCGGGAATTCCTACGCTGACCGCGAAATCCGCCAACAACGACGACCGCAACCACGATGATCGACCAATAAAATGAATACCGGTGGGCCACGACCCGCGCTATCTTCCCACCCGGCCACCCGCGCGGTGGTCGATTCCCTTCGTATGCCTCTGGGGGACCCAGCGTGCTGATCCAAATCCTGCGCAGTTACCTGCGCCCGTACCGACAGGCGGTAGCCCTGGTCGTCGTACTGCAACTGGTGCAGACGCTGGCCGGCCTCTACCTGCCCTCACTCAACGCCGACATCATCGACAACGGCGTGATCACCGGTGATACCGGCTATATCCTGCGGTTCGGTGGCGTCATGCTCGCGGTGTCCCTGGTACAGATCGTCTGTTCGATCGGCGCCGTCTACTTCGGTGCGCGCACCGCGATGGCCCTCGGCCGGGACCTGCGGGCCGCGATCTTCCACCGGGTGCAGGACTTCTCCGCGCGGGAGGTCGGGCATTTCGGTACGCCGTCACTGATCACCAGGACCACCAATGACGTGCAGCAGGTGCAGATGCTGGCCCTGTTGACTTTCACCCTGATGGTCTCCGCGCCGATCATGTGCGTCGGCGGCATCCTGTTGGCCCTCAACCAGAACGTGCAGCTCTCCTCGCTGCTGCTGGTCGTCGTGCCGGTGCTCGGCGTCGCGGTCAGCCTGATCATCATGCGAATGCGTCCGCTGTTCCGGCTGGTGCAGGTGCGCATCGACCGGATCAACCGGGTGCTGCGCGAGCAGATCACCGGTATCCGGGTGATCCGCGCCTTCGTCAGGGACACCGCCGAGCGCGAGCGGTTCAACACCGCGAACGGCGAACTGTTCGATGTGTCGCTCGGGGTCGGCAAGCTGATGGCGTTCATGCAGCCGACCGTCATGCTGGTGGTCAACCTCTCCAGCGTCGCGGTGCTGTGGTTCGGTGGGCACCTGATCGCCAGCGGTGCGATGCAGATCGGCGCGCTGACGGCGTTCCTGACCTACCTGCTGCAGATCCTGATGGCGGTCATGATGGCCACCTTCATGTTCGTCCTCGTGCCGCGCGCCGAGGTCTGCGCGGAGCGGATCGAGGAAGTACTGGAGACCGAGTCCAGCGTGGTGCCGGCCAGCAAACCGGTGCTGGTCACCGGGACGCACGGCAACCTGGAACTGCGCGACGTCGAGTTCCATTACCCCGGCGCCGAGGAAGCCGTGCTGCGCGGCATCAGCCTGACCGCGCGGCCGGGTGAGGTCACCGCGGTGATCGGCAGTACCGGCGCCGGCAAGACGACGCTGCTGAACCTGATCCCCCGGTTGTTCGACGCGACCGGCGGCTCGGTCCTCGTCGACGGCATCGACGTCCGCGAACTCGATCCGGACACGCTGTCGCGGGCGGTGGGTTTCGTGCCGCAGAAGCCGTACCTGTTCTCCGGCACGGTCGCCAGCAACCTGCGTTACGGCAAGCCGGACGCGACCGAGGAAGAACTCTGGCACGCGCTGGAGATCGCCCAGGCGCGGGACTTCGTGGCCGCGATGCCGGAAGGTCTCGACGCCACGATCGCCCAGGGCGGGACGAACGTCTCCGGTGGACAGCGGCAGCGACTGGCGATCGCCAGGATGCTGGTGCACCGCCCGGAGATCTATCTGTTCGACGACTCGTTCTCCGCGCTGGACTACGCCACCGATGCCCGGCTGCGTACCGCGCTGACCAGGGAGACCGCCGAAGCGACCGTGGTCATCGTGGCGCAGCGGGTCAGCACCATCCGCAACGCCGACCGCATCCTGGTGCTCGACGCCGGCCTCCTGGTCGGCAGTGGCACGCACAGCGAACTGATGGACAGCAACGAAACCTACCGGGAGATCGTGCTCTCCCAGCTGACCGAGCAGGAGGCGGCGTGACGACCGGGGGCAGTGCGGACAACGGGGCAGCAGGCTCTGGCGGCGGCTCGTCGAACGGCGGTGCGCCAGCCGGGGTCGCCGTCGAGCGGGCGACGCCCAAACGAGGACCGGGACCCGCCCCGACGATGCGAAGAGGGCCGGGTTCTGGTTCGTTCATGGCCGGTATGCCGGCGGAGAAGGCGCTGGACTTCAAGGGTTCCTCACTGCGGCTGATATCGCTGCTCAAACCGCATCGGCTGTGGGTGACCGGCATCTTCGTGCTCGGCATCATCGGGGTCGCGCTCAGCGTGGTCGGCCCGAAGGTGCTCGGCAACGCGACCGACCTGATCTTCGACGGCTACTCCAGTAGCAAGCTGCCGGCCAACGTGACCAAGGCCGAAGTGGTGGCGCAGCTGCGCGCGCAGGGCCAGGGCCTTCGCGCGGACCTGCTCAGCTCGATGAACCTCAACCCAGGGCACGGTATCGACTTCGGCGCGGTCGGCGTCGTCCTGCTGGTCGTCGCGCTGCTGTACGTGTTCGCCTCGCTGTTCATGCTGATGCAGGCCAGGCTGACCACCGTTGTCGTGCAGCGCGTCGTGTTCGACCTGCGCAGGCATGTCGAGGAGAAGTTCGCCCGGTTGCCGCTGCGCTACTTCGACTCGCAGCCGCAGGGCGAGGTGCTCAGCAGGGTCACCAACGACATCGACAACCTCTCCCAGTCGCTGCAGCAGTCGCTGAGCCAGTTGGTCACCTCGCTGCTGACCATCATCGGCGTGCTGGTGCTGATGTTCATCATCTCCCCGCTGTTGGCGGTGATCGCGCTGGTCACCGTGCCGGTCTCGATCTTCGTCGCGACCAAGATCGGCAAGCGGGCGCAGCCGCAGTTCGTCAAGCAGTGGTCGACGACGGGCAAGCTCAACGGGCACATCGAGGAGATGTACACCGGTCACTCGCTGGTGAAGGTGTTCGGTCGCCGGCATGAGGCCGAGGAGGTCTTCGCCAAGCACAACGACACCCTGTACAACGCGAGCTTCCGGGCGCAGTTCATCTCCGGCCTCATCCAGCCGGCGATGATGTTCATCGGCAACCTCAACTACGTGCTGGTCGCGGTGGTCGGCGCGCTGCGGGTGGCCAGCGGGACGCTCTCGCTCGGCGATGTGCAGGCCTTCATCCAGTACTCACGGCAGTTCAGCCAGCCGATCACCCAGGTCGCCAGCATGGCGAACCTGTTGCAGTCCGGGGTCGCCTCGGCCGAACGGGTGTTCGCACTGCTGGATGCCGACGAACAGGAGCCGGACCCGGCCGAGCCGGTGCGTCCGAGCAACGTGCGCGGGAAGGTCGAGTTCCACAACGTGTCCTTCCGCTACCTGCCGGACACCCCGCTGATCGAGGACCTGTCGCTGAGCGTCGAACCGGGCCAGACGGTCGCCATCGTCGGCCCGACCGGCGCCGGCAAGACCACACTGGTCAACCTGCTGATGCGGTTCTACGAGATCAGCAGCGGCCAGATCACCGTCGACGGGATCGACATCGCGACGATGACCCGCGAAGACCTGCGGGCCAAGACGGGCATGGTGTTGCAGGACGCCTGGCTGTTCGGCGGCACCGTCGCCGAGAACATCGCCTATGGCGAGGCCGACGCGTCGATGGAACGGATCGTGCGGGCGGCGAAGGCCACCTATGTCGACCGGTTCGTGCGTACCCTCCCCGACGGCTACGAGACCGTCATCGACGAGGAGGGCGCGAACGTCAGCGCCGGGGAGAAGCAGCTGGTCACGGTGGCGCGGGCCTTCCTCACCGAACCGGCGATCCTCATCCTGGACGAGGCGACGAGTTCGGTGGACACCCGTACCGAGGTGCTCATCCAGCGGGCGATGAACGCGCTGCGCGCGGGACGGACGAGTTTCGTCATCGCGCACCGGCTGTCCACCATCCGCGACGCCGACCTGATCCTGGTGATGGAGGCCGGTCGGATCGTGGAGAAGGGCACCCATGAGGAACTGCTCGCCGCGGACGGCGCCTACGCCCGCCTCTACACCGCGCAGTTCGCTCAGGCAACGGCCGAAGTGGACTGAGCCGACCGCCGGTTCAGCCGTTTCAGGCCCCGACAGCTGTTTCAGACCCCGACAACCGGCTCCGAGCCGGCTGTCGTTTCAGACCCCGGCTGCCGGCTCAGGCCCCGGCAGCCGGCTCGGGCCCGGTGACGGTGAAACCGGTGAAGTCCGCGAGCCCCTGTGCGCCGCTGCCACCGTTGGCGGCGGTCGCGAAGACGCCGACGTCCTGGGCGGCCGCCGCGCTGGGCACGGTCGCGGTGCCGACGGTCTGCCAGGTCGCGCCGTCGGTCGAGCAGTAGCCGGTGTAGCTGGTGGCGGTGCGGACCAGTTTCAGATAGGTCGGCGCGGTGAACCCGCCGCCGTTGACCACGGTGTCGAGCAGGCCGTCGCCGTTGGTGTCCGAGGACAGCGCGCAGCCGTTGGCCGGCGTGACCGCGAGGTCGAGATAGCCGTTGGAACCGTTGGCGGCCAGGCTGTTGCGCACCACGATGCCGGCGCGCGCCCACGGTCCGGTGTCGGCCTGCGCGGTGACCTCTGTGGTCACCGTGTCCCCGGTGGCCAGCGCACCGCTGGAGTAGATGGTGCCGAACTGGTTGGTGCCCGCCCACATGTCCGCGCCGCCCGCGTAGATCGCCAACGAACTACCCAGCTGGCCGAAGGCGGCCGAGGTGAACGCGGCGGTCTGGTAGGTCGAGGAGACCGGTGTCACCGCGAGCAGTGGCGCCTGCGCCGAGTTGGCGCCGGGTCTGCCGCCGTAGTCGAACGTCGCGGTCGCGGTGAGCGGTAGTTGATCGATCGCGCTCGTCGGCTGGTAGCCGGCCGGCACGGTGACCGTATAGGTGGCGCTGGCCTGCTGGCCGACCGCGACGGTGGCGAAGGTGGTCGGACTGGTGGCGGTCACGGTGAAGCCGCTGGGCGCGGTGAGCTTCAGCGCGACGCCGGTCGCCGCGTCGACCGGGTTGGTGTTGGCCACCGTGACAGTGGCCGTGCTGGACTGGCCTGCGACAACGGTTGTCGGATCGGTCGAGGCGGTGACCTTGGCGAAGGCGGGGTCGGTCGCGACGGTCTGCCATACCTGGGTGGCCAGTTGGTAGGCGCTGCCGGTCGGGGTGGTCGGGTAGTTGTTCTGCTGGTGGCACCAGGCGTCGTCGATCGCGGCCCAGTTGATCGCCACCGGTGGTTTGCCGGTTTGCAGCGCGGTGTCCAGGCTGGCGAAGTAGGTCTGCCAGCGGTCGCGGTAGAACTCCATCAGGCCCTGCCGGTCCCGGTCGGCGTAGTCGTGCAGGATCGGCTCGGCGGTGCCGGTGCCCCATTCGGTGACCATGGTGCGGGCGTCGTACTCCAGCCGGGCCGCCTCCGCCGGACTCGACGCCGCGTTGCGGGCCTGCTGGATCCACGGGCCGATCAGGAAGTTCGAGTTGGTGCCCAACAGCTTGTCCTGCAAGGACATCAGGTTCAGCCAGCGCTGGCTCAGCGAGTCGAACAGGCTGCGGTCCTTGTCCTGGTAGGCGGTGTTGATCTCGGGTAACAGCAGCATGCTGTCGTTGTCCAGTACCTGGCGGGCCACGTCGACGAGGTCGTAGGAGTAGGCGCTGGAGTCGCGCAGGCTCGGGCTGACCGCGAGGAGTTGGGGCAGGGCAAGCGCGAAGGTGCTGGTGTCGTAGCGCTGTGCGGTGCCGAGCGAGAGGTCCGGTTGCAGGCCGAACGGGTTCTCGTTCTGCGCGCCGGTGCCGTTGGCCGGGGTGGAGTACGCGCTGGCCAACAGGTCCTGCCAGGCGGCCTCGGCGTGCGGATCGGTACCGCCGTAGCGCCAGCTCGCGTAGTCGGTGATCCAGGAGTTCGGATCGATCCCGGTCGGATGCCAGGCCAGTTCGGTGAACAGCGCCATCGCGACCGGGTTGCTGTCGTTGGCCTCCGGCATCATCGCGATCCCGGTCAGCGCGCTGCCGGGTCGGTTGGCCCACACCGGGAACTGGCTGGTCCAGTCGGTCATGTTCGCGCCGATGGAGCTGTGCCCGCCGTAGTTCCAGATCGAGCCGAACACATAGGGCGCGCCGCCCCAGTCGGTGTCCCGGTCGATGGTGGTACTGGTGTCGGAGGTGCCGTCCAGGATGAGGATCTTGCTGGTGTCGATGGCGGCCAGCACGGCGGGCTGCGGGTTGGCCTGCCAGCCGAGCATGGTCCAGATCGCCTTCGGGTTCGCCGCCAGCAGCGCGTCCTGGATGGCCTTAGCGGCAGGCCCGAGCGGGATGTCGCCGGTCAGCCCGCCTTCCTGCAGCGGGTTCATCTCGAACATCGTGGACGGTCCGAAGATCCGTTGCTGGTCGCGGTAGTAGGCGGCGGCGATCTTGGTGAAGGCCGGATCGAGCGGGCTGAGCCAGTCCGGACGCGGGAAACCGGCCCAGACGCCCTGCGGGACGACGTCGGCGCCGGGGTCGTGCTGGGTGAAACCGGGTGGCACCGTGCCGAAGTAGCCGGGCAGGACCGGGACCATGTTCAGTGCGCGCAGCTGATCGGCGATCTGCCGGCCGAGGATGGCCTGCGCGGCGAGCAGCTGGCTGGAGATCGGTTCGTCGAAGGTGGACATGTTCTGCATCAGCCACCACGGCTGGTGACCGGGCTGCGGTATCCAGGAGCGCAGCTGCGCGTCGGTGTAGCCGAACTGCTGGAAGACGAGGTCGTAGAGGATGGCCGCGCCGGGATAGTCCATCATCTCGTTGATGCCGTTGGCGGCGAGCACGTCGATCTCGTGCTGCCACTGACTGAAAGTCCAATATGGACCTGTATAGCCCGGCATGGTGTCGTTGTTGGCCAACCGGTTCGCGAACGGAGTGGTCACGCTCAGCGGGGTGCCCGGCGCCGGCAGGATGCGCGGCAGGTGGTTGGTCGCGTCGCCGTCCCAGGTGATCCCGTCGTGCACGACGTACTTGAGGTAGTAGTTGGCGCCGGTCAACAGGGTTGCGTTGCTGGTACCGGTGACCACGATGTGGCCTGGCCTGCCGGTGACGGTGAAACAGTCGCCGGTCCCGGCTCGGGCGGCGGGCCGCAGCTCGAACTGGTGGGCGGCCGGGCCGATCAGCCTGGCGAGAGCCTGGCGCGCGGCACTCGGATCGAAGGAGGCGCTGGGTCCCGACTGGCAGCTGACAGGCTGGGTGGCACCGGCGACCGGCTGGAAACCCAGTACCAGCAAGCCGATCGCGAGCGCGAGGATCAGACCGAACCGAATCCGGCGACGTCGACCTGGGTGAGATAACGGCATGTGCGCGGCCCCCCAAGTCGGGAAGTTCCTCGTCAGCGGGTGCGAGGAGACGTGTTCGGACCATAGGGTTGGGCCGCGCGAACTGTCAACTAATCACACACCATTGGCATAACCCGGTGAACTTTTCACCTGATGGCCGGCTCGTTGTCAAGCCGACCATCAGGTGTTCTTGTTGTCAGTTCACAGTTTCGGCCTTCTGGTGTCCGCCCGAACCGGTCAGGAGCCGTAGACCTGGAACTCGGAAACCTGCCCGGCCGGCCAACCGGTGTTGCCGGTGAAGTTCAGCCGGAGATATCGGGTGTTCGTCGACGGGACGGTGATGGTCACCGTATTGCCGCCATTGTTCGGATCGAAGGTGTATCCGGCCGAGCCGACCAGGGTCGAGAAGTTCGACCCGTCGGTCGAACCGAGCACCGACAGCGTCTGTGTTCGCGCGCCCCAGGCGGTCGAGGGCGGCAGGGTGAGCACGATCCGGCCGACCGTGCTCACCGAACCGAGATCCACCTGCAACCACTGCGGGAACGCGTTGTCGGTGCTCTCCCAGTAGCTGCTGGTGTCGCCGTCATCGGCATTGCCCGGCGGGTAGTTCTGGGTCGAGCCACTGGCGGACATGGTCTTGCCGAGCGCGAGGTTGACATTGGCCGGCGGCGGGACGGTGCCGGCCGGGATGTTCACCGCGCCGGTCAGCGGCAGGTCGCGGGAGGACGAGCCGACCGAGATGGTGTTCGTGCCGGCCGCGTCGACCCAGCTGTTGTTCGCCCAGTACTGGAAACTCTGCTGGTCGAGTACGACGCTGACCTGTTGGCTCTGACCGGGGTCGAGGGTGACCCGCTGGAACCCGCGCAGGCTGTTGGGCGGTTCGCCGGAACTGGCCGGTTCGCCGACGTAGACCTGCGCGACCTCGGAACCGGCGACCGAACCGGTGTTCGTCACGGTGAAGCCCACCGTGACGTTGCCGTTGCTGTCCGGACCGGACACGGTGAGGCCGCTGAACCCGAAGGTGGTGTAGGAAAGGCCGAACCCGAAGGGGAACAACGGGGTGAGGTGCTGGCTGTCGTACCAGCGGTAGCCGACGTCGACGCCCTCGGAGTACTGCACCTGGCCGTTCTGCCCCGGCCACTGCGCGGTGGTGCTCGCCGGGACCTGGGCAAGCGATTGCGGGAAGGTCACCGGTAGTTTGCCGGAGAAGTTCACGTCGCCGAACAGCAGCGCGGCAATGGCATTGCCGTCCTCCTGGCCGGGATACCAGTTCTCGATGATGCCCTTCACCGAGTTCGCCCACGGCATGGTCACCGCCGAACCGGAGTTGACCACGACGACGGTGTTCGGGTTGGCCGCGGCCACATCGCTGACCAACTGGTTCTGGTCACTGGCCAGGTCGATGTTGGGCAGGTGGCGCCCTCGCCCTCGGCGTTGTCCACGAAGACGACGGCCATCTGCGCGTTCTTCGCGGCGGTCACCGCGTCGGCGTCCAGGTTCTGGTTGGGGATCTGCCAGCCGAGGTTGAGCTGGCTGCCGCCGCCGTCCTGGAAGTAGTCGACCTCGATGCTCACCGGCTGGCCGGCGGTGAGGCTGATGGTGCCGGTCTTGGTGGTCGCGGGCTGGTCGGCCCAGTTGCTGATCACCTGCTGGCCGTCGACGTACAGCCTGCTGCCGTCGTCACTGGTCAGCGAGAAGGTGTAGGTACCGGTGGTCGGCGGGGTGATAGTGCCGGTGTACTTCGCCGACCAGCTGTCCGCCGGCACGCCAGAGGTCGGCGAGAGGCCGCCCCAGTTGTCGTCGACGGTCGGTGCGATGCCGCTGGCGATCGGGTCACCGGACAGGCTGTTTCCGTTGTAGTACTGGACATACAGGCCTGGGCCGGTGCCCTGCGACGGCGAAAGGTAGGAGCTGTCCACGATCTCGCCGTTGGGTGAGGCGTAGCCCTGCGCGTAGGTGACGCTCGCCGCGCTGCCGGCCCTGCTGGCGATCCCCTGGTACGGGGTGACCACGTAGGGCGCGTTGACGTGCGCGCTGCCGTTGCCGGCGGTCATCGCGTTCGCACCCGCGTCGTCGCCGATGACCGCGATGGACTTGGTCGACGAGGTGATCGGCAGTACCGAGTTGGTGTTCTGCAGCAGCACACTGCCTTCCTCGGCGACCTGCTTGGCGACCGCGGTGTGCGCGGCGGAGGTGACGTTGTCGCTCATCGCGCCGGTCTGCGTGGTGTCGAAAAGGCCCGCGGCGAACATCGAGGTGAGGATGCGCCGGACGTGATCGTCAATGGTGGCCTGGGAAACCTGGCCGTCGGCGACGGCCTGGGTCAGCGGGTCGCCGTAGTAGGTGTCCCCGGTCATCTCCATGTCAAGGCCGTTGTCGGCCGAGTCGACCGTGGAGTGGGTGCCACCCCAGTCCGAGGTGACGAAACCCTGGAAACCCATGTCCTGCTTGAGTTCGGTGTTGAGCAGCTGCCCGTTCTCGCAGGCGAAGGTGCCGTTGACCTCCGCGTAGGAGCACATCACCGAATCGGCCTTGCCCTGCTCGACCGCGGCCTCGAAGGCGGGCAGGTAGATCTCCTGCTCGGCCCGGTCGGAGACGATCACATTGTCCTGGGTGGTGTTGCGGTAGGTCTCCTGGTTGTAGTCGGCGTAGTGCTTGACCTGCACCATCGGTCCCTGGCTCTGCACGCCATCGATGTCGGCCACGGCCAGCTGGCTGGCCAGGTACGGGTCCTCGGACAGCGATTCGAAGGACCGGCCCCACCGAGGGTCGCGGTCGATGTTGATGGTCGGGCCGAGGTTGATGTTCGCGCCCTTGCCCCACTCCTCGGAGCCGATCACCTGCCCGTACTGCCGCATCAGGCCGGTGTCCCAGCTGGCCGCGCCGGCCACCGGCGCCGGCAGCTGCGTCACCCCGGTGGCGCCGTCCGCGACACCGGCCGGGCCGTCCTGCAACCTCAGCTGCGGAATGCCGAGGCCGGCGTCGCCGGCGACGCAGGCACCCCAGTCACAGGAGGCGCCCTGGTGCATCATGGTCAGCTTCTGTGCCTCGGTCATCTGCGCGAGCAGCTCGTTGGCCCGGTCGACCGGGCTCTGCGCGGCGTTGAGCCAGGGGCGGTCGGTCGCGGCACTCGCGGTGACCGACGGCACCGCGGCGGCCAGTCCGGCGGCGATCACCACTGCGGCGATCATGGGGAGCGTGGTTCGTCTTGTCATCGTCGACTCCGATCGGGGCACCAGCGACCCGGTCGGAAGAATACGGATTCGAAACATCAAAGCGCAATACTTTGACTAACTATTGCAACTTCTCGACTTTTACCATTTAACTGATCGACGACAGGAGCGCCGGCCCTGGTGAGGACCGGCGCTCCCTGCCTGACGCTGGTGGCCCGAAGGCCTGGAGATCAGCTCTTGGTCAGCAGCTGCTGGCTCTGCGTCTGCATGTCCTTGAACACGTCGTCGTTGCGCTGGTGGGCGAAGTAGGCCTCGAACAGCGGCTCAAGGGCGGACTGCACGGCGGCGCCGTTGGCGTAGTCCGGCGCGGTGTAGAGCTCCTTGTCCTTCTGCTCGCCGATGAACACCGAGAGGTCGACGCCCTTCTTGGCCATGGACGCCGCCGAGGCGGTCATCGAGGCGGGGATGGACGGGAAGAAGGTGCCGCTGGCGCCGGCCATGGTCTGGCACTGCTGCGAACCCATGTAGGAGACCCACTTCCAGGCCAGATCGGGGTTCTTGGTGCCGGCCCAGATGTTGTTGCCGTTGGAGTTGCTCTCCACCGAACGCGTGCCGTCCGGCCCGATCACGGTGGGCGCGATACCGACCTGGACGCCGGGGATGGTGGCGTACTGCGGTGCGCTCCAGGAACCGTCGGTCTCCATGGCGACCTTGCCGGAACCCATCAGGTCCTGGCTGCTGATGGTGGACTGGTTGCTGCCGGTGGTGAAGGCGCCGGCCGGCGGTGCGAAGCCACGATCGGACAGGGAGCGGATGTAGTCCATGGTCTGCACGAACCGGGGGTCGGCGTAGTTGAACTGGGTCGGCCAGTTCGGCTTGTTGCCGATGGTCCAGCCGGTCGCGGTGGCAAAGGAGTTCCAGGTGAGCTGGCCGGTGAAGTCACCGGTGTTCATCACGCCGATGCCGTAGGTGGCCACGTTGTTCTTGTCGAAGCCGGGCTGGTCGCCACGCACGCCGTTCTTGTCGATGGTCAGGTGCGCGACCATCTTGTCGAAGGTGCCGCCGTTCTGCGGGTTCCAGTTCAGGTTGTCGACGTCCTGCTGGGTGTAGCCGGCCTTGGCGAGCATGCTCTTGTTGTAGTAGATCCCCTCGGCGGCCCAGTCCAGTGGCAGGCCGTACTGCTTGCCGTCGGTGAACTTCCAGGCGTTCACCCCGACCGAGTACTGCGACATGTCGAGGTGGGAGCTGGCGATGTCGGAGTCCAGCGGCAACAGCTGGCCCTGGCTGGCATATGCCTGGAAGTACTGGACGCTGTCCTGGAACGCGTCCGGCGCGTCACCGGCGACGAAGCCCGCGGTCAGCTTGGTGAAGTAGTCGGCGACGTCGTACTGGGAGATCTTGACCGTGGTGCCGGGGTTGGCCTTCTCGAAGGCGTTGGCGCACAGCTGGTAGGCCGCCGCCTGCTTGTCGTCCCAGGTCCACCAGTTGATGGTTTTCGAGCCGGACGCGCCACTGCTGCTCGAACAGCCGACAGTGACGGCCACCAGCGCCGCCGCTGCCATGGTGATGGCGCTGAGCCTGCGTAGCCTCATGATTCCTCGTTTCTCCACAAAGCGCACCAGTGCGCCATTTCACCGCTTCGGTGCGGACTTTCCTGGTTGTGCGGCAGTTTCCTTGTTGTGCAGCAGCTTCGCGAACTCGCGCAGGACGATGGTCAGATCCGCCGAACCGCCCGCCTCGTGCCCGTTGTAGTCCCACACCGCGATCTGTTTCGGACCCGCGTATTCGTGAAAGGCGCCGAATGCCGTCGACGGTGGACAGATGTCGTCCATCAGCCCGGTGGAAAACCAGGCAGGCGCCTTCGCCCTGCTGGCGAACCCGACACCGTCGAAATAGGACAGTACATCGAACACCGCGTCGACCGAATATCTTCTGGTGGCCAGGTAGCCGGCGATCTCCTTGTACGGTGCGCTGTTGGTGATCCGCAGCGCGCGGCGGACGTCGGTGAGGAACGGCGACTGCACATGCACCGCGGCGAGGTCCGGCACCAGCCCGGCGACCGCGAGCGCGATCCCGCCGCCCTGGCTGTTGCCGACCGCCGCGACCCGCTTCTCGTCGACGAAGTCCAGACCGCGCAACACCTCGACGGCCCGCACGGCGTCGGTGAACACCCGCCGGTAGAAATAGCTCTCCTTCTCGGCGATGCCCCTGGTGAGAAACCCGGGAAAGGAAGGGCCGCTGCCGACCGGGTCGCCGGTGTCGCCGCCCGCGTGGTCGCCGCCCTGACCTCGGGTGTCCATCAGCAGGTGCGCGTAGCCGGCCGAGGCGAACAGCAGGTCCTCGATGGCCTGCCCCCGCCCGCTGCCGTAGCCGTGGAACTGCACGATGCCGGGCAGCGAACCGGAATGCCCGCGCGGCACCCGCAGCCAGGCGTTGACCGGATGACCGCCGAAACCGGCGAAGGTCAGGTTGTGGACATCGATGGTGGTCAGGTTCGTGTCGACCTCGGCAAGGCGCGGGTCGAGGTCGTAGCCGGCCGTCTCGGCAAGGGTCTTGCGCCAGAACTCGTCGAAATCCGCCGGCGCGCGGTAGTCGCTGCGGTAGGCCAGCAGAGCGGGGCGGTCCAGATCGGTCAGCATGCCGGCACCTCGCCAAGTACTGGGCCGAAGCGGACCGGCCTGCCGATGCCGACCGTGGCCTCCACCCGCTGGTCCCGATAGCCGAGGTCGACCTTCTGCCCGGCCTGTCCGGCCAGCCGGTGCACGGTCAGCGCGGTGAGTTCGCCGTGCTGCCAGTCGATGTCGACGGCGAGGCCACCGCGACAACGCAGCCCACGCGCCCGGCCGGTCGGCCAGGCCGCCGGGAGAGCCGGCAGGATGCGCACGATGCCGCCGTGGCTGTGCACGAGGAGTTCCGCGATACCGGCCATCAGGCCGTAGTTGCCGTCCAGCTGGAACGGTGGATGGGTGCTGAACAGGTTGGGCAGCAACCCACCCCATTGCGAGCCGTCCACCGGCGCGTCGAGGTTCGGGTCGCCCGAGAACGGTCGGGTCGCCTCCTCGAGCAGGTCACGCGCGATGTCGCCGTCGCCGAGCCGGGCTCGCAGCGCGATCTTCCAGCTCCACGACCAGCCCATCGCACCCGGCCCCCGCGCGTCGAGCAGTCCGCGCGCGGCGGCGGCGAGTTCGGGGGTGTCCTCGGCGTCGATCTGGTTGAGCGGGTACACCGCGACCATCGGCGACATGTGCCGGTGCAGCGGATCGTGTTCGACGTGGTCGAGCACCCATTCGGCGAGCCGGCCGTCCGCGTCGACCCTGGTCGGGCGGAGTTTCGGCAGCGCGCCGGCTATCTCGGCGCAGGCCGGATCGGCCTTGCCGAGGATCTCCGCGGCGCGCAGCGTATTGGTGAACACCGCGCGGATCAACGCGATGTCCATGGTCGTCGAGTAGCTGAGCGATTCGGGGGTGCCGTACCGGGAGACGAACAGGTTCTCCGGTGAGGTCGACGGAACCGTCTCCAGCCAGCCGTCCTCGCCCTCGACCAGCCAGTCGAGGCAGAACAGCGCACAGCCGCGCAGCAGCGGCCAGGCGCGCTCGGCGAGGAAGTCGCGATCCTGGGTGAACTCGTAGTGGTCCCAGACGTGCTGGACGAGCCACGCGCCGCCCATCATCCAGATCGCCCAGGACGGGTTGCCGTGCCCCATACCGACCGGCAGCGCCCAGCCCCACATGTCGGTGTTGTGGTGGGCGACCCAGCCACGTACGCCGTAGAGTTCGCCCGCGACCGCGCCGCCGGTGACCGCGAGCCGGTCCAGCAGGTCGAACAGCGGACCGTGGCAGTCGGGCAGGCCGGCCGGTTCGGCGCCCCAGTAGTTCATCTGGGTGTTGATGTTGATCGTGTAGTTCGACGACCACGGCGGGCGCAGTGCGGCGTTCCACAGTCCCTGCAGGTTCGCCGGCGGCCCGCTGTCCGGCCGGGAGGAGGAGACCAGCAGGTAGCGGCCGAGCTGGAAGATCACCGTCGCGGTGAGCCGCTCATCCTTGCCGGACAACACTTCCTCGGCCACGTCGACGCTGCCGGTCCGCCGGTCGCCGACCGTCAGGCTGGTGGTGGCCAGCAGGGCGCGCAGGTCCGCGTCGTGCGCCCGCAGCAGTTCCCCCGCACCCTTGGCCAGCGCGGCGCAGGCTCGGACGGCCGCTCGGTCGAGGTGTTCCGCGCGCGGCGCCGAGCGGGCCAGCGGCGCGCCGGGCGGGTTGGTCCAGGCGTCCTGCGCGCTGGTCGAGGTGCTCATGGTGACCAGCAGCCGCGACATTCCGCTGATCGTGAAACCCTTGTTGGTGACGCTGATCTCGCCGTCGGTGTCGATGGCCAGCGCCAACGCGGCGAACGGGTCGTAGCCCTCGATCCGGCCGGTCGCGTAGCGCAGCGGTTCGGCGACCTCCGGCTCGTGTGCGGGGGCACCGTCGACCGGGACCTCGATGCCGAAGGTGAGGCTGGTCGCGTCGACCACCCTGCGCACCACCCGTAGCGGGCTGGCCAGTTCGAGGCTGGCACCAACGGTGCCCTCCACGGTCACCGCGATGCAGATGGCCCCGGCCGGCCGGCTGGCCCAGGTCTGCCGGAGCACCGGGTTCCCGGTGACGGTCAGCCGTTCGGTGCTGACACCGTTGTCCAGGTTCAGCGTGCGGCCGTGGTATTCGCTCTCGTCCCGGCCGCCGAGCGACATCAGCAGGTCGGCCAGTGGCAGGAACTCCTGGCTGTAGCGCCCTTCGAAGGACATCAGCAGCGATTCCGCGCCCCGGTAGTCCTCGGCGAGGACTGCCTGGCGCACCCGCGCCAGCCGCCGCGGCCCCGCACCGGCGGCCAGTACCTCGCGCAGTGCGGCGGCCGGGCCGTGCGGGGTACCCGACCAGACTGTCGAGTCGTTGAGGCCGAATCTGGCCCGCTGCGCACCGCCGAAGACCATCGCGCCGAGCCTGCCGTTGCCGACCGGCGCGGCCTCGTACCAGTTCTCCGCCGGCCGGGGCCAGGCAAGACACAGGTCTTCGGAGTTGCTGTCGTTCATGAACTTCTTCCCTCGGGCGCTCATGGTCACGCGATGGCGGTCATCGACCGGGTCCGGGCTGAGGAGGTCACTTGATACCGGTGAAGCCGATCGAGTTGATGATGCGTTTGCCGAAGATCACGAACAGCAACAGCATCGGGATCGCGGCGACCAGGGTCGCCGACATCAGGCCGGACCAGTCGATGGAGGCCTGCGGCGAGGACTGTTTGAAGATCGCGAGGCCGAGGGTGAGCGGCCGGACGCTGTCGTCGTTGGTGACCAGCAGCGGCCAGAAGTAGTCGTTCCAGGTGTTGATGAAGGTCAGCAGCGCCAGGGTTGCCATCGGCGCGGTGGTCATCGGCAGGGTGATCCGCAGGAACACCTTCAGCGGGCCGGCCCCGTCCATCAGCGCGGCCTCCTCGATCTCCCTGCTCAGCCCGAGCATGAACTGGCGGAGGAAGAAGATGTTGAACGCGGAGAAGAACGCGCCGGGCAGGATCATGCCGGTGAAGGTGTTGGTCAGCCCGAGATCCTTGATGAGCACGAAGTTCGGCAGCAGGGTGAGCACCGTGGGCACCATCAGCGCACAGAGCAGGATCGAGAAGACCAGGTTGCGGCCACGCCATTGCAGGCGGGCGAAGGCATAGGCGGCCATGGCGGAGCAGAACACCACACAGGCGGTCAGCACGGTCGCGTAGATCACCGAGTTACGCAGGTACAGCGCCATGTTCACGGACGCCCCGGAACCACCCTGCGCGACGGCCCGCGGTCCGGACAGCAGGCCGAGCGCCCGTTCGAACCCGCCGAAGCTGAAGCCGACCGGCAGGATCGAGGACGGGTCGGTGGAGAGCTGGAAGTTGTTGGACAGCGCGGTGCGCAGGATCCAGTAGAACGGGAAGATCGTGATGAACAGGATCACGATCAGATACAGCCACGCCACCGCCCGGCCGAAGGGGAATCGGCCGCGTCGAGGCGTACTCGCCGGGCGAGCCACTCCGCGAACGGGAGCTGCGATGATCGACATGATGGACTCCTTCCTCGTGTCTAGTTGGTGTCGGACTCGTTGGCGCGGCCCAGCCGCAGCTGCATGAAGGTGACCGCGATCAGCATCACGAACAGCGCCAGCGACATCGTTGCGGCATAACCGAAGTTGAACTGCTGGAAGGCCACGTTGTAGATGTACATCTGCAGCACGTTGGAGGCGTTCGCCGGACCGCCCTCGGTGGTGACCGAGACGATGTCGAACACCTGGAACGAGCCGATGATGTTCAGGATGACCACCATGACCAGGACCGGCCGCAGCAGCGGCAGGGTCAGTCTGCGGAACATCTGGACCTCGCTCGCGCCGTCCAGCCTGCCGGCCTCGTACACGTCGAGCGGAATGGTCTGCAGGCCCGCGAAGATCAGGATGGCGAAGTAGCCCATCCACTTCCACACGTTGATCATCGCCAGCGAGGGAATGGCCCAGTTGCCGGAGCCGAGGAACTCGATGCCGTTGATGCCGAACAACTTGGTGAGCAGGATGTTCACGATGCCCAACTGCGAGTCGAGCATCCAGGACCAGGTCAGCGCGGCGACGACGCCGGAGATCAGGAACGGCAGCAGGACAAGGCCGCGCACCACCGTCGATTTCGTCAGCCGGTGCATGACGACGGCGGTGACCAGCGAGAAGATCAGGCCGAACGCCACCGACAGCACCACGAAATAGATGGTGACCACCAGCGAGTGCCAGAAGACGCTGTCGGCGAAGAGCTGCTGGAAGTTGGCGAGGCCGATCCACTTCGGCGGGGTGAGCACGTGGAACTCGGTGAAGCTGAGGTAGATCCCGCGCAGCGTCGGATACGCGTAGAAGACCAGGAAGCCCACGATGGCCGGGGTGATGAACAGCCAGGCGATGGTGGTGTTGCCGCGCCGGGCCAGCCGCGAACCGCCGGCCGGTGCCCTGCGTCGTCGACGGGTCCGCGCCGCCGGGGGTTGCGTTGCGGTCGGGTCCGCACCGCCGAGGACGGTGGGGAGTTTCGCTGGCATCGTCGAACCCTTGGTCGGGATCGTCGCCACAGCACTCTCCTTCGGTTGAGCAAACCATGCGGTCCGCCGAATTGCCGGGAGCCCGGTCCCGCCTGGCTTTCGTCCAGGTGGGACCAGACCTACCCGCGGACTACATTCACAGCTACAGCGTGATCTTGTCTATATCGGACACATAGTCGGTCGGGTTGCCGAACTCGATGGTGTTGACCCCGGTGTTCAACTGCACCGGTACCGTCACCGTCTGCGCGACGTCCCAGTTGTTGTCGTTGGTACCGGACAGCGGCAGTTCGAAGGAGCGGCCGTCGACCGTGACCACCGCCGTTCTGCTGGAGTCACCGTCCACATAGGCCAGCTGCATCAGGTAGGTGCCCGCGACGGCCACGGTGACGTTGTTGAAGGTCAGCGTGCCGGTGCCACCGAGGTCACCGACCTTCTCCCCGCCGGAGCAGCCGGAACAGGACGCGATACTCGCGCCGCCGGCGATGGTGTTGCCGGTGGCCTCCGCCTCGTAGCTGGTCGGCCCGGCCGCGGCCGGGGTGGTGACCGACACCGCCGAACTGTTCGCCGAGTGCCTTCCCCAGCTGCCGTCCGCGACAACGGTGAAGTCGTAGCCGGTGGAGGGCTTGAGGCCGGTGATGGTGGCCGAGGTGCCGGTCACCGAGGCGACCTTGGTGGCGCCGGAGTACACGTCGTAGCCGGTCACCGAGGAGCCGGGGTCGACGGAGCGGTCCCAGGCCAGCGAGACGCTGCCGGCGGTGGACGCGGTGCCGTGCACACCGGAAGGCATGGACGGACCGTTGTTGCCGGCGCCGTTCGGGGTGATGTGCAGCAACCGCGAACCGTGCGAGGCGAGCGTCGCGCTGAAGCTGCCGCCGTAGTTGCCGAGGTTGCTGTGCTGCCACAGGTCGCGCACCGAGGCCGACCCGCTGATGCCGAGGTCGCTCCAGTTCGCGGTCACGGTGGCCGGCTGGTCACCGAGGTTGAACAGCGCCACCGTGTAGCTGCCGTCGGGGTTCTTGGCGTACCAGACCTGCTGTTCGGTGGACTGGCTGACCGGCTTGGCCGGGATACCCGCCTGGTCGACGGCGATGACCTCGTCGTTGGTCAGCAGGGAAAGCCCGTAGGAGTCCAGTTTGGTCAGGTCGTCACCGATGTAGAGCGGCGCGGACTCGATCGCCCACAGCGTCATGTAGCTCTGCCGCTCGGTGTCGGTGATGCCGTCCATGGTGCCGTCGCCGACGTCGAGCGAGTCGAGGTTGTTCCAGTGCCCTGGGCCGGCGTCCGGAATCCACTGCACGACGTCGTCCCAGCGTTCCTTCACCGAGTTGTTCCAGGTGACCAGGGTGTTGCAGTAGCACTCGACGTCGGTGTCGATCCGCCAGCCGTTGCTGTACTGCTCCCAGGTGCTGGCGTCGTTGTGGCTCAGCGACCAGGACAGGTAGTACTGGATCTGCCGGCCGCTCTGCTTGAGCGCCGCGGACCAGGCCTTCACGTCAGCGGTGTTGTCGTGCGTGGGACCGTTCTGGTTGGAGCCGGGGCCGACGCCGTCCATCTTCAGGTAGTCCACGCCCCAGGAGGCGAACTCGTCGGCGATGGAGTTGGCGTAGGCCTGCGCGCAGGGGCTGGCGTAGTCGATCTGGTAGGCGCTGTTCCAGCCGTTGGTCAGCCGCAGGTCGGGGTAGACCAGATCGCTGGTGTGGCAGTTCGTGGTGCCGTAGATGGGCGTCGTGCCGTTGCCGTAGGCCTTCGGGTCGAGGCCGACCGCGAGGTAGATGCCGAGTTTGAGGCCCTTTTTGTGCACGTAGTTGGCGATGTAGGCGATGCCGTCCGGGAAGGTGGTGGCATTCGCCATCGGCCGACCGTAGGCGTCGAATCCGCCGAGCCAGCCCGCGTCGATGTTGACGTAGTCGTAGCCGTGCGACTTCAGCTCGGCCGCTTCCACGTCGGCGTTGGCGAGCACATGCGCCTCGGTCAGCCAGCTCGCGCCGCCGGTCGGGTTGACGCCGGGGTAGTTCGTCGACTCAAGACTCCAGCTGCTCCAACCCATGTAGGGCTTCGCGGCGGTCATGTTCGGTGACTTGTCGGCGGACGCGCCGGAGCTGGCACCGTTGGAGATGACACCTGGGTTGGACGCGGCGGCTGCCGAGGAGGACTGCACGAAAGTCGCTGTCAGCACGGACGCCGCCAGCAGGGAGAGCACCGCGAGAACGCGCACGATGCTGGTTAAACGTGCCGATACCGCTCTGTGACCGGTAGATCGACCAGGACCTGCCATGACCACTCCATCTCAGTCGCACCATTGCTGACCAATCACGGCTGAAGCCGAACGCGGGCAGGCGGAATCGCCACAGGACACTCATGGGTCGACCACTCGGTGTGGCGCTCGCCTACGCGCTGTTGCACTCGAAATACGGTCCCCGGCCCGCCGGTCGAGTAGAGGCACTCTAACCATCGTTTTCTTCCACAGTCAACATAAACATCGGAGGAGTGATGTTTCCGAGCCCTACCAAACATTGACATACCGGGCCGACGTGGGACGTTTTATCTTCCAATGGAAGCTATGATCGCGGTGTGGAGCTCCCCAACCAGGCCCCAGCGGCCACTCTGGTGTTCCAGACCATGCTCGCTCACGGCCCGCTGACCAGGGCGGAAGTCGGCCGGCGGACCGGTCTGTCCTCCGGCGCGGTCACCAAGGCCGCCACCCCGCTGCTGGACGACGGCTGGATCGTCGAACTCGGCCGCCCGGCCGGCGACCGGCTCACCGGGCGCCCGGCGACCCTGGTCGCGGTCCGGCCGGAACGAGCCAGTTTCCTCGGCGTGAAGGTGACCGCCGATGAGCTGATCGGAGTACTGACCGATCTGACCGCGAAGCCGATCGCCGCGAAACGGGCCACTTTGGACTCCCGCGATGTCGACAGCGTGGTGCTGGCGATCGCCCGACTGGTGCGCAAGCTCGTCAGCGCCCCGCAGGACCGGGAGGTGGCCGAGGTGCACGGCCTCGGCGTGACGATCTCCGGCGATGTCGACCGCAACACCGGCATCGTGCACCACTCCCCCTTCCTGAACTGGCACGGCATCCCGCTGGCGCAGTTGGTGGAGACCGCTACCGGCACGCCGACGCTGATCGAGAACGACGTGCGCGCGCTGACCGTCGCCGAGCAGTGGTTCGGCGCTGGGGCCGGGATCTCCTCCTTCGCACTGGTCACCGTCGGCACCGGGATCGGTTGCGGGATCTCGCTGGACGGCCATGTGGTCTCCGGCGCGCACGGGGTGGCCGGCGAGGTGGGGCATCTGCCGGTCGGTGGCATGGACCGCACCTGCACCTGCGGCAACACCGGCTGCGTCGAGGCGGTCGCCTCCACCCAGGCCATCGTCGAACAGGCTCGGCAGGCCACCGGCAACAACCGGCTGTCCATGGACGAGACCGTCCGGCTGGCCCGTGACGGCGACCCTGCCGTACGCACCGTGTTCACTCGCGCGGGCCATGCGCTGGGCCTCGCGCTGGCCTCGGTCGCGAACCTGGTCGGCCCCGAGCGGATCATCATCTCCGGTGAGGGCGTCGCCTCCTACGACCTGTTCGCCGAACAGATCAGGACCTCCTTCGTCGCGCAGGCCTTCGGAGCCGCCGCCGACTGCGAGCTGATCGTGCGCCCACTGGAGTTCGAGGAGTGGGCCAGAGGCGGGGCCGCGGTCGCCGCGCAGAGCCTGGTTGCCCCGGCCCGCAGCACCCGCCTCCCGGTCGGTGCCCGCACCCCCAAACCCCAGCTGACCTGACCGCCTTCGCAAGTTCTGACGCTCACAGTGAAATAACTTGATGCAAATTCGCAAATTGTGCTTCCATGGCCTCTCCAGTCGGTGGCAGGCACCAGGGCGTCCCTGGTAGCCGTAGCGCGGGGGGCCCAGTGGCAGCATCGGTACCCGACCCAGCACCCGAACCCTTGGTGTCCGCGAAGAACCTGATCAAGGTGCACCGCGGCCGACGCGGCGGTTCCGACTTCCCGGCGGTCAACGGCATCGACTTCGAACTGCACCGGGGCGAGGCGTTCGGTTTTCTCGGCCCCAACGGCGCGGGGAAGTCCTCGACCATGCGGATGATCGGCTGCGTGTCACCGCCGACCGCCGGCACCTTGCGCGTGCTCGGCATGGACCCGGTCCGGGACGGCAAGCGGATCAGGGCCCGGATCGGCGTCGTGCCGCAGGACGACTCGCTGGACTCCGAGCTGACCGTGCGCGAGAACCTGCTGGTCTACGGCCGCTATTTCGACCTGCCGCGCGCCGTCCGCGCCGACCGGGCGAGCAAGCTGCTGGCCTTCGCCCAGTTGAGCGAGAAATCGGCCGAACAGGTCGACGCGCTCTCCGGCGGGATGCGCCGCAGGCTGGCCATCGCCCGCTCGCTGATCAACGAACCGGAGATCCTGCTCCTGGACGAACCGACCACCGGCCTCGACCCGCAGGCGCGGCACGTGTTGTGGGAACGGCTGTTGCAGCTCAAGGAGGACGGGGTCGCGCTGATCCTGACCACGCACTACATGGACGAGGCCGAACAGCTCTGCGACCGGCTGGCGATCATGGACGGCGGCCGGATCGTCGCCGAGGGCAGCCCACGCGAGCTGATCAGCAGGCATGCCAGCCGCGAGGTCCTTGAACTGCGCTTCGCCCGTGAGGCACGCGAAGCCGCGACGGTCGCGGTCAAGGCCGCCGTGCCCGGCCCGGTCGCCGACCGGCTCGAAGTGCTTCCCGAGAAGCTGCTGCTCTACACCGAGGACGGCGAAACCGCGCTGGCCGCCGTGCACGCGCTCGGCCTGACTCCGCTCACCGCGCTGGTCCGCAGGGCGAGCCTGGAAGACGTCTTCCTCAGCCTGACCGGCCGAACGCTGGTGGGCTGAACCATGCCACCCGCGCTGCGTGAATTCGCCTACTGGATGACCCGCTACCGGCACAACTGGCGCTCCACCTCGGTGATCAGCCTGATCAACCCGCTGCTGTTCCTGCTCGGTCTCGGTCTTGGCCTCGGCAAGCTGGTCGACGGCAGCGGTCACCCGCCCATCGCCGGTTTCAGCTATCTCGCGTTCGTCGCACCGGGAGTGCTTGCCGCCTCGACGATGCAGATCGCGTTCCTGGAAGGCTCCAACCCCGTCTACCAGGCGATCCGGACCCGCCGCAACTACCGGATCGCGGCCGGCAGCCCGCTGGAACCCGGCCAGATTCTCAGCGGCCACCTGCTCTACGTCGTCTTCCGCCTCACGATCACCAGCGCCGCCTTCCTTGCCGCCATGGCAGTGCTCGGCGCGACACACACGATCAGTTCACTATGGACGATCCCGGCCGCCGTCCTCACCGGCCTCGCCTTCGCCACCCCGGCCGCCGCGCTGGCCGTGTCCGCGCGCCGCCCGGCAACGCTGAACCTGGTCTTCCGCTTCGTCATCTTCCCGCTGTACATGCTCTCCGGCACCTTCTTCGCCGTCAGTCAGCTCCCACCGGTACTGCGCGACATCGCCTACCTCACCCCGCTGTGGCAGGGCGTCGACCTGTGCCGAACCCTCAGCCTCGGTACCGCGACCACCGCGAACACCCTCACCCACGTCGGCTACCTTGCCGTGCTCACCATCGTCGGCACCGCGCTGGCGCTGTGGCGTTACCACCGCGAACTGCACGAGTAGCAACCGATCGGCGAAAGGACGGTCCACCTTGTCCTACGCACGTACGTCCGGCCGGCCGCAGACGGCCGGCCGGGTGCCCGCGCTGGCCTTCATCCACCGCAACCTGATGGTCTACCGGCACACCTGGGGCATCCTGGTCGCCAGTGTGCTGGAACCGTTGCTGTACCTGGTGTCCATCGGCGTGGGTGTCGGTCAGCTGGTCGGCCACGTGCCCGGCCTCGACGACCCGACGGTCACCTACACCCAGTACGTCGCGCCCGCGCTGCTGGCCACCGCGGCGATGAACGCGGCCGTCAACGAGACGACCTTCAGCGCGTATCACCGGCTCAACGAGGAGAACGTCTACGACGCCGTGCTGCGCACCCCGCTCACCCCGGCCGACCTGGCGTTCGGCGAGATCGGCTGGGGCGCGGCCCGTGGCGCCCTGTCCGGCACCGGTTTTCTCGCCGTGATGGCCGTGCTCGGCCTGGTCCGCACCCCCGTCGCCCTGCTGGCCATCCCGGCGGCCGCGCTCGTCGGCGCCACCTTCGGCGCGTTGGGCCTGCTGGTGATGACCTTCCTGCGCGGCTGGCAGGATTTCCAGCTGCTGCAACTGTTCATGCTGCCGATGTTCCTGTTCTCGGCCACGTTCTACCCGATCACCGTGTACCCGAGCGCGATCCAATGGCTGGTCCGCTGCCTGCCGCTGTACCCGAGCATCAGCCTGCTGCGCGGCGCCACCCTCGACGACCTCGGCCCGAGCGTCCTGGCCGCGATCGCCTACCTGCTCGTCGTCGGCATCGTGGCCTGGCTGCTGGCCGCCCGCCGCCTGCGCCGTCGACTGGTCCGCTGACCGACGCCGCCAGGACCGTCGGACACGGAGTAACGCCTCGACCGGGCACCAGGGCACGCGGCGGACATTAGGAAGTGCTTACCGATCGGTCGCGTGGGGCGCGAGAGCTGTCGGTGGCTGCTTATTGTCGGGACGTCGACGGCCGGTCCGTCGACGAGACCATGTCCCGGCTGGAGAATCATGCCCCCGACGAAGTCAGCTTCCCCGACGCCGACCGAGGAACCCGGTCAACCGTCCACACCGGAATCACCGGAGTCGCCGGAATCACCGGAGTACGGGTTCCCGGCCGGTCTGTGGCGCGCGATCGAACGACGCAGGCCACCCGGCCCCGATCCGGCGAAGTCGTGGCGCAGCCCGCTGCGCGGTCCCTGGCTGACCTCGATCTTCGGGCTGGTGCTGCTGTGCAGCCTGCCGCTGGTGATCATCACCGGCCTGCTCGACTACATTGCCTACGCGCCGCAGTTCGGGCAGAGCCTTCCCGGCCATGTCGGCTTTCTGCACCTGCCGTTCTTCACCTGGCCGACCCGCCCCTCCTGGCTGTTCCGGCTGACCGAGGGACTGCATGTCGGGCTGGCGGTGATCCTGATCCCGGTGGTACTGGCCAAACTGTGGTCGGTGGTGCCGAAGCTGTTCAGCTGGCCGCCGGCACGCTCGGTCGCGCAGGTCATCGAGCGGTTGTCGTTGCTGCTGCTGGTGGGCGGGATCCTGTTCGAGATCGCCACCGGCCTGTTGAACATTCAGTACGACTATATTTTCGGTTTCAGTTTCTATACCGCGCACTATTACGGCGCCTGGATCTTCATCGGCGCCTTCGTGGTGCATGTCAGCATCAAGTTTCCACAGATGCGGCGCGCCCTGCGTACCCGGTCGCTGCGTACCGAGTTGCGGACCAACCTTGCCGACACCAAGCCGGAACCGCGGGACGAGGGCGGACTGGTCGCGGTCGATCCGGCGAAGCCGACGGTGAGCAGGCGTGGTGCGCTGGCGCTGGTCGGCGGCGGTTCGCTGCTGGTCGCGGTGCTCACGGCCGGCCAGACCGTTGGCGGCTTCACCCGGTGGGCCGCGCTGCTCATTCCGCGTGGACGGTCCTATGGGGACGGTCCGAACGGCTTTCAGATCAACCGGACGGCGATCGCGGCCGGGCTGCGCACGGTGGATGTCGGGGTGTCCTGGCGGTTGTCGTTGACCGGCGGTTCGCGCCCGGTCGCCCTGGACCGGGCGGCGCTGCTGGCCATGCCGCAGCATACGGCCTATCTGCCGATCGCCTGCGTGGAAGGCTGGTCCAGCACGCAGAACTGGACCGGGGTTCGGCTTGCCGACCTCGCCGCGCTGGCCGGGGTGCCGGCGCCGCACTCGGCGTTCGTGCAGTCCGCGGAGCGCAGTGGCGCGTGGAAGGTCGCGACACTGCAAGGCAATCAGGTACTCGATCCGGACGCGCTGCTCGCGTTGAAGGTCAACGGCGCGGACCTGTCGCTCGATCACGGGTTTCCGGCGCGGATCATCGTGCCGGCGCTACCGGGGGTGCACAACACCAAGTGGGTGCGGTCGATCGACTTCCGGCCGGGTGGCATCGGCTGATGCCCTAAAAGCTGATGCACCGACGCCGGAAGAGTGCGATTCTGCTGGTATGGGGCGGCAGGCAGGAATCGGACGGCGGGGCACAGGTCGGTCGAACGGCCGCAGGGTGCGCGGGTCAGCTGGGACGGTCGACGCGTTCCAGCAGGTCGCGGAGGATTTCCTCGTCACCGGCTTGCAGGTTGCTGACGAATCGGCGCAGCACGGTGCGGCGGTCGACCTCGGCGGACAGCAGCAGGTGCATCCGCTCGGCGGTGAGTTCCTCAGGGCCCTTGGTCGGCGCGTAGCGGTGGGCCCGACCGTCGTTGGTCCGCTGCACGAGACCCTTCTCGTGCAAGCGGACGAGGATGGTCTGCACGGTGTTGTACGCGAGGCCCTCGCCGAACGATTGCTGCACCTCACGCGGGGTGAGCGGGTTTCCGGCAGCCCAGAGCGCGGCAAGTACTTCGTTCTCCAACTCGCCAGCGGCTCTGCGGCGATTGCGCTTGGAGCCGGCCGAGTTCACTGGCATCCTCCTACCTGTTCACCTGCCAGAGACCTTACCTGCCCCAGGGCACGGGTGGCCGGTTTTTCACCTACATCGTGTAGGGATATGCTGACAAAGCAGCCGAGGCAACCCCTGTCAAGCCCATGCGGGATCATGACGTTGCGCAATCGCCAGCAAGATCACTAGGGGAGAGAGTGGCGTGGGACGGATCGCGATCGTGTCAGCCAGTTTGGGCGCTGGGCACGATGGAGCGGCCAAGGAAATAGCGCGGCGCCTACAGGTCGCCGGCTACCAGGTCGACCGCTACGACTTCCTCGAACACTTGGCCTTCGGCATCGGGCGCCGGGCGCGGACGGCCTACCGGCGTCAGTTGGACGTGGTGCCGCAGACCTGGGAGTGGCTGCTCAACTTCCTGCAACGGCATCCCGCCGCGGCCGCCATCGTGGTCTGGCTGGCGACGCAGGCTTCCCGGCCGCTCGGCAAGGCCATCGGCCGGGATGCCGACGCGGTGGTGTCGACCTATCCGTTGGCCAGTCAGGTACTTGATCAACTGCGCCGCAGGAACAAGTTCTCCGCGCCGCTGATCACCTACCTCACCGACCCGTCGGTCCATCCGCTGTGGATCGCCGAGGGCACCGACCTCTACCTCGCCGCGCACATCGGCATCGCCGACCAGGTTCGGATGCAGGGCGGGAAATGCGTCGCGGTGGTCGCGCCCGCGGTGCGGCCGGAGTTCCACAAGCTGCGGTCGGACGCGGAGAAGACCGGTGCCCGCACCGAACTCGGGCTGCCGGCCGAGGACAAGCTGGCCCTCGTCGCGTCCGGGTCCTGGGCGGTCGGCGAGATCGAACTGTCCGCTCGGGAGATCGCCGCGACCGGTTCGGTGACGCCGGTGGTGGTCTGCGGGGACAACACTGCGCTGCGCGAGCGGCTCGCCGACCTGGACGGAGGCGTCGTCCTCGGCTGGGTCGAGGACATGCCGGCATTGTTGCGAGCTTGTGATGTCGCGGTGCTCAACTCCGGTGGGCTGACCTTCTTCGAGGCCCGAGCCAGTGGCCTGCCGGTATACACCTATCGCGCGCTGGCCGGGCACGGCCGGACCAACGCGCGGCTGCTCGCCTCCTCGGGGCTGGCGCCCTGGCTGCACGACTGCGACGAACTCGGGGCCGCGCTGGCGAAGGTGACGCCGCGCAAACCTCCGGTCAACGGGTTGCAGAGCTACCACCCTGGTGACGACTCGGTCGGCACCGCCTGCCCGACCGTGCCGATCGCCGGCCTGATCCGGCAGTGGACCGAGGCCCCCGCGCACGCCTACCGGTCGCGCAAGGTCGCGCGCAGGCTCGCGGTGTGGTCGACGGTGGTGCTCTCGCTGCTGTGGATGTGCACCTTCGGCACCAGCATGGCCGTGGCGCACGGCTTCCGGGCCGTCGGTGCCGGCCCCTCCGGCTCGGTGTTCTTCGTCGTCGACCTGCCGGCCGACCAGAAGGTGACCCAGCAGGACATCGACGAGCTGCGGGACCTGAACGCCTCGGTCGCGGTGAGTGTCGAGGCGGCCATCGCCAACCAGGACGCGGTGCGCCGGATGTCCGATGCCGGCCTGCAACTGGTCAACTCGGCAGGCGGCCAGCCCTACGAGACCGGGATCTTCACCCGGCGCGGTTCGATCGGGGCGGGTGCGCGGTTGATAACCCAACTCACCTCGCACCGACCGAACCTGATGCTCAGCAACGGTGACGTCGACGCGATCGACGTCGGGATGGCCGCTTTCTACCATGAGCGGATCATCATTCCGCAGCATGTGCTCACCTGCGGCCAGCCGTTGAAGCTGCCGACCAGCGGCGGTGTGGTGCTGGTGCATTCCGGCAACGGCGCGAACTGCGCGCTGGACGGGGTGCTCGAACAGCTCGCCGACGAGGCGGCCGCCGACAACCTGCATCCGACCCCGCTGAAGGATCTGACGACGTGAATCGTGTGGCGACCTCGGTCGCGGTGACCGGCGTCGGCGTACTGGCCGCGCATGCCCTGCCCGCCGTGACGTTCTGGCCGACGTTGCGCGACATGCTGCTGCCCGGCCTCTCCGGCCACGGCGACCAAGGGCACGTCGCGCTGACCTTCGACGACGGCCCGCATCCTAGGTCGACGCCGTTCTTCCTGCGCGAACTGGACAGTCGCGGTATCAAGGCCACGTTCTTCCTGCTGGGCAGCGAGCTGGCGCGGGCGCCGCAGCTCGGCAAGGAGATGGCCGCGGCGGGTCACGAGGTCGCGCTGCACGGGTGGGCGCACCGCAGGATGCTCTGGTACGGCCCGCGCCGCACCTATGACGAGATGGCCCGAGGCAAGGACCTGATCACCGCGGCGACCGGTATCCCGCCGCGCTGGTTCCGGCCGCCCTACGGCGTGCTGACCAGTTCGGCGCTCGTCGCGGCACGCCGGTTGGAGCTGACCCCGGTGCTGTGGAGCTGCTGGGGTTGGGACTGGAGCGCGAAGTCGACCCCGGCCAGCGTGTACGACACCGTGCTCGGCGGCCTGCGCGGCGGCGGGACGGTGCTGCTGCACGACTCCGATGTCGCGGCCTCGGTCGGTGCCTGGCGCGCCACCCTCGGCGCACTCCCCCGGCTGCTCGACGAGTGCGCGCGGCGCGGCCTCACCGTCGGGCCGCTCGGCGAGCACAACGTTGTCAGCCACCCGGTTCTCGGCGGCAAACCGAACCTGCTGCCGGCTAGCTTGCCCGCCGGCTCGGCCGAGCCGGCGGCGGCCGCCACCGGCTGACCGGCGGCCGGGCGAGCGACTGGGCCGGTTGAGCGGGCTGGGCGGCCAGTTCGGTGACGTCGGCGATGTCCAGATCGTCGATCGAGTCCGTCCACGGCCGGCCCGCGACGCGTTCGCTGAACACCACGGTGCGCAGCAGGACGAAGCTGACGAACGAGGCGCACAGCATCGCGGTGACCTTGGCCAGGTTGGTGTCCAGCCAGCCGGGCAGGAACGTCACCCCGGCGAAAAGGCCGGCCATGGCCGAGAGCACCAGGTCGTTGACGACGATGTTCACCGCGGCCTGGGCGAGGAACCCGACCCGCTGGCGCCAGCGGGCGCTGCGATGACGGGCCCGCGTCGCCCGGAAGGTCCACCTGCTGTTGAGCAGGTAGCTGTTGGTCAACGCGGCGCACACCGCGATCGTGTTGTACGCGGTGAGCATCCAGGACGACTGGGTCGGCGCGGCGAGCAGCAGGATGTTGAACGCCAGTACGTCCACGAGCGCGTTGAGGCCACCGATCGTGCTGAACGCGGCGAGCTGCCTGATCCGGCCGCGGGTCGGCCCGCGGTGCCGGGTGAACGCGGTGCGGTAGTGCTCCAACAAGTGGCTGGTGGCCGCGGGCCATCCCCACTGTTCGGCCTCGGCGCGGGCCAACCGGCCGGCGGCCGGATCGGCGGCGAGTTCGGCGACCAGCTTGGGCAGCCGTTCGGACTCCGTGGCCGGGAACAGCCGCGCGGCCGGGCAGTCGGCGAGCAGTTCCCGGCTGGCCGGGCTGTCCGCAGCGACGATCGGCAGGCCGCTGGCGAGTGCTTCGAGCAGCACGAGACCGAGAGTGTCCGTTGTGGACGGAAAGACGAATACGTCGGCGTTGGCGTATTCGGCGGCAAGCTCCTGGCCGTGCAGGATGCCGAGGAAGCTGGCGGTGCGGTCACCGAACAGGTCGGTCAGTTCCGCGCGTTGCGGGCCGTCGCCGACCAGCAGCAGTCGCAGGTCGGCGGTGGTGGTCAGCGGGGCGAGCCGGTCGAGGCCCTTCTCAGCGGCGATCCGGCCGACGTAGAGGGCGGTGATCGGCCGTGTCGCCGACAGCATCGGCAACAGCGGTTCGCGCGGTGTCGGCAGGCCGGGACGGAACAGGTCGAGGTCGACACCGCGCCGCCACAGCGCGACCCTGGGGATGCGGTGCTCACGCAGTTCCGCGCAGGTCGCGCCGGAGGTGGCCAGGTTGATCTCGGCTCGGCCGTGCAGCCTGCGCAACAGCCACCAGATGACCGGGCGCAGGAAACCGAGCCGGTAGTAGGAGGCGTACCGGGCGACGTCGGTGTGGTAGGACGCGACGAGCGGGAGGCGGGCCAACCGCGCGGCGATGACGGCGACGATGCCCATCATCATCGGGTTGACCACATGCACGATGTCGGGTTGGAACTCGCGGAGGTAGCCGCCGATCCTGGGCAACGGCAGCCCCCACGGCTTGCCCCCGTACACGCGGCGGATGGCGAAGGTCGGCACCCCGCGCACGGTCGCGCCGAGGTAGTCGGCACCGCCGCCTTCCGGGGCGATGACCAGCACGTCGTGGCCGGATCTACGCAGCTCGCGGATCGTCGCGGTCATCCTGGTGACCACCCCGTCGGTAGAGGGCAGCCACGTCTCGGTGACGAAGGCAATTCTCACTGCGGTGCACTCCTGCTCTTGCAGACGTCACGGACGCTGGTGTCCCGGACGTCGGGACCCAGGACACCGGGCAGGGGCGGGCAGTGCCCACCACTCGACCATACACCTACATTGTGTAGGTGAACGGTCAGGGGCCGACTGGTGAGGGGCACGTAACCGGTTGGGCTATTTGTAGCGTTGTCCGCGTGAACTTCCGAGTTCTACGCACTTGTAGCGGGGGTGTCGTGAGGTAGATTCCGCACTGTGCGCGAACGGCCGGAGGGTGACCGGGCAAAGGCTCGACGCGGCCACGGTGCGCTGGAGGCCGAGGTACTCGCCACGCTCTGGGCCGCGCGAACACCGCTGACGGCCGGCGCGGTGCAACGCGAGTTGGGCGGCACGCTGGCCTACTCGACGGTGGTGACGATCCTGTCCCGGCTGCATGCCAAGGGAGTGCTGGCGCGCCAGCCGCGCGGCAGGGCCTTCGCCTATTCGCCGGTCGCCGACGAGCCGGGACTGGCCGCCCGGCGGATGCGGCAGGTGCTCGACGCGGAAGCCGACCGGGGGCGGGTACTGGCCAGGTTCGTCTCCGATCTGTCCGATTCGGACGAACAGCTGTTGCGGGCCCTGCTGAGCGAGGCCGAGGGGGACGGCACCGGCCGGGCCGAGGGCTCCGACGTCGCCGAGGGCGACTGAGCCGCGATGGACATCGGGGACTACCTGCCACTGCTGCTGCCCCTGCTGGCGGTACCGCTGGTCTGCTGGTCGGGCTCGCGGCTGTATCCGGCGCTGGCCAGCTGGCTGACCGCGGTGTCCTCGGTCGTACTGGCCGTGGGGGCCGCACTGGCGCTGGTCCTGTTCACCATCGCCGGCCTTGCCGGGCTGTCCGTCGTGGCGAGGTTCGGGCACCTGTCCACCGCGACCCTGCGCAGCGCCGACGTGACCGATCTGCCGCTGGACAGCGTGGCCGGCGCGCTGCTGGCCGCCATGGTGATCGCCGCCCTCGTCACCGGGCTGAGCCGGGCCCGCGCGATCGGGCGGGCCTATCGCCTGACCAGGCAGTCCGGCAGCACTCGTGAGCTGCTGGTGCTGCACGACCAGCAGCCGATCGCGCACGCGGTACCGGGCAGGCCGGGCCGGATCATCGTCTCCACCAGCATGCTCGGGCCGGCCGAACGACGTGCCCTGCTCGCCCATGAGCGGGCGCACCTCACCAGGTCGCATCACCTGTTCGTGGCGGTGGTCGACGTGATGTCGGCGGCGAACCCGCTGCTGCGGCCACTGCGCAAGGTCGTGCGGTACACCACGGAACGCTGGGCCGACGAGATCGCCGCCGGCCAGATCGGTGACCGGGCGGTGGTGGCCAAGGCGGTGGGCAAGGCCGCGCTGGCCACCAAGGCCGCCGCCGACCGAGGGTCGATCACCGGGTCGATCACCGGGCAGATCAGCATGGCCGCCGCTGCCGGCGAGGTACCCCGCCGGGTCGCGGCCCTGCTGATCGCACCGCCCGCGCGGCGGCTGCGGCTGATCCTCACCTCGCCGACCGGGATGTTCGCCGTTGTCGCGATCGGCATCACGGTCGCCTCGGCCGGTTTCGCCATCGAGGCAGCAGGCGACCTGCACCACGTCCTCGCCCTCGCCTACCTCGGCCGGTACCCACGGCGGGCGGACACGCCGCGCTGAGTTCAGGCGCGCAGGGCGCCGCGCTGGCGGTGGAGGTCGCTGACGGTCTCGCACAGGGCGTCGAGTTCGGCGCCGAGCAGGGCGGCCTGCTGGGCGACGAGTGACTCGCCGAGCAGGCGGGCCGGTAGCGGCGAGTTCCTCAGCCGCTCCAGCGCCGCCCAGGGCGTCGCGGCGAGTTCGCCGTGCGGGACACCGGGTTCGGGCAGCGGGAGCCGGTCGTCGATGCCGCAACGGCCGGCGGCCAGCAGCGCGGCGAGGACGAGATGGGGTTGGGCGTCGGCGCCGGCGAAGCGGAACTCCAGCCGCTGGGCACGGTCGCGGCCGGCGACCCGGATCGCGGCGGTGCGGTCGTCGTGACCCCAGCGCAGGACGCGCGGGGAGAACGGCGCGGTGCGCAGCCGGACGTAGGAGTTCGCGGTGGGCGCCCAGATCGCGGACAGCGGTTCGGCCGCGCGCAACACGCCGGCCAGGAACTGGGCGAGCGGTTCGGGCAGAGCGCCGCCATCGGCGATCGGATCCAGGTCTGTTGTGGACAGTGAGAGGTGCACATGGCAGGAGCTGCCGCGACCGGGGGCCTCCGCGGCGAGATAGCTGGCCGAGGCACCACCCGCCTCGGCCGTACTCCGGACGAGGTGTTGCAGCAGCATCGCGTCATCGCAGGCGGCCAGCGCGTCCCGGTGCGCGAGCACGATCTCGTACTGGCCGGGATGGCATTCGGCGCGTGCCGACTCGACGCCGAGTTCGCAGTCGTCGATGGCGCGGCGAACCTCGGCGAGGACGGTGTCCATGGCGTGGTTGGTGTGCAGCGCGTAGTCGATGCCCTGCGCGGTCAGCGGCGTGCCGTCGGCGCCATACAGGGTGACCTCGTGTTCGAGGCCGACCGAGGGGACCAGGCCCAGCTTCTCGGTCTCGGCGAGCTGGGCGCGCAGCAGTTGCCGGGGAGCCAGTTCGACCGGAGCACCGTTCGGCCAGTTCGCGTCGCAGACCAGCGAACAGGTGTCGGATCGGCCCGCGACGGGTTGCAGAGTCGCGAGGTCGGGGGTGAGCAGGAAGTCGCGGTAGCCGCCGAGGTAGTCGGCCAGCGCGGGCACCTCGATCGGTTCCCGGTGCACATCCCAGGCCAGCACGTAGGTGCAGGCACCGTAACCGTGGGCCAACACGACGTCGCGGACGAACTCGGCGGCCAGTTCGACGGCGACGAACCGGGCGTGCGGATCGGGCATCAGCAGCAGGACGCGTCGAATCCGGCCGGCATCGACGGCCGCGCGGAACTCCGGTTCGATCGCGGCGGCGGCCTGCGCGCGTTGGGCGAGGGTGCGGGGGCCGACGGGACGAGGGGCGAGGGGAAGGGCGGTCACCAGGCGCCGTCCGGGTCGGGGCCGGCGAGCGGGTTGCGCACCATGCCCTGCCGGACGTCGAACTCCTCGTCCCGGTCGACCTTGTCGAACCCCTGTCCGGCAAGGTGTTCGGTGTTCAGACAGACCCGCTCGACGGTCTCATCGAAAAGCCGGCAGTCATCGAGCCTGCTCGCGGTGTCCGGGTGGGCGGCGCGGTAGGCGTGCACGATCTCCCTGACCAGGTCCCAGCATTCGGTGCGCGCGGTGGCGAAGTCGTCGAACAGGATCTCCGCGATGAACCGCAGCTGTCCGCTGAACACCGAGCTGAACAGCGACTGCGCGAGCAGGTAGGCCGGCCAGCGCAGCATCTCCGCCGCCGCTTCCGGCGCCAGTTCCCGGTATTCGGGCAGGTCGGCGTCGAGCAGGTCGACGCCCTGGGCGAAGTCCTTGATCAGCGCGTGCACCGGACGGGAGTCGGCGTCCAGGACGAGGACCAGGTTCTGGCCGTGCGGGCAGAACGCGACGCCGTAGCGCAGCAGCCAGTGCAGCAGCGGGACGAGGGTCATCTCCAGCAGCCGGTGCAGCCAGTCGAGCGGGTCAAGGCCGCTGGCCCGGACGAGTTGGCTGATCAGTGCGACCCCGGCGGCGTCCCGGTAGGGCAGCGCTGCGAAGGAGATCGCCCGCTGGCCCGGTTCGATCCTGGTGCGGATCGGCTCCCGCCAGAGCACGCCGAGGGTTTCGTGGAAGCGGTAGGGCAGTTCGTCCAGCGCGCCGAAGACCGGATGCCGCACCGAGACGCCGGCCACCTCGCCGAGCAGGCCGAAACGGTACTGCCGCGACAACAGCGGATCGCGTTCGTGCAGTGTGGTCAGCCACTGCGTGACGGCGGGGCCGGCCAGGGTCGCTCCGGAGGCCAACCCTCGGTAGACCAGGGTGTTGCGCACCGAGAGCGCGGTTTTCACGTCCCGGCGGGTCGGGTGGCTGCGGTTGGCGAGGGTGCGGACGGTCTGGTGCGGCAGGTACTCATCCGTCGACTCGCCGAGGTCGACGATGGCGCCGCTGGCGAACTCGCCCGTGTAGAGGGTGCCGAGGATCTCCTCGCGCTGCCAGGGATGGACCGGCAGCAGGAGGTAGTCCTCCGGATTTCCCTTGCCGGCCAGTACTTCGCGGAACTCGGCGAGCTTCGCGGTGCCGAGTTCCTCGGTGAGCAGTTGCTCGGCGGTCAGTGCCGGGATCGAACGGAACTCGGCGAACTCGGTACGCACCGCGACCCAGCGGACTCGCAACCTCGCGCCGGACTCCGGCGCGTAACGGGCCCGGTCCCCCTCGGCGAAACCGACCCTGCCCTTGTTGAGTACGAGGCGGGGATGGCCGGTGAGCTTACCGTCCGCGCTGTCGTAGTCCATTGTGGCCAGTTCGGCGGTACTGGGCGCGACCGCGATCCGGTTGGCCTCGTTGGTGATCGTCGCGGTCAGTTCGGCGAGCACGTCGGCAAGGCGAAGGCCGGTGAGGCGCAGCACGGCGCGGGCATCGGTGAGCAGGGTGCGCGGATCGGTCGCCGGCCGCGGGGCCGCCGTACCGACCTGGCGGGTGGCACTGTTCTGGGCCACCACCCAGCATTCGAAGGCGCCGCGCCGGGCGGCGAACCGGTAGCGCACCACGCCGGGCAGTTCGAGCAACCAGTGTTCGGGCGCCCCGTCCTGACGTGGTCGCAGCAGGCCCTCGTAGCTGAGTTCGCCGAGCATCTTGTGCAGAATCAGCGTGCCGGCCTGCTGCCAGGCCCGCTCGGCCGGTCCGACCGAGGTCACCGCCGGCGTGCTCACGAACCAACCTCGTTTCGATCGGGCAGCCCGAACCGGGTGAACGCGGTGCGCGGCGGTAGCCGGAACACCTCGCGGGCACAGACGGTGTTCAGGATGGTCGCCGCCCGCCAGGCGCCGAGGCCGAGGTCGGGTGCGCCGACGCCGTGGGTGTGTCGTTCGGCGTTCTGCACGAACAGCGAACCGGTGATCCGCTCGTCCAGTTCGACCCGGTAGTCGGCGCCGACGACCAGTCGGCCTGCCGCGTCCCGGACCGCGCTCGCCCTGAGCGGGCCGAGCAGTTCGTCGACGGGCCGCTCGGCGTAGCCGGTGGCCAGCACGACACCGTCGGCCCCGACGGTGCGCCGGCCCCGGTCCTGCACGTGGCTAAGGTCCAGCTCGAACCCCTCGCCCTTTTTCCGCGCGGCGAGTACTTCGGCCCCCGGCGTGATCTCCACGTCCGGCCATCCACAATGGACACTTCTCCGGTACAGCTCGTCGTGGATCTCGGCCATCGTCTCGGCGCTGATTCCCTTGTACAGCTGCCATTGCGCGTCGACGAGGGTGGTACGCATCGGTTCGGGCAGGCCGTGGAAGAAGCGGGTGTAGTCCGGGGTGAAGTGTTCGAGACCGAGCTTGGAGTACTCCATCGGGGCCAGCGCCGGGGTGCGGGCGAACCAGCGCAGCCGCTCCTGGCCGATCGGCCTGCGGCGCAACAGGTCCAGGAAGACCTCGGCGCCGGACTGGCCGGAACCGATCACCACGACGTCGGCCGCGTCGGCGAGCGCCGCGCGGTGCAGCAGGTAGTCGGCGGAGTGCAGGACGAGCGAGTCCGGGTCGGCGACGAGGTCGCGCACGACCGAGGGCACCGAGGGGCCGGTGCCGACGCCGAGCACGATGTTGTTGGCCAGCAACCGTTGCGCGACGCCCGCGGTGGTGTGGTCGACGGCGAACGCGTTGTGCTCGGCCGACCAGGCGATCCGGTCGACCTCGGTGTCGAACCGGCAGCAGGGCAGCCGTTTGCTGGCCCAGCGCAGGTAGTCGTCGTACTCGGCGCGGTCGATGTGCAGCCGTTCGGCGAAGTAGAACGGGAACAGCCGGCCCACATCGGCGAGATAGCTCAGGAACGACAGTGGATGCGCGGGCCGCACGAGCGAGACGAGGTCGGCGAGGAAGGGCACCTGCACGGTGGCGCCCTCGATCAGCAGGCCGGGATGCCAGCGGAATTCGGGCAGCCGGTCCAGGAACGCGGCACGCAGGTCACCGACGGTGCTTGCCAGGGCGGCGAGCGAGAGGTTGAACGGGCCGATGCCGACCCCGAGCAGGTCGACCGGTGCGGCGTTGTGGGAGGTGTCCAGGGGGCTGTCGGTCACGAGCAGCCCACCGGAGCGAGGGTCTCGGCGGTGTCGGCGATCAGGTCGAGCAGCGGCAGGTAGTCCGCGCTGGTGGCGGTCGGGTTGAGCAGGGTCAGCTTCAGCCAGCATGCCGGCGCCCCGGACTCGGCACGCAGGGTGGCCCTGCCGAGGACGGCGCGGCCCGCATCGAGGAGGGTCCTGCGCAGCGCGGCGACCAGGTCGTCGCCTGCCGCGCCACCGAGGCGGTCGGCCGCGGCGGGGCGGAGCAGCACGGTGCTCAGCGTCGGGGTCGCCCACAGCCGCAGGGCCGGATGCGCCTCGATCGCGGCGGCGACCTCGATCGCGGTGGCGCAGCAGCGTTCGATGAGTTCGGCGATGCCGCGCCTGCCGATGGCACGCAGGCCGACCGCGATCCGGAACGCGTCGGCCCGCCGCGAGGTGCGCAGCGACCGGCCGAGCAGATCCGGCATGCCGGCGTCGAGGTCGTCGGCGGGATTGAGGTAGTCGGCGCTGATGGCCAGCGGGGCGAGGCTTTCGGCGTCCGCGCTGACCAGGATGCCGGCGGGGATGGGTTGCCAGCCGAACTTGTGCAGGTCGACGGTGACCGTGTCGGCCGCGTCGAGGCCACTGAGCAACGGGGCCAGCGCCGCGCTGAACAGCAGTGGTCCGCCGTAGGCGGCGTCGACGTGCAGCGCGGCCCCTCGGCGCCGGGTGATCTCGGCGATCGCCGGCAGCGGGTCGATCGTGCCGGCATCGGTGGTGCCCGCGGTGGCCACGACGAGCGCGGGGCCGTCGAGTCCGGCGAGCGCGGCGTCGAGGGCGTCCAGGCGCAGCCGCTCTCCCGCGCAGGCCACCACCACCGGGTTCGGCAGGCCCAGCAGCCAGGCCGCGCGGGCGATGCTGTGGTGGGCGTTGGCGCCGCAGACCGGGGTGAGGGCGCCGAGCCGCTCGCGGGCCAGCAACAGGCCGAGCAGGTTGGATTCGGTGCCGCCGCAGGTGATCAGCGCGTCCGGGTCGGGCCGGTCCGGGAAGCAGAGCCTGCCGAGTTCGGCGGTGAGGGCGCGTTCGAGCGCACTGGCGATCGGCGCCTGGTCCCAGGAGTCCATCGAGGGGTTGAGCGCGCCGGTGACGAGGTCGGCGACCACGGAGACGGCCAGCGGCGGGCCGTGCAGGTGCGCGGCGCACCAGGGTTGCGCCGGATCGACGGAGCCCGCGACGAACGCGGTGGTCAACTCGCGCAACGCGGTGCTCGCCCCGACGCCCTCCACCGCGAGCAGCGGACCGAGGGCGGCCACGGTCGCCGCGCTGGCGGCCGGTCCGCCGCGCGGCGCCGGCCCGCCTCGCCGGTCGTTGCCTTCGGTGGTCGCCGCCAACGCGACCGCGACCAACTCACCGAGTGCCGATGGCCCGTTGCGACCACCGGCGAGCAGCGTCGTCACCGACCCCCTGACGGGAGCCCACTCCCTCCGCCGCTCCACCACGCGCCTCCCAGGTTAGGTTTGCCTTTCCTGGTTATACCGTGATGGGCTAGGACGAGGCGAATCCGCCGTTGCTCTTGATCAGCTGCCGGTTGATCCAGCCGCCGTCGGCCGAACACAGGAAGGCGATCAGGTTCGCCGGATCGGTCGGTGCGCCGAGCCTGCCCAACGGCGTTGCTGCGACGATCTCGTCCTTGAGGTCCGCGCTCATCCAGCCATTGTCGATCGGACCGGGATTCACGCAGTTGGCGGTGATGCCCAGGTCGGCGAACTCGCTCGCCGCGGCGAGCACGATCCGGTCCAGTGCGGCCTTCGACGCGCCGTAGGGGATGTTGCCGATGGTCGCGTCCGAGGTGAGCGCGACGATCCGGCCGGTGCCGTGCGGGCCGGCGAACCGCTTGCCGAACTCGCGGATCAGCAGCCAGCTCGCGCGGGCGTTGACCGCGAAATGCCGGTCGAAGGAGGCGACATCGGTGTCCAGGATCGCCGAGTCGACCGATTCGGCGTGTCCGATCACCAAGGCGGTGACCGGGCCGAGCGCCTGGGTCACCTCCTCGAACACCCAGCCGGGGCTGTCGACGGACTCGAAGTCGGCGGCCATCGCGAAGGCCCGCGCGCCGGTAGCCGACAGGGTGCGCAAGAGGTCCTCGGTCGCGCCCCGGTCGACGCCCCAGGGCATCCGCTCGTCATAGGCCGGGAAATGGGTCGTCGCCACGTCCCAGCCGGTTTCGGCGAGCCGGATCGCGGTCGCGGTCGCGATACCGATCCGTCGGCCCGCGCCGGTGACCAGCGCCACCGGGCGGCGCGGTCCCCCACGATTCGGCATGCGGCCGACACCTCCTACAGCGGGTCCGGCCAACGGCGAGACCCTCATTGCATCGTGGCAAGATCACCCCACCGACGCCAGGGATAAACCCGACAAGATCAGAGGTACCTGCGGGATGGGCGGCATCGAGCCGGACGCGCAGCGGCCAGCGGGGCCGGCATTGACCGATGTCCTGTTCGCGGACAGACTCGAGCTGTCCTTTCATCCGGTCGCGGAGCCGATTCGGGAACCGAGAGCGAAACTCGGCGGTCAGCCCTGCTGGCTGGAAACACCCACCTGGCCGCTGTCGGCATCCTCGCACATGCCGATGTGTTTTGTCGGGCAGTTCCCGATTCCCGGTTCGGGTGGGCGGGTCGCGTACCTGTTCCTCACCGAGGGGCCGGACGAGGTGACCGCGTTGACGTCCGAACCGGACGGTGGCGAGAACGCGCTGCTCGTGCAGCCGGGCGGCCGAATCCCGGATTTCCTCGCCGTTTCCGAGCAACCGGCCGGCCCGAGTCTGTGGCGGCGCGGCGCGCACTGGGACGACCACGTGCCGGTCGAGTTACAGATCAACGTCGCCGAACTGGACCCGGCCCAGGAACAGGCCCTCGACGCGGAAATCGCCGCGCAGGAAGCGGAAATCGCCGGGATCGACCTGGAAATCCCGGAAATCGACATCCTCTCGCCGCGCGGTTATGTCGGTGGCAAACCGTGTTTCTGGCAGCCGCACATCGTGCTCGCGCCGCCGTGGCGGTTCTTCTTCCAGCTCGACGGCGCCGAGGGCTGGGAGGACGAGCAGTACGCGCTGAACCTCGGCGGCGGCACCGGCTACGCCTACCTCAGCGCGGACGGTCTCGAAGGCCGGTTCTACTGGGACCGCGTGTAGCCGCTCGCACGTACACACCGATTCCGCCGGTCGGCCCAAGCCGAGGGCAACCGTTCGCGCGCTCAGACGCGCAGCGCGGCCAGGACGAAGTCGGCGATCTCGGTGCCCAGCTGTTCCGGGGTTTTCGGGCCGTCCGGGCGATACCACAGCGGCAGCTGGTTGACCACACCCATGGCGATCTGCACCACGGTTTCGGCCGGCACCGCCGAGGAGAACTCGCCGCTGGCCTGACCGCCGGCGATCACGGTGCGGACGCTCTCGTGGTAGCGGCGCCGGTCGGCACGGAAGGCGGCCATCCGCTTGTCGTCGAGTTTGTGCGCCTCACGGAAGAACACCGCGGCCTCGGACAACCGGTTCGCGGTGGTCATCACGACGTCGACCAGGATGGCGCGCAGGGTGTCGGCGGCGCCGAGGCCGCGTGCCACGATCGCGTCCAGATCGGCGTTCTGCACGCCGATCAGCGTTCGGTAGATCTCGTAGAGCAGATCGTCCTTGGAATCGAAATAGTGATACAGCGCACCCTTGGTCACCTCGGCGCGGTCGACGATCTGCTGCACCGCGGTGCCGTCGAAGCCACGCTCGGCGAACAGGGTGACCGCGGCGGCGATGATCCGCTCCTCCATCGGGCTGCGGCCCTGCCGCTCGCCCTTCACCTCGCGGGCCGCCGACGCACGCGCCATCTGCCTCTCCTCAAATCCTGTTGCTAGTCCTTCGGTGCCAACGCGCGCACCATCTCGACCGGATCGGCGCCGGTGGGCAGCACCGCGATCGCCGGCGTGTCCAGCCCATTATCGACATAGCGGGCGACATGTTCGCGGCATTGCGCCGGACTGCCGTGCACGACGAGTTCGTCGACGACCGAGTCCGGGATGGCCGCGTTGGCCGCGGCGCGGTCCCCGGCCGCCCAGGCCTTGTGCATCGGCGCGAGAACCTCCTTGCGCCCCAGCCAGTCATGGAACGCGGCATACGCCGGTACGGTCAGGTAACTGCTGATCAGCAGCCTGCCGAGGCCGCGGGCGGCGTCGGTGTCGGTGGTGGGGCAGACGAAGACCCGCGCCGCGAGTTCGACCTCGGGACCGATCTCCGCGCGGACGGTGCGCACGTCATCGGCGGACAGCCAGTTGGTGATCGCACCGTCGGCCTCTTTCGCGGCGAGGTGCAGCATGCCGGGGCGCAGCGCGGCGAGCATGATCCTCGGCGGCGTCTCGGGCGGCCGTTCGAGCTTGAACTTGCGCACCGCGAAGGTCGGGTAGGTCTCGGTGACCTTCTCCCCGGCCAGCGCCGCGCGCAGGAACCGCAGCGTGTCACGGGTCCTGGCGAACGGTTCGGTGAAGTCGATGCCGTTCCAGTCCTTGACGATCACCGGGGACGAACTGCCGATGCCGAGCACGAACCGGCCGGGCGCGAGTTCGGCGATGGTGGCCGCGGTCATCGCGAGCAGGCCGGGGCCTCGGGTGTAGGCGGGCGCGATCGCGGTGCCCAGGCGCAGTCGCGGCTCCCATTCGGCGACCAGCGCGAGCGGGGTGAACGCGTCGGTGCCCGCGGTCTCGGCCGACCACACGTCCGTGTAACCGAGATCGGGCAAGGACTTCACAAGGTCCCGGTGCGCGGCGAGCGGGACACCGGTCAGTGGCAGGGTGATTCCCCAACGAGACATTCCTGTGACCGCCTTTCAGACCGTGACCTGGGGCAGCACCAGCGCGCCGCCGTCGATGACCATCGTCTGGCCGGTCATCCAGGAGGAGTCGTCACCGGCCAGGAACACCACGGCCTTGGCGATGTCCTCGGGTTCGCCGATCCGCCGCAGCGGCAGCGCCGCGTTGAGCTGCTGCTCGAAGTTCTCCCACAGCGCCTTGGCCAGGTTGGTGCGTACCACGCCGGGTGCGATCGCGTTCACCCGAACGCGCGGCGCCAACTCGGCGGCGAACTGGCGGGTGAGGTGGATCACCGCGGCCTTGGTGGCGTTGTAGAAGCCGATGCCGGGCTCGGTGCTCAGGCCGCCGATCGAGGCGATGTTCACGATCGTGCCGCCGTTCTCGGCGAGCCAGGCACGCCAGGCCAGCTGGGTCCAGAGCACGATGGACAGCTGGTTGACCTCGACGGTCTTGGTGGCCCTCGGCAGGTCGATGTCGACGAGCGGGCCGTAGTACGGGTTGGTGCCGGCGTTGTTGACCAGGACGTCCAGCGAGCCGAAGGTCTCCACGGTCGCCCGCACGCAGGCCTGCGCCTGGTCGGCATCGCCGACGTGCGCGGCCATGGCGAGCACCTTCGCGGCCGGATGGGCGGCGCGGATCTCCTCGGCCACCACGTCCAGCGCGTCCTGCCTTCGCGAGGAGACCACCACGTTCGCGCCTCGTGCGGCCAGCGCGAACGCGCTCGCCCTGCCGATACCGCGCGATGCTCCGGTGATCAGTGCGGTCTTGCCCGCGAAGCTCGTATCCACCCGTTGCCTCCTTGCCAGCGACCCAGCTCATCCGTACCGTACTACATACCGACTAGTCGGTATACGAATTGGCTGGAGGTGCCATGCAGGTTCGCGGCAAGGTCGCGGTCGTCACGGGCGCGGCGGGCGGTATCGGGTCCGCGCTGGCCCGCCGGTTCGCCGCCGAGGGCGCCTCGGGCGTCGTTCTGTCCGATGTGGACCATGAGGCCGCCGAGCGGATCGCCGATGAGATCAGGGCGGACGGCGGGGAGGCCGTCGCGATCGCCGCGGATGTCACCGACGAGGCACAGGTGGCCGAACTGGTGGCCGGCAGCGAGCGGGCGTTCGGGCCGATCGAGTTGTTCTGCTCCAACGCTGGCATCGCCAGCGGCGTCGGCCTCGACGCGAAACCCGAGGACTGGGCGCGGTCCTGGTCGATCAACGTGGTCGCGCACGCGCACGCCGCCAGGGCCGTCGTGCCGGGAATGCTGGCGCGCGGCAGCGGCTATCTGCTGCAGACGGTCTCCGCGGCGGGCCTGCTCAGCTGCGCGGGCGACGCCCCGTACTCGGCCACCAAGCATGCCGCACTGGGCCTTGCCGAATGGCTGTCGATGACCTACGGCGCGGCCGGGATCAAGGTGAGCGTGCTGTGCCCGATGGGCGTGCGCACCAACATGCTGATGCCGGGCATCGAGGCCGGGAACGCCTCGGCACTCGCGGTCGCCTCGGCGGCGCCGATCCTGGAACCGGCCCAGGTCGCCGACACGGTGATCGCCGGCCTCGACGCGGAGACCTTCCTGATCCTGCCGCACCCCGAGGTCGGCAAGATGTACGCGCACAAGGCGGCCGATCCGGATCGCTGGCTGGCCGGGATGCGGCGGGTCTACGGCGAAAACGCCCCGGCCGCCTGGTAGACGCACCGGGGCGGTGTCCGCCCAGACCTGCCGAGCCGGCGCTAGACGCCGAGGGTGTGCTTGAGCCAGTTCAGTTGCAGCAGCATGAAGTTCTCCGCCTCCCGCTCGGCGGTCGGGCTCATGTGGGTGACCCCGGACAGCGGCAGCACGGTGTGCGAACGGCCGGCGGCCAACAGGGCGGAGGACAGCCGGAGGGTATGCGCCGCGAAGACGTTGTCGTCGGCGAGGCCGTGGATCAGCAGCAGCGAACCGCGCAGGCCCTCGGCATCGTCCAGCAGCGAATTCCGTTGGTACACCTCGGGATTCTGGTCAGGATGGCCGAGGTAGCGCTCGGTGTAGTGCGTGTCGTAGAGGCGCCAGTCGGTGACCGGGGCCCCCGCGACGGCCGCACGGAACACGTCCGGCCTGCGCAGCACGGCGAGCGCGGCGAGATAGCCGCCGTAGGACCAGCCGCGGATGCCGACCCGCTCGGTGTCCAGGTCGGGGTAGCGCGCCGCCACCGCGTGCAGGGCGTCGACCTGGTCGGCAAGGGTGATCTCGGCGAGTTCGTGGTGGATGGCGCGGTCCCAGGCCGGGCCTCGACCGGGGGTGCCTCGACCGTCGGCGATCAGCACCGCGAAACCCTGGTCCGCCAACCATTGCGGGGTCAGGTAGGCGTTGCGGGCCTGGAGCACCCGCTGGGCGTGCGGGCCACCGTAGGGATCGAGCAGCACCGGCAGTTTGGCCGAGCCGGGCCGGTGGCCGGTGGGCAGCAACAGGGCGCAGCGCAACTCGCGCTCGCCGACGGTGAGCAGCGTCAGATTCGGGGTGATGCCGGCCGGGATGGCGTGTGCGGTGATCTCGGTGACCAGGCCGCCGTCACCCCTGCGCACCTGCGTGACCGGGCCCTCGTGGTCGAGGCTCCAGCTGAACAGCACGACGCTGCCGCCGCCCCGGTACGCGGAGTGCACCCCCGGTTCCTGGCTGATCCGGGTGATCACCCCGTCGGCCAAGGTGTACACGTGCGCCTGCGTCGGGTCGTCGGCCGAAGCGGTGAACAGGATGTCGTTCGCGTCGACGTCGAGGACCTGCCGCACCTGTAGTTCGACCGGGGTGGCCGGTTGGCCGTCGACGGTGAGCCGGTAGGCGCCGTCCAGGGCCCGAACGTTGACGAGCGCGCCGTCCGGCCGCAGCGCGGGCGCGCCAGGCACCACGTCCACCCAGTGCTCGTCGGTGACCTCCTCGCGCACGGTGGCCGCGCCGGTGGCCGGGTCGACCGAGAGCAGGACCATCCGCCGCTGGTCGCGGGACTGCACCGCGATCAGCGGGTCACCAGCGGCCGACCAGTGCGCCGAGGCCAGGTAGGGCAGTGCGGTGTCGTCCCAGTCGACGGCGGTGCGGCTGCCGTCGAGGCCGAGCACGGTGAGCGTGACCCTGACGTTCGTGGTACCGGCCGCCGGGTAGGCGACGGTGTTCGCCGGCTTGTCCGGGTTGGCCGGGTCGGCGATGTGCCAGCGCGGCACCTCGGTGCGGTCGGTGCGCGCGGCGAGCAGGCGGGTGCCCTCCGGCGACCACCAGTAGCCTCGGGTGCGGCCCATCTCCTCGGCGGCGAGGAATTCCGCGAGACCCCAGGCGAGGTTCTCGGTGTCGCCGCCCTCCGGCTCGGCAAGGGCCCGGTCCCCGGTGCCGTCGACGCCGATCACCCGCAGCGTCCCGCCCGCGACGTAGGCGATGTGCGTCCCGGTCGGATCGGGTCGCGGGTCGATGACCGCGCCGGTGGCCGGCAGCTCGCGGACCTCGTCGGTGCTCAGGTCGGCCACGAACAGCTTGCCGGACAGGGTGAACACCGCGATCCGGAACTGCTCGTCGGTGGCGTAGCCCACGACTCCGGCCGACTGGGTCCTGGTGCGCTCGCGCCGCGCCCGCTCCTGCGGGGTCAGCTCCTCGTCGCCGCCGAGCAGGTCGACCGGGTCGACGACAACGGTCTCCTTGCCGGTCTCGACATCGACCCGCAGCAGGCTGTTGCGCCGCTCGGTGCCGGAAGCCGATCGCAGGAACAGCACCCGGCGGCCGTCCGGCGAGACCCGGAACTCCCTCGGGGTACCGAGGGTGAAGCGCTGGGAGCGGGCCTGTAACCGCAGGAAAGAGGTCGACGGGGTGGCGGAGGATTCGGTGTCGGTAGGCACAACAGGCACCTTGTCAGATGCCCCGAGCACCGCGCCATTCGCTCCCCGTCGACCTCACCCGGTGTCAGATCGAGGAGCAAACGCAACGGATCGTGGTACCGATGGCAGATGAACGCAACAAAACATTCGAACGTGCAACATGTGCTGGCTGAAATCGCCGCCCTGGACCGTTTAGCCTTGCCCTATGACCGCCACCGACGCTCGCCAGGACACCGACATGCCCAGCGAAACGGCCGACTTCGTCGCGCTCGACGAGCGCTGGAGCACCCACAACTACCACCCGCTGCCGGTGGTGATCGCGCACGCCGAGGGCGCCTGGGTCACCGATGTCTCCGGTGCGCGCTATCTGGACTTCCTCTCCGGCTACTCCGCGCTGAACTTCGGCCATCGGCACCCCGCGCTGATCGCGGCCGCCACCGAGCAGCTCGGTCGGGTGACGTTGACCAGCCGCGCCTTCCACCATGACCAGATGGGCCTGTTCTGCCGGGAACTGGCCGAGCTGACCGGCACCGAGATGGTGCTGCCGATGAACTCCGGCGCCGAGGCCGTCGAGTCCGCGATCAAGGTGGCCCGCAAATGGGCCTACCAGGTCAAGGGCGTGCCGGCCGGTATGGCCGAAATCGTCGTCGCCGGTTCGAACTTCCACGGCAGGACGACGACCATCGTGTCCTTCTCCACCGATGAGGTGGCCCGCGCCGACTTCGGCCCGTTCACGCCCGGCTTCACGGTGGTCAAGTACGGCGACGCCGAGGCGCTCGCGGCCGCGGTGACCGAGCGGACCGCCGCCGTGCTCGTCGAGCCGATCCAGGGTGAGGCGGGCGTCGTCGTGCCGCCGGCCGGTTATCTACCCGAGGTGCGCCGCATCTGCGACGAGGCCGGGGCCCTGCTCATCGCCGATGAGATCCAGTCCGGCCTTGCCCGCACCGGTGAACTGCTCGCGCTGGACCACGAGGGTGTCCGCGCGGACCTCTACACCCTTGGCAAGGCGCTCGGCGGCGGCATCATGCCGGTCTCGGCGGTGGTCGGCAACCGCGCGGTGCTCGGTGTGCTGCGGCCCGGCGAGCACGGTTCGACCTTCGGCGGCAACCCGCTGGCCTGCGCGGTCGGCCGCGCGGTGATCAAGCTGCTGGCCACCGGCGAGTTCCAGGACCGCTCCCGTGAACTCGGCGCGCACCTGCACGGCAGGCTCGGCGAGCTGATCGGCAGCGGTGCCAGCGAGGTACGCGGCCGAGGACTGTGGGCCGGGGTCGAGATCAGCCCCGGCGGCCCCGCCGGCCGGGTCGCGTCGGAGGCGCTGGCCACGCGTGGCGTGCTGTGCAAGGAGACCCACGACACCACCCTGCGGGTCGCTCCCCCGCTGGTCATCAGCAAGGCCGACCTCGATCGCGGTATCGACGCGATCGCCGAGGTCCTGGCCGGCTGAGGCGGACACGGCGGCCGGTCGCTGTCCACCTCGCGACCGGCCGCCGGTGTTGACCGCCCCGGCCGCCGATGTTGACCGCCGGCCGCACTTCGCTTCACGACGGCCGGCCGGAGGTTGCGGCATAGTCGAGACGTGCACGATCGAACACCGAGCCTGCTGCCGACTCGGTTCCACCTCCCGGCCCTGCTGATCGCGCTGGTCGGCTGGGCGGAAATGGTGGCGCTGGGCATCCACTTCGCCGGCCAGCACACCCCGGACCCGTTCGACGCGAGCGTGGCGAGCACCGCGTACGAGTTCATCGGCGAACGCAGCGCGCTGGCCAGGGTGCTGGTCTCGCCGAGCGACTCGGTCACGGTCTATCTGGTCATCGCCGCCGTCCTCGGCTACGGCCTGTTCGTGCGGCGCTGGGATGTGCTGCTGCTGGGCGCCGTCGGCCCCGGCCTGGCCATCGGGCTGGTGGAACTGGTCGGTAAACCGCTGTTCGGCCGGACCTTCCCGCGCGGCGGGCTGAGCTATCCCAGCGGCCACACGGTCAGCTCGGTCGCCGCGCTGACCGTCGCCCTGCTGGTCGTGCTCGGCCTGCTGCACCGCCCGCGCCAACGCCTGCTGGCCGGGCTGATCTGGCTGCTGCTGGTGCTGACGCTCATGGTCGGCCTCGTCGCGATGCGCTATCACTATCTGACCGACACCTTCGGCGGTGTCGGTCTCGCCCTCGGCGTGGTGCTGCCGTGCGCGGTGCTCGTCTCTCGGTGGACCGACCGCCATTCGAAGGGGCCGGCCACGGATCAGGCCGAGACGACGGTCAGGCCGACGACGCGCGCAGCGCGGCACCGTCCCTGGACAGCGCGACCAGCCGGGAAATAGCCCGCAGGTACTTCTTGCGGTAGCCGCCGCGCAGCATCTCCTCGGTGAACAGCGCGGACACCGGATCACCGGACACCGCGACCGGAATGGCCCGGTCGTAGAGCCGGTCGCCGAACGCCACGAGGCGCAGCGCCACCGCCTGGTCCGGCGCGGCATGCACACCGCGCAGGTGCACGGCGGCCACGTCGTCGACCAACCTGCCGTAGCGGGAGGGATGCAGCCGGGCCAGGTGCGCGCACAACGCGTCGAAATCGTCCACTGTGGACCCTGTGATGGCCTGCGCGCTCGCGTCGAGTTCGGCTGCCGAGCACGGCAACGGCGCCTCGGGCAGGCCGCGATGCCGATAGTCCGGCCCGTCGACCCGGACCACGGTGAACCGCGCGGCCAGGGACTGGATCTCGCGGAGGAAGTCCTCGGCGGCGAACCGGCCCTCACCGAGCTTGTCCGGCAGCGTGTTGGAGGTGGCCGCGACGAAGACCCCGGCATCGGTCAGTTCGCGCAGCAGCCGGTTGACCAGCGTGGTGTCGCCGGGGTCGTCGAGTTCGAACTCGTCGATGGCCAGCAGCCGATGCCCGGAGAGTCTGCGCACCGCCTCGGCGAAACCCAGGGCGCCGACCAGGTGGGTCAGCTCGACGAAACTGCCGTACGCCTTGGGCTGCGGCACCGCATGCCACAGCGAGGCGAGCAGATGGGTCTTGCCGACGCCGAAACCGCCGTCGAAGTACAGTCCCGGCCGCTGCACCGCGGCGGCCCGGCCGCCGAACAGTCCGCGCAGCCCCGATGACCGTTGCCGGCTCGCGCCGACCAGCGCGGCGAATGCCTCCCCCGCGCTGACCGCGGCGGCCTGGCTCGGTTGCGTCGGGTTGGGCAGGTAGCTGGCGAAACGGACCGCGTCGAACCGGGGCGGTGGCACCATCGAGGCGATCAACTCGTCCGGCGCGACCACCGGATCGCGGTCGACGAGGCGGGCGACGGACATGCGCAGAGCCTAACCGGCACTCCCCGGCTGGCCGGTGGCCGCTGGAGGAGGACCTGCTTTGATGTGCTGGTGGATCAACTGTGGCCGACCGAAGCCGCCCCCGCGCACCAGCCCTCCGACGCCGACCTGCGGGCGCTCTACGCCTTCCCGGAGGGACTGGACCGCCCCTGGGTCAAGGTGAACTTCATCAGCAGCGCGGACGGCGCGGCCACGGTGCAGGGCCGCTCCGGCGGCCTCGGCGACGACAACGACACCCGGATCTTCGCACTCGGCCGGCAACTGTGCGATGTCGTGCTGGTCGGTGCGGCCACCGCGTTGACGGAGCGCTACCGAGGTATCACCCGTGCGGCAATGGCCGGCGTCGACCGTGCGGCGCTCGGGCTGGCACCGGTACCGACGCTCGCGGTGGTGACCCGACAGTGCTCGGTGCTGCCCACCGCGCTGCTGATCACCGACACCGAGGTCGCGCCGATCATCTACACCACCGAAGCGGCCGACCCCAATCGGCGGGCCGCCCTCACCGCGGCGGGCGCCTCGGTGGTGCTGACCGGCACCGACGAGGTGGACCTGGCCGCGGTCATCGCCGATCTGGCGCAACGGGGACTGCGGCGGGTGGACTGCGAGGGCGGACCGCGACTGTTCGGCTCACTGGTGGCCGCCGAGCTGGTGGACGAACTGTGTCTCAGTATTTCACCGATGTTGACCTCGGGTGATTCCGGAAGAATCGCGGTAGGGCCTTTGCCACCAGCACCGATCCGGCTGCGCCTGACGTCGGTGTTGCACGGCGGGGATCTGTTGATGTTGCGCTATATCCGCTGATCCGGTTAACGCAAGATTTCATTCCCGGCAATCACCCTGGTCCGTTCGAGTTAACAACGGAATTCTCGGTTATGGTCGGCTTCTTCCTGACCGATTCTGCTCCTGGGTGACGAGCGATCTCGCTACCCTGGACCGGGTTTGCCCGCTACGGCAGGAGAGGCATGTGATCGACTCGAATTCGGTGACTCCGCAAATACCTGACGAGCGGCCCATCCCGGTGTCGACGACCGGTTCCGGCCGTTACAGCCTCACCCCGGCGGAAATCCAGCAGCAGTACGAGCAGTGCACGAATGTGCTGGCGACCGTCAGGAATACCTATTCGCGCGGGCGGACCTATGTCAAGATCACCAGCCAGATCAGCTTCCTGATCGACTGGCAGGAAAAACTCCAGCGGGCGAAGGACGCCTATCTCGCGCAGGAGCAGCTGACCGAGTCGCAGTGGCGGGAACTCAGCAGCGGGATGCCATCTCCCTGAACCGCCCGGATCAGCAGCCGCGGTCCTTCGCCGCACACGGCGCCCCCCTGCCGGCCGCCCGGCTCGGTGAACCGTTGGCACGGCGAGGAAGCGCTCTGGCCCGTCGACCGCTACGCGGGGTCGACCGGCGGTGGAGCGGCGTCGTTGCGTTGCGAGCGCGTCGCGCCGGCCGAGGCGACCACGACACAGGCGATGGCCACCCATTGCGCCGGCCGCAACCCCTGGCCGAGCACGATGAGGCCGACCAGTGCCGCGACCGCGGGTTCGAGGCTCATCAGCACACCGAAGACCCGTGGCGGAATCCGGCGCAGCGCCTCCAACTCCACCGAGTACGGCAGCACCGAGGACAGCAGCGCGACACCGAATCCGGCGGCGAGCGCGGTCGGGCTGAACATCGTCCGGCCGGCATCGACGATGCCGATCGGCAGCGTGACCAGACCCCCGAGGGCCATCGCCAGCGCGAGGCCACGGCCGCCGCTGGTCCGCGCGCCCAGCGCGGCGCCGAGCGGGATGTAGACGCCCCAACAGGTCGCCGCGGCCAGCGCGAACAGCACCCCGGCCAGCGGCACCGACCCGCCCGCCTCGGTCAGCGCGAACACGCCGATCGCGGCCAGCAGCGCCCACAGCCCGTGCAGCCAGCGCCGGGCGCCGATCAACGCGACCGCGAGCGGGCCGAGAAACTCGATGGTGACCGCCATGCCGAGTGGAATGCGGTTGATCGCCTGGTAGAAGGACAGGTTCATGGCGGCCAGCACGAGGCCGTAGCCGAGGATGACGGGTAGTTCCCGCCGGGTGATCCGCAGCGAGGGCCGCCACACCGCCAACAGCACGACGGCGGCGAAGCCCAGCCGCAGGGTGACCGCGCCGACCGCACCGGTCAGCCCGAACAGCTCCTTGGCCAGTGCGGCGCCGACCTGCACGCTGACGATCCCGGCGAGCACCAGCGCTGGTGGCGGCACGCTGCCGAGCCCTCGACCGGCGAGGGCCACCAGCTCCGGCGGCGACCATGCCGGCCGGCGGCTGCGTTCGACGTGCACCGACACCACGACGGGCTCCCTTCCACGAATAGCCTCATCATCGAACAGCCTCATCATCGCTGACGACCCCGACCGAACCGCACGCCGTTTTCAGCTGCTGGGACGGCTCACCGCGATTGTCGTGCAGGTCACCGCGGTTGCCACCGGTATCGGGACGCGGCGCCGGGCGTCAGATGGACCCGCTCACCATGGCCATACCCGACGCATGCGACGCTCCTGATGAACATCAACGACAGGCAGTACCGAGCGCGAGCGGCAACCGCTCGGGTGGAAAGCGGAGGAATCGACGTGCCGAGCCGGCCTGGAACCCGCGCCTGGCAGCGATCCTCCGGCAGGCGATCCGCTCGGCGCTTCGGCAGGCAACTGCGCGCGGGTCTGCTGCACGCTGGCCGGGCAGCGGGAGCGGGTGGTGTCCGCAGGCCACTGCGCGCGGGTCTGCTCGTCGCGTTGGCCCCGCTGCTGGTCGCCGCGTGCACGGTCGGCCCCTCCGCGACACCCTCGCTGGTCGTCGCGGGTTCGCCGCCGCCGAAGCCGTCCTCGGCCGGCGCGACCGGCCCGGTGCCGTTGCCGGGCCTTGAGCGCCCTGGCGCCAACCAGCTCCTCTGGTCGGACTGCGGCGACGAGACCCGCCAGCGGCTGGGTACCCCGGCTCCGCCGGCGAACCTGACCTTCCAGTGCACCCGGCTGGTCGGCCCAGAGGACCCGACCGACGAGGAGGACGGCGGTGGGCTGCGGATCTCGCTGCTCAAGGTCGGGTCGGGACCGACGCCGCTGCTCGTGGTCAACGACCTCGACGGCCTGCCCGGCACGCTGTACGCGGCCCGGCTGGCCGCGACGCTGCCGGCGCAGTTCCTGAGCACCTTCTCGCTGATCGGCATGGATCGCCGGGGCAGTGCCGGGTCCGACGGTGTGCACTGCGTGCCGCAGGCCGACCGCAACGCCATGCTGGAGGCCGATCCGGCCGATACGAACCTCACCGCGCTGCTGACCGCGACCACCGATGCCAGTCAGCAGTGCGTGCTGCAACTGAGTTCGACCATGGCCGACCTGGACACCAAGAACACCGTCGCCGACCTTGAGCTGGTGCGGCAGACCCTCGGCGTCAACCATCTCGACGCGATCGGGCACGGCGAGGGTTCGCGGGTGCTGACCACCTACGCCGACCAGTTCCCGACCCATGTCGGCCGGTTCGTCCTCGACGGCTCGCCCGACCCCACCCTCGGCACCGCCGACACCGCGCAGGCACAGGCGGTCGGCGCGGAGGCCACCTTCGACGCGTTCGCGCGGAACTGCACGAACAGTTCCTGTCCGCTCGGCAACAATCCCACCGCGGCACTCACCCAGCTGCTCACCAACCTGCGCGGCGCACCACTGAACGCGGACGGTATCCAGCTCACCGCGGGCGCCGCGTTGCGCGCGGTACTGATCGGCCTCACCGACCCCACCCAGTGGACCAGCCTCGCCGCCGACATCCAGCAGGCGCTCGGCGGCGACGGCACCGGCCTCGCCGGCCTGATCGCGCCCGACCTGATCGGCACCGCGCAGGACCCACCGTTGATCGACGCGGACCTCGTCTCCGGCTGCAACGACGTACCCGACCGACTCTCCCCCGGTCAGGTGTCCACCGACATGAAGAACTGGGGCAGCAACCAACCGCTGTTCGGCGCCCTCTACGCGCAGAACCTGCTGCTGTGCGGACCATGGCCGGTACCGAGCCAGCCGCTGCCCAAACCCACCGCGCCCAACACCCCGCCGATCCTGGTGATCAGCACGGCCAGCGATCCTCTCACCCCGGAGGCCGGCACGCAGCGCACCGCGCAGTCGCTGGACTCCGGGGTATTGGTGAACTGGGGCGGGGCCGGACACGGCGCGCTCGGTCAATCCAGCTGCGCGACCTCGGCGGCGCAGGGCTTCCTGATCGCCGGAAAGGTGCCGGCCAACGGCACCGCCTGCCCGCCGTAACCCCTGGATCTACTTGCAGCTCGCGCAACAACCACAACTCGGACCGGTGCAGTTCGCGCAGCAGCTACAGCCACCCGACGGCGGTTGGGGTGGTTGCGGTGTGGGCTGTGCCATGACGACCTCCAGCGTAGGAACGTCTCCGTCCCCGGTCCGGACACCTGCCCGAACCGGGCGTCACATAGCGTAGGTCGCATATGACAGAGGGCCCTACCGCCAGGCGAGCGAACACGCCCTTCCCGATCGTGCGAGGCCACCACACCGCTGCGTAGCCGAACCCCATCGGGGCGGCCGGGCCGCGAATGGCGCCATCCGGCCGGCATCGGACTTACGTCGCCGTTGCTAATGCGCCCCCGACACGTTCGTCCGCAGGGCCTTCTCCACCAGCGTTTCAGCCGCGCGACCAGCGCGTTTGAACTCGTCCCTCGTCGCAGGCGTGTGACTGTAAGCGGACTTGGTCTTGAGATTCAGCAGAACCGCCAGGTGCTTGGCCGATTCCCGGTCTACTTTGCCCAGCAGTTCGATGGCATCGTTGTGGTTCTCGCCTTTCGCGTGTACACCGAGAGCGGCGCAGCAAATGACATCAGCGGCTGCGATGCCCGCGTGTACGCACAACGTCACGTAGGCATCCGCCTCATCAAGGTTGTCGTCGGCAAATTCGCGGATGAGATCTGCCGCCTCGATGAATTGTCCGGCCTTGCGCAAGCGCCCTCGCCTGATCTCCGCATCGCATTGTCGTGTTCGCATGTCAGTCCGATTCCGCTCTGAGTTTTCGGTTCAGCCAGGCACGCGTCCCGGCGACGGTCAGCCCCTCGGCCAACACATCGCGCAGAACGGGTTCGTCCCGGCCTCGGTCGACCAGCTCGGTCTCGGTGAACACCAAGGGACGGGCCTCATTACCGGTCCAGCGAGTTACTGCGGCGGCCAGGTCGTCGACCTGGGTTTCCCAGCCAGCATCATCGACGTCGTCCGGCCGGATGAGTAATATGTCCAAGTCGCTCTCGGTCGTCATCGAGCCGCGAACCGCCGAACCGAAGACCGCCGCATAGACGGGAGCCGGGTCCCAGGCCGTAAGGCGATCCTCAAGGTGCTGGAGCAACTTCGCCGGCAGTTCGGCGAGGCCGATGATGTACTCGGCGGCGAGGTGGTCGCGGTTGAACCGGTAGCTGTACGCGCCGCCAACCTGTTTGGCCAGGACGACTCCCTGATCGGCAAGGCGACGAAGCACCTTGCGGATGCCTTCCACCGAATTCCTCGGCAGCATGCGGTGCAGTTGGCCAGGAGTGAACTCGACATCGCTCTTCGCCAGGATGGCGAGCACATCGCCATCGAGCGTCGGCGTGATCGTCGACAGCGGTCGACCTAGCTCCATCGGACACCTCCAAGCGCCAACTATAGTACAGATACACGTACTATAGTACGCAAGCACCAACTATAGTACGTGTATGCCAACTATAGTTGGTGCTCCGCTTGGGCTGGATCGGCAAGTCCGGCGCTGGCCGAGGTGTTGAGGTGCGGGCGTTTTTCGTTGCGCGCACATGAGAATCCGGGTGCGGTCGTCGCGGCAGCCGTGCAGGATGCTGTTGTTCTTGCCCTGCTCAGTTGAGAGGGGGACGGCTTCAGCGGCGGCGCCCCTTGCTGAGGCGGGAAACCGAACCAGGTGCGGCGATCTGGCAGTCGCACTCCCGCTCGGTGACGGCCTCGGCGGTGACCATGATCTGGCCGCGCACCCCGGTGGACACCGACTCGCCCTGGGAGGCCAGTGAACGCCAGACCTGCATGGAGTCGGCGAAGTCGCGGCCGTCCTCAGCGGAGCCGCCCTTGGCCTGGGCCGGTTTGATCGGAGCGGGTGCGCTCGCGGCCTTGATGGTGCCCTCCAACCAGGCAGCCACCTCGTCCGGATTGACCATCACCTCATCGGGTTCGGTCTTCAACCGCTGTTCCCTGGTGGCCGCGTGCGCCAGTGCGACCCGCTCGACGTAGCCGTGCCAGTGCATGCGCAGGCCCGTCCACGCGTCCGCCACGGCCCAGTCGTCCTTACTCATGGCGTCCAGAGTGCCAGTATCTTCAATCCAGTGCGTACTGACACACCAGATCGGCTTGCCGACTTAGCCCAGTAGGAGTATTCGCTCTGGGTCCGCCGGCCGCCCGACCGAGAGGATGGGCGCGCCGAGTCGGCAGTGCCCTGCGGTCGCGGCTACTCCGGGCGAGCCTTGCTCGGTTGGACCCGCTTGGGTTCACCGGCCATCTTGGGATAATCGGGCGGATAGGGCATTTCGCCGAGCCCGTGATCGCGTTCGTCGCGGGCGTACCAGTCGAGGGCCTGTTCGAGGCCGAAGGCTTCGTCGTCGAGCGTGGCGAGCGCGTTTCCCTGCTCCGCCAACCACTTCGGCGCGGTGAACACGTCGAAGTCGTCGGGCGCCACCTCGGTCAGCTGCGCCCAGGTGACCGGAGTGGACACCGTCGCCCTCGGCGTGCCGCGCACCGACCAGGCCGAGGCGATGGTGCGGTCGCGGGCGGCCTGGTTGAAATCGAGGAAGATCCGCTCGCCGCGTTCCTCCTTCCACCAGGAGGTGGTCGCCTTGGTCGGCATCCTGCGCTCGACCTCGCGGGCCAACGCGATCACCGCGTGCCGGACCTCGATGAAGTCCCACTCCGGCCGAATCCGCACCAGCACATGGATTCCGCGCCCGCCGGAGGTCTTCGGGTAACCGGTGAGCCCGGCGTCGGCGAGGACCTCGCGCAGCGTGCCGGCCACCGTGACCGCGTCGCCGAACGTGGTACCGGGCTGCGGGTCGAGGTCGATGCGCACCTCGTCGGGATGGTCGACCTCGGGCCTGCGTACCGGCCACGGGTGGAAGTCGAAGGTGCCGAGGTTGGCCGCCCAGGCCAGTACCGCGGGCTCGGTCGGGCAGACCTCGTCGGCGGTGCGCCCGGACGGGAAGGTGATCCTCGCGGTCTGCACCCAGCTCGGCGCGCCCTTGGGCAGCCGCTTGGCGTAGAACGCCTCGCCGGTCACCCCGTCGACGTAGCGCTTGAGAGTGGTTGGCCGCTCGGCGAGGACGCCGAGCAGCGGCGCCGCGACGCTCAGGTAGTACTCGACGATCTGCCGCTTGGTGATGCCCCGCTCCGGGAAGTAGACCTTGTCCGGATTGGACACCCGGACCGCACGAGTGCCCTCCGGCCCTTCGACGTCCAGTTCCAGCGGCTGCGCCTTCGGCATGTCCAAAGGCTACCGGTGACCGGAAGGCGCTAACCGGTGGACGCGCGGGCGTCGAGCGCCTCGTAGCGGGTCCGCAGGCCGTCCAGCAGCGAGTTCAGCGCGAGTTCGAAGCTGTCGGCGTCGATTTCGGCCGCGTGCTGGCGCAGCGAGGGGGCGTCGACGAGGTTGGGGTAGCGCTCGGCGTAGACCTGCGCGTCGTCCTCGAACCCGCGCGCGAACGAGCCCATGGCCGCGCCGACGACGAGATATTTGACGGCAGCGCCGATCATGGTGGCGTGTTTGGGCGGCCAGCCCGCGCCGACGAGGCCGCCGTGTACCGCGTCCGCGACGCGCAGCGAGGCCTCCCTGCGGGCCGGACCGTAGGCGATGAACGGGACGAGGTTGGGGTGTTCGGCCAGCGCGGCCCGGTAGCTGCGCGCCCAGCGCGCCAGACCGATCCGCCAGCTGTGGTCGGTGAAGGCGGAGACGTCGACGGCCTGCATGACGCCGTTGGCGACGATGTGCAGCAGTTCGTCCTTGGTGGCCACATGCCGGTACAGCGAGGCGGCCCGGATGCCGAGCCCGTCGGCGAGGCGACGCATGGACAGCGCGTCGAGTCCTTCCGCGTCGATGATCGACAGGGCCTGTGCCGCAATCTCCGGACGGCTGACCAACGCTGGTCGTGGCATGGTCACCTCCTACTGAATCGAATGAATCCGGCAGATCACCAGGCGACAGCGGCGCCACCCGAGGTATATGCTAACAGCGTTAGCTTAGGAGGAGACGCATGGATTTCACGCTCAGCACCGAGGAAAAAGAGGTGCGCGACTGGGTGCGCACCTTCGTCAAGCGGGAGATCATCCCGTTGGAGCCGGAGGTCCTCCGCCGCGAGCGCGCCGGCCAGCCGAGCCTGACCGGCGAGGAACTGACCTCGTTGCGGCTCAAGGCCAAGGAAGCCGGCTTCTGGGGCGTGCAGACCCCCACCGAGTACGGCGGCATGGGCCTTTCCGCGGTGATGACCGCGCTGCTGCAGGCCGAACTGGGCCGCACCTTCGTGCCGTTCAACTTCGGCGGCGATGCCGACATCATCCTGTACCAGGCCAATGACGAGCAGAAGCAGCGCTACCTGCTGCCGACCATCGCCGGGGAGCGCAAGTCCTGCTTCGCGATCACCGAACCGGGCGCGGGCTCGGACGCCAAGGCGATCCGCACCTCCGCCTACCAGGACGGCACGGACTGGGTGATCAGCGGCGAGAAGACCTTCATCACCGGCGGCAACGAGGCCGACTTCACCATGGTCTTCGCGGTCACCGACAAGGAGAAGGGCGCCGACGGCGGGGTGACCTGCTTCCTGGTCGACCGGGACATGGGCTGGAAGTCCGAGCCGATCGCGACCATGGGCGAATGGGGCCCCGCCGCGCTGGTGTTCGACAACGTCCGGGTGCCGCGGGAGAACATCCTCGGCGAGGTCGGCCGCGGTTTCGAGCTGGCGATGGCCTGGATCGGGCGGGGCCGCTACCTGCTGCCCGCGCGCGCCATCGGCTCCTGCGAGCGGTTGGTGGAGATGGCCATCGAGCAGGCCAAGACCAGGGTCACCTTCGGCGAGCCGATCGCCAACCGGCAGGCCATCCAGTGGATGATCGCCGACTCCGCGGTCGAGATCGAGGCGCTGCGCTGGCTGGTGCTGCACGCCGCCTGGCAGGTCGACAGCAAGCTGGACTCCCGGCAGGCGCAGTCGATGGCCAAGCTCTACGGCGGGGTGAAGGCCAACGAGATCGTCGACCGGGTCCTGCAGATCCACGGCGGTATGGGCTACACCCGCGAGCTGCCGGTCGAGCGCTGGTACCGCGAACTGCGGCTGCTGCGCATCTACGAGGGCACCGACGAGATCCAGCGTCGCACCATCGCCCGCAACCTGATCAGGGGACACGCCAGCGTCAGCGGCGTGCTCGGCTGAGATCGCCGCTCGACCAAGCCCCGCCCGGCCGCCACGACGTCGGCCGGCGGGGACGGTTGCGCCAGAGGCCTTGGACCGCAACCGGAAACCACCGGAGCTTCGGAGGACGTGGATGGCACTGGATCGCGGCATTGTCGGCGTGCGACGGGGCCCGTGGACCCGGTCCTGGACCTCGGCCGACGCACTGACCTACGCGCTGGGCGTCGGCGCGGGCCAGCTCGATCCCACCGCTGAACTGGCCTTCACCACCGAGAACACCAACGGCGTCCGGCAGCAGGTGCTGCCGACCTACGCCATCGTGCTCGGCCAGTTCGGCGGCCCGCAGATCGGGCTGGAGGGGGTGGACTTCACCCAGCTGCTGCACGCCGAGCAGGCACTGACCGTGCACCGTCCGCTGGCCGTCGCCGGCACGGTATCGCTGAGCAGCGTGGTCACCGACATCTTCGACAAGGGCAAGGGCGCGCTGGTGGTCAACGAGACCACCGCGGTCGACCCCGAGGACGGCGAGCCGGTGTTCACCACCCGCTCCTCGGTGTTCATCAGGGGCGAGGGTGGTTTCGGCGGGGACCGTGGCCCCTCGGCCACCGTCACCCTGCCGGAGCGGGACGCCGACGCGACGCTGCGCTTCCCGACCTCGGTGAACCAGGCGTTGCTCTACCGGCTCTCCGGCGACCGCAACCCACTGCACAGCGATCCGGCCTTCGCCGCGGCGGGCGGGTTCGACCGGCCGATCCTGCACGGCCTCGCCACCTACGGCATCGCGGTTCGGTTGCTGCTCAACGAGTTCTGCGCCGGCGACACGAGCAGGGTGCGCGGGATCTCCGGCCGGTTCACCAAGCCGGTGACCCCCGGCGACGAGCTGGTGGTCAGTGTCTGGGCCGAGGGCGAGGACGTGTTGTTCCGCACCGCCAACGGTGCCGGCGAGACCGTGATCGACTACGGCATGCTGACCATCAGCGGCAAGTAGCTATTCCTCCACTGTGGACACCACGGGCCGACCGAAGGCGGGCCAGCCGGTGGGTATGGCGGTCAGGCAGAACGGATGGCCTGCCGGGTCCAACAGGACATGCCACTGGTCGGCACCGGGTTGTTCGGCGGCCTGCCGCGCACCGAGCCGCAGGGCCTCGGCCTCGGCCGCGTCCCGGTCCTCGACCGACATCGAGATGCATGTGCTTGGGCGTAGCTCCGCCCGGCCAGGTCGGCGGCTGGTAGTCCGGCACTCTGGCGAGGGCGAGACCACCGCGATCGGTACTCACCACGACCACCTCTTCGGTGGTGTACACGATCTCGCCGCCGAGCAGCGCGGCCCAGAAGGCGGCGAGCGGGGCGGGATCGGCGCAGTCGAGGGTGATCATGGCCAAGCTGGCGACAGACATGCCGTCAGGCTAGAACCAGCAGGCGGCGCAGCGGCGGCACTTTCCGAACATTCCGCACGCGGATTGCGCTCGAAGCGGTCGCGGGAGCTAGTCCCAGTGGTACTCGGGAAACTCCGGTACCGCGTCGACGTCGTCGGGGCGGCCGGCACCGAAACCGGTGCGATGCCACCAGTGCAGCCCGCAGTTCGCGCACTCCAGATACAGCTGGGTGCCCTTGCTCTCCAGCAGATAGCTGCGATGGACCGCGCAGTTCTTACCGGCCCGGCACTCGGCACAGTCGCGGTCACTCGCGCAGTAAGGGCAGTCCACCCACACCAACCGCGCGATATCGGCCCGAGGATCAACTGGCATCGATAACGCCTTCCCGCATCGGCAACACGCCGTGGCGGACCAACTCAGCGTAGACCGCCTGCTGGTCGGCGTCGAGGTTGGCGAACAGCATGCGGTAGGCCAATTCCTCCTCCTCCAATGCGGCCAGCTCGTCGAAATCGGCTTCGAGCGCATTGCGCGCCTCGGCCTGTCGGGTGAGCTCGTTCGCGGTGAAGTCGATCTCGAACACGGTCCATTCCGGCTTTGTACTGTTCGTCACGCTCTGTCTCCTGGCCTCCTGTGGCTGTCCCTCCAGACTGACACGGCATCTGAGATCGAAAAAAGTGCGATACCCATGCTGATCTGCGTCTTTCATCACAGACTTTCGTAAGGGAGTCGCGGTCGGTAACCGGCTCGGCACAGCTGGTTGACCGATGGCGCCGAGCCGCGACAGCACTCCTGCGCCGCGTACAGTTCCGCCGCGCGGGGGCGCGAACCACCGAAACAACCCCAGGTAGACCCGACGGAACCCGGTCGGAACCCCTGATTGACCCCTTGATGGACCCCCTTGATGGACTTGATGGAAAGGACACAGCCGAGTGCACGAGGTAGTCGCGGAAGTGTGGCGGGGCCAGCTCGCCGAGTCGGTCCACCACGGCTCGGTCGCCGGCCTCGACACGGACGGCGGACTGGTCCTGCGACTCGGCCAACCCGAAGCGGTCACCTTTCCCCGCTCGTCGAACAAACCGCTACAGGCGCTCGGCATGCTGCGCGCCGGCCTCGACCTCGACGGCGAACTGCTCGCGCTGGCCTGCGCGAGCCACTCCGGCGAACCGTTCCATCTCGACGGGGTGCGGCGCATCCTCGCGCTCGGCGGCCTCACCGAGGCGGACCTGCGGTGCACAGCGGACTTCCCGCTCAACGAGAACGCCAGGCGGGCCAAGCTCGCCGAGGGCTTCGAGCCGACGCCGCTGTTCATGAACTGCTCCGGCAAGCACGCCGCGATGCTGCTCACCTGTGTCCACAACGGCTGGCCGACCGCGACCTACCTCGACCCCGAGCATCCACTGCAACGGCTGATCGCCGAGACCATCGCCGAACTGGCCGGTGAGCCGATCGCGGCCAGCAGCGTCGACGGCTGTGGCGCGCCGCTGTTCGGCTTCGGCCTGACCGGCCTTGCCACTGCCTTCCGGACCCTGGCACTGGCCAAGGAGGGTACCGACGAACACCGGATCGCCGCCGCGATGAACGCGCACCCGGAATGGGTCGGTGGCACCGGACGGGACGTCACTGAGCTGATGCGCGCGCTGCCCGGCGCGGTGTGCAAGGACGGTGCCGAGGGCGTGCACGCGATCGCGCTGCCCGACGGTCGCGCGGTCACCCTGAAGATCGCCGACGGGGCGAGCCGGGCGCGGCCGGTGGTCATGGTGGCCGCGTTGCGCAGGCTCGGCGTGTCCTCTCCCGCGCTGGAGCGGATCGGTGAGGTGCCCGTGCTCGGGCACGGTGCGCCGGTCGGTTCGATCCGGCCCGCCGGCGCACTCGCCGACTGAGCATGGCGCAGCGTTTCAGCAGGTCGCAGCGGGAAGAGGATCACCAGGCGATCAGGAGAGGCCCACCCGATGGGTGCGGCCACCGGTCCCAAGCCGTGGTTCGGCCGACCCATTCTCAGGACGACCGGTTACCGTGTATCTCATGACTGCTCGGGAACCCGACGATCGGCGGACCGGGCCCCAACCGCCGTTCGATGACGAACTGATCGGTCTGGACCCCGACGACCCGGAAACCAGGGCCTTCGCCGAACACCTCGCCAGGATGCGCAACGACCGGCCGAGGTTCACCGTCGAAGGCGAACTCGCCCAGGTCGGGGAGTTCGCGAACTCGGCCAACCGGGCCAACGGCCACCGGCGGCTGATGGCCGTGATCGTGGTCGGCCTCATCCTGATCGTGGTCCTCGCCGCCGCCTGGGGCACGCTGACCACGGTGTTCAGCACCTTCTTCAATCAGTAATCTCCGCTGGGCCTGCCAGGTTGCCGACCGGTATTAGCGTGGAAGCATGAAGAGCGTGAAACCAGTCGAGGGAGTTACTCCGAAGGTCGAGAAGACCGATGCGGAGTGGCGCGCCGAACTCAGCCCCGACGAGTACGCGGTGCTGCGCCAGGCGGGCACCGAACCGGCATTCGTCGGCAAGTACACCGACACCAAGACCGTTGGCGTCTACAAGTGCCGCGCCTGCGGCACCGAACTGTTCCGCAGCGAGACCAAGTTCGACTCGCACTGCGGTTGGCCATCATTCTTCTCACCGCTGGCCGGCGACCGGGTGATCCTGCGTGAGGACCGCGCGATGGGCATGCGACGCACCGAAGTGCTGTGCGCGAACTGCCACAGTCATCTCGGCCACGTGTTCGAGGGCGAGGGCTATGCCACGCCGACCGACCAGCGCTACTGCATCAACTCGATCTCGCTGACCATGGAGCCGGACGAGAGTTGACCGACCACGGGATCCGGGGCCGGTCTCAGGGCAGGTTGGTGACCAGCTCAGCGGCCGGTACTCGGGTCCCGGTGTAGAACGGGATCTCCTCGCGGACGTGCCGACGGGTCTCGCTGCCACGAAGATGCCGCATCAGGTCGACGATCCGGTGCAGCTCATCGGCCTCGAAGGCGAGAATCCACTCGTAGTCGCCCAGCGCGAACGAGGAGACCGTGTTGGCGCGCACGTCCGGATAGTCGCGGGCCATCTTGCCGTGCTCGGCGAGCAGCCTGCGCCGCTCCTCCTCCGGCAGCAGGTACCACTCGTAGGAGCGCACGAACGGGTAGACGCAGACGTACTTGCGGGCCTGCTCGTCGGCGAGGAAGGCCGGGATGTGGCTGCGGTTGAACTCGGCGGGCCGGTGCAGCGCGACCTGGCTCCAGACCGGGATCGACGCCCTGCCCAGCGCGGTGTGCCGGAAGCCCGCGTAGGCGGCCTGCAACTGCTCGATTTCCTCGGCGTGCCACCAGATCAGGTAGTCCGCGTCGGCCCGGAGGCCTGCGACGTCGTACACGCCACGAACCACAACGTCTTTGGCCGCAAGGGAATCCAGGTACTCCTGGGCTTCGGCCGCGGTCGAGGACCGGTCCCCGGCCAGTCCGCCGCGTTCGACCTGGAAGACCGACCACATGGTGTACCGGACGGTGTCGTTGAGCTCGTTGTAGTTCAGGCGCGCCATAAGCTCATCGTGCCACGTCACCGACGACCGGCGTCGGCGACCGGGCGAGGTCGCCGATCAGTGGCCGGCCAGGGCTTTGGCGATCCGGGTGGCGGCCGCGTCCGCGCTGGTGACGCAGCCGGGCAGACCGATACCGCGCAGGTAGGCGCCGGCAACGGCCAGTCCGGGTAGGTCGGCGACCGCGCCCTCGATGGTGTCCACCAGGTCGAGGTGGCCGACGCCGTACTGCGGCATGCCACCGCCCCAGCGCTGCACCACCGTGTCCAGTGGGATGTCGGTGACCCCGGTCAGCTCGGCGAGGTCGGCGCGAACGGCCGCGACGAGGTCGGCGTCGTCACGTTGCAGGGTCGCGGTCTCCCCCGCCCTGCCGACCGACCCTCGGATCAGCAGATGGTCGCCACCGGCCAGGTGGGCCCATTTGCGGCTGGAGAAGGTGAAGGCCTTTGCGGTGAACGGGGTGCCGTCGGTGTGCCGTTCACCGGAGCCGATCAGGATGCCGGAGGCCTGCGGCAGCGGCGCGTCCACGGGCAGGGCGAGGCCGATGACGCCGACCGAGGCCACCTCGATGCCGCCGAGCGCGGTCGCGGCCGTCGGTGCGTGGTCGGCGAGCAGTTTGCGCGCGGCCGGCGCCGGCACGGCGAGCAGCACCGCGTCCGCGTCGAGGAACTCCGGGTTCGGTGCGCTGCCGATCTCCAGCCGCCAGCCGGCCTGCCGCCGATGCAGGGCGCGGACCGGCAGGCCGCTGCGCACCTGGACGTCGGCGGCGTCGGCGAGGCGTTCGACGAAGGTCTGCAGGCCGCCGGTGAGGGTGCCGAACACCGGATTCGGCGTGGCACCGGGTGCGGGCGGTGTGGGCAGCAGGGTGGCCGCGGCGCCGACGAGGGTGCGTTGGCCGGCATCCAGTGCCTTGGCCAGTTCGGGCATGGTGGCGCGCAGGCCGAGGCTGTCGGCGTGACCGGCGTAGACGCCGCCGAGCAGCGGGTCGACCAGCCGGGACGCGACCTCGGTGCCGAGCCGCTCACGCATCAGCGCGCCGACGGACACATCACCGCCGGCCAGCTCCAGCGGCGCGAGGTCGGACTCGGCGGCGACGGCGGCGGCACCTTCGGCGGACAGCACCTCGGTGACCGCGTCGGCCGAGGCCGGCACGCCCATGAACGTCCTCGGCGGAATCCGGCGCAGCGCGCCGCCGGCCATGATGCCGGCCCGCGCGCCGGTCGGGTGGGTCAGGTCGGCGGCAAGGCCGACCTCGGTCATCAGCTCGCGGGCCTGCGGCCTACGGGAGATGAACGCCTCCGCGCCGACGTCGTAGGCATCGCCGGCCAGCCGGACGGTGCGCAGCTTGCCGCCGAGGCGCCCGTCCAGCTCGACCAGGGTGATGACCGCCTCGGTGCCGAGCAGTTGGCGCAGCCGGTAGGCGCCGGCCAAGCCGGAGATGCCACCGCCGACGACCGCGACGTGCATCGGGCTCACGCCCCGACCGGCAGCGCGTGCACCAGCTCGGTGACCTTGGTCACCACATCGGGATCGGTCTGCGGCAGCACGCCGTGGCCGAGGTTGAAGATGTGCCCTGCCGCCGCCTTGCCCTCCTGCTGGATGCGCCGGACCTCGCGTTCCAGCACCGGCCACGGCGCGAACAGCAGCGCGGGGTCGAGATTGCCCTGCACGACCGGGGCGGGGCCGTCCGGCAGCGCCGCGGCCAGCCGGTCGGTCGCCACGTCCAGCGGCACCCGCCAGTCGACACCGACCACGTCCGCGCCTGCCTGGCGCATCGCACCGAGCAGCTCACCGGTGCCGACGCCGAAGTGGATGCGCGGCACGCCGGCATCGGCGAGCCCGGCCAGCACCTTCGCCGAGTGCGGCAACACGAACTCCCGGTAGTCCCGCTCGGACAACGCGCCGGACCAGGAGTCGAACAGCTGCACCGCGTCGACGCCCGCGGCGATCTGGGAGCGCAGGGAGGTCAGGGTGAGGTCGGCGAGCCGGTCGGCGAGGACGTGCCAGGTGTCCGGTTCGCCGTGCATGAGTGCCTTGGTCCGTTCGTGGTTGCGGCTGGGGCCGCCCTCCACCAGATAGGAGGCGACAGTGAACGGCGCACCGGCGAAACCGATCAATGGGGTGTCACCCAGTTCGCTGATGAGCAAACGGATCGTGTCCGCCACCGGCCGCACCTGCTCGGCGTCGAGCACCGGCAGCGCGTTGACGTCGGCGAGGCTGCGTACCGGCTGCGCGACGACCGGTCCGGTGCCCGGCACGATGTCGATGTCGAGGCCGGCCGCGTAGAGCGGGACGACGATGTCGCTGAACAGGATGGCCGCGTCGACCCCGTAGCGGCGCACCGGCTGCATGGTGATCTCGCAGGCCAGGTCCGGGGTCATGCAGGAGGCCAACATGCCGACGCCCTCGCGGACCTTGCGGTATTCCGGCAGCGCCCGGCCGGCCTGGCGCATGAACCAGACCGGGGTGTGCGCGGGGACGCCGCCGCGCGCCGCCACCAGCAACGGCGCGTCGGCCAGGTCACGACGTGCCGAAACCACGGTTTCCCGGCCCGATCCGGCCGCGGTGGCGGCAATGGACTCGGTCTCGGTCATGTTCTCCTCCAACATCGCTTGCCCCGGCCGGCAACCCGTTCGGCCCAGTACCAGCAACGGTATCGGTGCACACCGGCTCTTCCCGGCGCGCCTCCCCGCCTTGCCCGACCGGGTGGCTCTACAGTCACCTCACGTGATCGGGCCGGTGTCCCTACGGCGGCACCAGGCGAAACTGGGGTCGGTTCGCCTCGGCTCGAACACGAATCCGGGGCGAGGCGGGCCCTGACTGGGGTCGAGAAGGATTCTGCCAGTACGCCAGCGAGGAGGGCCGGTGACGAGTACACCGGAAGAACCCGAGCTCTTCCGGCGGGCGGTGGCCTCGCTGAAGGCGGTGCGCCCACGGCCGGAGATCCAACTGGACGCGGTGCGTGCGCCACAGCGGTTGGCGCCGTGGTCGTTCGCGTTGTCCGCCGAGGTCAACGGACCCGCCGAGGAACTCGCCACCGGACGTCTCGTGCTGCTGCACGATCCGGACGGCGAACAGGCCTGGGGCGGGGTGCTGCGGTTGGTCATCTACGTACGGGCCGAACTGGACGCCGAACTGGCCAGCGATCCGCTGCTGCCGGACGTCGGCTGGTCCTGGCTGACCGACGCGCTGGACAACTGTGATGCTGATCATACCGCCCTCGGCGGGACGGTGACCCAGACGTCCTCGGCCCGCTTCGGCGAGATCTCCGGGCCGTCCAGGACCGACGATCTGGAGCTGCGGGCCTCCTGGACCGCGCGGGACGCCGAACTGGGCGCCCACGCGGAGGCCTTCTGCGAGCTGATGGCGAGCACGGTGGGACTGCCCCCAGTAGGGGTAACGCTGTTCGGGCAGCCACACACGGCGCGTCCACTGCGCTGAGCAGACCACGGAAAAGGACCACGGCGCCCAGCGCACCGTGGTCCTTTTTGGTTGCTTCGTCCGGGTAACCGATTCAGCGGCCGGGTCCCACCGGTCGGACACGGATCCATTCACGGAGTGAATGAGCCCTCAATCACCGAACTAGCCCAAATTGGGGTTGTCGTTGTGAAGGGCGTTCGCGTTAGCCGTGTTCGCTCATGTCCCCCGAAAGAGCGACAAATTTGGCTAAGAGTAGCCATCCGATCGGGACAGATACCCAATTGATCGTCCCGCTGACCCTCTTGGGCGGCTACGCTGCCTTCGTCGACACCACTTTCGGTCGATCAGTGGCGCGGCTGATCGGACGAAAGTCCCGGTGCTGGTCGGGGGGCACGAC
>DATATE010000044.1:0-2232 GCA_036268955.1 Pseudonocardiaceae bacterium
CAAGGGCAGGTCAGCAAGGGCTGGCATGGTCCCTACCTGACCTCCTCGCCCACCGCAGCCCCGCTGATCCCCGCGAGAACTCCGCGACCTGCAACTCCGCGTCCGCGCCGAGCAGCAGTCGCCCGACTGCCAGGCCCGGTACGCGGTCCGTTCCGGAGTGGAGAGCACGGTCAATGAGTTCGCGCACGGGCACGGCATACGTCGGTGTCGCTATCGGGGAGCACCGAAGGCCCACCTGCAACATGTCTTCACGGCTATTGCCGTGAACATCGAACGCCTCAGCGGCCTGCCGCCGACCGGCGAAGCAATCCCGCCACGATTGCCGACCGCCCTTCCAGGATTTCCTGGACCAGCACAGGATCCCTCGATTGAAGTCCCTGCGAGCCGTCAGCAGCTGACTTCGACGCGAACAAGATCACCGACAGAGTCAAGCTTAGCCGAAGTGGTCACTGCTTTCCCATCGAATCGGTACAGCCGTCGCGTGGACGGTTGCGCGCCGTCATGCTCCTCGAATGATTGCTTGGTTATCTCTCGCCAGCCTGACGGCGGCGCGTCCAACGTGGGCCTTGCTGGGGATTTGTCTGCAGCCTGCACGACAGTAAGAACGGCCGCTACCGCAACCAAGGTCAGGAGAATGGGTAGCGCAACGGTTTGACTGCCGGTTTTCGCTGGCAGACGCTCCTGGAGAGGTCCCAGGATGAGGGTCCGCACCGTGTCGTGGCCCATCGGCCGGCGTCCCGATCGGGTGATCTCTGTGTCGCGCCCACGGGGATCGTGTGCGACGTTGGGCGGAACGTTCCGGCATGGGCCGGTGCCGACAGTGGAAAGGCAGACACGGTGGATCAGAAGATGACTCCCGAGGCTGGTGTCGGGAAGGTCGCGGACTTGTCCGTGGTGCGCCACGAGGGAGCGTTGGCACTGGAGGGCACCGGGGGCAGCGAGGTCCCCGCGAGCATCGCGCTGGTGAACCGGAAGGGTGAGGTTGTGGGCACCTACGCCCTAGGCCTCGCCTCGGACGCACCCCAAACGAGGACCGCACGTTCGCTGGCGCCCGTCAGCCTGGGCCAGATGTCCACATCTGGCCAGAAAGCGGAATACGCGCGGTTGCAGGGCATGAACATCAACGTGGGCCAACTGTTGGCCTAGCCGGCCGGTCGCGTCGTCCGGCGCCGGCGCCCCGCTGCGCCAGCGATCATGACGATCGCGACGGCCAGCGCATCCCGCTGTGGCGTCTCTACGTCCCGTCGTGTTATCACATGCGCTTACGTAACCCAGGCCGCAACGGGATCCGCAATTCCTGAAACGGAGCGTGACGGTGGCCGTACTGTGCAAGCCGGCAGTGGCCGTTCCAGAGCATGTCATCACAATGGAACAGACCATCGAGCTCGGCCGCACCCGTTACCCCGATCATCCCAGGCTCGACGTCGCCCTGCGGTTGATCCGCGGTACCGGCATCCGGAAACGCCATCTCGTCCAGCCGATCGAGCAGACGTTGCGACACCTCGGGTTCGAAGCCAGGAACTCGGTCTATCGTGCACAGGCAGAGCGGCGCCTGCCACCGGTCATCGATCAGGCGCTGCGTAACGCCTCGCTCCGGCCGGGAGATATCGATGCGACGATTTTCGTGTCATGCACGGGATTCCTCATGCCCTCGTTGACCGCATGGCTGATCAACGACCTCGGCTTTCGCACGGACATGCGGCAGATACCGATCGCCCAACTGGGCTGTGCCGCCGGCGGCACCGCGATTGGCCTGGCTCGCGACTTCTGCGCCGCGCACCCCTTGGCCAACGTGCTGATCGTCTGCTGCGAGTTCTGCTCGCTGTGCTACCAGCCCGACGACCGCCATCTCGGTTCGTTGCTGTCGGCCAGTTTGTTCGGCGACGCGGTCGCCGCCGCCGTGGTCCGCGGCACCGACGGCACCGGCCCGCTCCTCGAACGGTCCGGATCGCACCTGATCCCGGGCACTCAGTCATGGATCTCCTACGACGTCAAAGACACCGGTTTCCATTTCCAGCTCGACAAACGTGTGCCAAATACGCTGGCGCCCGCGCTCGGGCCGGTGCTCGGTGAATTCGTCGCGGCCGACGGCGGCGATGTCGCGAACCTCGACTTCTACATCGTGCACGCGGGAGGGCCCCGGATCCTCGACAACCTGAGCGATTATTTCGGCCTCGACCCGACACGCTTCCGGCACAGCTATGCCACCATCCGCGACTACGGCAACATCGC
>DATATE010000045.1:0-16741 GCA_036268955.1 Pseudonocardiaceae bacterium
CTCGCCGACCGGGACGAGGACACCCAGAGTTGACCATTTCCACCGGCTGGACCACCATCAACACACGGCCCGCGACCGCCGGCCCGAGCTGGTCCCTAGCTCATGGCAAACGGTGGTCCCTTCGCCGTGGCAGGCGACATCCGACTACGTCGTTACCGTTCAGATCCGTACCGACGTCGGATTGGCCGGCCTACTGGCAAACGGGGGAACTGTCACCAATACCCAGATAGGTTCTCATCAGGCGAAGCAACTAACAGAGACTTCGGGTAGTTGTCTGTACTCGATTGGAATCAACGACTCAACCCGTATCGATATCAACGCAGGTCCGATCGCTAACAGCAACTCATCATGCCAGGAATCGTTGACAGTTGCGCAAGTCGTTGAGAAGCATTTGCCGTCATGAGAGGGGAGCGGGCTGATGGCCGGTAATACGTCGGGTCAATCGGGTTTCGAGTTGATTCCCAACGCGACCACGCAGAGCACTCCGTCGGTGCCGACGGCGAGTGCCGCGCAGGTACAGCAAGCCCAGTCACATCTCGGCCTGCATCATTACAGCGACGGGTCCTCGTGGCTCACTGCGTTGTTTCCCGGCATGGCCAGCGATCCGAATTCCACGGACACTCTCGACCCGGCGACCATCCAGAGCCTGCGCAGCGGCTTGGCGACGCGCACGGCGCCGGAGCCACCGGCGGTCAACTACTCGAAGATTTCGCACCAGGAACTCTTTGACGCCGTTACACAGAACGTCAACATCCAGCAGATTTACAGTACGGGAGGTAGTTGGGATCAGACCTCCCAGGCTTTGATCGATGCCAGTCAGAACAGCTCGGCGCAGGCGCTGGCCAACAGTGAGCTGGCTTGGACCGGCGAAAACGGTGACAATGCTCGCGCGGCTGTGGCGAGTTTGACCAACCAGATGGGGCAGGCCGGGCAGGCGGCGCAGGTTTCTGCGCAGTTGTACAAGCAGCAGGCGGGGGCTTTGCAGACCGCGAAGAACTCGATTCCGGAGCCGCCGAAGCAGCCGTTCAATGCGGCCGCGGCGCAGCAGAAGTTGATGACGGTGACCGATCCGACGCAGGCGGCGAATCTGGCCGCGCAGGATCATGCGCAGTTCGCGGCGCAGCAGGCGGCTCACCAGAAGGCGATCGACGTCGTTTGCAACTATGACAAGGTTGTCACGCAGACCTCGCAGAACCAGCCTGCCTTCGCGCCAGCTCCGCCGGTGGCCAAGTCGACAGGCGGGTCGAGCGGGAGCACGCCGAATGTGCCGGGAGGGACCGGTGGCGCCGGCGGTGGGGCCGCGGCACCGCATTTGTCCGCTGAGATGCTCGGCGGGGGTGGCTCTGGGGGCGGTGCACATGGTGGGTCTTCCGGCGGGGGTTCGACTCCGCCGCCGTCGTTGATTTCGCCGCCATCCTCCGGCGGCTCTGGCGGGGCGCCTGGTGGGTCCAGTGGGACGGGGCTTTCGAGCTTCCCTGGGGCTCCTTCGCCTGGTGGTCAGGGCGGGGTCGGGCCAGGCGGATCAGGTGGGGTGCCAGGCGGCGGGAACACCGGGCTTGGGCAGTTGCCTGGCAGTCAGGGGCCCGGCACGTCCGGGGGCTCGGGGTTGGTTTCGCCCCTGGGCGGCGGGATGCCGTTGGGTGGAGGTGGCGGCGCGGATATCGAGAGTCCCGGCGGTGGGGGTTACGGGTCTGGCGGCGGTGGTGGGTTCGGGCCGAGTGGGGTCGGCGGTGTGAAGGGGCTTTCGGGTGGGGCCGGAGGTGTCGGGAGTGCTGGTGGGTCGGGCGCAAGTAGTTCGGGTGCCGGTGGGTCCGGGGCTCGGTCCGGGTCCGGTGCCTTCGCCGAGGAGGGCGAGGAGTCGGGGCTGGGCGGCGGCGCGGCCGGGGCTGGTGGGAGTAGTGCGATGGGCGGCGGGATGGGCGGCGGTCGCGGCGGCAAGGGTGGGCAGGACGCTGAGCACAAGCGGGCTTCTTACCTGGTCGAAGCCGATCCGGACGCGATCTTCGGTACCGACGAGAAGACCGCACCGCCCGTGATCGGCGAGTAGGCGCCACGGCGGCAGCGAGGCCGAGGGCCGCATGAAGCACTGACGGGCTGTGCCGGCAGACTGGGCGAATGAGTCCCGTTAGTCGTGGCCGGAAAGGCAAGAAGAACAAGAAGAAGCCCAGCCAGTCTGCTGTGGCCAACCCGTTCGGCGCTCCGGATCAGTGTGATTGTCCGGCGTGCTCCGATGCCGACCTCGACCCGCAGTCGCTGGCGGACCAGATGGTTGGGGCCGGTGCGGATCTGCTGGCGGCCGAGGATCCGCTGGAGGCGGAACTCGTCGGCGCGGCGTTCGTATCGGTCGGCGCGGCGGCAGGTCCGGCTTTCGAGGACGCGATGGTCCGCGGTCTCATCCCGGAGTTCGAGGCGCGCGCCACGGGCGAGGCGTTGGCGCTGCTGCTGGCGATCGGTTCGGTCGCCGAAAGCGCGGTCAGTGAGACCGCTTCGGCAGCGCACGATCGGCTCGTCGCGGCCGGTGTCCCCCGGCCGGCCTGGGCAGCGGAGCTGAGCGAGCCGACAACGGTCGGCGACTGTCATCGGCTGGCCGATCCGGCCGGTACCGGGTCGATGTTGGCTTGTTCCTTTCACCGGGCAGGCCGCTCGTATGCGGTCATGGTGTGTGTGGATCATCTCGACTGCGGTGCGGCCAGCGAGATTATGCTGCTCGACGCGGGCGATCTGCCCGAGGCGCTACGGATGGTCACCGACGACGTCGACGCCAACGGGATCAGCTCGGAACTGCTGGACGCCGCGGAGTTCCGCTGGCAGCTGGAGAATGCGCTGAACGCACGGGCGGTGCACGACGCCGAGGATCTCGAACTGGGCCTCGACGACCTGCCCAACGAGGAGGACGAGGACGAGGAAGGCCCCGGCTATCGGGCGCTGGCCGCGTTGTTGCGGGTCAGGATGAGCGCGCTTCCGTTGTCGGACAAGCCTCCGGTCGAGCATCCGGATGTCGAGAACAGCTCGGTCGGGCCGGTCGTCGATGAGGCGGCATTGCCCGCGTTGCCCGCGAAGCGGACGGAGTCTGTCGGCGCGGCGCCGATCTACCAGCTGAAAGTCGGTTTGCGGGGCGCGAAGCCGCCGATCTGGCGGCGCATCGAGGTGCCCGCCGACACCAGCCTTGCCCGGCTCCATCTGATCATCCAGATCGCGTTCGGCTGGGACGACAGCCACCTGCACGCCTACCGGACGCCCTACGGTGACTTCGGGGTCGCCGACGCCGAGGTCGGTCTGTTCGAGGAGGCCACGGTGACGCTGGAACAGGTCGCCCCCGGCGCGCGCAGCGCGATCAGCTACGTCTACGACTTCGGCGACGACTGGGAGCACAGCATTCTGGTGGAGAAGGTGCTCGATCAGGATGGGAACGTGGCCTATCCGCGCTGCGTCGGCGGTCGCCGAGCGGCTCCGCCGGAGGACTGCGGTGGTATCTGGGGATACACCGATCTCCTGGAAATCTTGGCCGAGCCAACGCACCCGGAACACGAGGACAGGCTGGAGTGGCTCGGACTCGACAAGGGCAGCGACTTCGACCCCGCGAGCTTCGACGCCGCAGCGACGACCCGAGCGCTGTCCAACTTGGACTGAGGTTCGGGCGTCCCGCTGTGAGCTGCCCTTGGTCGGGCCGTGTCCGGCCGGCCGAGGGCGGTTGCTGACGGTGACCGAGTCGGCGTGGGCGGCCCTCGCGCCGGCTCCGCCGGTGGATCGGGTCGTGGATCTGCCGGCGCGGGCGGGTTCGGCCCGGTAGCATCGGCGGCGTGCAGGGGCTTGCGGGAGGGGCCGAGGCACCGGGAGTGCTGGTGGATCGGGCGCTGGTGGGGTCCGGGGTCGGTGCCCTCGGTGAGGAGGGCGAGGAGTCAGGGCTGCGTGGCGGCGCGGCCGGGGCTCGTGGGAGTAGTGCAATGGGCGGCGGGGGCATATCCGGCTCTCGCCTCTTAGCGGGACCGGCCTGATCACCGACCGCGCCAGCCACAGACCGATTTCCAGTGCACGAACCGGTGCACGAGACGTGGAGTCCTGATGAGTTATCCGCCGCAGCAGCCCGGTCCGTACGGACCGCAAGACCCCTATGGACAGCCGAATCCGTACGGCCAGCAGAACCAGCCGAACCCCTATGGACAGCCAAACCCGTACGGCCAGCCGAATCCTTATGGGCAGCCGAATCCCTACGGGCAATCCAATCCGTACGGACAGCCCGGCCCTTACGGTGCACCTCCTGCCGGACCCGCGCCGCAACCAGGCGCACCACAACCTGGCGGGCCGCAGCCAGGTGGGCCACAACCAGGCGGGCCACAACCAGGCGGGCCACAACCGGGTGGGCCGCAACCGGGTTGGGGGCCGCAGCCGCCGCTAGGGCCGCCGCAGGGTGGGTACGGGTTCCCGCAGCAGCAGCCGCCCAAGAAGAAGACCGGTCTGATCGTCGGGTTGGTCATCGCATTGGTGGTGGTGATCGGCGGTGGGACCGGGGCCTACTTCCTCTTCTCCGGCGGCGGCGGCAAGACCGACACCGCGTCGGGCGGGGGTGGTCAGCAGCCGAGGGCGTCGAGCCCCAAGTCGCCGGACGACTCCACCGAGTTGGGCACTCTGTCCACTCTGGACCCGTGCAGTCTCGTCGACACGAGCGGTCTCGGCGGTACGGCGGATGCCTATCCCAATGATCTCGGCGCCTGCTTCGTCTATGACACACCGGAAGGATCGCAGCAGATCACGACCTTGTCCGTCAGTCTCGGCGTCGAGCAGCTGAGCAAGGTCGACACCAGCAGCTTCACGGTGACGAAGCAGAACAAGGCGACCATCGTCAAGGCGCAGCAGCGCAACGACGACACGGACTGCTTCGCGCAGGTGTTCTTCGCCAGTGACGCCTACGTCTACATTCAGGCGAAGCCCGATTCGGGCAACAGCGCACCGTCCACCAGCGCCGAACTGTGTCAGTTGGCGGACACCGCGACCACGACCGTGGCGTCGAAGGTCAACAGCGGCGGGGTGAAGCATCTGGCGTTCCCGTCGAGTTCGATGGGCAGCATCAATGCCTGCTCCCTGCTCACCGCCGCAGCCGTACGCACCGCCGTGACCGGACCGGGCACCGCCACGCCCTACCCCGGCGAGCACAGCTGCTTCTGGGGCTCCGACAGCACGACGCCCCAGCCGAGCGCGTTCTTCGGTACCGAGCTGGACATGGTGGCGCAGCAGGCTTCCGACAGTCCCGGCGAGACACAGGTGACGGTGAATGGGCGGCCGACGCTGCTCACCCCGTTCCCCGCCTCCGGGAGCGATACGCTCAACAGCTGTCAAGCCGCCACCCCCGTACACACCTGGCCGAGTTGGCTCGGCCAGATGACACCGACGGACTCGGGCTCGACGAAGCTCATCGAGTACGCGCATGTCAGCGCAGCGGTGTCCGGTGGCGTGGTGCAGGCCTGCGCGTCGGCGATCGAGCTTGCCAGGCAGGCCTGGACGAAGCTGCCGGCCGCGTCCTGACCTGCCCTGGTCACAGCGCGGGCCCGGAACGCCTCCTGCGAGGAGATCCGGGCCCGGTGCGGTCGACCTACTAGCAGCTCGCGGGGTTCGAGCCGGTGCCGAAGGTGCTGAGGTTGTCGACCTTCCAGGAACCGCCCTGCGAGATCGCGCCGACCTCAAGCACGGCCTGCGAGGTGATCTTCTGGCCGTCGCTGCCGCGCGTCGACTCCTGGTTGATCAGCAGCAGCAGTCTGGCCTGGTCGCCCTGTAGCTGTTCGACACCGCTGTTGGACTGGTCGATGCTGGTGGTGACGGTGATCTTCTGCGACGGCGCCTGGGCGAGGACCGTCTTGAACAGGGCGTCGTACTGGCACAGCGCGGAACCGGTCAGCACGTTGTGCGCGTCCTGCTGGGTCTGCTGGGGGTTGGCGTAGGTGTAGGTGAGCACCTTCTGGATCGCGTCGATGACCTCGCCCTTGACCTGTGAGGTCGTCGCCGTGTCGATGTAGGCGGTGTTCTGGGCGTTCGCGTCCGTCGCCGTCGCGTGCCATTGCAGGCCCGCGTAGACGCCGAAGGCGGCCAGCAGTACGGCGACGATCCCCAGGACGAGAACCTTGGTGCCCTGGCTGGCGTTGCGGATGTTGCCGCCGATGGAGCCGAACCAGTTCGGCACGCCTTCACCGGAATCGACGGCTCGCATCGGTTCCGCCTCGGCGCTCGGCACCGGCTCGGCTTCGAAGACGGTGTCGGTATCGGTGTCGGCCGAAGCCGTGTCGTCGGCTTCCTGGGGCTTGGCGCGGCGGGCCCTGCGGGCGGCCAGGGACTCCTGGGCCGCGGGCGTCGTCGTCGCGTAGTCGGTCGAGGAGGACCTGCCAGCAATCACCGGGATGACGGTGGTCGGGGTGTCATCGGCGGGGGTCGTACTCGGCTGAGTGGTCGACGGCTGAGTGGTCGACGGCTTGGTCGGCTCGGCGGGACGCAGGCCGGCTACCCGAGGTTTGCGGCTGCCGGGCGAGGTTGCCGGGGGGCGACGGCGGGACGGTGGCATGGTGTGACGGATCCTCTCAGCTCACTGTCCGCTTTTGCTGGTTGGCGTGCTGCCACTGGAGGGCGGCGGCGCCGTGCTGCCGGTGGCGGGGCTGCCGCTGCTCGATGTGCCGGTGAACGGGTTGTTCGGCTCACCGATGTTGCTGATCTTCCATACGTTGTTGGTCAGCGAGAGGCTGCAGGCCAGCGGCAGGTATTCGGGTTGCTGAACCTTGCCGCCGACATTGCGGTCGACCAGGATGTAGACGAGCGCGGTCGCGCTGTTGGATTCGAGATCGGTGATGGTGGCGTCCTGCACGTGGCCGGAGGTCACCACCTTGTTCTGCTTCATCAGCGTCTCGAACGCGGTGACCGTCTGGCCCTCGGTGAACTGCTGGGACAGGTTGCCGGTGCTGGAGTTCGTCCAGTTGTCCAGGCTCTGCTGGATGTGGTTGTAGTCGAGGCTGGTGAAGTTGATCGCGCCCTGCTCGGCGGCGTTGAGGACCTGCTCCCGGACCTTCGCCTGGCTCGCGTTGTCGGAGTTGTTCGCGAACAGCCACAGGCCGCCGAAGGCCAGCCCGCACAGCAGCAGGACGGCGATAGCGATGGACAGCCAGGCAACCATCGGATTGGTGAACCGCAAAGACCGGGAACCACCGACCGCGGCGGCCGGTGCCGACGGGTCCGAGGAGGACTCCGCTTCGGGGGCGGTCGGGCTCTCCGCCTCCCCGTCGAGGTGTGCGGCGGCCAACTCGGTCGCCTCCTGCTCGGTATCGGAGTTCATCGAACCTCTTCTTGTCGGGATACGGACGGTCTGGATGCTGACGGTCTGGATGCCGGCAGTCTGGATGCCGGCAGTCTGGGTGCTGACGGTCTGGATGCTGGCGGCTGGGCGGGGCGCGCCTCGATGACGGTCATACGCCGAGCAGTTGGGCGAGGCTGGCCGGGGGGACGCTCTGGCCGGCCGCGACCTGACCACTGCTGTCCGATGTGGACGGTTGCTGGTCGCCGGAGGAGCCGCTGGTGGCCGGGCTGCCCGGATTTCCGCCGTAGGGCGCGTTCTGCGCGCCGCGGACGTCGATCGGGCTGTTGGGGCCCTCGTCGCAGTAGGCGTTGAGGTTCAGCGTGGCCGGGGTGAGGTCGTTGGCGGGCCGGTGCTGCGTGCCCTGGTAGCCGTTGGTGCACGGCGGCGGGTCGAACAGGTTGATGGCCAGGCCGAGCCGCACGGTGTTGTCCGGGTTGATCACGCTGTTTCCCCCTGCGGCGACCAGCGGATACGCGACAAGGGCTTCCTCGATACCGGCGGTCCGGGAGACCAGCACGTTCGCCGTGGTGAGCAGGTTGGCCAGCAGCGAGCCGAGCTGCGGACCGGTTTCGGTGAGCAGGTCGGTGATCTGCTGACCGGCCAGCGGGGCGTTGGTGATCAGGTTGCGGATGTCCGGATCGGAGGTCTTGAGCTGCTCGGAGAGCAGGTTGAGCGAGTTGCTGAAGGATTCGATCGCGCCGGACTCGTCGGTCTGGGTGTCCAGCACGGTCTTGCCGGAATCCAGCAGCTGGGTGGTCTCCGGGAGCTGCTGCTGCGCGGTCTTGGTGAAGTCCGACACGGTGTCCAGCAGTTTCTGCAGGTCCGGTCCGGTGCCGCTGAAGCCGTTGTCGAGTTCGTTGACGACGGTCTGCAGGGACTGGATGGGCACCGAGTTGGCGAGGCCATCGAGGTTGGTCAGCAGGTTTTCGGTGGACAGCGGGATCGAGGTGTTCTTCTGCGCGATGGTGGCACCGTTGGTGAGGTAGGGGCCGCTGTCGGTGTTGGGCACCAGGTCGACGTACTGCTCACCGACCGCGGATCGGTCCGCGACCGACGCGGTGAGGTTGCTGGGGATCTTCGGCGCGCTGTCGTTGATGTGCAGGTCGACCTGTAGGCCGTCGCGGGTCAGTTGCATCCCGGTGACCTTGCCGACGGTGACGCCTCGGTAGGTGACCTCCGAGTTGTCGAAGATGCCGCCGCCGCTGGCGAGTTCGAGTTGAACGTCGTAGCCAGGATTGATGATCGACGAGCCGATGCCGCCGTAGCGCATCGCGGTGTAGCCGACGGCGAAGACGCCGACGACCGCAAAGACGATGACTTGGATGATGATCTTCCTGGTAATCATCAGGAACCGCCTCCCAGCAGCGTGCTGAGGATGCCACCGAGGCCGCCGGAGAAGCCGCCACCTGAGCTGCCTGAACTACCTGAGCTGGAACCGGAGTTGCTGCCGGGGAGCGGCAGCGGCGGGGGTTGGTTGGCCGGAGAGCCAGTTACGCCGCCGGTGATGCCCTGCAACGCGGTGATCGAGGACAGCGGGTTCTGCCGCGACCGGCCGAGGTTCACCAGTACGTCCTGCAGGTTCAGGTCGATGCTCGCGTAGAGGTTCTCGTAGTCGCCCTTGATGCCCGCTGCCGCCTGGTCGCTGAACGGGTAGGTCAGCAGCAGTTGCAGGGAGTTGGGCAGGCTCGCACCCGAGGCGGCGAGCTGTTGCAGGGTCGGGGTGAGCGCCTTGAGATCACCGATCAGGTCGGCCTGGCTCTTGTTGACCGTGTCGACCGCGACACCGGACAGCGAGCTGAACGCCTGGAGGAGACTGACGAGCTGGTCGCGCTGGCTGTTGAGCACCTGAAGGCCGGGGCCGATGTTGCTGATCACGTTGGCGATCTGGGTCTTCTGCGAACTCAGCGTTGCGGAGAGGCGGTTGACCGCGTCGAGGGCCTCGGTGATGTCGGAGACGTGCGAGTTCAGGTCATCGGTCAGGACGTTCACATTGGACAGCAGCTGGCGGATCTGCGCCTCGTTGCCGGTCGTCGCGCTGTTGAGTTCCTTGGAGATGGTCTGGATCTGCTGGATGCCGCCGCCGTTGAGGACCATGGACAGCGCGCCGAGGACCTCTTCGACCTCGACGTTGCGGTTGGTCCTCGAGATCGGGATGGTCGCGTCGTTGGCGAGATTCGCCTGGCCCTGGCTGTCCGGCGGGGCGACGAGCTGGATGTACTTCTCGCCGAGCAGGCTGGATTGTTGGAGGTCGGCGTCGGCATCGGCGGGCAGCGTGACGTCGCCGTTGACCTCCATGGTGACGTCGGCTGTCCAGTTCTGCTTGTTCAGCGAGATGGACTCGACCCGGCCGACGAGCACGTCGTTGACCTTCACCGAGGACTGCGGCACCAGGTCAAGGACGTCGGCGAACTCGGCGTGCACGGTGTAGGGGTGGTTGCCGAGGTCGGCGCCGCCGGGCAGCGTGACGCCGTAGAGGCCGTCGAAGTTGCAGCCGGTGAGGGTGAGCAGACCGGCGACGAAGGTCGCGCCGAAGGCGATCTTGCGGGTCCGGCCACCGGAGCGGCCGAGAGCGCCACGGCCGCTGGACTGGCTGGGCGGGGTGGTCACTGGCCACCTCCTGACGTTGAGCCGGAAGCACTCGGTGAGGCATAGGCGACCCCGGCCAACGGCAGGGGTAGCGGAGGCAGTTTGCCCTGTTGCAGGGCTGCGACCACGCTGGCCGCCGACGGCAGCGGCACGAGGCCCTGGACGAGCGGCGCCAGCGTGCTGCACGCGGACGCGATGTCGGCCGGGAGGTTGCCGGGAGCGAGCTGCTGGAGCAGGTGGCAGACCTCGACGGCCGGCGGGTTGGCCAGGTCGTTGATGTCGGTGCGGGTGTCCAGCGAACCGGAGGCGGCGTTGTAGGAGTCGACGACGTTGGTCAGCGCCAGCGGTGCGTCGTCGAGAACCTCGGCGAGCGAGGAGCGTTCGTTGACCAGTACCTGGGTCACACTGGTCAGGTTGTCCACATTGGACTTGATTTCGCTGCGGTTGTTGCTGATGAAGCTCTGCACCTGGCCAAGGGCGGTGGACAGCTGGGAGACGGCCGCACCGAGGTTGCCGCGTTCGTCGGCGAGGAACCCGCTGACGTCGGAGAGCTGGCTGGTGACCTGGCGGACGGTGGCGTCGCTGTTGGCCAGTGTTGTGGTGAACTGCGCCAGGTTGTCCACGGTGGCGAACAGGTTGTTCTTGTTGCTGTCCAGGGTCTGCGACAGCTGGGAGAGCTGGGTGATGGTGTCGTGCAGGTTCTCGCCGTTGCCGTTGAGGTTGGCCGCCGCGGTGTTGAGCAGGTTGGACAGCGCGCCGGAGGAGTTGGCGCCGTTCGGGCCAAGGGAGGTGGCCAGCTTGTTGAGGCTGTCGTAGAGCTGGTCGAGTTCGACCGGGGTCGCGGTGCGGTTGCGCGGGATGACCGCGTTGTCGCCCATGGTCGGGCCGCCGGTGTAGACCGGCGCCAGCTGCACGTAGCGGTCGCTGACCACCGAGGGCGCGACCACAACGGCCTGCGCGTTGGCCGGGATGTTCACGCCACGGTCGATGGACATGTCCACCTTGACCTGGGTGCCCATCGGCACGATGTCGTCGATGGTGCCGACCTCGACGCCGAGCACGCGGACCGTCGAACCCGCGTAGACGCCGATGGTCTGGTCGAAGTAGGCGGTGATCTTGCGGGTGTCGGTGCCCTGGAAGATCCACCACAGCACGGCGGCCAGCACCAGCAGGAACACGCAGATGACCGAGACCGTCCTGGCCAGGTTCTGACCGGCCCTGGTGGCGAAGGTTGTCATTGCAGGCACCCCACCTGGTTGATCGGACCGATGGACGGCGGCAGCAGGCCGCAGATGTAGCTGTCGAACCAGCGCCCGTTGCCGACGGAGTTGGCGAACAGCCGGGCAAAGGGCGCGAGCAGTTTCAGGCCGTTGGTGAGGCTGGTCTGGTTCTGCTGCAACATCGTGGTGAACTGGTCGAGTTCGGTCAGCACCGGTTGCAGCTGCTGGTTGTTGTCGTTGACGAGGCCCGACAGCTGGGTTGCCAGGCTCTGGGTGCCGGTCAGCAGGGTGTCGATGGCCTGCTTGCGCTGTTGCAGCATGCCCAGCAGCAGGGTGCCGTCGGAGAGCAGCTGTTTCACCTCGCTGTCGCGGGCGGCCAGGGTCTGGCTGATCTGGCCGGTGTTGGACAGCAGCTGGCTCAGCTGCGCATCCCGCGAGGAGATCGTGTTGGACAGCGCGGACAGACCGTTGAGCGCGTTGCGGACATCGGTCGGCGAGTTGGCGAAGGTCTCCGAGAGAACCTGGAAGCTCTGCGCCAACTGGCCGGTGTTGAGTTGGTCGACGGTTTCGGACAAGCCGTTGAAGGCGTCCAGCACGTCGTAGGGGGAGGTGGTGCGGCTGGTCGGGATCGCGGTGTTCGGGTCGAGTGCCTGCGAACCCATCGGGGTGATCTGCAGGTACTTCGAACCGAGCAGCGTCTTGATCTTGATGTCCACTGTGGACTCGTTGCCGATCCAGGCGTTCTTGACCTTGAACTCGACCTTCACATGGTCGCCTTCGAGGCTGACGTCGGTGACCTTGCCGACCTTCACACCCGCGACGGTCACATCGTCGTCGGGGATCAGGCCGGCGGCCTCGGTGAAGTCCGCGGTGTAGGTGGTGCCGCCACCGATGATCGGCAGGTCGTCGGAGTAGAACGCGGTGAGGATCAGCAGCACGATCACGGTCAGGCTGACCACGCCGATGATGTAGGGGTTGCGTTCCCGGAACGGTTTCATGACGTGCACCTCGGCTGGGTCACCGGGAGGAGAGGCAGGTTGACCGGGGTGTTGATGATCGGTGGCAGCGCTACCGACGTCGACGCCGAGCAGAGGAAGAAGTTGAACCAGGAGCCGTAGCTGGCGGTCGGGATGAAATCGCCAAGCTTGGTCGGCAGGAACTGGATGAAGTGCTGCACGGTGGCCTGGTTGTCGTCCAGGTTCTTGCTCAGCGCGCCGAGGCTGGTGATGTCGGCCTTGAGCGGGGCGCGGCCTTGGTCGAGCAGGCCTGCGGTGGTGTTGGCCAGGTTGCCCAACGCGGTGATCGCGTCCCCGATCGGCTGCCGGTCGGCGGCGAGGCCGGAGACCAGCTGTTGGAGGGTGACGATCAGGTCCGACAGCTGGGTGGTGTGCGCGTTGACCGTGTTGAGCACCGTGTTGAGGTTGTCGATGACCTGGCCGATGACCTGGTCCTTGTCGGCGATGGTCGAGGTCAGCGACGCGGTGTTGGACAGCAGCGAGTCGATCGTGCTGCCCTCGCCCTGGAAGACCTGGATGATCTCGTAGGAGAGCTGGTTGACGTCGTCCGGGGACAGCGCCTGGAACAGCGGTTTGAAGCCGTTGAACAGCTCGGTGAGATCCAGCGCCGGGGTGGTGCGGTCCAGCGGGATGGTGGCGCCGGGGGCGAGGTTGCCGGTCATCGGGCCGGTGCCCCGGTCGAGTTCGATGTAGCGCTGGCCGACCAGGTTGCGGAACTTGATGACCGCGGTCACCGAGGCCGGCAGGGTCACGTCGCTCTCGACGCTGAAACCGACCTGCGCCTGCTGCCGGTCGACGATGCTGATGCTGTCGACCTGGCCGACCTTGACCCCGGCGATGCGGACGTCGTCGCCGACGTTCAACGCGGTCACGTCGCTGAACCGGGCCGAGTAGTCGCTGCTGCTGACGAAGCTCGCGTTGGCGATGGTCAGGCCGAGCATGGCGGTCGCGAGGACGGTGACCACGACGAAGATCAGCAGCTTGATGAGGGCGGGCACGATGCTCTTCACTTCAGCGTCACCTCCGCGCCGCGGAACAGCGGGCCGACCAGCAGGCTGGACCAGTTCGGGATGTCAGCGTCGGTGCCACCGGCCTGAGCGGAAAGGATGCCGGCAATGAAGTTCTCCTCGGCTGGCGAGTTCGGCAGTCCGGTGTTGCCCATGGTGGCCGCCTGCGGGGTGGTGTTACCCATCTCGGTCTGCGAGTTGGCGGGCGGCAGCAGGCCGGTGTCGGAGGTGTTGGCGGCGGGCGGCGAGGTCGAGCCGTCCTTGAGCGGGCCGTCCGGCGGATATTCCGGGAACGGGTTGGGCTGCGGGTTGAAGTCGTAGCAACGCGGCCCTCGATTGTCGAGGTAGGCCGGATCGTCCTGGCCGGGCTCGTAGGGGCCGCGGTTGATGGTGATCTCGATGGTGGCGTGCAGACCGGGCTGGTTCGTGCCGACCCCGAACGTCTTGTTCACCTTGGGTACCAGGTTCGCCATGTCGGTGAGGAAGCACTTGAACTCCGGCGAGTACCGGGCGAGCACGTTCAAGGTCGGCAGGCTCTGTGTGGAGACGCCGATGATGTTGTTCTCGTTGGCGCTGAGGAAGTTCTGCAGGTTGTCCGACGCGGTGGTCAGCGTCGAGTACAGGTTTTCCAGGTTGTTCTGTTCGCTGGCAACGGTCTCCGAGGTGCCGGTGAGGTTGTTCAGCGCGTTGATCAGATCCGGCGCGGCCTTGTTGTAGGTGTTGGAGACGTTGGCCAGCTGGGAGAGGTCGTGTTCGAGGGTGGGCAGCTGCGGGTTGAGCTTGCCGACGTAGGAGTTCAGCTCGTCGAGGGTCTGACCCAGCTCGGGGCCGCGGCCCTGCAACGCGGTGGCGACAGCGGTCAGTGTCGCGGACAGCTTCTGCGGCTGCACGGCCTGTAGGACCGGCAGCAGGTTGTCCAGCACCTGCTCGATCTCGATACCGGTGCTGGAGCGGTCCTGGCCGATCACGTCACCGCTGCTCAGATGATCCGACGACGGGCTGTCCGGGATGACGAGGTCGACGTAGGTCTCGCCGAAGAGGGTCTTGGGCAGCAGTTCGGCGGTCACGTTGGCCGGGATCTGGTTGATCGTGCCGGGGTCCATCGACAACTTCAGCACGGCGCCGTTGCCGGTCGAGGTGATCGACTGGACGCTGCCGACCAGTTCGCCGCGCACCTCGACATCGGAGTCGATGGCCAGCTGGTTGCCGGCGCTGTCGGCATCGAGCGTGATCGGCACCGATGAGGTGAACGCCTTGTTGTAGAACAGGATCGTCACCGCGAAGAAGGCGGCGACCAGCACGATCAGCGCCACTCCGAGCAGCCGGTTGCGCAGGGTGGAAAGCGCTCCTCTGCTCATAACGTTGCCTCCCTGGTCGTCATCCGGCGATCCTGACGGTGGTCGTTGTGCCCCAGATGGCGAGGCTGAGGAAGAAGTCGACCAGCACGACCGCGACGATGGCAGTGCGCACAGCGCGACCGACGGCGACCCCCACCCCGGCCGGACCACCACTGGCCCGGTAGCCGTAGTAACAGTGCGTCATGATGATCACCACGCTGAACACCATGACCTTGCCGAAGGACCACAGCACGTCGACCGGCGGCAGGAACAGGTTGAAGTAGTGGTCGTAGGTACCCGGCGACTGGCCGTAGAAGTAGACGGTGATCTCGCGGGAGGCCACATAGGACGTGAGCAGGCCGAGGACATACAGCGGGATGACCGCGACGAAACCGGCGATCACCCGCGTGGTGACCAGGTAGGGCAGGCTGGGGATGCCCATCACCTCAAGGGCGTCGACCTCTTCGGAGATCCGCATCGCGCCCAGCTGCGCGGTGAACCCGGCGCCGACGGTCGCCGACAGGGCGAGTCCGGCGACCAGCGGGGCGATCTCGCGGGTGTTGAAGTAGGCGGAGATGAAGCCGGTGAAGGCCGCGGTGCCGATCTCGTTGAGCGCGGTGTAGCCCTGTAGGCCGACCACGACACCGGTGAACAGGGTCAGGCCGGCCATCACGCCGATGGTGCCGCCGATGACGGCCAGCGCGCCGCTGCCGAAGCTGACCTCGGCCAGCAGCCGGATGATCTCCTTGTAGTACCGGCGCAGCGATCTCGGCACCCAGGCGATGGTGCGGATGTAGAAGCTCATCTGGTCGCCGAGACCGTCCAGCGTCTGCAATGGACGGTTGGCCACCCGACGGGCCCGCTCGCTGATTGACGTCATGGGCCCTCAGCCGATCTTCGACGGGACGAGCTGCAGGTACAGGACGGTGAGCACGAAGTTCACCAGGAACAGCAGCAGGAAGGTGATGACGACGGACTGGTTGACCGCCTCACCGACGCCCTTCGGGCCCGGCGCCGGGTGCAGGCCGCGGTAGGCGGCGACGACACCGGCGATGAAGCCGAAGATCACCGCCTTGATCTCGCCGATCCACAGGTCGGGCAGCTGCGCCAGCGCGGAGAAGCTGGCCAGGTAGGCGCCGGGGGTGCCGTGTTGCAGCACCACGTTGAAGAAGTAGCCGCCGAGCACGCCGACGACCGAGACCATCCCGTTGAGCAGCAGCGCGATCAGCATCGCGGCCAGTACGCGGGGCACGATAAGGCGCTGGATCGGCGAGACGCCGAGCACCTCCATCGCGTCGATCTCCTCGCGGATGGTGCGGGCGCCGATGTCCGCGCAGATCGCCGAACCGCCGGCGCCGGCCACCAGCAGCGCGGTCACCAGCGGACTGGCCTGCTGGATGATCGCCAGCACGCTGGCCGCACCGGTGAAGGACTGCGCGCCGAGCTGTTCGGTCAGCGAACCGAGCTGTAGGGCGATGACCGCGCCGAACGGGATCGCGACCAGCGCGGTCGGCAGGATGGTCACGCTCGCGACGAACCAGCACTGCTGAATGAATTCCCTGGTCTGGAACGGGCGGCGGAAGATGTTGACCGCGACGTCAAGGCCGAGGGCGAACAACCGGCCGGTCTCGCGCAGTGCGCCGGCGCCGGGGAAGGTCGCCGGTTGCGAACTACTGCTCAAGACCCCTCCTGTCCGCGCTCGCCGTCGCCGCCGCCGTTACCGTCCCAGTCGGACTCGGGCAGGTCTGCGACGTGCTGGCTGGACAGGTCACCACGGAAGCTGCCGTGGTCGGCCTCGTAGGCCTTGAACTGCTGGGTCTGTTCGGCGCCGCCACCACGCGGGCGGGGGCTCGGCCGGAAGTCCTCCAGCGGCGTGGTGTGCATGGCGTTGTGCATCGAGGCGGTGGCGCCGATCGGAGCGACGTCGTAGCGCTGCTGCTCCTCGGGGGTCAGCGACTCGACGATCGCCTCCTGCGCCCTGGGCGGCAGGGTGTGCAGGATGCGCATGACGCGGTCCTGTCGTCGGCGCGCGCCCGTCCGCTCCGGCAGGCCGGGCGTGGGCTGCAACTGCGGGATGATCCCGGAGATGTCCTCGTCCACCCCACCATCGGTGTGCCCGGCATCGACATCCGCCTGCTCACGCGCCATCGTGGCCGCGTCCTTCTCCTCCGACATCCCGATCGGCCCGAGCCGCCGACCGTTCAAGAACTGCTCCACCACCGGCTCCTCGGAGGTCAACAACACC
>DATATE010000046.1:0-69758 GCA_036268955.1 Pseudonocardiaceae bacterium
CCTCGCCGACCGGGACGAGGACACCCAGAGTTGACCATTTCCACCGGCTGGACCACCATCAACACACGGCCCGCGACCGCCGGCCCGAGCTGGTCCCTAGCTCATGGCAAACGGTGGTCCCTTCGCCGTGGCAGGCGACAAAATGTTGCGGCGGCCCCGTTCGCCGACCTGGCGAACCCATATCGGCACCAAATTAATTCGAGGGTCGGTGGCAGATAGGCGGCTGGTTTTCGATGTTTGCGAGCAGTCAGCGCCTGGCTGTCGCGGCGCGATGCGCGTTTGGGGTGTCAAGCTCAGTGCCTCCTATATTCGGTCGACACGATTGTCTGATCACCGCTTTATTGGCTTGTGCCTTGATGATATGAGGTTGTATGAGCTGATATCAGCTCTTGGTTTGATGATAGAAGTGACTCAGTGTTCAGGCAGGTTGCGCAGCGCGTGACGAGCGGTTAGGCTCCCGAGCCGGTCAGTACGCAATGCGTGTCGTTCGGTGGCACGTACGGGGAGGATGCGGAAGGGGCGCTTTGACCGCGCAGCGAAAGCACCCAGTGATCTTGGATCCGGATGAGTTCGATCACTTGCCAGAGGTCGCGCATATTCCTATCGAACATGCCGATACGGGCGAAAAGACGGCGACTGTGCGGCTAGGTGAGCTGGCGCATGGCGGTACTGCTCTGCTGGTCTATTCCAGCCGGCAGCGTCTCGCTGCGGCTTGTGGCGACCATCAAGCGGCTATGGTGTTGTCTTCACGTGAGCTACCAGTGCTCCAACGGCGACTTGGCTTCAATGCGGTTCTGTTGGATGTGAGCGTGCCGCAGGGATGGAGCCAAGGGGCAGGTCAGTCGACGTTGGACCAGTCGGGGCCTATGGTGACATCCGACCATGTGACAGGTGAACCCTTTGTATACGTAGCGTCAAGACCGTTTCGGCGGGGCGATAGTGACGCACAGATCGAGCTTCAACCGCTTACTAATGGGCATCGTGCATTGCTTGCTTACACGTCTCAACAGTCGTTGTTGGACGGATGTGGACCGGAGCAGCATTTCGTTCGGTTCCACTCGTCGCAACTACAGGAAGTGATGCACCAATGCGGCGCCGATAGGGTGTTAATTGATACGACTCTTCCAGACTACTTGAGGCATTGACCCGGGAAGGAACAACGTGACGGAGAATAAGGTCGTCGCGGATCAGGCCGGATTGGCCGGGTTGGTCTCGACACTTCACAACGGTGCCGAGGATCTCGGCAGTACGGCTAGCCCGGCACCGAGCGCGCCTGACGCCGGCCGATCAAGCGCCAATGTTGGGGCCGCGTTGTCCGCCATCATGAAATCAGTCGCGTCACTGATCGCGCTTAGTCAGGATAGTGGGAACAAGATCAACACGAACTCGGGAGCCTACGGTTCGGCTGACAACCAGGTCGACACGGGTTTTCAAGGCATCCTGGGTAACCTAACGAACCCCAACTGATAGCCGACAGGAGGAGTTGAATGGCGCAGATCGATACGGTTGTTAACGGCAATTCAGGCGAGTGTCGCCAGGCGGCCGCCTGGCTGGGCAATGCCGCGTCAGGGGTCGACGCAAACTGGAACTCGCTAGCCAAGGCCCAGACGGACTCCGAGGCGTGCTGGCAGGGTACGGCGGCTGATGGCTTTCGCAACCACATCGGGCAGATGGCGTCGGATTCTGTCACGCTGTCCGCCAATGCCAGGACTGCGCAGCAGGCGTTGAACAACTTTGCCGATGACCTGGACACCGTGAACTCCCGGATCAACCAGGCTCGGTCGGTTGCAGCAGCGGCGGGCTTGACGGTCACATCGACCACCATTGAGGGACCAGGAGTTGGGCCGAAGAGCATCTCAGGTCCGATGACCGGTCAGGAAGCTGCCAACTTCTATCAAGCCCAGCAGCGTTATAACACCCAGACGAGCGCGTTTAATGAAGCGCAAACAACGGTGAATGAGGCACGGCAGTTGGAGGCGCAGGCGCACGCCAAGCTCACGCCGCCGATGCAGCAGTCGACCAGTGCGGTGCAGACGCTCGTCACAATCGGCTCCAATGTCACCAGCGTGACCTTGAACGGTGTTCAAGGAGTCGAAGGGGCGGCTCAAGACCTATTCAACGAGGCTGACGACATCGAGGCGCACGCACAACGTATGGAACAGCTTGCCCTCGATTCGGAGCTGACCGATGCGGGCCGCGCAGCTGCGGCGCGGGCAGGCATCGTCAGCTCGGCGGGTGCGGCTGAAACGGAAGCCGAGGCTACGACGATTCAGGGCGCGGTCAGCAAGGTACCGCAGGGACTCAGGACCGCCATTGCCGCGAATCCTGGCGATTTGGTTGCGGACAGTTCAGGAATCCTGAAACTGACCAAGGGCGTGCTGAAGGGCGTCCCGTACGTAGGTACCGGCGCATCGCTCCTGTTCGGAGGCATAGAAATTGCCGACGGAAGCGAGAAGCCAGCGCAGGCCGCTGCCGAAACCGTCGGCGGCATTGCCGGTGGTGCGATCGGCGCGGAAACAGGTGCTGAGGCCGGCGGACTGATCGGGAGTGTCTTCCCCGGGCCCGGAACTGTCGTGGGTGGCATCATCGGGGGGATCGCAGGTGGGGTCATAGGTAGCCTGGCGGGCGGGAAAGCTGGCGACGCGGCCGTCGGAGCCAAGTAGAACAGGCGCCGAAGGCGGCGCCGAGGAGGTCAACTGTGCGCGGTGTCCGGTATCTTGGACCAGAAGGTCTGCCGCCGAAGCCGGACCTAGCTACTGGTCTGCCACGCCCGCCGCGTGCTCCGGGAAGGACGGTACGGGGCACGAGTAAGCGGAGTGCTTACCGAGACGATGCTCCCGGCGAGCCACCGGTCGCTCCCCCCGGACAGGGGCCAGTCCTAGTCTGGTACCGCAGTAGCCGGTCGTATGCAGTACAGGTTGGCGTTATCGGTTTTGTCGTGGCCGCTCTGCTGTTGTCCGCGCGGGATGGATTCCAATTCCACTGGGTTAAATACTGGTGGGCGTGGACGGTGTTGGTGGTTATCGCGTTTCTCGTTGGCCTTACTCAGCGCAAGGGAACTGAATGTGCGGCTGGCGTCGAATGGGTGAGGGGGCGCAAGACGTGGGTACGGCCATACGAGCTCGTGAAAGTGAAATTGAGCGTTGGAGTCGGTCAGTGGTCGCTGAACATGCAGGATCGAGACGGGCGTAGTTTGAGCCTGCCAGTCTCGGCACTGCAACAGGACCGCCTAATGTGGGACTTGGTCTATAACGGTGTGCTGCACTCGGTGATCGCTGGTGGAGCCGTGACCAACGGCCAGTTGCACCGGTACCTGCGAGTGCCGTACCCGAGTCCATACGGCGCGGCCAGGTAGGGCTTTCACCGCGTGATGGTTCGGTGGTCTCAGGTCCTGGTGAGGCGATGTGCGATGCCGGCGGAGCGCCATCGTGGTTGAGCCGTAGCGGGATTGTTCCGAGTTGGTTTTGCTGATTTCAGCGGAAAGTGATTGATATCGTCATTTCCGCTTGGTTGGAGGTTTTTGCGAAAGTGCCGACCTCGTACCGTGACATGTCGTATTGTCGCGGTGACGGATACGAATGCCCATAATCGGGCGAAGGTCGGGGAGGACGCGGCGTGGAGATGATGGCGGCCGACGGCGGCGGCGGCGGAGCTGGTCAACCGGTGATCGATCAGATTGCCAACTTCACGGCCGACGCGGCCAAGCAAGCAGTGGTGATGCAAGGCAGCGCGACGAACCTTGTCAGTGCGGCCGGCGGCGGGTTCAAACTCGACCCGGCGGCGGCTGCCTCGTTGGCCGCGTCGTGCCGTGAGTCGCTTGACTACTTGGAAGCCATCAAGAACGACATCCAGATCGTCGGGCAGGCGCCGAATCTTGGCACGCTGCCCGGCGTCTCGGACATCGCGAGTTTCACTCAGAGCGTCGGGTCGGACGAGCAGGGGATCGAGCGCGCGGTGGCAAGCCTGGTGGCGACGCTCCAGCAGATGGAGCAGGCGTATCTCAAGGCGAGCACCAACTATCAGGAGACCAATGACCAGGTCGCCGACGCCATGAAGAGCTTCGCCCTGCAAAATCCGAACCTGGCCAGCGCGCCGACATCGGCGCAGCCCGCGACGAGCAGTGGGCCTGACTTCAACCCCACCCCGGCGAGCAGTGCGACACCCCCGGCGCAGAAGTCGACGAGCAGTGGACCAAACTTCAGCCTGTAACACGGCCGCGAATCGTGGAGGATGCTCGTCGTGAAGAACAGGTTGTGGATCGTGTCCGCCGTGGCTGCGGGTGTGGTGGTGTCTGCGTGCTCCGGCCAGACGACTGGAAACCCGACTCCCACGACAAGCTCCTCCGGTTCGGCGCCCACTTCGTCAGCGTCGTCGAACGCTGACCCGCTGGCAGCCGTCGACCCCTGCTCCCTCATTAGCAAGGCGCTGGTGACTCAGAACGTCCTCCAGCAGGACCCCACGCCATCCGTTCCAGGCGGCCGGGGATGTCGCTGGACGCGTCCCGACGACGGCAGCACGCCGAACCCGAGCTACACCCTTGACGTGGACATCTACGACACCAGCGGACTGTCCGGGATGAACACGCAGGGCATGCAGGTCTCCAGCAACCCCATTGGCAATCGACCGGGGAGGCTGCTCCAGGACACCACTCTGGGTTCATGTCTGCTCGGTATCGCTGTGACGTCGACGTCACGAGTTGATATCGACGCCAACGCGGCGGCGGGCGACATCACAACCTCGTGCAAGCTGGTGAGCGAGATCTCGCAGGCAGTGGCGCCGAACCTGCCTCCCTACTCAGGCTGAGGCTTTCCGCGAGAGCGCCGGCGTGAGGGTGTCCCCCCCGTCCCGTTCGGGCGAACGTGGGACACCCCATCGGGACAGGCCCGGACGGTCGTCGACCTGGGGATACGACATACGGGACGGCGGGACAGGCTGATGAGTTGCCTGTCCCGCCGTCCCGTTTTGGTCAGCAGATGGGGCTATCTGGAACGCGTGTCTTGTCCGCCCGCTGGTGGCCTTCCGCTTGGGCGGATCGGTGGCGGCGGCTCTGACGTCGCAGTTCGCGTAACCATGACCGGCGTCCCCGGTCCAGCGACGAGCGACGCCAGGCGCGCAGGAGGGCGCTACCAGCTAGCCAACCGAGACTGAGCAGGGCGCCGACGCCTGCGCCTTGGAGCAGGCTGTCCAGCACCTCGGCCGCTGTCATGGTCGTTCGCGTTGGTCGGAGGGTGGGGCATCTACGGCGCGGTCGAGTTGGTCGGCGCGGCGAACCATGTCGGCGCCCAGCAGGGCCAGGTGCCGACCGACGGCACGCAGGTCGGCGGCGTTGAGCTGTCCGTCGTCCTCTCGGCTGATCATGTGCAGCACGATCTCGCCCATCGACTGATTCACCGCGCTCAGTCGTGAGAGCAACTGTCGATCAATAGCGATCATCGTGACCTCTTCGTCGCCAGGAACGCGGGCAGCGCCGGTCGAGGCGACGGCTCTGCCCGCGTTCAGGCGTCCGGTGGGTATTGAGGCAGGTGCGGCTGCCAACGCCACCGGACGGCTTGGGTGCCCCGATTGGGGCGGGTTCGTGTAAGACTGAAATCATGCTTTCGTCAGCGCTCGATCAGCGGAGCGACCTGCGCACGACACGACGACGACATGAGACGGCCGGCCGACGGCCGAACGGGAACCCATGATGCAGACATTCCGGACAACGCTCGAACAGAAGATCAGGGAGCGGCGGCAGACGTTCGAGGAGTTCGCCGAGTACGCCGAGACGTATGCCCGTGAGCACCGGGAACCTGGCACGCTGAGCGTCCGTCACCTACAGCGGCTTGCCGCTGGGTGTCGCCGGAGCGGTCAGCCACTGGGGCCAGTCCGGCCGGCAACCGCGCGCCTTTTGGAGGCGATCTTCGGACTCAGCATCGACGAGCTGTTGGCGCCACCTGTCTACGTGCCCGCCGTTCGCGCGCCGGCAGTTGCTGTGCGCGTTATGGCTGTTGAGCCTGCGCGCCAGGTGCCGGAACTTGGCGGTGTGGACGTTCGTCGGGTCGGTACGCACTTCGGGGATACCGGGAGGTCAGGTGCTCCGACGCCGTTCGGGTGGCTCGACGAGCACGCCGGATGGATACCGGACACCAGCCGCCGCAAGGTCGCCACACGGCAAGCGAAGCTGAACCTTGCCGACGTGCTCGACACGCACGTCCGTCGATCACGGGTGGCTCGGACGGTGATCGTGGACGCGCTGTCGACCTATTACGGAGACCGTCGGGACGAGTGCGGCATGTATCGCGTCCGGTGCGGAGACCGCGTGATCTCGACGTCCGTGCTGACGGCGCCTGACTGGCTGGACTTGGCGTGTCCGATCACGCCGGATCGAGATCGGCTGGTCCTTTCCGAGGTGGAAGCGGGTGCCGGAAGTAGTGGCGGCGAGTTCGGGACGCGGAACGCCGTTCATCGGCTTGCGGAAGCTGCCGCGCTGGACGTGCGGATAGCGGACGCACCGCTGTACCGGCTGCTCGATGTTCAGGTTCAGCCCACTGGAATCCGCGGGACGGTTGGTCTGGTGCCGTTCGCTGAGTATGCGCTGACGATGGATCTGCTCGAAAGCGAACTGGTTGACGCTGTCGCGGCCGGCACGACAGTCCGCCGAGGCGCGTTGCCCCTGCGCGACTGGTACCTACCTGACCTTGCGTCGGTGCTGGACGTGCCGAATCGGCTGTGCGCCGGCGGGGCGCTCGCGTTGTGCGCGGTCGCGCGGCCGGCCGATCCTTACCGAGGCGAGCCGGACTATGCGCTGTTGGTGCAACAACGATCCGGGCATGTGTTGAACGCGGCACGGCGGCTGTCGGTGATACCGAAAGCGTTTCATCAACCACTTGGCGACATTCGGGCCGACACGCGCCTTGGCGCTACTCTGCGCCGAAAAATGGAAGGAGAGCTGTTCGGACGTGCCGAGGTCGACAGTGCCAAGGGTAATCAACGGGTGGCCGCCCCGATGCATCCGGGACGTTTGTCTGGGCCGATGAGCTGGCTCACGGAAGATTCGCGCCGTATGAGGATGGAATGCACTGGATTCGGCCTGAACCTGGTCAGTGGGAACTATGAATTCGCAAGCCTGATTGTGATCGAAGATGACGAGTTCTGGTCACGTTTCGGTGGTGATATCGAAGCGAATTGGGAAGCGTCAGGGCTGCGTGTCTACTCAAGTCTTGATGGCGACCTTATCGACGAACTGGTGGCCAATGAGTCTTGGAGTAATGAAGGGCTGTTTGCATTCTTGCTGGGAATTCGTCGACTCGGCGAGATTGGCGGTAATCGTGTGGCGTTGCCCGCGATCGAGTCGGCCGCGTGGTCACGAGGATGACGAGGGCCACCGGACGGTGATCACGGTGGAGTCGGCGAGAGCTTCCCAGGAGTGATCAACGCCTGGTCCCCACATGGCGTAGTCTCCTTGGCGTGCAAGGACAGTACTTCCTTCTGTGAGATCGATCCTGAAGCTACCCTGCACTAACAGAAGGAGTGTCGTCCGCATGTCATCGGAGGTCCATTCGGGGCGCTTGTCGCCGGCCGGGTGAACGCCCCATTTTACTTCAACGTCTTTTGTCGACCGCACACCTTGCGATGGATCGATGAAATGGCCGAGCAGCCAACCGCGCGTTGCTGCGGTGTCGTCAGCGGCGTTTCCGTGGGACCAGTTCGCGGTCATTGTTCGATCTCCCAATCGATGGCCGGCAGATTCACCCGATTTCCGCCGATCTGCCGTAGTCGTCGTAGCCCTTGCAGCAGTGCGAAGAGGCCCTCATTGCTCCAGGCTACATCATTGGCTAGATCGGTCAACAGTTCACCGTCGAGACTGGAGTACTGGCGAAGGCTGATCGCCTCCCAATTCGCTGCTACTTGACCGCCAAATCGAGGCCAGAATTCGTCGTCCTCGATAACGATAAGACCGGGGAATTCGTAGTTTCCGCTTACGAGGTTCAGGCCGAATCCGGTGCATTCCATGCGCAATCGGCTCGGGTCGGCCATGAGCCAGCGCATTGGTTCGGAAAGCCGGCTCGGGTGCATGGGGTCTGCCGTGCGTTGGTCCGCGATCGTGTTGTCGATGTCGTCGCGGCCGAACAGCTCTTCTTCCATTTCTCGGCGCAGCGTGGCGCCGAGCTTTGCGTCCGCCCGCAAGTCGGTCATCGGTTGGTGGAAGCCCTTGGGGATGACGGCGAGCCGGCGGGCCGCGTTGACCACGTGCCCAGAGCGTTCCTGGACCAGCAGAAGGTAGTCCGCGTCACCTCGGTACGGGTCGGCAGGGCGGGCAATCGCGCACAGTGCGAGCGTGCCGCCCGCACAGACGCGGCCGGACGTGTCGAGCACCGAGGCGATGTCCGGCAGGTAGTGATCTCGGAGTGGCAGCGTGTCGGCACGGGACGACCTGTCGGCGGCGAGCGCGTCGATGAGTTCGCCCTCCAATAGGTCCATCGTCAGGGCGTACGCGGCGAAGCTCGTCACGCCGAGGTTTCCTGAGATTCGCCTGCTGCCAAGGTCGACATCGAGCAGGCGATACAGCGGCATGTCGATCAGCCGAGCGTCCAACGCCAGGGTTCCGGCCAGTCGGCGCACGGCGTGTTCGGCCAACTCGTCATCCAGCGAGATGTCCGCGTCCGCTGGTCTGCTCGTGACCCTCAAGCGATCGTTGGCCACGACCAGCGGGTAATCGAGGTCAAGCCAGTCGGCACGGGTAACGATGCTGGTCTGGGTGGCGCTGTCGCCGTACCGGGCGCTGTAGCGGCCGTAGCCGTCGACGCGGCCGCGATAGTAATCGCCGAGTGCTCGTGCGATGTCGCGTTGTTCGATCTGTCCGCGCTTGACGCCTTGATCGCGCAGTTCGCGCACATCGAGTTGGCTCAGCTGCGCAGCGACTTTGCGCCGCGCGGTTCCTGACGCCCAACCGGCGTGCTGGTCGAGCCAGTCGAGCGCGGCACTGATGTGCGGGTCGGCGCTGAGCCGTTCTTCGGCATCGCGGTCGATGTCGGTCGATGACTGGGCCGGGGCCGCTCCTGGCACGAGCTGCGCGAATCGTTCTTTGACGGCCTGCGACGCCTGGGTCAGTGCAGTGTCGAGGATTTCCTGCATCGCGGATTGTGGTCGCAGGTTCGGTTTCTCGTGCCATGACCCGACCGTCCGGGTGGCGATTCCCAGGCGCTCTGCGAATGCCTCATTGCTGAGGCCGAACGCCTTCTGTAGCGCGCACGCGCTGCGGCCGGTCCAGCCGTCGGGCAATGTCATTGACTTGCCCCCGCGGCCGCTTTATGCATTGGTTCTGCACTGCTTATGCGCTGGTTGTGCACCCAATATGCATGGGTATTCGGTCGAATTCGCGGTGAAATTATCGGCATGGAAAACAACCGATTCACCCACCGGAACCACTCGTCGCTACCGACTCGCACGGACATGCTTGATCACAGTCGCAAGATCGGCCTTCAGGTCGTCGAGCCGCTCGGTGATCTCACTCATCCGCTGTTCGAGGGCGTCGAGGCGGGACCACAGCGTGTCGCCGTCATCGGTGACTGGCTCGTTCGGCTCGGCCGGTCGGCGACCGCGCAGCACCGCGTCAAGGTGCTGGGGATGCCAGCCAAGCGCGATGGACAGGGATTCAAGCGTGCGGGGGCTGCGGTGGCGCTCGACGACGTGGTGCTGAATTTCGCGGACGATCGCCTGCGAAACGTGCGCGCGCTTCGCGAGTTCGCGTTGCAACCAACCGAGTTCATTCACTCGCTCGTTGATTGCCTTGGCGACTGCCGCCCAATCCTCCAACATCCATTCCTCCGCGCTCCGCCTCGTCGTCGAGGTTAGCGGCTCCGCGCGATACCGCGTCGTGACACGGCGCCTTCTGGGATCTTTCTGCCCAAAGAGAGCTGAAATCAGCAGCTCGATATTGAAATCAGCAATTCCTTCGAACAAAGGACTTCCATCATGCGTACTTCCATGCCCAACGCCGGCCGTCCGGCGTACTACACGGTTCGCCAAGCCGCCGCGATTCTCGGTGTCGAACCGTCTCGTATCTCCCGCGCGATCCGGCTCGGCATGCTGCGTACCGTGCGGCAGGGCGGTCGCCTCGTTGTGCCGGCCAGCGCGTTGACGGCACTGCTCGGCGCGCCCGTCGACGACCGCAAGCAGTCGAGGGGCACACCGTGAGGGCGGCGGATGATGGCCGCCGACTGATCGCGGTCGCGTGGCTGTTGGACCGGCTGCGCTGGGTGCCGACTGCTGTGCTCGACGGCATCGTCAGGCGGGATGGTCTGTGCTTCTGGGCTTATCCAGAGGGCGATCCGCCCGAGCTGACGGGCGCCGATCAACCTGACCGTGAGCTGGCGTTTCGGTATTGCGCCGGATGCCCTGTCCGGGACGAGTGCCTCGAACTGGAGTTGCGTACGGCCGGTGAGAACACGGTCGGGGTGTGGGGCGCGATGACCGAGGACGACCGGCGCGCGCTTTACCCGCACTGGCTACAGCGTGGCGAACGGGCCGGTCGGGGTGACGGCTCGAACGGCGGGCCGAGGTCATGAGCGTGATCAACATCAGTTCGACCGAGGTCATGGCCGGTGCCGGCGCATTGATCGCGCTGGTGTGGGTCTGGCGAGCAGGCGCCCGGCGGGCACGCGCTGCGGTGCAGGCCGCCAGGTCCGGCGGGCGGCTGGTGTCGCTGGCTGGCCGCGTGGGACTGAACGCCGGGCTGATCGTGGCAGTTCAGTGGGTGGTCGTGACGCACCATCCGAACGGTTGGCTGCTACTCGGAGTGCTCGGCCTACCGGCTTTGCCCGCCGCCTACGCGCTCACCCGCGCGTTGACGGTCACCACTCAAGACATGCCGCGTCGTCGGGGCGGTGGTCACCGATGAAGGGCGAACGGAACGCTGGCGCCGAACCGGTCGAGCAGGTGGCCACGCAGGTTGACCGGTTGTGTTGGACGGGGATTCTGCTCGGCCTGGCGTTCACCATGACCAACGTCCAGCAGTTCGCGGCCAGCGGCGCCCGAACGTGGTCTCTCGTGTGGCTGGCCGCGTGGTTGCTCGACCCGATGGTGTCGCTCGTGCTGTTGGCGATCCTGCGGGCGGAGCAGATCACGGCGCGGTACGCGGTGCGCACCGGGCCATGGGTGCGGGCGGCGAAGTGGTTCACGCTGGCGGCTACGTACGTCATGAACACCTGGTCGGCGTTCGTGGCCGGTTCGGCAGCGCTGGTGGTGCTGCATTCGGTTCCGCCGTTGGTCGTGTTCGTCGCGGCCGAGGCGGTGACCGATCTGCGGGACAAGCTCGGCGCGGCGATAGAGGTTGCATCGCCGGCTACGTCGGAGTCGCAGGAACCGCAGGTCAGGACCGGTCCACGCACGTCCTTCGCGGATTACCTCACTGCGGCGCGGGCCGCGCGGACGGCGGACACGGTGGTCACGCCTGCGTGGGTCCGGGAGGTCACTGGATGCTCGCGGGGCTTGTCCTCACGGTTGGCAGCCGTGCTCAACGAGAGCGGGGCCGGATCATGACCGGGCACGAGGATGAGGCCAGCGGTCGCGCGGTGCGGGACGTGATGCCAGCCGCGCCGGTCTATGACGGCGAACTGGTCGACGATGCGCCGACCGTGGCGCGGCGGACGGTTCGACGTCGGTTCATGAACTGGTGGGTGCGTTCACGGCACGTGCCGGCCGCGTTCAAGTCCTGGCGGGCCGCGAGGCAGGCTGTCAAGGACGCGGTCGTGTGGTTGCTGCGGTCGCCGTTCCGGTTCGTTGGTTCGGTCGGGCGGGGCCTGATCGTGTCGTTGCGGGCTTGGCGGCAGTGGGTGCGGGTGCATGACTACCGGGACGCGGCTGAGCAGGCTGAGAAGCTGGCGGACAAGTTTGTCGAGATCAGGGCGCTGACGCTGTTCCGGTGGAAGGTGACCGGCATCGTGGTCGTTGCCGCGCTGACGGTCGTCACCGTTGTCGATGTCGTCTACGGCGCACGGGGACTGTGGGGCGCTGCTGGTGTCGGGTTGGTGGCGCTGGCCATCACCGGGCGGCGGAAGGATGGGGCTCCGGGACGTAGAGCGGTGTTGGCTGGTCCGCGCACGCTGACGTGGACGATGGACCCGCAGGTGCTTGTCGACGCGTTCCGGGACGCGAGACTGCTGGGCAAGGACGAGTCGCTGCGGCTGGTCGAGCGTGCGGCGCGGGTCGGTGACGGGTGGGCGATCACGGTTGATCTGCCGGCCACCCGCAAGGCCGCTGACGTCATCAAGCACCGGGAGGCGCTCTCGTCGGCGCTGGCCGTCGACGAGGTTCAGCTCATTGTCGAACGGGTGCGGGGGAGGGGTGGCCATGCCGGGCGCGTGTTCTTGTGGGTGGCCGACGAAGACCCGTATTCCGGTCCGCCGTTGCGGACGCCGTTGCTCGATGTTGAGTGGTGGGATGCCTGGCGACCGGTGCCGTTCGGCCAGGACGCGCGTCAGCGACGGGTCGAGCTGCCGCTGGTGTGGACGTCGGTCTTGGTCGGTGCGATTCCTCGGCAGGGCAAGACGATGGCGGCACGGCTGGCTGCTGCCGGGCTGATTCTGGACCCGTACACGCGGCTGTACGTGTTCGACGGCAAGGGTGGCAAGGACTGGAAGGCCGCTGAACAGGTCGCGCACCGGTTCGTGTGTGGCGACGAGATCGAGCATGTGGAGGCGGTCCGGGATCACCTGATTCAGTTGGTCGGGGAGGTGCAAGCTCGGTTCGCGCGGATGGCTGCGCTGGACGACGAGGTGTGCCCAGAGTCGAAGATCACGCCTGCCTTGTCGCGCGACGCCGCGATGGGTATGCCGATCACGGCGGTGATCATCGACGAGGTTCAGGTCTTCCTGGAGAACCCGACGAAACTGGTGGTGGGCGGGAAGAAGACGACCTACGGCGCGTACATCGTGGACCTTCTCGCGTACCTGGCGCGGAAGGGGCCGGCGGCCGGGATCGTGGTCATTCTCGCCACGCAGCGGCCGGACTCGAACACGATTCCCTCACGGCTGCGGTCGGTGCTGGGGTCACGGTTCGCGTTGCGGGTGATGGACTGGCGCGACTCCAACATCGTGCTCGGCGAGCAGATGAACACGCGCGGCTACGACGCGTCGACGCTGTTGCCGAGTCACAAGGGGGTCGGCATCCTGCGCCCGGACGGCGACACGGAGGCCGGCGCGGACATGCTCGCGATGATGGTCCGGACGTACTACATGGCCAACCCGGACTGGCAGGAGATCTGTGCGCGAGGCCAAACGTTGCGGGAAGCGGCCGGGACGCTGACCGGGCATGCGGTTGGCGACGACGCCACTGAGGCGCTCGACCAGGCCAGCGTGGCGAAGGCACTCGGCTCCGGTATGGCCGCCGAGGGGAGTGAGCTGGCCGACGATCGACCCGGCGAGCTGTCCGAACCGCTGGCCTCTGTCGTGGACTATCTCGGTGCTGACCTGGACGAACGCGAGTTTATTCCGAGCGCTGAGTTGACCGATGCGCTCGGCATCGAGCCGGGTGTGTTCGCCCCGCAGATGAGCGAGTTGGGGTGCCGGCCTACGCGGCAGTACGTCCAGATGGAGGACGGGACGCGTCGGGTGCGTGGGTACTTGACGGCGGACATCCGAGCTGCGATCGGTCAGGAGTCTATAGATGAAATCAGCGCATCGGCAAGCGTTGAGGGTGAGCTGTCATGAGCGCAGGTGGACCGCCGCAGGAGAGCATCACTGTGCGCTTTCCGGCCGAGCTACCTGTGCTGAGCAGGGAGTCGTATCGCATAATACTAGAGATACTGATCGAATTGACCACGGTCGAGGTCCTGGACGGGCCTCTGGGAGGGGGTGGCCATGACTACTGATATCAGCCGTGACCCGTGGGCCGCGCTGGACGAATTGCTGGGCGTCGACGTCGTCGACGCGGTGGACGACGGGATCGGGCCGGTGGCGGCCTATGGCCGCTGTTCGACCGAGGACAACCAGGACCCGGCTACCTCCCGTGGCTGGCAGGTCGGGAACGCGCGGAAGTTCGTCGAGCCGTTCGGCGGGCAGGTCGTTGCCGAGTACTTCGATATTGGTCAGTCTCGGTCGGTGCCGTGGGAGCGGCGGGAGGAGTCGAGGCGGCTGTTGGGGGCGCTGAAGGACCCGAACCGGGGATGGAGTGCGGTTGTCGTTGGCGAAGGGACCAGGTGCTGGTTTGGCAACCAGTTCTCGTTGATCGCACCTCGGTTCGCTGCGTACGGCGTTGAGCTGTGGGTGCCCGAGCTGGGCGGGAAGTTCGATCCGTTGAATCCGTCGCACAAGATGCTGATGAGCGTGCTGGGCGGGATGAGCGAGTCCGAGCGGCAGCACGTCCAGGCTCGGGTGCGGGCGGCCATGGATGCGCAGGTGGTCAACGAGGGCCGGCATCAGGGCGGACGGGCGCCGTATGGCTACCTGGTGGTGGACGGCGGTCCGCATCCCAATCCGCGAAAGGCGGCCGAGGGGTATCAGCTGCGGGTGTTGGTGATCGAGGACGAGGCGGCCGAGGTGGTGCGGCGGATCTTTGCCGAGTACCTGGAGGAGAAGGGGGATCGGGCTATCGCCCATGGGCTGAACCTGGATGGGGTTGCTTGCCCGTCGGCGCGGTGGCCTGATCAGAGCCGGTTCCTGGCGGATGGGTGGCAGGGGAGCACGGTGCGGGCGATTCTGGAGAATCCGCGCTATACCGGGTATGCGGTGTTCGGACGGTGGAGCAAGCACGAGGTGTTGCTGAATCCGGACGACGTTGCCGCCGGGCATGTGACGCGGTTTCGGCGGTCGAGCCCGGATCGGATCGTGCGGTCGCGTCGACCGGCGCATCCGGCTGTCGTGTCGGTGGAGACGTTCACGCGGGCGCAGTTGTTGCGGCGCTCGCGTGCGGCGGGCGGGATGCATGGGCGTGCGCAGTTGGAGCGCACGCGGCATAGCGGGACGCGGCCGTATCTGCTGCGTGGGCGGGTGCGGTGCGGGTTCTGTACACGGAAGATGCAGGGCGCGAGTATCCGGCGGGACGCGTATTACCGTTGTCTGGCAAGGACTCTGGCGCCGGGTTCGCCTGTGTTGGTTGATCATCCGCGTACGGTGAACCTGCGGGAGTCTGTTGTGCTCGGTCCGCTGAACGACTGGCTCGCGGGGGTGTTCGCGCCGGAGAACCACGATCAGCTGGTGGCCGGGCTGTTGGACGCGCAGCCTCGGAGCAATGGTGAGCGGGATCGGGAGACGGCGAAGAAGCGGCTGGCGGATGCCGAGGCGAAGCTGCGGCGGTTTCGGGCGGCGATTGAGGCTGGGATTGATCCGGCCGCGTTGGTGGAGGCGACGAACGAGGCACAGGCGCAGCGGGTGGCGGCACGGGCGGAGTTGGACAACGCTCCGGCGCCGGATGCGCTGACGGACGCGCATCTGTATGCGATGATCGACTCGTTGGGTGATGTGGGCGCTGTGCTGACTGAGCGGAAGCCGGTTGCGTTGGGGCGCCTTTACGAAAGTGTCCGGCTGGAGATGATCTACCAGCCGGACGAGCTCGCCGTTGACGTGACAATTTCGCCACGTGTGGTTAGCGATTGTGACCGAGGGGGGACTTGAACCCCCACCCCCGTTAAGGGACTAGCACCTCAAGCTAGCGCGTCTGCCATTCCGCCACTCGGTCTTGCGGGTGTCATCCGCAAGTGAGGAAGAGCTTATCCGATGGCGCTGAGCCGTCCTAATCGACCCCCCTTAGATCAACTTCAGTGGCGGGGAGGCGGTTGACGGCCGCCCGCCGGGCCGGTGAGCTGGGGTGTCGGGCACAGTGGGTGGAGGCCGATCAAGTGGGCCGCGCACGCGGACGAGCGAGGAGTGACGGATGTCTGAGGGGCCACGTCGACGGAGCAGCGCTGAGGACGAGGTGGTGACCTTGGCCAGCGAGCTTATTCGGATTGATACTACGAATACCGGCGATCCGGACACGCTGGTGGGTGAGCGGAAGGCTGCTGAGTATGTCGCGGCCAAGCTGGCTGAGGTGGGATACGAGACGACGTATGTGGAGTCGGGGGCCAAGGGGCGCGGGAATGTGATCGCGCGGCTGCCTGGGGCGGATCCGAGCCGGGGTGCGTTGTTGGTGCACGGGCATCTTGATGTGGTGCCGGCGGACCCGTCCGAGTGGTCGGTGCACCCGTTCTCCGGGGTGGTGCAGGACGGTTATGTATGGGGCCGGGGCGCGGTCGACATGAAGGATATGGTCGCGATGACGCTCGCGGTCGCGCGGCAGTTCCGGCGGGACAATGTGGTGCCGCCTCGGGACATTGTGTTCGCGTTCCTCGCCGATGAGGAGGCCGGCGGCCTGCAGGGTGCGCAGTGGCTGGTGGAGCACCGGCCGGAGCTGTTCGAGGGGGCCACCGAGGCGATCAGCGAGGTCGGCGGGTTTTCCATCACGGTCGGTGACAGCACAAGGGCGTATCTGATCCAGACCGCGGAGAAGGGTATCCGGTGGCTGAAGCTGCGGGTTCGCGGCACGGCCGGGCACGGGTCGATGGTGCATCGGGACAACGCGGTGACCAAGTTGTCCGCCGCGGTCGCCCGGTTGGGGCAGCATCAGTTTCCGATTGTGCTCACCGACTCCGTCCGGGAGTTCATGGCCGGTGTCACCGACCTGACCGGGGTCGAGTTCCCCGAGGACGATCTGGAGGGGTCGATCGGCAAGCTGGGCGGGCTCGCGCGGATGATTGGCGCGACGCTGCGCGATACCGCCAACCCGACGATGCTCACGGCGGGTTACAAGTCGAACGTGATTCCGTCGGTCGCCGAGGCGGCGGTGGACTGCCGGGTGTTGCCGGGGCGCGAAGAGCTGTTCGAACGGGAGCTTGCCGAGATCTTGGGGCCGGACGTCGAGCGGGAGTGGATCAGCCTGCCGCCGGTCGAGACGGGGTTCTCCGGGGCGCTGGTGGACGCCATGGCCTCCTCGATCACCGCTGAGGACCCCGGCGCGAAGCTGTTGCCGTACATGCTCTCGGGTGGGACGGACGCGAAGTCGTTCCAGAAACTGGGGATGCGCTGCTTCGGGTTCGCGCCGCTGCGGTTGCCGCCGGACCTGGACTTCTCGGCGCTGTTCCATGGTGTCGACGAGCGGGTGCCGGTGGATGCGTTGGAGTTCGGGGTCCGGGTGCTGGATCGGTTCCTGCGGAATTGTTAGCCGGTCGACAGGTCGGGAAGCGGGCTGATTCCGTCGTCAACGGTGAGCGGCCGGTCACTCGGTCGGGGGTGACTAATGACTCACCGGACCGGACGGTTCGGTGAGCGGAGTTATGGTGCCGGGAACTGGTGATCGCAGGTGGAAGGAACCACGTCGTGGTGGATGTGACGGCCGACGATCCGACGGCGGATTGGACCTCGCCCGGTGTGTTCGAGGTGGTGCCGGGCATCCATCGGATTCCGCTGCCGTTGCCCAATGACGGCCTGCGTGCGGTCAATGTGTATGCCATCGCCGCCGGCGACAGGCTGGTGATGATCGACTCCGGCTGGGCCATCGAGGCCGCGCGCGAGCAGTTGGCCGCCGCGCTGGCGGCGTTGGGTGCCGGGTTCGGTGATGTGGAGCGGTTCCTCGTCACGCATGTGCATCTTGATCATTACACGCAGGCGGTGGCGCTGCGCCGCGAGTTCGGGATGCCGATCGCGCTGGGCAAGAACGAGCAGCCGACGCTGAATGTGATCTCCCGTGACCGGACCGACGAATCCGGCTCGCCGTTCGAGGAGCGGCTGCGCGCGGCGGGCGCGGAGTCGCTGCTGGCTCGACTGGCGGCGGCCGGGCGGCGGCCGGTCGATCCGTCGATATGGGAGATGCCGGACGACTGGCTCACCGACCGGGACAACCTGCAGGTCGGCGACCGGCAGCTGGAGGCTATCGCCACCCCCGGCCACACCCGTGGGCATCTGGTGTTCCGGGACGACGCGGCGAGCCTGCTGTTCGCGGGTGATCATGTGTTGCCGCACATCACGCCGTCGATCGGGTTCGAGGGCGCGCCGGTGGACTTCCCGCTGCGGGACTATCTGGACTCCCTGCGGTTGGTCCGCGCGCTGCCGGACACCCGTCTGCTGCCCGCGCACGGACCGGTGGCCGGGAGCACGCACGCGCGGGTGGACGCGTTGTTGGAGCATCACGACCACCGGCTGGAGATCATCTACGGGATGGTCGAGCGCGGCGCCACCACGGCGAACGAGGCGGCTGGGTTGATGACGTGGACGCGGCGGGAACGCACGCTGGCGGAGTTGGGGTTGTTCAACGAGATGCTCGCGGTGCTGGAGACCATGAGTCATCTGGATGTGCTGGTGCTGCAGGGCCGGTTGGTGGTCACAGTGGTCGATGGCACCAAGCGGTATGCGGTGGCGGCGTAGGCAGGCCGTAGCGGGTCGGGGTGCTGTGTGAGGCTCGGCTGAACGGCGGCCGGGGCAACCGGACCGAACCCCGGTCGGGTTGGTCCGTGCCGGCCGCGTTGGTCGGCGCGACCTGGTCGGTGGTCTGAACTCCGGTTGAGGGAGGTCAGACGGCCAGGCCGGGCAGGCAGCTTGCGGTTCGTCGACGGCGTAGCCAGACTTTGCGGGTTCCGTCGGCGAAGAGCAGGACTCGGGAGAGTTCCCAGCCGGCGAACTCGGCGTGGATGGCCAACTGGGTGGCGGCGGTGCGCCGCGAGACCGCTGCGGGCAGGCGCAGCGGCTGGTACTCCCAGTCGTCGTCGATCACCCCGTCGATCATGGTTGGATCACCTGGATACCTCCACCGTCCGCGGACGCGACGATGACGCGTCCGCTGTCCGGGTCGACCGCGACCGAGTTGGGCTGGCGCACGGTCGAGAATCGGTATTTCTCTACCGGTTCACCGCCTGCGACGTCGTAGCCGACCACCTGGTTGAGCTTGGTGCAGGTCACCCAGGCGAGGTCACGCTTCGGGTCGTAGGCGATGCCGTAGGGGGAGCCGGCCACCGGGAAGCGCTGCCGCATCAGCACCGGGTCGGCGGAGAACACCAGCAGTTCGCCGGTGCGGGTGTCGGTGACCAGGACGTCACCGTAGTTGTCGGCGACCTCGTTGGTGGCGCCGTCGCCGGCGCGCAGGCCGGCGCCGACCGTGCCGCCGCTGGGGTCGACGTCGAAGACCGCGGAGCGGAACCGGTCGAGCAGGACGGCCTTGGTGCCGACGGTGACCACTTCTTGTGGGGTGACGTCGCCGCTGATGGTCTTGGTGACCTTGTCGCCGTTGAGCAGGACGAGGGATTTGTGCGCGGCCTGGGCGACGAGGAGGTGGCCGTTGACCATGGTGGCGCTGGTCGGGCCGTCCGCGACGGGCACCACAGTTGTGGTGGCGGTGGGCAGGGTCACCTCGATGACCTGGTCGGCGGTCGGGACCGGGGCCAGCAGCGGGCCGCTTGCCTTGGCCAGGGTGAGGTCGGACACGACTCCGGGCAGCGGGACCGTCTTGGGCGCGGCGTGCAGGTCGGCGAGGGAGTAGAGCCGCAGTTCGGCGGGCTGCTGGAGGGCGACCGCGAGGGTCTGGGTGCTCGGGTCGGTGGCGATGGCGGTGATCGCACCCGTCACGCCGTAGACGGTGCCCTGGGGGGTGAGGTCGGAGACCGGGGACACGGCGGGCGCCGCGGCGACGAGCGTGGGCGCCACCTGCAGGTCGTCATCGGCTGAGGAGCTGGATGACGAGCATCCGGCGAGCATGGTGGTACCGGCCACGAGGACGGCAACCACTCCGGCAAACTGTCGCAACGCTTGACCTCCGCAGACGACGTGCTTCCAGCATCCTCGGCTGTGACCCTGACGTCACGCCCAAGTACCCGGATGTTTGCCGCTGCGCTACCTGGATCAGCCCAGGCGTCGCTCGGGGTAACCGAGTTCGATGCCACTCACATCATCCAGGGCCGCCCGAATGGCCGACGGCAGGGTCAGCTCCTCCGCCGCGAGTGACCCGGTGAGCTGGCCGGTGTCGCGGGCGCCGACGACCGGGGCGATGACGCCGGGCCGGTCGCGGACCCAGGCCAGGGCGACGGCCAGCGGTGAGGTGCCGAGGCCGTCCGCGGCGGTGACCACGGCTTCCACGATGCGGGCGGCGCGTTCGGTGCGGTGCAGTTCGACGTAGGGGGCGTAGGTCTGGGAGGCGCCGCGCGAGTCGGCGGGGGTGCCGCTGCGGTACTTGCCGGTGAGCACGCCACGCCCGAGTGGCGCCCAGGGCAGCAGGCCGATGCCGTGGTATTCGGCGGCCGGGCCGACTTCGCGTTCGATACCGCGTTCGAGCAGGGAGTATTCGACCTGGGTCGAGGCGATGGTGGCTCGGCCGGGCAGGGCCCGCTGCCAGGACGCCGCCGTCGCCAGCTGCCAGCCGGCATAGTTGGACACCCCGACGTAGCGGACTTTTCCGCTGGTCACGGCGGTGTCGATGGCGGCGAGGGTTTCCTCGATCGGGGTGTCGGCGTCCCAGGCGTGCAGCTGCCAGAGGTCGATGTGGTCGACATCCAGCCGCGACAGCGAGCCGTCCAGCGCGGCGAGCAGCGCGCCTCGGGAGGCGCCGCCGCCGAAGGGGCCCTCGGTGCGGCGGGCCACGGCCTTGGTGGCCAACACCACATCGTGGCGGGGCACGAGGTCACCGAGCAGGCCGCCGAGTATCCGTTCGCTCTCGCCCTCGCTGTAGACATCGGCGGTGTCGACGAGGGTGCCGCCGGCGTCGATGAACGCGACGAGCTGGCTGGCCGCCTCTTCGGCGTCGGTGTCCTCGCCCCAGGTCATGGTGCCCAGGGCCATCCGGGAAACCCGCAGACCGGTGCGGCCGAGGTGTCGATGCTCCACGCCGCAAGAGCCTACGGGCTGTCCGGTTCGGTCCGGGGCGCGACGAGCGGAACGGATCACACGATCACCCGCGCGGTAGCCGGGTAGGGTCGAGCGGTGCGATTGGGTGTGAATCTCGGGTACTGGGGTGCCGGCAACGACGCGGCCAACCTCGAACTGGCCAAGGAAGCCGACCGGCTGGACTACGCGGTGGTCTGGGCGGCGGAGGCCTACGGCTCGGATGTGCCGACGGTGCTGGCCTGGGTGGCCGCGCAGACCGAACGGGTCGACGTCGGCAGCGCCATCCTGCAGATCCCGGCGCGGACGCCGGCGATGACCGCGATGACCGCCGCGACCCTGGACACCCTCTCCGGCGGCCGGTTCCGGCTGGGTCTCGGCGTGTCGGGGCCGCAGGTGTCGGAGGGCTGGCACGGGGTGCGGTTCTCCAAGCCACTCGCGCGGACCCGCGAATATGTCGACATCGTGCGGATGGCGTTGCGGCGCGAACGCGTCGAGTACCACGGCGCCACCTACGAGCTGCCGCTGCCGGACGGCCCCGGCAAGGCGCTGAAGCTGACCGTGCACCCGGTGCGTGAGTACATCCCGGTCTACCTGGCCTCGGTCGGACCGCGCAACCTTGAGCTGACCGGGGAGATCGCGGACGGCTGGCTGGCCATCTTCTTCTCCCCGGAGCACGCGGGGCCGTCGCTGGCGCACATCGCGGCGGGCCGGGCGAAGGTCGGCGCCACCATGGACGGGTTCGACGTCGTGCCCACCATCCCGCTGGTGGTCGGCGAGGACTGGCGGAGCTGCGCGGACGCGGTGCGCGGCTACGCGGCGCTCTACGTCGGCGGCATGGGCAGCCGGGAGAAGAACTTCTACAACGACATGGCCTGCCGGATGGGTTTCGAGGAAGCCGCGGCCGAGGTGCAGAACCGGTACCTGGCCAAGGACTACCAGGGGGCGATGGCCGCGCTGCCGGTGGAGTTCCTGGACGCCACCGCGCTGCTGGGCCCGAAGGAACGCATCCGGGACAAGATGCAGGCGCTGGCCGAGGTCGGCGTGACCACCCTGACGGTGAGCCCGATGACCGGCGACACCGCCTCGGGGGTGGCCGCGCTGCGCACGGCGGTGGAGGCGCTGGACGCGGCCGCGGTCGGCTGAGCGCACGCCGGTACGTAGGCTTTCGTCGTGGCCACTGTGATCCTGCTTCGGCATGCCCGTTCCAGCGCGAACGGGGCCGGTGTACTGGCTGGGCGCTCACCCAAGGTCGCCCTGGACGAGGCGGGCCTCAAGCAGGCCGCGGCGCTGGTGGCGCGGCTGGCCGAGGTGCCGCTGGCCGCCGTCGTGGCCTCACCGCTGCAACGCTGCCGGCAGACCGTCGCTCCGCTGGTCGCCGCGCGGGAGTTGGCGGTGACGACGGAGTCGGCGCTGTCGGAGGTCGACTACGGCGACTGGACCGGCCGGGAGCTGAAGGTGTTGTTCAAGGAGCCGCTGTGGCGGGTCGTGCAGCAGCATCCCTCGGCGGCGGTGTTCCCCGGCGGCGAGGGGTTGGCGCAGGTGCAGTCGCGGGCGGTGGCCGCGGTCCGCGCGCACGAGCGGCGCATCGTCGCCGAGCACGGCCCTGAGGCGGTGTGGCTGGCCTGTAGCCACGGCGATGTGATCAAGTCGGTGCTCGCGGACGCGTTGGGTGTGCACCTGGATTCGTTCCAGCGGATCGTGGTCGACCCGTGTTCGGTGTCGGTGATCCGCTACACCGACACCCGTCCGTTCGTGTTGCGGGTCAACGACAACGGCGGCGACCTGCGGGGCATCGTGGCTGCGCCGGCCGCCAAACCCACCCGCGGCAGGGGTGGCCGCAAGGCCGCGACGGCGACCTCGGACGCGGTGGTCGGCGGCTCGACCGGCGCCCACTGACCGACCCGAACGCCAGGTCAGGGCCTGGGGTGGGCCTGGTCGGGGTTGACGTGGCGGCTCCAGGCGGCGAGGCCCGCGACGAAGCCGTCCCGGTCGGCCTCGGACAGTTCGGCGAGCGCGGCGAGCAGCGGCCGTGACCGGATCGCGACGAAGGCTTCGAAGACGGGCCGGTACCGCGCGCTGAGGGAGACCAGGGTGCGACGGCGGTTGGCCGGGTCCTCCCTGCGGTCGGCGAGGCCGGCGTCGCTGAGGTTGGCCACCAGTTCGCTCGCGGTCGACAGGGACACGCCCAGCCGGCCGGCGAGGTCGGTGATGCTGCGAGGCTGGTCGGGCAGCAGTTGGGTGAGGACGGCGCCGTGTCGGGCGGTCAGGCCCTTGTCGGTGAAGACGGCGCGCAGTTGCGGTGGCATCTCGGCGCGGGCGCGCTGGAAGTACGCCGCCAGCAGCGGCACATAGCCCAGGGCCTCCCGTTCGAACGGGGTGATGGCGGAGCCGTTGCCGGATATGGCGTCGGATGGCACGCCGCCAGCCTAGACACTTCGAAGATCCGAAGTGTTCGGCTATGCGAAGACTGCCCGCACCACGGCCTTGGTAACCAGTTAGTCAACGGGGGTAACCGGTTAGTTCTCCCGATAGTGAGGCGGCTTGTCAGAGGCCGAGTTTGGTGACGGCGTTGTCTTCCAACGGGTTCGCGGTGCGGATGTAGCGGTGCACGGTGCCGGCGTTGGACCATCGGCCCTGGCGCATGATCTCCCGGTCGCTGGCGCCGCCGAGCGCGGCCTGGGTGGCGAAGCCGGCGCGCAGTGAGTGTCCGGCGAACGCGTCGGGGTCGAGGCCGGCGCGCAGCGCGTAGCGTTTCACCAGTTCGCCGATGGCCCGACCGGTGATCGCGGTCGTGCCGAGCCCGCCGTGCCGGTTGACCGAGACGAACAACGGGCGGCGGGTGCCGTCGGCGAGGCGGGTGCCCTGGTAGCCGTGGCAGCGATGGACCGGTGTGGCCCGCCTCGGTGTGGCCTCGGCGTGGTCGGTCAGCCAGCTTCGCAGGCCGGCGGCGCCCCGTTCGGCGTTGATCTCCACCAGTTCGGTCCAGTCGGCGAACGCGCACACCGGGCAGGTGTCCGGTCGTTGGCCGCGCGGCAGCACGACCTGCTGGCCCGCGACGCCGGTCTGGTCGGTCTTGGTGGTGGCGAGCGCGACGATCAGCACGGGTTCGCCGGTGCGCGCGTCGGTGTCGGCGCGGACGTCGTCGAGGGTGATCGTGGCGAGTTCGGTGCGGCGCAGCGCGCCGGCGAAGCCGACCAGCAGGATCAGGGCGTCGCGGCGGCGGGTGATGCCACCGGGCCAGCCGTCCTCGGGTCGCTGCGCGAGCATCTCGCCAAGGGTGTGCAGCAGCACCGGCCGTTTGCGGTTGGGTCGCGCGCCTCTGGCTCGGCGGATGCCGCGCAGGGTCAGCCGGACCACGTCGGAACGGGTCGGCGACGGAAGACCACCTGCTGCGTGCACCGCGGCGATCGCGGCCGCTTTCCGTTCCAGTGTGGACGGCGAGAGCAACCAGTCCGCGCCGTCGGGTTTGCGTAGGTCCGCGGTGGTGGCCAGGTAGACGGCGAGGTCGAGGGGGTCGGCGGGCAGCGCGGTACGTTCCTGCGCCGCGCACCAGGACAGCCAGCCCCGCCAGTCCGACCGGTAGGCGCGCACGGTGTTGGCCGACTGCGAGGTGCCCAGGTAGCGGGCCAGCGCCTCGGCCTGGCCGTCGTCGAACCGGCTGCGCACCGCGGCCAACTGGGCGGCGTCGACAAGGCCACGGTCGGCGCGGCGGACCAGTTCCGCGCGCACCTCGCCGGGTAGCTGCGCGTCGACCGGCCCGGACATGCCGAAGATCCTTCTCGACGTGCGGGTCGCCGGTCAAGCGCGACCCGCACGAACACGACCCGTTCGGCCGCGCGGAGTTGACATTTGTCATCGCCCACCGGTGACCGCACCGCACTACCCGCCCGCCGGCCGGGACGCGACAGTGGACGGCAGGGGACAGCCAGGCAGGGGACGAACGAGGCAAGGGAACGGGGGCAGCCGTGGACACGGCGTTGTCGGTTCGGGGGTTGTGCCACCGCTACGGCGACACGGTCGCGTTGGCCGGGGTGGACCTGCGGGTCGATGGCGGGGAGTGCGTCGCGCTGCTGGGCCCGAACGGGGCCGGGAAGACGACCCTGGTCACGGTCGCGATCGGGTTGCTCGCCGCGCGGGACGGCGAGGTCAGGGTGCTCGGCGGCGATCCGCGCAGGGCGGGGACCCGACGGCGGCTGGGGGTGATGCAGCAGTCGTTGGGGTTTCCGGCCACCTTGACCGTCGGTGAGCTGGTGACCGGCGCCGCGATCCGTGGCGGCCTGCCCCGCGCGGCGGCCGGGCCGATCCTGGCCGAACTCGGGTTGACCGAGGTGGTGAAGCGGCGCGCGGCGAAACTCTCCGGTGGGCAGAAGCAGCGGGTGCAGTTGGCGATGGCGCTGGTCACCGACCCTCGGCTGCTGGTGCTCGACGAACCGACCGCCGGTCTCGATGTGCCGGCGCGCCGGCAGTTCTGGCAGATCCTGGCGCGTCGCCGCGAACGGGGTGTCGCGGTCCTGGTGACGACGCATCTGATCGAGGAGTCCTCGGCGGTCGCCGACCGGGTGGTCGTCCTCGATCACGGCAGGGTAGTGGCGGACGCGGCACCGACGGTGCTGGTCGGCCGGTTGCCGGACCGCACGGTCATCGCGCGGACCCGTCTGAGCCAGGCCGAACTGGACGGGTTGCCGGGGGTGCTGTCGGTCAGCCGCGAGCACGACCTGGTGCGGCTGCGCACCAGAACCCCGGAGGAGTTGCTGCGGGTGCTGCTGGCGAAGGACCCGGACCTGGCCGGGTTGCGGGTGCGGGACGCGGGCCTTGAGGAAGCGGTGGTCAGCCTGACCGGAGCGGAGGTGGCGGCATGATGGGCCGGGTCTTCGTCGTCGAGGTGCGCGACGAGCTGCGCGCGATCGTGCGCGAACCGGCGTCGCTGTTCTTCGCCATCGGCATGCCGGTCGGTTTCTTCGTGCTGTTCAACCTGATCTTCGGCGCCCAGTACAGCCAGGGCATGTCGGCGGGGACCGCGATGGTCGCCACGTTCGGCAGCTACGGGGTGATCACGGTGGCGGCACTGCAACCGGGCATCGGGGTGGCGGCCGACCGGGACATCGGCTGGCTGCGGGCCAAACGGGTCCGCGCGGTCCCGATCGCGGTCACCCTCGCCGCCAAGGTCAGCGCCGCGTTGACCTACGCGTTCGGGGTGCTCACCCTGATGGGTGTCGCCGCCGGCCTGTTCGGCACCTTGCACGCCTCCGTGCTCGACCTGCTGCGCCTTGCCGTCGTGCTGATGCTGGGCACGTTGCCGTTCACCCTGCTCAGCCTCGCGGTCGGGTTCCGCTTCCGTACCGGGGCAACGACGGCGCTGCTCAACGCTGTGCTGTTGCCGGCGGCGGTGCTGTCGGGGCTGTGGATACCGCTGGCCTATCTGCCGGGTTTCGTGACACGGATCGCCCGGTTCCTGCCGACCTACCATCTCAGCCAGCTCGGCCTGGCCCAACTCTACGGCGGCGCGGCGCTGATCCATGTGTTCGCGCTGCTGGTGACGACCGTGATCGCGGCCGGTCTTGCCGCGGTGTCCTATCGTCATGCTCGACCATGAACATCGTCCGGAGTTCCGTGCAGAAGCCCGTCGAGACCAGGTCCGAGCAGACGGCCGTGCTGCGGCGGTTGCGGACCTGGGACTGGCTCTACCTCGGCTATCTGGTCTTCCCGCTGGCCCAGCCGATGTTCACCCCGCACGCCTCCGGCTGGAACTGGGGGCTGGCGATCGGGATCTGTGTCGCGACAGCGGGCCTGTTCGCGGTCGCGGTCATCGCACCGGCCCGGTCGCTGTGGTGGAGTCTGGTGCCGATGGCGGTGCTGGGCACGCTCACCACCCCGTTCAACGCGGGCGCGAGCGTGCTGTTCATCTACGCGGCGGCCGGCGCGGGCGGGTCCCGGCCGAGGCGGGAGGCGCTGCGCTGGTTCGCCGGCCTGACCGCCCTTGTCGTGTTGGCGTTCGGGGTCTCCGCGATACCGCTGCCCTACCGGTTCTGGGGGCTCGTCCCGTCGCTGGCGCTGATCTGGATCATCGGGTCGCTGCAGCTCAAACAGCGCGACCAGCAGCGGGAGGCGGAGAACCTGCGGCTGCGCAACGCCCGCATCGAACTGCTGGCCACCATCGCCGAACGCGAACGCATCGCCCGCGACCTGCACGATCTGCTCGGTCATTCGCTGACCGCGGTGGTGATGCGCGCCCAGCTCACCAAGGAACTCGTCCTCACCGACCCTCGGCGGGCCAGGGTGGAGGCCGAGGAGATCGAACGCAACGCACGGGAGGCGTTGGGTGCGGTGCGCGGCACGGTCGCCGGGTGGCGGCGGGCCACCCTCGGCAGTGAACTGGACGCCGCCCGCAGGGCACTGTCCGGGACCGGTGTGCGGCTGCGGATCAGCTGCGATGAGAACCTGATCCTGTTGAGTTCCACCGAACACGAACTCGCGCTGGCATTGCGGGAGGCGGTCACCAACGTCGCCCGGCACCACGGTCACCATCACCGTCCCGTTGGAAGTGGCCACCTGAGATGAGCGAACCGATCCGGCCGATCAGGGTGGTGCTGGCCGAGGACCAGGGCATGGTGCTCGGCGCGTTCGCGTCCCTGCTGGATCTGCAGCCCGACATCACCGTGGTGGCCACCGCCGCCGACGGCAACGACGCCTTGGCCGCGGTGACGACGCATCGGCCGGATGTGCTGGTCACCGATATCGAGATGCCGCACCGCAGCGGCCTTGAGGTCGCGGCCGAACTGCGCAGGCGGGCCGACCCGACGCGGGTACTGATCGTGACGACCTTCGCCCGCAGCGGGTACCTGCGCCGCGCCATCGAGGCCGGGGTCGCCGGCTATGTCCTCAAGGACGCCCCGATCGGCGACCTCGCCACCGCGTTGCGCAGGGTGCACGCCGGTGAACGGGTCGTCGCCCCCGAGTTGGCGCTGGCCGCGTGGGAGTCGGCCGACCCGCTGACCGATCGGGAACGGGAACTGCTGCGCGAGGTCGACGAGGGCGCCAGCAACGCCGACATCGCCGCCCGGTTGTTCCTCGCCGAGGGCACCGTACGCAACTATCTCTCCAGTGCGATGGCGAAACTCGGCGCACGCAACCGGATCGAGGCGGCCAGGACCGCCCGCGCCCGCGGCTGGCTGTGACCCGACCGGACCGGTTTGCTGGGCGAGCTTTCCGGGCTCTTCACGATCGAAGGTGTAGTTGCGGCCCGAACCCGCCGCACCCGAGCAGCGATCTCGCGATGTAGTTGGTCAGGTTGAAGTGCTGGATCGGCTGCGACTGTCCGGTCGAGCGTCCTGTCACAGGGCGACGTAGGGCTGCTCGGCTCCGTCGCGCGTGGTGTGGGCGGTCCAGTAGTGCGCAGCGATGGTGTCGGGCTGGGTCTCGGGCCCGCCGGTGCCGATCCAGGCGAAGATCGGGACGTGCGCGACGTACACGCCGGTATCCTCGGTCGCCTGGTGCAGCTTCAACGCGTAGCTGCGCAGCGCACCGCTGCCGATGGTGGTCGTGGTGAACTCGGCGGGCCCGGCAAGCGGGTCCTGGGAAGTGCCGCCGGTGGTGTAGAGGATGGTGCCGCTGCCGCGCTCGATCATGGCGGGCAGCACCTGCTCGGTGGCTGCGATCCCGCCGTAGAGGTAGTAGTCGATCTGCGGCTGGATGTTGGCTCTGCTCGCCTGCAGCGGGGTTGGGTTGCTCAGGCCGGGGACGGGGGTGTGCGGGGCGGGCGAGTACTCCAGGACGTCTACGGCTCCGAAGCGCTCCTTGATCCGGTCGAAGGCGGCGGCGACCGAGGCCGGGTCCATGACGTCGGCAGCGAAGCCGGCGGCCTCGATCCCGGCCTCGGTCAGCTCGGCGGCGAGGGTGTCGAGTTTCTGCTGGGTGCGGGCGACGAGCGCGACGGAGAATCCGTTGTCCCCGAATGCCTTGGCGATGGACAGGCCGAGGCCGGCTCCGGCTCCGACGATGGCGATGGTGGGCATGGCGAGTTTCCTTTCGGTGCTCGCGCGGCGAGGTCGCCCCGCGAGCTCAGTTGGACCGCTACTTACTGCTTGTGTGGTAACAGACTGAGAGGCCTGTATTCTGGTGAATGCGAACGGGAGGCGGACGAGATGGCGACACCGACGAGGATCGTCGGGCCGTGTCAGGCATGGCCCGACGAGAGCGCGTTCATCCGCGAGGTGCTCGGCCGGATCGGCGACAAGTGGACCGTGTTGATCATCAGCACGCTCGGCGGGGGGCCGCTGCGCTACTCCGAACTACAGGCGAGCATTCCCGGGATCTCACAGCGGATGCTGACCCAGACGCTCAAGAACCTCGAGCGAGATGGATTGATCACACGGACCCCGTACGCCGAGGTCCCGCCGCGAGTGGAGTACGAGCTGACGGATCTGGGCCGGTCCCTGATGAATGCGGTGATGGCGATGGCCGGTTGGGCCGCCACCCACCACAGTGAGATCGCCAGCAACCGGGCGGCCAGCGAACTCACCGGAGTCGGCCGAGACAGGGCCCCGGTCAGCGCGGCGGCAGGCTGAGCCGTCGGTGCTCAGTGCTCGCCACCACGGTCGTTGCCTCGTCGTCGGTGTCGATGCCGGTGTCGATGTAGCACGTTCCGGTATCAGGATCGCACCACCCCGCTGGAGGGGGTCGTCACGATCTCGAGCCCGTCCTTCGCCTCGTTCATGACACACGCTCACTCGGCACGGGCCCGGCTACCTGCTCCAGCAACTGGCCGTAGACAGGGACCTTCTGGGCGCCTGGGGCGGCCACCCGGCGGTCGAGGACAACGAACGGGACGCCGGTCGCGCCCAGCTCAAGGCCCTCGGTCCGGTCGGCGCGTACGCGGTTGGCGTACTCGTTGCTCGCGAGGATCTCGCGGACTCGCTGCCCGTCCAGCCCGACCGTCTCCGCGACGCCTGCGAGTGTGTCCGGGGCGTAGGGGCTGAGGGTGCCGGCGAAGAAGCCGTCCTGGATGTCGGAGAAGAACTCGAACCCGCGGCCCTGGTCGTTGGCGTACTGGACCACGCGGTGCAGGTCGAACGTGTTGGCGTTCAGACGGTCCAGGGAGAACTTGAGCCCCTCCTTGCGGGCAGTCGCCTGCATCTGGCGCTCGGCCCGGAGGACGTCGGCGGCGGTGCCGCCGTGCGCACGGATGACGCTCTTCTCGTTTGTCTCCGGCTCCTGTGGTGCGCCCGGGTCCAGCTCGAACGACCGCATCACGATCTTGAACCGATCTGCGTCCGGGCGCTGCGCGATCGCGGCCGTGAGTCGGTGCTTTCCGACGTAGCACCACGGGCAGCCCAGGTCGGACCAGACCTCGATGACGACCCGCGACCCCTCTGATTGCGTTAGCTGCTCAACCATCTTGCTCACCTCACTAGTAGTGCGTAACACCATCATGAGTGAGTAAGAGAGGGCTTACAAAAGGCACTCTGAAGTGCGTGAGGATCGATCGACAGGCACTACACCCCTCGTCTGCGAAGGGCCGCTTTCCGCTAATGCCGCCGTGGCGGCGTGGGTGGGCGCAGCCAGCGGGGTAGCGCGACGGCGACGAGCAGACCGAGCACGGCGACGGTGGTGAGCCGGCCCAGTGGCCAGACCGCGTACAGCGCGATCGCGCCGAGGTCGGCACCCAGACCGGCGACCGAGGTGATGGTGGCGCGGCGGGCGCCGTCGATGCGTTCCTGCAGCCGACCGCTGGCCACCACCTCGATCAACCGGTACAGCCCGTAGCCGACCGCGATCGCCGCCACCCCGGCCGGGACGTGCAGCAGGCCCGCGATGCCGAACAGGGCGAAGGCGACCGCGAGCAGCCCACCCAGTACGGCGGCCGGCCACCGGTTCGCGGCCCCGCCGAGCGCGGCACCGGCGGCGCCGAGCAGCGGGATGCCCACCACCGCGAGCGGCACCGCGCCGGTCGGGATACCCCAGTCGGTGGCCAGCAGCGGGAAGTACTCCTCAAGGCCGTCGAACCCGACGAGCAGGGCGACGGCGAGGATCGCGACCCGCACCGAGGGCAGCCCGATCGCCTCCCGGATGCCGGCGCGCAGCGTCGCGACGTAACCGCCGACCGGTGGCGCGACCTGGTCCTGGTCGGCCTCGGTGTCCTCGGCTGGTTCGTGGGTCTGCGTCGGCGCCGGCCCGTGTGGCGCTTCGGGCAGGCGCAGCGCGAGCAGGCCGGCGACCGTGCAGCCGGCGACGCTGACCCAACCGACCAACCGGAACCCGCCCTCGGCGAACAGCACGGTGGCGGCGAGCGCGGCCGGCAGCTGGGCGAGCATGCCGGTCGCGGTGACCGCGCCCCACACCGTCGGGTAGTGGCGTTGCGCGTCGAGCGCGCGCAGGCCGTCGTAGAGCAGGGCCTCCATCGAACCGGTGAACAGCGCGCCGCCGACACCCCAGAGCACGAACCCGGCGGCGAATCCGGTGAAGTGCGGGAACACCGTCCAGACCGCGTATCCGCCGCCCTGCAGGACGCCGGCCATGGCCAGCGCGCCGCGTCGGGAGAACCGGTCGGCCACCGCGCCGGTCGGGATCTGGGCGATGATGCCGACGACGCACCAGATGACGAACAGCGCGGAGATCCGCGCACTGTCCAGGCCGCTGGCCGCGAACAGCAGCGAGTACAGCGGATAGATCGGGACCGCCTCGGCCAGCAGCGCGCAGCACAGTGCGCGCCGGACCAGTGGCCGGGCCGGCCGGGGAAGCGAGTGTCAACCAAGTCAACCGAAGCGCATACCGCTGAGGGTAGCGCCGGTCGACGTCTCGGTCATCCGAATAACGCGACGGCTTCCCCTGGCGGCTTTCCTCGGACCGTGGTCGAGGAGTGGGGCCGCCGGTGCGCACGGACGGTCATCGAATGGTTTCGGTGCGGAAAACATTCCTTGGGCGGGAACTTTTGGCGTCACGGCACGTCTTCACTTTATCGGGGATGCTTCACATCACGGGGGAACGTGATCATGCGGGTTCGGGGGATAAACACGTACTCGGCGGGGACCGGTATTGGCGGCCGGTTCCGCGTATTGTCTGGTCATTCGGTGTCGGCGCGCGGCCCACCCGTTGGTTGCGTCATCAAGAATGCGTCCCACTGTCGAAGAACCTGACCACAGGGCGGATACCGGCAGGTCAGGGTCGTTTCGGCGAACATTGTTCAGCGGAGATCATCGATACATTCGGGGGAGTTCCGTGTCGCGACCTGGTTGTTCCCGGTTGATTTCGACGGCCCGAAAGTACCGGCCGGACTGCTCGAAGGAGTGACATTGTCGCTCCGGTGGTATCTGGTCGGCGGTTCGCGCATCCTGATAACCGAGGGGTCACTTGTCAGGGTGTCGCACCGGGGAACCTGGCTGCGGCACAACTCCAGCTCGACGTCACGTCACCTCGAGTTCACGGTGGCGGGGTTCGTTCGGGATGGTTCATTCACGGGGGAATGATGAGGAACAACACTGTTCGGGGGAGATCGGAGTTCCAGGCGGCGGTCGATCGCTGGCTGGAGCGTCACAGCATCACCGTGCTGCGGATCGCCATGGGAGTGGTGATCTTCGGATTCGGTGTGCTGAAGTACTTTCCGGGTGTCAGCCCGGCGCAGGGCATCGTCCTCGCGGTCAATCGGATCCTGACCTTCGGGTTGATGCCCGATCATGTCACGCTCATTCTGTTCGCCACGGTGGAAGGCATTATCGGGCTGTCGCTGATCACCGGGTGGGGTCTGCGGTTCATGATTTATCCGCTGGCGGTGTGGGCGTTGGCGATTCTGTCACCGTTGGTGTTGCTGACCGGGCAGCTGTTCAGCGGGCCGTATCACGCACCGACGTTGATGGGCCAGTACGTGTTCAAGGACATCATTCTGTTGGCCGCGGTGCTGGTGGTGTCCATGCAGGTCCGGCGTCGTGCGCGGGAGGCCGCCTCGGCCGCCGTACCGACCGCGAGTGCCGCCGCGGATTCGGTTGCCGAGCCGAGGGAACTCGCGGGCACCGCACCGCTTTCGGTCAGCTGACGCGGTGCGCGTTGTTGGTGGATCTCGTTTCTCCAGGTGCAGGACACACACAAACAAGGGGATTTGTGATGACAGCCGTTTTTCGGGCCAGTGCGCCCGCCGAGGAAACCGGGCCGCTGCTCGGTCCGCTCGCCGAACTGCCGGGAATCTGGTTCGGTACGGGTTTCAATCTGATCTCCCGGCCGGACTTCTCGCAGAACAAGCCGTTCTTTCTCGAACTCAACGAGACGCACGAGTCGTTGACCTTCACCGAGATCGGTGCGCCGATCCCGAACCGGGGCTCGGGCCAGCCGGACATCTTCTTCCTCGGCGTGCACTATCTGCAGCAGATCAGTGACGCGGTCACCAAGGGCGCGTTGCACCTGGAGCCGGGGATCTGGCTGAACGTGCCGGCCACGACCGATCCGGTCGCGGACGCGAGCGTGGTGCGGCTGGCTACCATCCCGCACGGCGACTCGCTGCTCGCTCAGGGAACCAGCACGACCGTGGAGGGTGGCCCGCGGATCCAGCCGGTCAGTTCGACCCCGACGCAGGCCTCGGGTCCGACGGCCGGGCAGCCGGTCACCGGCGCGTATCTCGATCCGTTCACCACCACGCCGCTGCCGCCCGGTGTCCCGGTCGGGTCGATCGCCAACCCGAACCTGGTGCTCACCGAGGCGATCAAGAACCAGAAGATCGTCGAGACCACGGTGCTGGTGATCGACACAACGACCCCGATCGGTGGCCTCGCGGGTGGGATCGAGAACATGCCGTTCACCGTGAAGAACGCGAACGCGACGCGGATGAACGCGATCTTCTGGATCGAGAAGGTGCAGCGCGAGGACGGCGAGGGACACTTCCTGCAGTTGCAGTACACGCAGACGGTGATCCTGAACTTCCTGGGCATCGACTGGCCGCACATCGCGGTGGCCACCCTCGTCAAGCACTGATCTCGCGCCGGCACGGCGGTCCGGGTCGTTCGTCGGCCCGGACCGCAGTTGGGTGTGCGCGGGTCACACGTCGGGCAGCAGGCTGGCGTAGCGCGCCAGCAGGGACCGGTCTCCCCGGACGGTGAGCTGCTCGGCGGTGATCCGCCGCCAGCAGAACAGCATCAGCTGGGAGGCGGTGCCGGCCAGTTCCACGTCCGCCGCCAGGTCCTCGGGGCCGCGGTGTTGGTGGAGCCGGACGTCCTCGCCGTCGAACTCGACCACCCAGGCCCGGTCGCCGTCGGTCTGCCGGAACCCGTACCGCTCGCCAGCACCGGCCGACGCCGACCCCAGCGAGCGCCGTTTCCCGACCACGACGGTGAGGTCGTGGTCGATCGCGTCGAGGGCCAGTTCGGTGTCGACGGCCTCGGCGGCGCCGAGGGCATGCTGGGCGTCCCAGCGGTGCACGGTGGCCTCGATGGTCTGCGCGCGCAGCCAGAACCCGACGGTCTGCTCCGTCGACCAGGTGACCACCTCGGTGGCGAGGTCGGTGCTGGCGAAGGCGTCGGCGAGGGCCGCAGCGCCCTCGGCGAACCAGTCGAGCATGCCGGCCGGTATCCGACCTCGGTAGGGTCGCTCGTCGGCCCGCCCCGGCCAACCCTCCGCGCCGGCGGGAAGCCCGAGATAGGACCGGTCGGCGACATCGGGTCGCACCCGCAGCCGGTTGACGACGATGTGCGTGACGAAGCGGTGCACCCAACCGAGGTGCGCGACGAGATTGGCCATGGACCAGTCCGGGCAGGACGAGATCATCGGCGCGTCACCGGCCACCTGCCGGGCCGCGGTCTCGAACGCCAGACACTCGCGGCGCAGGTGCGGGATGAAGTCCATGGTGCCAACCTTGCCAGCCCGCTCAACCCATTTTCGCCGCCACGCCAGTGGTCGAACCGTCACGCGCACCGGCAACCTGGGGCCTGCCGCATGTGGTCTGGCCTCACCGCAGTGCCAGTGGGCAGCCACGTCATGAGCCCGCGTCGAGGGCGTCGCGGACCGCGGCGAGGCAGGCGGCCACCGCCGGATCGTTGCCGGTGGCGCCGCGGGTCATGGCCAGGATGCGGCGATGCATGGCCGGCGCCACCGGCAGACCGGTCACACCGGCCTGGTTGCCGGCGATGCTCTCGGGCAGGAACGCGGTCCCGGCACCGGCACCGACCAGCGCGGCGATGACGTGCAACCCTTCGAACTCCCAGCGGCGCGCGGGCCGCGCGGTGATCGCGGCGAGCCGCTGATCGGTCGCACCGCGCGAGAGATGCCCGACCGGCGCGCAGATCAGCGTCGCGGCTTCGATGATCCCGCGCAGCGCCGCCACCGACACCGGCGTAGCCGCCTCGGCCGCCGGGTGCTCGGCGGGAACGGCGAGGACCACCTGTTCGTGACGCAACCGGGTCGCGGTCAGGCCGGCCGGCGCCGAGGGCGGGTGCTGGGTCCAGTCGTCGATGACGGCCAGGTCGCAGCCGCGCTGCCGGACCGCGGCCGCCGCGTCGACCGAACCGATCTCGCGGGCGATCACCACCAGCTCGGGGTGGCGTTGCTGCAACGCGGCCAGCCTCGGCGCGAGGGCGACGGCAAGACCGGGAATGCAGCTCACCGTGACCTGCCCGCCGATCGTGCCGGCGCGGGCCCGCATCCGGTTCTGCGCGGTCTGCGCCGCGTCGAGGACGAGACCGGCGTGCGCGGCCAACTCCTGGCCGGCGGCGGTGAGGAACGCGCTGTGCGCGGTCCGTTCGAGCAGCGCGAGGCCGGCCTCGCGTTCCAGCGTCGCCAGCTGCTGGGAGATCGCCGAGGGCGAGTAGCCCAGCTCGGCGGCCACCGCGGTGATGCTGCCGTGGGCGGCGAAGCGAACCAGGATGTCCAACCGGCGCAGGTCCAGCATCAGTTCTTCTTACACCAGCCACCACATTCACGCGCTGTTGCTGACGCTGCGGAGCGGGCAGCCTGAGGTCGTCAGGCCGGGTGAGGACATTCCGGCATCCGACCGGTGAGAAGGACTTGATCGTGTTGACCCGGCCCACCCGCACCCACGTTGCCGGCCCCACCTCAGACCACTCCGCTCCAGACCACCCGGCCCCGAACCACCCGGCCTCAGGCCACTCCGCTCCGGACCACTCCGCGACCCTCGCCATCGACGAGGCCGTGGCCGCCCGCCGCCGCGCCGGCCAGCAGATCCTGCACCTCGGGTTCGGCGAAGCGGGACTGCCCGTCCTGCCCGAACTCATCGACGCACTGACCGGTGCCGCCGACCGCAACGCCTACGGCCCGGTCGCCGGCACCGAGGAACTGCGGGCCGCGGCCGCCAGCTGGTTCACCCGCCGCGACGTCGCCACCGGACCGGAGCAGATCATCGTCGCACCGGGCAGCAAACCACTGCTGTTCGCGCTGCTCGCCGCGATCGACGGCGACATCGTGCTGCCCCGACCGGCCTGGGTCAGCTACGCCGCCCAAGCCGCCCTGCTCGGTCGGCGGGTACTCACCGTGCCCATCGGCGCCGGCGCCGGCGGCGTCCCCGACCCGGACCAGCTCGCCTCGGCCCTACACGACGCGAGCAGCGCCGGGGCCCGACCGGGCGTGCTGGTGTTGACCATCCCCGACAACCCCACCGGCACCGTCGCCACCGCCGACGCGGTACGGCAGGTCTGCGCGATCGCCCACCAGCACGGCCTTGCGATCATCTGCGACGAGATCTACGCGCCGCTGTGCCACCACGGCAACGCCCCCTCCGCCGCGCACCACCTGCCCGAGCGGACCATCGTCACCTCCGGACTGAGCAAATCCCTCGCCCTCGGTGGCTGGCGGATCGGCTACGCCCGCGTCCCGGACAACACCTGGGGCGCCCAGCTGCGCGCTAGGCTCACCGGGATCGCCAGCGAACTGTGGTCCAGCCTGGCCGCACCGATGCAGGCCGTCGCCACCTACGCCCTCGACGATCCACCCGAGGTGACCGACCACATCGCCACCTCCCGTCACCTGCACGCCCGCGTCGCCACCGCCGCCCACGCCCAGCTCACCGCCCTCGGCGTGGCCTGTCGGCCACCGACCGCCGGGTTCTACCTGTATCCCGACCTCACCCCACACGCCGACAACCTCGCCGCGCGCGGCATCACCACCAGCACCGCACTGGCCACCGCCCTGCTCGACGAACACGGCATCGCGACCCTGCCCGGCCGAGCCTTCGGCGAACCCGACACCACCCTGACCCTGCGCATCGCGACCAGCCTGCTCTACGGCGACACCCCGCAGCAGCGGTGGACGGCACTGGCTGCCAGTGAACCCGAGACCCTGCCCTGGGTCGCCGGCAACCTCACCCGGCTCGGCGCGGGACTGCACGCCCTGCTGCACTGACCGACCAGCCGCCGCGCACGACCTCGGAGGTCGCGTGGTGTCGGTGCGATCGAGACGTTTCCGGCCGTCGGTCAGCGGCTGTGGCGGCGGACAGCGTCGAGGAGTTGGTCGATGTCCTCGGCGCTGTGGGAGAAGGCGGTGACGAACCGGACGGTCCCCGGTTCCCAGCGGTCGTGGTAGAAGGCGTAACCCTCGGCGAGGAGTCCTTCGGTGACCTGTTGGGGCAGGCGGCAGAAGAGAATGTTGGCCTGCGGCGTGGCCAGCAGGCCGGTGCCGGGGATGGCCTTGAGGCCGTCGCCGAGTCGGGTGGCCATCGCGTTGGCCTGCCGGGCGTTGTGCAGCCACAGGTCGTCGGTAAGGTACGCGTCGATCTGGGCGGCGTGGAAGCGCATCTTGGCGGCGAGCTGGCCGGCGCGCTTGGCGCGGAAGGCCAGCTCGGTGGCGAGCGCGGGGTCGAAGGAGACGATGGCGTCGGCGGTCATCGCGCCGTTCTTGGTGGCACCGAAGGACAACACGTCGATGCCGGCCTTCCAGGTCATCTCGGCCGGGCTGGCGCCGAGATGGTCCAGGGCGTTGGCAAACCGCGCGCCGTCCATGTGGACCCGCAGTCCCGCGTCCCTGGCGATGGCCGACAGGCGGCGGATCTCCTCCAGGGTGTAGACGCTGCCGCTCTCGGTGGCCTGGCTGATGCTCACCGCGAACGGCTGCACGCTGTGCACGTCACCGGCCCTGCGGCGCACCGCCGCCCGGAGCGCGTCGGGGTCGATCTTGCTGTCGGGGCCGGGGACACCGACAAGCTTGGCGCCGTTGGTGAAGAACTCCGGAGCGCCACATTCGTCATGGTTGATGTGGCTGTCGGGGTGAGACAGCACGCTGCCCCAGGGTGGGGTCAGAGCGGCAAGGCTCAGGCCGTTGGCGGCGGACCCGGTGGAGACCGGGAAGACGTCGACGGCCCGCCCGAAGATCTCGCCGAGCCTGCGGCGGGCGCTGTCGGTGAAGGGGTCGTTGCCATACGGCAGGACCTGCCCGGCGGCCGCGTCGGCGACGGCCCGCGCTATCTGCGGGGATGCCCCGGCCATGTTGTCGCTGATGAAGGCACGGCCGGAGGGGGTGGTGGTGATGGGGGTGGTGCTCATGGGGTTCTTCCTTGTCGTCGCTGGTCTCAGGTGCTGATGGGGGAGGCGAAGACGACGGTGATGTCCACTTCCTCGGCGCCGGTGCGGTAGAAGTGCGGGGCGTCCCCGGCGAAGGCGAGCATGTCGCCGGGACCCAGATCCTGCGGGACGTCGACGGGGCCTGCGGTGACGGTGCCGGTGGCGATGAGCAGGTGTTCGATCGTGCCGGTGGCGTGCGGGACGCCGGCCAGCTCCGTCTCGGGTGGAATGCGCAGCCGCCAGATCTCCAGACTGTTGCCACTGCTGATCCGGCGCAGCAGTTCCCTGGAGACCTCGCCGGGCTCGATGTCGGTGCCGGGACGGAAGACCGGCCCGGTGTCGGCGTCGCGTGCCAGCAGGTCCGCGATCGGGATACGCAGGGCGATCGCGATCGCGTCCAAGGTGTCGATCGTCGGATTGCCGTTGCCGGCTTCCAACTGCGACAGCGTGGCCTTGCTCAGCCCGGCGCGCCGGGCCATCTCCGCGGCGCTCATGCCGCGCTGCTGGCGGCGCAGGCGGATCTTCGCGCCGACCGCGGCGGCGGTACTGCTGACTGGCTGGCGGCCGGACGACGAGGGCGTCATCAGCGACTCCTGTGGGTTGCGGTGTAGGACACGCGGATACGGCCCTTCTTGACCGTCGGCGTCGGCAGCACAACGTGGCCCAGGCTGCGCACGTGCGTGCCCACGCACGGGGCGGCGTGCAGCGCATCCAGGTGCGGCCCGTCGGCGCGGCACCGCGTGAAGACCGGCAGACCGTCAGCGACCGCCGCCACTGCGCGCAGCGTGCCTTCGAGATAAGCACTGACCTGTGTACCTACCCGAAGAGGCTCGATCGAATGAACCATACGTTCACTATATCAAACTGTCGACTTAGTGAACTTGACGTTCGTTTTACCGAACGATCCTGGGACCGAATACACCAGAGAGGGACCGTGGCGGTTGTTCCCGCTGGTCAGTGGAAAGACGACATCCTTGGTGGACCTTCGGTGTTCGCATCAGACGCGACAGATTCGCGTCTGATGCGAACACGATCCGGCTGTCGAGGCGACCGGACAGCCGGCATGGCCGGTCCCGCGTGCCAGGCCGCGAGCGCCAGGCCCCAGCCCTCGCTCGTGATCCGCACCCCATCCTCGACGGACACCCCTGTAGTACGCCCTACCTCGGCGGCTGGAAGCCGCCGATCTTCTGCTCAAGCAGTTCGGCCAGCCGCAGCGGGGTGCGGTCCTCGAACATCGGGCCGATGAGCTGCACTCCCACCGGCAGGCCCTCGGGGGACCGGCCCGCTGGTATGGCCGTGGCGGGCAGGCCGGGCATGGTGGCCAGACCAGCCCAGACGAGCTGGTCGAAGTACGGGTAGGCGACGCCGTCGATGTCGATCCGGCGGTCCAGCAGATTGGGGTTGTGGTCGTGGCCGAACGCGGGAGTCGGCGTGATCGGACACACCACGGCATCGAACTCGGCGAACAGCTGCCGCCAGCCGTGACGGTGGAGGTCGCGACGGTAGTTCGCCTCGATCCAGTCGCGGTGGCTGAACACCATGGCGCGCAGCCGCGTCGCGTCGAGACTCTGGTCGTCCGCGCTCAGCCCGGCGGCGCGGGTCCGCAGCTGCTCGTAGGCGTCGACAGGAAACCGTGCGACAGAGCCCGAGAACAGCAGCTGCGTGTAGAGCATGGCGGCTTCGGTCAGATCGGGCAGCAGCGGAGTGTGCCGTTCGACGCGGGCGCCGCCGTCGGCAAGCGCGTCGGCCACCCGGTTCACGCCCGCCCGCACCGTGGACCCGGTCGGAATGAGCGGATGCTCGTCGACGACCAAGACCCGGAAGTCGCCGAGCCGCTCGTGGCGCGCGGGCGGCAGCGTCACGTCGTAGGCCACACCGTGCGTCAGCGGGTCCGGTCCGGCCATGACGTCGAGCAGGAGCGTGAGGTCGCGGGCGGTGCGCGCCATTGGACCGACGACGGCGAGGTCGAGGTCGACCGGCAATGCCGGTGCCGACGGCGCGACCATGCCACGGGCCGCCGCCAGCCCGAGCGTCGGCTTGTGTGCGTAGACGCCGCAGAAATGCGCGGGGGTGCGCAGCGAACCGGCGATGTCGGAGCCGATGGACAGCGCACCGAACCCGGACGCCAGAGCCGCCGCTGATCCACCGGAGGATCCACCCGACGTGCGATCGTGATCCCACGGATTGTTGGTGGTGCCGTAGATCTCGTTGAAGCTCTGGATATCTTGCAGCCCCAAGGGCACATTGGTCTTACCCAGCACCACCGCGCCCGCGGCCTTGAGCCGCGACACTTGTACCGCGTCCTCGGGCGGCACATAGTTCCGGTGTTGCGGCATACCCCAGGTCGTGGGCAGCCCAGCCATGTTGTAGGACTCTTTGACCGTCACCGGAATACCGAGCAGCGGCCGGTCCTCGCCGCGAGCGCGCGCCTGGTCGGCCCCGCGCGCGGCAGCCCGCGCACGGTCGAAGTCCGGCACACAGATCGCGTTGATCACCTTGTCGTCGCGCTCGATACGGGCAATCGCCTCATCGGTCAGTTCCGCCGAGGTCACTTCACCGGCACGCAACGCGGCCGCCAACTCTTCGGCTGTCTGAAAACTCCGCTCCATGAATCCGACCGTACCGGCCCCTGGAATAGGTCATGAAATGCCGCTTCGCGCAACGGGATAGATGTCTCAACTCATCATGTTGCTCGCCGGCCACAGAAATTCGCCCGACCGCTGACCATGGCGGTGCGCGGCGGCCTGGCACACCTACGGAGATGGTCACGACGGAGGCGCCCCAGCGCCCCGATCGATGGCGATATGACACGGGCACTCACCCCAACCAACGATTGCCGCGCACCGTGATTCTCATAAATGGCCAGTTGTGACAGTTCTGCGAACTGCGGTGTCGCCAGGGCTTTAGTACCGCCTTCCGGGCCACCACGGTTCAGGGAGAGCCGAAGTGGGCATGCCATTCCCGAATTGTCAATACTTTCTGGTCGAACTCGCGGTCCCGCATCGTCCAGACGTTCACCGGAACCGGAGATATCATGGATCTGTCTGCGAGCACGAACCGCACGTGGCGCCCATTGGGTCCAGCCTTCTCGACCAGTACTGACCGGACCTCACTCCACTGAATTGACGCAGATTTCCCGCCTCGGATCCGGATGCCGTCCCGCGTCAGGACCAGCTGCCTGTTCAAGTGAAGCACGAGGATCCTTACCATGATTGCCCCGCCGAACAGGTTCAGGGCCAGGGTAAAGATGTTATGGGCTTGTGAACCGCCGACTGACAGAACCCCGCCGAGCGACAGAACCATCCCAATCGCGACCAGACCGAGGCAGACCAGAGCAGCGATCGATATGGATAGCACGTACGTTCGCTGTCTCGGGCTCAGCCGGTATACGACGGAATGCGCTGGTGGCGATCCCGTTGATCCAACCGCCCTGATGATGCCAGGTCTATCCAGGGAATTGCTGGCCGGTCGGGGGCCGAGGGGCTGGGTTCCTGCGCTCTCGCGCCGCATGTGTTCCACACCGTGTAGGATTGCTGCTGACTGTCGGCTTCCGGGGTCTGCATCGCCGCGTTGAGCGACGGCGTTTTCAGCCTGATCCGGCTTTGGGTAGGCCGGGTCGGTCGCGTGGGCACGACATGGACGGCGTTGCGGGCGAACGCGGCCGCGGAGTCGTCGCTGCGCTGGTTGGGGCGAGGTAGCCCCTTGGCTGCCAGCCGCTGCCGCAGGCGGGGAAAGATCGCCCCGAGGGTCAGGTCCGGCGGGCAGCCTGGGATCCCGAGGGTCAGTAGGTCCAGCAGTTCGCCGGTGAACGCGGTGCGTGGGTCGCCCTGGTCGTCGGGCGGCACCTGGGCGCGCTCGTCGCCGTCGGCGGCGGTGAGGGTATAGGCGCCCGCCCAGTTGCTCTGGCCTGCCAGGTCATCTGGTCCCAGCCCGACGACCGTCCCGGAGTAGCAACAGTCCAGGATCGCGATCCTGGTGGTGGCCGGTGTGCCGCCGTGGAGCATCCGCTTGATCTTGGTGTACTCCAGGCCGGTCGAGTCCGGGTTGGCGTAGTCGGTGTCGGCGATGGCCAGGCACAGCTCGCCGGTGTGCTCGCTGGGCTGGCCGTGGCCGACGAAGTACAGCAGCAGCCCCCCGGTGGTCTCGGCCGCCAGCTGACGCAGCCAGCCCATGAGCCGACCGGCGTTGGTGGGATTGGTGATCTTCTCGACTTGTTCCCGGCGCCAGCCGCAGAGCCCGGACTCGACCAGTAGCCGGTACATGCCATCGACGCTGTTGCCGACGGCCGCGTATGACCGGTATCTGTTGTCCTGGTAGTGGGGGACGCCGATCAGGACCGCCCGTGAGCCGGGCGGTATGACGGGTTCACCGCTCATCGGTGTCATGCAGGATCTCGCCGAGCAGTTGCACGGCCTCGGCGTTGGCGTCGCGTGCCCGCAGCCGCACGGTGCGACCCTTCGCGGTGACGGTGACCTTGGCGACCAGACCAGTGGACCGAGTCTCCAGCCACTTGTTCAGCGAGTTGGTCAGGGTGACGCTAAGGCCGCCGGAGCCGACCGCGACCGTGAGCATCTCAACCCAGTCTCCGCCCAGCGTCCCGTCCACGGGCGGACCGGTGACCTGGCGGACCCGGCCGCGGAAGTCGCGGTTGCCGTTCAGCACGCCGGTCAACTCGACGTAGTCCTTGACCGAGCCCCCCTCGATGCGAATCTGCAGATCCACTGCTAGACCCTCCCCGCCGCCGCTTGCGGGCATCCGCCCGCCGACCCAAGGCCGGCGGGCGGATGCGAACTACCCTCGGCGAGGATCGTTTCAGGAAACAACCCTTCCGTCGACCATCCCCATGAGTTCGCTTCACGAAAGGTGATCAGCGTCCTCGGTGTGCCCCACTGGCGACGCCGACACGATCGTGTACTGGATCACCGCCTACGGCCCGCTTTCCGTCGTGGCCATCGCCGATGCGTTGGGCTGGACCGTCGACCGAGTTCGGGCCAGCGCGCATGAGCTGGCCCGGATCTACGCGGGGTTGGGCAGACGGCTGCAGATAGATCCCGATGCCAACCGTGATCTCCTCGTCACGTTGCGGGCTGACATTCTCTCGACCGACACGCGGATCCAGCTCACCGCCGCGGCGGCAGCAGGTACGCCTCTCACTGCGGCAACCGCGGCGGCTCTGGTAAACCTCGTTCGAGATCACATCCTGGAACGCGACGACGATGTGCTCGCGGCCGACAACACGCCCTTCAACTCGTCCCCGCATTCACCGATGTCACTGACATCCGACACCGCGAGCTGGGTGACCGCCGGCGTGGCGGTGGCCCATCCGAACAGTAGCCGGTTTGAGCTACCCGGTTATCACCTGCGCGCACATCCGGACGTACTGTTCGCGCTCAACATCACCAGTCGTGCCGAACCGGTACACGTTACTCAGCTCGACCGCACGATCTGACACGAAACGAGCCGGCCGGCCAACCTGCGGTCGGTTCACGATCGCCCGCGCCGCTATCGAGACTTGGAGTGCGCTTCGGGTGCTGACCGTCGTTACAGCTGGGAATACCTGGGCGTGATCGGTAGCGCTGTGTTGAATACCTGGTCCGGGTCGTAACGCTGCTTGACCGCGCGCAGGCGGTCGGCCTTCTCGACGCCGTAGATGTCCTCGATGGATGGTCCGTCCGCGCCGACGAAGTTGATGTAGGCGCTGCGGCCGCCCTTGGTGAGCTGGGCGTGGGTGCTGCGAGCCCAGTTGACTCGGTCGTCACCGGAGTCGCTTTGCCAGCCGCCGGTGACGTTGAGTGCGAAGCGGGCGTCTCGCCGGGGGAAGGCGGTGGCAGCTTCGTCGACGTCGGCGATGGCGCCGCCGAGCGGCATCACTTCGATCTGCTGGTCGCCCTCGGGTGCGCGCCGCATCGCGTCCACCATCATGGCGACGGTGTCGTCGTCGAGGTGGGTGAGGTGGCCAGGTTTGAGGTAGTAGTTGCGGCCGTGGGGAAAGCGGTGGTCCTGTTGGGACTGGACCGAGGCGAATCTGCGGTTTCGCACGGCTTGCTCGCCCTGTCCAAAGGTCATCAGCGCGGAGACTTGTTCTATCTGGTCCGTTGGGCCTGACCACAGCCATTCGATGGTGAGTACGGGGTTCGCGCACGGGTCGGCGTCGACGTCGTGGCCGGCGAAGCGCTGGAATTTCAGGATGACCTGTAGCTCGCGCGGCAGTTCGTCTTCGATCAGGTGAAATCGGGCCAGCACGGCGGATGCGTTGTCGAGGTCGACGACGCGCAGGCCGTAGGCGACCGGCCCGATCGGCGCGGTGCGGAAGACGAAGCGGGTGACGGCGCCGAAGTTGCCGCCACCGCCACGCAGCGCCCAGAACAGGTCGGGTTGCGTCAGCGCGGATACCTCCAGCACCTCGCCGCGCGCGTCGACGACGGTCGCCGCGACCAGCGAGTCGCAGGTCAGGCCCCTGCTCCGGCACAGCCAGCCGATGCCGCCGCCAAGGGTGAGGCCACCGACCCCGGTGTGCGAGACGACGCCGGCCGGGACCGCGACGCTGTGACGGTCGCAGGCCCGGTCGAGATCGCTGAGCAGCGCGCCACCACCGACGCTCACGGTCTGCTGCTCGGGGTCGACCTCGACGGCCCGCATTCCGCTCAGGTCGGCGACGATGCCGTCATCGATCACCGCAGCGCCCGCTACCTGGTGGCCACCGGCGCGGATGGAGAGTGGGAGCTGGTTTCCCCGGGCCAACCGGACGACTGCCGCGACGTCGGCGGTGTCGGCACAGCGGAGGATGGCGGCCGGCCGGTGGTCGATCGCGCCGTTCCAGATTCGCCAGGCGTTCTCGTATCCGATCGTGCCGGGCAGGAGGAGTCGTTCGCCGAAGCCCCGTGTCGACGGCTCCCGCAGGAGGCTGGTGAGAGGTGCTGTCACGCCAGGGCTTCCGCAACGGTGGTGGTGACCGACGTGACGCCCTCGACGGAGGCGATGACGACGTCGCCGGGGCCCAGGTACGCGGACGGGCCGCGACCCATCGCGGAGCCGCCGGGGGAGCCGGTGGTGACCAGGTCCCCGGGCGAGAGGGTGACGTAGCGGGTGAGGAGTTCCAGCAGGTGGGGTATCCGGTAGAGCATCTGGTCCACTGTGGACTTCTGGCGTAGTTCGCCGTTGACGGTGCAGGTGAGGGCGTTGTCGGTGAGGTCGACCTCGTCGGCGGTGACGATTTCCTCGGCGATCGGCAGGAAGCCGTCGGCGCTCTTGCACAGCATGATCTGCATGTGCTCGCGGATCATCACGTCGCGGGCGCTGATGTCGTTGACGACGGTGTAGCCCAGCACGTAGTCGAGGTAGTCGGCGGCGGCGATGTGCCGGGCGGTGCGGCCGATGACGATGGCGAGTTCGACCTCGTAGTCGAGCAGGCTGGTCGGCTCGGGCATCCGTAGTGGCGGGCCGGGTGGGAGCAGTGCGGACCAGACCTTGGGGAAGTACACCGGCTCGGTCGGCGCGAGACCTGCCTCGGCCAAGTGGTCGGAGTAGTTGCCGCCGACACAGATCAGCTGGGCACGATCGGGGATCGGGCTCAGCATCCGATCGGGCTGGACGGTCGCTGGGCCGGACGCGAGCAGGCGTTGGAGCGCGGTGGTGGCGCTCTCACCTGCCGCGAGGTACTCGCGCAGATCGGGGTACCCGGTGGCCACGATGCCTTCCGTGGTCCGGACGCCGAGTTCGGCACGGCCGTCGTGTTGATATGTCACGAAGCGCATGGCTGCTCCCTGGTGTTGATGTGGTGGTGAGGGGTTGGCTGCTGGCCACGGCGGACGAACTGGTGGACCTCGGCCCGCAACTGGGCGAAGTCCGGGGTGGATCTGGTGGTGACCTGGTCCCGTTCCGTGCCGAGCGGGACGGGGATCTCGGCGATCACGGACGCGGGGGAGCCGTACAGGACGATGACGCGGTCGGCGAGGTAGGTCGCTTCGTCGATGTCGTGGGTGATCAGGATGACGGTCTGGTCGAGGTCGGCCCGCACCCGCAGAACGAGGTCTTCGAGGCCGGCCCGGGTCTGCGCGTCGACGGAGGCGAAGGGTTCGTCCATGAGCAGCACGGCCGGTTGGTAGACCAGCGCGCGGGCGATGGCGACGCGTTGTTGCATGCCGCCGGAGAGTTCCCAGGGTCGTTTGGTCTCGGCGTCGAGGAGGCCGACCTCGCGCAGCGCGTCGCGGCCGCGTTGGGTTCGTTCGGCGCGGGAACAGCGGCCGCGCAGCGGGAGGGTGACGTTGTCGAGCACCGACAGCCAGGGGAACAGGGATCGGCTGTAGTCCTGGAAGACCAGGCCGACGAGGCTGCTGGGGCCATCGAGCGCCGCACCGTTGATGGTGACCTGGCCTCGGGTGGGGCGTTGCAGGCCGCCGATGGAGCGCAGCAGAGTGGTTTTGCCGACGCCGGATGGGCCGACGATGCAGACGACTTCGCCGTGTGCTGCGGTGAAACCGACTTTGTCCAGTACGCGGTGAATAGTTTTGCCTCGGGGATAGTCGTGGCCGACGTCGTGCACGTCCACGAACGGGTGCGCGTTCACCGTGCCTCCAATGGACCGCTGCGGGCGGGCGGATAGCGGCGGAGCAGCAGGCGTTCGACCCGCCGGAATGCCAGGTTGAGCAGGTAGCCGACGATGCCGAGAACGACCATTCCGGTCCACATGTCGGTCAGGGCGAAGGACCGCTGGGCGGCGAGCAGGAAGTTGCCGATGCCTCGATCGGCGCCTTCCATTTCGCTGACCACGATCAGCACGACCGCGACCGACAAGCTGACCCGGCGCCCGCGAGAATCTGCGGTGTCGCGGCGCCGAGCCGGATCCGCAGACGGGTCGTAGCCGGTAGACGGAAGGCGTCCTGCGCGTCGCGTTGTACCGGGTCGATTCCGGAGACGGCCGCGAGGGTGTTGATCAGCACCGGCCAGACGGCACCGAAGGCGATGACGCTGATGCGCATGCCGTCGCCGAGGCCGAGCAGGATGACGGCCACCGGTAGCAGCGCCACGGCCGGTACCGCGCGGAAGAACTCCAGTTCGGGTTCGACCGTGTCGAGCACCCGGGGCAGCGAGCCGAGTACGAGTCCGGCCGCGATGCCGATGGCGACGGCGAGCGCGTAGCCGATAGCGAGGTTGGCCAGGCTGGGTAGGAGGTCGGACCAGGTGTGGTCGAACAGCCACAGCCGCTTGGTGTCCGAGACGATGGCGCTCAACGGCGGGAAGAAGATGGACGTGCTGCCGGCCGAACCGAACCACCAGGCGAACAGGGCCAGCACGGGCAGCCATAGTTCGAGGCACAGTTTTCCGAGTCGGCGGCTCATGTCGACGCTCCCCGTGCGGTGCGGACCTAGGGGTGCCAGGAGATGATCCGGCGTTCCAGCGCTCGCGTGAGGCTGTTGATGCCGACGCCGAGCAGGGCGGCGCAGATGACGTAGACGTAGGCGGCGACGGAGTTGCCGGCCAGTTGGGCGGCGGTGATCTGCGCGCCGACTCCGGGCGCGCCGCCGACGAGCTCGGCGGCGATGGACATCAGCAGCGCGATGGTTGCCGATACCCGGATGCCGACCAGGACCAGAGGCAGCACGCTGGGCAGGATCAGCGATCCCCACCGCACTCGCGCCGGCAGGCCGAAGGCGGCCGCGACGTCCCGCTGGAGTGGTTCGACGTCGCGGATCGCGTAAACGCTGTGCAGCAGCATCGGCCAGAAGGCGCCGTAGCAGACCAGCACCAGCGACATCGGCAGCGTCGGCCCGTAGAGCAGCAATGCCAAGGGCAGCAGGGTGATCGGCGGAATCGTGCGCAGCACGTCGACGGTGAGGCGGGTGCTGCGGTCGACGACGGCGTAGGAACCGATCACCGACCCGAGCGGGACCGCGACCACCACGGCGATGGCCAGTCCGGTCACGGTGCTCAGCGCGGTCTGGCCGACGGCGAGCCAGAAGGGCGCGGTGGCCAATGTCGCGCCGAACGCGGACAGGCAAGGCCACACGCCGGGCAGGGTGTCGGGACCGAGGGCCGTAGCGGCGAGTTGCCAGCAGGCGGCCACGACCACCAGGGCGATGGCGCGCCGCGCGATTCTTGGGTGGGCGGTGGCCGATCGGACGCGTGTCGACGTCGGGGACATCCCGGGGGAGAGGGTGGTCATGACGTCGCCTTGGTCGAACCGCCGAGCAGGGCCGCGCGGTCGGGTTGGTGGGCGAGCATGGCGTACTTGTTCATCAAGGTGATGAGCTGGTTCATTCCGGAGTTGTCCGCGGCGTGCTCGGCGTAGACCGGCAGCGTGATCGCGTTCAGCACGTTCGGCGGCAGTTGGGTGAATCCGGCGACGGCGCGACCTGCCGAAGGATCGTTGTCTGCCTTGGTGCCCGCCGCGGAGATGACGTCGAGGAACTTGGTGATGGTCGCCGAGTTCTGGGCGGCATAGTTGCCGGCGGCGACGATGATCGTGGTGGGCAGGCCGGGGAGCGCGTACGCCTGCGGGGCGAAGACCGAGCTCAGGCCCTCGTCCTTGGCCTGGGTCAGGTACGGCTCGGCGATCAGCGCCGCGTCGACCCGGCCCGCTTTCACCGCGGCGGCCATCTGCGAGAAGGGAAGTTCGATGAACTTCACTTTGGCACTGTTGCCGTGCAGGGCATCGATCGCGGCTTTCGCTGTCAGTTCGGCGATGCCGTTGAGCTGGTTCACCGCGATCGTGCGACCGCTGAGGGCAGCGGCCCCGGCGATGTGGCTGCCGGGCGCGGCCACGATGGCGGAGTAGTCCTTGTCGGGAGTGGTCGGCGCGACCGTTGCGACGCCGACGATCCGCAGCGGCACGCCGTTGCCCGCGGACTGTGTGGTGCCGACCGCGTCGCCGAGTGCGATGTCCAGTGAGCCGTTGAGCAGACGGGGTACGGCTTCGGCGCCGGACTGGATGGTGGAGAGGTCGACCTGGAGTCCGGCGGTGGTGAAGGCCTGTTCGTGCTGGGCGAGGTAGACGGCGATCGATGCGGTCGTCGGGCTGACGCCGACGGAGATGTGCACGAGTCCGTGCGAGTCGGGCTGGGTTGTCTGGGCGGTCGAGGAGCCACATCCGGCGATCAACACGGCGGCTGTGAGCAGCGCTGCGCATGAGGCAAAGGTCCGCGTCATCGGGGCCCTCCGTCGTTGGTGGATCCCTCTACGGTAGCTGGCAGACACCATGTGTCAATGTCTCTTGGTGTCTTTTTCAAAAGGATCTTGTCTACACCGTGCATACCAACTTCAACTGCGGTTATAGTCACCTGGTGACTGCATTCAGGCCAGCCCCTGCAGCGCTACGACCGGTACAACCTGTCCGGGATCGCGCTCGCGCTGCCGAGCTGATCATCGAGAGCCTGCGGGACCAGATCGCCCGCGGCGAGCTGCCGCGTGGTTCCCGGCTGCCCAGTGAGCGGGAGATCGCCGAGCACTTCGGCGTCGGCGCTCCAACGGCGCGCGAGGCGATTCGGGCGTTGGCCTCGATGGGCCTGGTCGAGGCTCGGCACGGCAGCGGCACCTACGTCACCGCCCGGCCGGGCGATGTGGTGGCCCTTTCGCTGGCGACCGCGGTTCAACTGGAGCACACGACGGTCGCGGAGATCATCGAACTGCTGGCCGTGCTGAATCTGCGCGCCGCCGAGCTTGCCGTGCGCAACGCGACCGAAGAGGACCTGCACCTGCTGGCAACGGGCCGGGACACGATCCTCAATGGACACGACCGCGACGAGATCCTGCACGGTGTCCAGACGTTTCTGCGTGCGTTGGCCGGTTCGGCGCACCAGCCGCTGCTGTCGATGATCAGCGAGTTCCTGATCCGGGTGCTGGTCGAGGTCGAACTCGAACTGTTCCCGGAATCCGTGGAGATGTGGCGGGAATGGACCGGGTCGCTCGCCGACGTGCGCGCCGAGATCGTGGAGGCGCTACGCCTGCGGGACGGCCCACGGCTGCAACAGGCCGTGCGCGCGTACCACGAGAACGCGACCAGCAGGCCGGCCAACGATCCCGACTACGCGATGAAGCTCTCCGACGAACGCCTCGCGGGCGTCATGGCCCGGATCGGCTCCCGGATCTGATCACGATCGGACGATGCCAAGGCCGCCGTCCGCGGTGATGACCCGGTGGACAGGTGGACACGGCGATGATGCGGCCCGGCCTGCCGGCCATCAGGTCACCTGGTTACGCAACCGGCCGTTCCCGTTCAATGTGGCGGACCCCGACGTGGCAGGCAGGGGAGTCAGAGCCGCTGGGCGCCTATGACCGACAGCAGCTCAAGCTTCTCGTGGCTCTCGGTTCCTGGTACAGCGGTGAAGATCATCAACATCTGGAACTGGTCGGGGTCCAGCAGCGTCTGCCCGTAGACCTCCAGCTCACCGAACTGGGGGTGCAGGATGCGTTTCGGCTCGCAGTACGGGCCCACGACGGGGTGCTCGTCCCAGAGGTCGGCAAATTCCTGGCTGCGTTCGCGCAGGGTCTCCACGAGGATGCCGGCGGGCGAGTTCCTGCCCGTCCTGGCGTGGACGGCGGACAGCTGAGCGGTCAGCATCCGAGCATGATGCTCGTGGTCTTCCTCGGGGAACAGCTCCCGGGCCGCAGGGTTGGTGAACCAGCGGAACACCCGGCTGCGCTCGAAGCCGGTGTAGGCGGACTCGTCGCCGAGCAGCGCGACAGCCAGCGACGTCTGCCTGAGCGTCTCGCCGAGGACGTTCTCGACCTGCGCCGGGGTGTCCTGCAATCGGTCGAGGATCCGCATCAGGCCCGCGTTGATGTGGTCACCACGCACGATGCGCTGCGGTGTCCCGTATCCCGCGAGCCGGAAGAGGTGGTCTCGCTCCTCGGTGGTGAGGTGCATGCCGTGGGCGATCGCGGCGAGAATCTGCTCGGAGGGCAACGGGCCGCGCTGCTGTTCGATGCGGCTGTAGTAGTCGCTGGAGACACCGCTGAGCGCGGCGATCTCCTCCCGGCGCAGCCCGGCGGTGCGGCGGCGTGGTCCCCGGAGCAGGCCGACGTCCTCCGGTTGGAGGGCCGCACGCCGGGCGCGAAGGAAGTTCGCCAGCTCTGCGCGATCCATCGTCGTGCCCGTCCTTTCCGGAGGTGCGTCGACATCATCTCCTGCTCCAGTGTCGTCGCGCAGCGTGGCGTTATCCACGGACACTCTTGACATGGCTGTGGCCCGCGTGCGTGACCACAGTGGACACCATGACAGACACGAAAACCGCTCTGAGCGTCGCAGGCCACTGGATCGATGGGCGAGAAGCCCCGACCAGCGGTCCGGTCATCGACGTGGTGAACCCTGCCGACGGGACCGTGGTCGCGAGCGTGCCCGACGGCGCTGCCGGGGACGTCGACCCGGCGGTCGCCGCAGCGCGCGCCGCTCTTCCCGGCTGGGCCGCGACCTCTCCTGCCGAACGCGCGGGCGCGATCCAGAATCTCGCGGCCCGGCTCGGCGAGCGCACAGACGAGATCGCGACCACGATCTCGGCCGAGATCGGCGCCCCGATCAGCCTCGCGCGGTTCGGCCACGCCGCCCTGCCGCCCGCAGTCGCCAGTTCCGTGGCGGGCCTCGCCGCCGAGATCGCGTGGACCGAGGAGATCGGCAACTCCCTCGTCATCCGCGAGCCGATCGGTGTCGTCGGGGCGATCACCCCGTGGAACTTCCCGCTCCAGCAGATCATGACGAAGATGGCGCCCGCTCTGCTCGCCGGCAACACCATGGTCTACAAGCCGGCGGAACTCGCCCCGCTGACCGCCCGCGTCCTGGCCGAGGCGGCTCGGGACGCCGGCATTCCCGACGGCGTGTTCAACGTCGTCTACGGGCGCGGGCCCGTCGTCGGGGAAGCCATCGCGACCCATCCGGACGTCGACATGGTCAGCTTCACCGGCTCGACCGCGGTGGGCAAGCGGATCACCGTCCTGGCCTCCGGCACCGTCAAACGCGTTGCTCTCGAACTGGGCGGCAAGTCGGCCAGCGTCGTACTCGACGACGCGGACCTGGGTCTCGCCGTCGAGCGCACCCTGGCCAGCGCCTGGACCAACAGCGGGCAGGTCTGCGGCGCCTGGACACGCATGATCGTGCCGGCCGCCCGGCGCGATGAGGTCGTCAACCGGCTCACGGCGGCCGCCGCGGCGTACTCGGTAGGTGACCCGGCCGACGAGACCACCCGGATCGGTCCCGTGGCCTCAGAAACCCAGTGGCAGCGGGTGAACGGCTACATCGAGCGGGGCGTCGCCGACGGTGCCCGGCTCGTCGTCGGTGGCCCCGGACGGGTTCCCGGCTTTGAACACGGCGCCTACATCCGCCCGACCGTCTTCGTCGACGTCGCCCCGGACGCGGTGATCGCGCAGGAGGAGATCTTCGGTCCGGTGCTGTCGGTGCTCACCTACGACAACGAGGAGGAGGCCGTGACCATCGCCAACAACTCGATCTACGGCCTGGCGGGCGCGGTGTTCGGCGAGACCGAACGCGCCTTGCGGGTCGCGAAGCGGATGCGCACCGGCCAGGTCGACATCAACGGGGCCCAGTTCAACTTCCTCGCCCCCTTCGGCGGCTACAAGCAGTCCGGCCACGGCCGCGAATTCGGCCGCCTGGGCGTCGAGGAGTTCACCGAAGTCAAGTCCATCCAGCGATGACCATCGCGACGAGACTGGCCGACTGGGTCGCCGACCTCCGTTACGACCACATCCCGCGAGCCGCGGTGGATACCACGAAGCTGCTTGTCCTGGACCAACTGGGGCTCCAGGTCAACGGTGCCACCCTGGCCAACATCCAGCCCGAGATCCAGCTGGTCGAGGCCATGCAGGCCATCCCGGAGAGCACGGTAGCGCTCTCCGGCACGCGGACCGCGGCGCCGTACGCCGCGTTCGTCAACGGGACCTTGGCCGGCAGCAGCGAGTTCGACGACGTGCACATGTACGCAGCGCACATCGGCTCACACGTGGTCCCACCGGCCCTGGCGTTCGCCGAGACCACGGACGCCACCGGCCGGGAGGTGATCACGGCGATCGTGGCCGGCGCTCAGGTGATGTCGCTGCTCGGTGGCATCTCGGTCGCCAGGATGGTGGGCCGGGGCTGGCACGGCTCCAAGATCCTGGGCACCCTGGGCGCGGCGGCCACGGCCGGGAAACTCCTTGGCCTGACACCGGCGCAACTCGCCAACGCCCTGGCCATCGCTGCCAGCGACGCAGGCGGCGGCATGGAGTACGAGTTCAGCGGCGGCGAGGTCAAGCGCATGCACTCGGGATCGGCCGCGCGCCTCGGTTCGCAGGCCGCGCTGCTCGCCCAACGAGGCCTCACCGGACCGCTCACCATCGTCGAAGGCCCGCGCGGGCTCCTGCGCCTGTTCGCGGAAGGCGCGGACCCGGCCGGCATCGAGGCGCTGTGGGACCGCTTCCACGTCACCGACACCGCGTTCCGGATGTACCCGACGATCGGCTCGGCGGCCACCGTCCTGGACGGCCTGCGTCAGCTCAGGGACGGCGAAGGCCTGGACTGGCGGGAGATCACGGCCATCCGGCTCGGGCTGCCGCACATCGCGATCGGCCACGGCGCGACCGTCACACATCCACGGGACGCGGTGTCCGCCCAGTTCAGCACCGCGTTCGGCGTGGGGTTGATGCTGGTCCACGGGTCGAACCGGCCCGAGGACTACCTCAACCCGGACCTGCTGGCAGACCCTGACATCCTGCGGGTCGTCGACCTCGTGCGGCCCTACGCGGCCGACTTCCCGCCCGGCTCGCCGGTTCTCAGCGCCCGGATCGACATCACGCTCCGGGACGGTCGCGTGCTGTCGCATCTTCAGAAGGGATTTCGCGGCCACCAGGACGATCCGGGCCGCGCGGCCGCAGTGGAGGCGAAGTTCCGCGACAACATCGCGAACATCCTGCCCGTCCGGACCGCCGACGAGATTGTGTCCACGGTGGACACAATGGATCGGCTCGACGCGGCCGGCCGGCTCGTCGGTCTCACCGTACGGCGATCCGATGTAGCTGGTGAGACCGATGCCTGATCCGCACACCGCAAGGAGAACACCGTGCCCCGATTGAACGAACCCGACGCGAGCACCATCCCCAAGGACGTCCGCAGGTTCTTGGCCGACCTCCCGCCGGACCCGATGTTCGCGATGTTGAGCCACTCGGTCACGACCGTCCAGCCGCTGCTTGGCCTGGCCCAGGCGCTGTACACCACGCTCGAACTACCGGTACGCACCAGAGAGCTGGCCATCCTCACGCTGGCCGACCTCGTCTCGTCGGAGTTCGTCTGGACCCAGCACGTGCCCATGTCCCAAGCCGCCGGTGTCGGGGACGACATCAGGCAGCTCATCCGCGACCGGGACTACCGCAACGTGGCGCTGTCCGCGGCCGACAGCGCCGTCATCCGGTTCGCGGCGGCGGTCGTGACCCATCCGCACGTCCCGGACGCTCTGTTCGCGCAGGCCCGGAAGTACCTGTCCGATCGGGAGATCGTGGAGTTGTTGCACGTCATCGGCTACTACTGGACGTTCGGCCGCATGTCCACCGTCCTCGACGTCGAGCTGACCAAGGTGTACGCCCAGGAGTACGGCTCCACGTTCAGGCCGGATCAGGGGCCTTCGAGTTCGGTTGGTCCAGCCCGGCCATCTTCGTGAGGAGGCGTTTCAGTTCGCGTCGTTCGTTGGCATCGAGCGACGCGAGGGCGGTGTCCTCCACCTGTGCGCGCAACGGGGCCGCGGTGCGCAGCGCGTCGCGGCCCGCTTCGGTGAGCGCCACCAGTTTGCGGCGCCGGTTGGCCGGATCGATGCTCGCGCTGACCAAACCGAGCTTGCCGAGATGATCGACGATGTGGCCGCAGGTGGACTTGTCCAGCCCGGTCCGCGCGCCGATGGTCTGCTGGTCCAGTGACGGCTCGGCGGACAGAACGGCGAGCGTGGCGAACTGCGGCGAGGTGAGCTTGTCGGACACCGTGCTCGCCCACGTGGCCGTGTAAACCTGCATCGCCCTGCGCAGCAGATGTCCCGCCGATCTCCGCAGGGCGAGTTCTGGTTGATCCCAGCCGGGGATTGCCGCGGCCATCCGTGTTGACGTGCGCACCGCACCATCCTGGCATCGTCCGTATACGGACTGTCCGTACTCGGACAGTCAACTCGCCGGACAGCAGGGGAGCGCCTTCATGCGACTGGTGATCGGCATGACCGGAGCCACTGGCGCGATCCTCGGCATCCGGCTCCTGGAAGTCCTACGCGACCTCGACGTCGAGACACACCTGGTGCTCAGCCACTGGGCCCGCGCCACCATCGAACTGGAGACCGACCACTCGGTGTCCGACGTCCGGTCACTTGCCACGCATGCCTACGCGGCCAACGATCAGGCCGCGCCGATCTCCAGTGGGTCGTTTCGGACCGACGGCATGATCGTCGTGCCCGCCAGCATGAAAACCGTCGCGGCGATCCGGACCGGCTACGGCGACGGGCTCATCCCGCGCGCCGCCGACGTCACCATCAAGGAACGCCGCAAGCTCGTGCTGGTCCCGCGCAAGACGCCGCTCTCGGAGATCCACCTGGACAACCTGCTCGCGCTGGCGCGGATGGGCGTGCAGATCCTGCCGCCCATGCCCGCCTTCTACCACCGGCCCGCCAGCGTCGCGGACATCGTCGACCAGACCGTCGCCAGGATCCTCGACCAGGTCGGCCTCGACCTGCCGGGCGCGCCGCGCTGGGCAGGCATCCGTCCACTCCGGAAGGAGATCCATGCCTCCGCACTATGACGACCTGCGCGGCTTCCTCGCCGCGCTCGACGCCGAACAGCAACTCCTGCGCATCGATCGACCGGTCAAGCCCGAACCGGATCTCGGCGCTGCCGGTCGCGCCGTCGCCAATCTCGGCGCGGCCGCGCCCGCCCTGCATCGACGGCTTCCGCGACGCGCGCGTCGCGCTCAACGTCCACGGCTCGTGGGCCAACCACGCGCTCATGCTCGGCATGCCCAAGCACAGCACGATCAAGGAGCAGTTCACCGAACTGGGTGAGCGCTGGCTCAAATTCCCGGTCCACGCCGAACGCCGCGAGCGCGCGCCGTGGCAGGAAATCAGCATCGACAAGGACATCAACCTGTTCGAACTGCTGCCGGTCTTCCGGCTCAACCCCGGAGACGGCGGCCCCTACATCGACAAGGCCGCCGTCGTCACCCGGGATTCCGCTGACCCGGAGAACTTCGGCAAGCAGAACGTCGGCATCTACCGCCTCCAGGTCAAAGGACCGGATCACCTCGGGATCCAGTCCGGCCCGCCGCACGACTTCGGCCGGCACATCGTCGGCGCCGAGCAGTTGCGGCACGGCATGCCGATCGCCATCGCGATCGGCAACGACCCGATCCTGACGCTGGTCGCGAGCACTCCGCTGGAGTACGACCAGTCCGAGTACGAGATGGCCGGCGCCTGGCGCGGCGGCGCGCCGTACCCGATCGTGCGAGCGCCCTACACCGGACTTGACGTGCCGTGGGGCTCGGAGATCGTGATCGAAGGCCAGGTGCACTATGCCGAGCGCGAGTACGAGGGCCCGTTCGGCGAGTTCACCGGCAACTACTCCGGCGGCCGCGCCCTGCCGGTCGTCACCGTCAAACGCGTCCACATGCGACGGAACCCGATCTACGAACACCTCTACCTCGGCCAGTCCTGGACCGAGATCGACTATTTGTTGGCGCTGAACACCTCCGTGCCGATCCACCGCCAGCTCAAGGCCGAGTTCCCCGAAGTCGAGGCCGTCAACGCCATGTACACGCACGGCCTGGTCACCATCATCTCCACCCGGGTCCGGCATGGCGGATTCGGTCGGGTGGTCGCGCTGCGGGCATTGACGACACCGCACGGGATCGGCTACTCGAAGATCGTCATCGTGGTGGACGAGACGGTCGACCCGTTCAACCTGGAACAGGTGATGTGGGCGCTGTCGGTCAAGGTCAATCCCGAGTTCGACGCGATCACCATCCCGAGGATGTACGAGATGCCGCTGGATCCCTCCGGTCATCCGCAGGGAGTCACGACCAGGCTGATCCTCGGCGCGAGGACACCGCGACCGCCCGATCGGCGCGGCGAATTCAGCCAGCCGGTCACCGCTTATCCGGAATCCGCCTACTGGGAAAAGATCCTCCGGGAGATGACACGATGATCTGCCCCCATTGCCGTTCGACCGAGGTCGGCACGGTCGCGCATTCCCCGGTCGCCGGTCGTTGGACGATGAGTTCGTGCTCGGCGTGCTGGTATGCCTGGCGGTCAACCGAGCCGGCCGCCGCGATCGATCCCGACGCCTACCCCGCCGAGTTCCGCCTCACCGTCGAGGACATCACCACCGCGCCCCGGCTGGTGTGAGCCGGCCGAGTTGCGCCCGGCGAGACCGACGAGCGCGGTGGCGGCGGTGACGATGCCCAGAAACAGCCAGCCGACGGTGTAGCCGCTGTGCGGCACGATCTGGCCGAACACGGCCGGGACGACGAACCCGCCGACCGCGGCGATGGTGAGCATGAGGCCGACCGCGGTGCCGATGTTCTCGTGCCGGACCTTGGCCACCCTGGCCGGGACGGCGGCCCAGGCGGCGAAGCTGAAGATGTCCAGGGCGCCGAGTAGCACGGCGAGCACCCACAGCAGCGCGAGCGGCACGACCGGGATCAGCGCGAGGCCCACGGCCATCAACAGCAGCGGCACGATCACGATCATCCGGGTGGTCTGCCACCGGTCGGCGAGCGCGCCGCCGATGATGCTGCCGGGGATGCCGGCCAGTCCGACCACCGCGGAGAGCAGGCTGGCCCACGCGGTGGGCAGCGCCCTGGCCGACACGGCGTAACCGGCGAGCAGTTGGGAGACGGTGAAGTAGGCGCCGTACCCGCCGAGCAGCGCCACCCCGTAGATCCACAACTGCCGGTTGGCCAGGCTTTCGCGCAGTCCGGTCAGTGTGATGGCCACCCCGCCCAGGGTGCGGGTGTGCGCCGGCGTGTCGAAGGTCAGCGCGAGGGTCACCGCGACGAGTACGGCGAACGCACCTGCGATGGCCAGCGCGGCGCGCCAGCCGATCGCGGTGATCAGATAACTCCACAGGAACAGGCCGATCGCGGCGCCGACGCTGAACGCGGCGCCGCCGGAAATGCCGAGGGCGAGGGTGGTTTCGCGGTGTTCGAACCAGACGCTGACCGCGCCGAACGCGACCGCGATGAAGATCGAGGCGCCGACTCCGGCGACCACGCGCACGGTCGCGAGTTCGAGGTAGTTCTGGCACAGGCCGGAGGCCAGCCCCGCCAGGCCCTCCAGCAGCAGGCCGATGACCAGGGTTCGTTTCATGCCGATGCGGGTGGCCAGCATGCCGCCGGGAATGTGCGCGATGCCGTAGCCGAGCAGGAACAGCGAGATCAGGAACGCGGTCCTGGAGATATCGGTGTGGAAGTCGGTGCCGACCGCTGGAAAGGCCGGGGCGATGTCGAACCAGTTCAAGGTCATCGCGACGAAGCCGAGACTGATGACGGCGAGCATTTTCCAGCGGGCGTCGTACGGGGTGGAAGGTCTCGTTGCGGGTTTCATGTCGAGGTCCTTCTTGGCTCGCGCTGCATTGGGCGATTGCTGGGACTGTAGGTCTCGCGCATGTCGTCGAGAACCCACATCCGGCGATGACTGGCATCATTTCCATCGATACCGACGAAGCGGAGGCAGCGGTGAAACTGAGTCGGATCGACCTGAACCTCCTGGTCGCGCTGGAGGCCCTGCTGGCCGAACAGAGCGTCACGCTGGCTGCCGAGCGCCTGTCGATCGGTCAGCCCGCGATGAGTGCGGCGCTGGGCCGGTTGCGCCGGTTGTTCGACGATCCGCTGCTGGTCCGCCAGGGATCCGGGTTGGTGCCGACGCCGTTGGCCGAGTCGCTGGTGGTTCCGGTGCAGGAGTGCCTCGCCTCGGTCGAGTCGATCGTGTCGGTGCGCGGGGCGTTCGATCCGGGGCGCTCGCAGCGGCGGTTCACCGTGATCGCCAGTGACTACGTGCTGTTCGTGCTGATGCGGTCGCTGTTCGCCGAGTTGGCGCGCGAGGCACCCGGCATCCGCATCCATGTGGGACCGGCTTATCCAGACCATCTGGAACAACTGCGGACCGGGCGCGCGGACCTGCTGATCCTGCCGCGGGAGATCGTGGGTGGTGACGGTGCCCGGTTCCGGCACCTGCCGCTGTTCACCGACCGGCACGTCTGCGCGGTGAGCGCCGACAATCCGGATGTCGGCGCCACCATCAGCCTCGACGAGTTCAGCACCATGCCTTATCTCGCCTATCAGGCAGGCGAGCGCTATTCGCTCGTCGAATCCCAGTTGGACTTGCGGGGCGTTGCACGCCGAACCGAGGTGACCACCGAGACGTTCGTGCTCGCGCCCTTCATCCTCGCCGGTACCCGGCTGATCACCCTGCTCTACGAGCGGCTCGGCCGGCAGGTGGCCGAGCAGGCGGGCGTGCGGTTGCTGGAGCCGCCGGTCGACCTGCCGCCGGTGACCGAGGAGATGTACTGGGAGCCGCGCAACACCGAGGATGCGGGTCACCGTTGGTTGCGGGAGCGGATCCAGGCACACGCGGAGCGCCTGTGAGCGTCGGTATCGATCGCGTCGATACCGCTCATCGCGATGTGCGACTGTCCCTCGGCGGTGACCGACGGTTAGCGTCGCTGTGACGTGCGGTCCCATCCGACGTGGGGAGACAAGACGATGAAGTGGTGCACGGCCCTGGCGCAGGACGGCAGCCCGCGTCCGGGCATCGTGGTGGGCGACCAGCTCCACCTGCTGACCGGTGAGCGGCAGTTGATCGATTTGCTCGGCGGACTTGTCGAGGCCGCCGAGCAGGCTCTGCGCGACCCGGCCGAGGTGGTGGCGCTGGACGAGGCGCGGCTGCTCGCGCCGATCCCGGAGCCACCGTCCATTCGGGACTTCATGGCGTTCGAGGAACACGTGGTGACCTCCAGCGCCGCGCTCGGTCAGCAGGTGAACCCGGACTGGTACGAGATTCCGGTGTTCTACTTCACCAACCCGGCCGCGGTGCACTCGGCAACGGCCGACGTGCGGATCTCGCCCGGCAGCACGGCGTTCGACTACGAGCTGGAGATCGCCGCCGTCATCGGGACGGGCGGCTCGGATCTCGACCCGGAGACCGCGGCCGAGCACATCGCCGGGTACCTGCTGTTGTGCGACTGGAGCGCGCGTGATCTGCAGGCCCGCGAGATGAAGCAGATGCTCGGCCCGGTCAAGGGCAAGGACTCGGCGACCAGTTTCGGCCCGTTCCTGGTCACTCCGGACGAACTGGCCGGCCGTCGCGGCGGCAACGCCTACGACATCAGCATGCGCGCCTACCGCAACGGCGAGCTGTACAGCAGCGGGAACCTCGCCGACCTCTACTGGTCCTTCGCACAGATGCTCGCCTACGCATCGCGCGGCACCCGGCTACGGCCCGGCGACGTCATCGGCAGTGGCACGGTCGGCACCGGCTGCATCCTGGAACTGTCCCGAGTGCACGGTGAGCAGGCGTATCCCTATCTGAAGGCGGGCGACACGGTCCGGCTGGAAGCCGACGAACTCGGTGCGATCGAGGCGACCATGCTGGCGGCGGCCGAGCCGATCCCACTGGGAAAGGCACGGGCCTGATGAGTTCAGGACATGGCGCTCACGAGGTGCTGCCGCCGGGCAAGGCCGTCGAAGTCAGCGACGGCATCTTCGCCTACGTGCAGCCGGACGGCACCTGGTGGATCAACAACACCGCGTTCCTGGTCGGCAGCCAGGGCGTGGTCAGCATCGACGCCTGTGCCACCCAACGGCGGACCCTGGACTATCTCGACGCGATCAGTGCGATCACGCGGCGACCGGTGCGCACGCTGATCAACACCCATCACCACGGCGACCACACCTACGGCAACTACTTGTTCGACACCGCCGCGATCATCGCCCACGACAACGTCCGCAGCCAGCTCCTGGCGGCAGGGCCGCCCCGGTCGGCACCGTTCTGGACCGACACCGACTGGGGTGACATCCAGTTGGAGCCGCCGTTCATCACCTACGCCGACCGGATCACCGTGCACTCCGACGATCTGGCCTGCCAGGTGATCTACGCGGGTCAACCCGCGCACACCACCGACGACTCCTACGTCTGGATCCCCGACCGCGACGTGCTGATCGCCGGTGACCTGCTGTTCAACGGTGGCACGCCGTTCTTGTTGATGGGTTCGATCACCGGTGCGATCGCCGTGCTGGAGGAGCGGATCGCGCCGCTCGGTGCGCGGACCATCATTCCCGGCCACGGCCCGGTCTGCGGTCCCGAGGTCATCGACGAGGTACTCGGCTACCTCCGATACGTGCAGAGCGTCGCCGAACAGGCGCATGCCGCCGGGCTCACCCCGTTGGCCGCGGCCCGCGAGTTCGGGCCCGGCCAGTACGCGGATCTGCTCGACCCCGAGCGGCTGGTCGGCAATCTGCATCGAGCCTGTGCCGAACTGGCCGGTGCCGCGCCGGGCGCGCCGATCGACGTGGCCGCCGCGCTCGCCGACATGGTCACCTACAACGGCGGCAAGCCGCTGACCTGCCTCGCCTGACAGGTCTCCGGCGTCGGCGTCCGGTTGGGTTTTGCCAGCTGCCTGGCGAGCGCGGTCAGTGCAACCACCGTTGCCAGGGTGAGACAGATTTGTTCGATCGCGTGGACAGGGGTGTCGCCAACACGCAGGATCAGACCGAGCCCGGCTATCGCCAGCACGGCTCCGGACAGCAGGCCCAGTTGGCGCAGCGGGTTCCAGTCCGCGCTGGTCATCCACCGTGACACGACGACGATGCCGGCGATGGCGAGCAGGACGAGCGCGGTCGTCGCGGCGGTGGGCGACCACCAGCCGCGATGGTCGTCGTGAATGAGTTCGATGCTCGCGCCGGTGACCAGTGCGCTGAACACGGTCGCCGCCAAGGCCGGTGGGACCGCGCGGTCAGGTGCCGCCGGTCCAGCGGTGACGGGCCAGAGCCTGGCCAGGGCGATCAGCGCGGCGACGAGTGCGCCCGCGCCGAGCAGTTGGGGCCTTCCGGCGACACCGTGGGTGACCCACACCGTGGTGGCTACCGTGCTGCCGCAACCGAACAGCGCGAACACCGCGGCCGTGACGATCAGTCCGGTGCGCCCCAGCAACGGTTGCTCGCGATGGGCCGGAAAGACGAGGTCGGTCAGGCCGATCGGCACGATCACGCTGCCGAGCGCGGTGATGCCGATCTCGTAGCTGCCGACCGGGATACTGGTGCCCAGCGCGGGAAACCAGCCGAAGCTCAGCCAGTTCCCGCCGTACGCGTTGGGGTTGAACAGTGATTGGTCGAGGATGCCTTCCTCAAGGAGTCCGTAGGCGATGGCCAGGGCCACCAACACGACGCCGCTGCCCCGGCCGTGACCGCGTCGGACCCAGAGCTCGCGGATCAGGAGCGCTCCGGCGCCGTTGAGGGTGGCGAAGCCGAGGATCGCCCACGGGGCGCTCAGCGTGGTCGAGCCGGCGAGGAATTCGATGATCAGTGGTGAGCACAGCAGCAGGAACGCCGCCGGCGCGAGTCGTCGAATCATGGCTGGTCGACCCGCCCGGCGCGCCTGCGGTGCTTGCTGCCGGGCGTGGTCAGGCCGGTCCAGGACAGCAGTTCCTCGGTCGCCGCGACGGTGGGGCTGGTCGCGTCGCGACCGGACTTGGTGCCTGCGACCCAGCTCAGCACGCCGCCAACCGTCTTGTCCACGGTTTCGACGAGCGCCGGGATGTCGACGACGGGCCGGGCGGAGCGTGTTGGTCGAATGTTGCTCATCGGAACCACCTCGTTCTATGTTTGACTGTCAAACATAGAGTGGCACGGATGTGTTCGATCGTCAAACACTATGGAGGTGTTGCCGCGTGAGCGAGCAGGGTGATGGTGCGGAGCACCGACGGTTGGTGCGGTCGGTGGGTGCGGCGCTGGCCGAACTCCAAGCCGCCTACGACGACCGAGACGACGCCCTCGCACGCCTGCTCGGCGTGGATCGGTCCGGCCTGCGCTGCCTGGACCTGATCACCAGGGCCGGACCGCAGACCTCGGCGCAGATCGCGCGGGCCCTGCACCTCACGCCAGGATCGGTGACCGCACTGGTCGACCGCATGGTGCACGCAGGCTATGCCGCCCGAGCACCGCATCCGACACACGGCAAGAAGGTGCTGATCATCCCGACGCAGCGGCTAGTGGACGCGATCCAGGCGCCGTTCGCGGCGCACGTCGCCGACGCCGAGGACGACCTCGCCGGCTACAGCCTCGCGGACCTGACCTTGATCAACACCGTCCTCGACACGGTCCGGCGGCGGCAGGCCGTGCTGACCGAACGCCTCAGAGAAGCGGCCGCGCCCGCAGGCTCACCATGAAGTGCGCGTCGTGCACGCGCGTCACCGCGAACATCGCATGCTGGCCGGAGCCCGATATCGGCGTCCGACCAGCATGCCGGAGAGGTGGTCATTCGTAGGGTGTGAGCAGTTCCGCCCTCGGCGGCCAGTCGACGATCGGTGAGACCGCCTTCGCGAACGCGGCCATGTGCGGCGACTTGTGGTGCGCGTCCAGGGCGGCGGGGCTGGCCCAGGATTCGTAGACCACGACCGTGTCCGGGTCGTCCTTCGCCGTGTGCAGCACGTAACCGAGGCAGCCGTCCTCCTTGCGGGTCGCCGCCGCCACCGTGCGCATCATCTCCCGCACTTCGTCCGCGTGGCCGGGCAGCGCGGTGAGCTTGCCGATCGCGCAGACCGTGGTACCCACCTCAGCTTCGGCCGGTGCGGCCGGACCGCTGCTGAGCCACGGGGAATCGAACTCGACGCGGGACGGGTCGAGGCCGTGCGGCTGGGTGGTGTAGAAGCGCAGCCGCAGCCCGTCGGGATCGGTGACCACCAGCAGCCAGCCCACCATGGCCACGATCGGCGGCGAGTGCGGGATGTCCAGGGCGTCCAGGTGAGCGGTCCACCGGTCGAGTGCGTCCTTGTCCTCGATGGCCAGCGTGAGGAAGTCGTAGCCGTCCAGGACACCGGCGGTCTCCGGGGCCAGGCGCAACTCGACCTTGCCCGCGATCTGGGGGACGTCGAGGATCACCGCGAACAGGGTGCCGTCGGGGCGGCGGTGGTCGAGTTCGGTCAGCCGCCGGGCGCCGAGGACGTCGCTGTACCACTGGGTGCTGCGTTCCAGGTCGGTGACCGGCAGCTTGATGTGGTGGATGCCGGTGTGGACCGGGGCTTGCGTGGTGCTCATGATCAGATCAACTCCTGTTCGGAAAGGTGGGCGGAGCGGTCGACGGCGTTGCCGTGCCGCCAGATCGTGGTGATGTCGCGCAACACCGTGATGTCGTTGAGCGGATTGCCGTTGACCAGCAACAGATCGGCGCGCAGTCCTGCGGCGACCCGGCCGCGGTCGTCGAGACCGAAGGCGTCGGCCGGAGCGGCGGTGGCCGCGGTCAGCGCCTCGGCCGGGGTGAGGCCGGCGTCGACCAGCAGATCAAGTTCGCCGTGATAGCTGATGCCGTGCGTGGTCGGGTGATTCCCGCCGGTCCCGTCCGTGCCGGCCAGCAGCGGGACCCCGAGCCGGAACATCCGCACGGCGGCGTCGGCAGCGTCGGAGGTGCGCACGCCCAGCGGTCCATCCGGCTGCCGGGGTCGATCGCCCGGATGCGGTCGAGACCGGCCAGCCACTCCGGATCGGCGTAGGGCCGTAGTCGTGGGTCCTGGGCCAGGTCGAACTCGGGGGCGGAGGCGCTCATCCCGGCCAGGGGCGGCAGCGTCGCCACCACGATGCTGCCCGCGGCCGCCACCGCCTCGATCAAGTCCTGATCGGACGGTCCGTCCGACGGCGGGTGCGCGAGGATGTCGACGCCACAGGCGATGGCCTGCCGCACCGCGCTGCGGGTCCAGGTGTGGGCCGCGGTGCGCAAGCCGTGGGAATGCGCGGCCAGCACCAGCGCGGTCACCGTCTCGTCGGACATGGTCGGCATGGGCTTGCCTGCCACGGTGCCGTCCTCGATGAAGATCTTGAGGTGATCGGCGCCCTCGGCGACCCGGGCCGCCACGAACGCCTCCGCGTGCTCCGGGCCTTCGACGGTAGGGAAGGGCTTGAGCATGCCGATCTCGACCAGCTGGTTGGGATGGCCGTGGGGTGCGGTGGCCCCGGTGGTGGCGATGCGGAGGTCGGCGACGTCGTCGCGCTTGCGGGCCACGGCCCGCAACTGGCGCGACATCTCGGGTTCGCCGCCCATGTCGAGTTCGGTGGTCACCCCGAAGAGCAGTGACTGGCGCAGTTGGGTGGCGCTGGTGGTGTGCACGTGCGCGTCGATCAGGCCGGGCAGCAGGGTCTTGCCGGTGCCGTCGATGACGGTGGCGCCGGGCGGCACGGCCAGATTCGGGCCGATCGCGGCGATCAGGCCGCCATCGATCAGGACGTCCTGTCCGGGGAGTCGTTGCGTGCCGTCGAAAACGGCGACCTGGCGAATGAAAGTAGCGCTGGTCATTGCCGTGTGCTCCTTGGCTCGAAGGAGTTATCGGGTGGGGTTCGCCGGCAGATACTGCGACAGGTGCTGGAGTACCGTCGCCGGTTCGGTGGCGACGCCGTGCGCGGCCAGGTAGCCGTCGGGCCGCACCAGCAGTGGCGAGGCCAGGCCGGGAACGTGGCGAACGGCCAGTACACCGGGCTCGCCGTTCTGGTCCGGCTGATCGACGGCCAGGGTCCAGCGCAGATCCGCGCCGGGGACCGCGTTCGGTGACACGCGGGTGCCGACGCGGGGGAGACCGCGGTCGGGTTCGTTGGTGTAGCTGAGATCGAGTTGGGCGAGTTTGGTGGTGATCCATTCGGTGACACCGGGTGCGTTCGCGGCGGCGGCGAAGACGCGGTTGCGCAGTTCGCCCTCCGCCGGGTCGCGCAGGTTGGCCAGCTTCGCGAACTGGCTGGTGAAGGCGACCAGTCCGGCCGCGATCGGATGCCGTTCGTGGTGGTATGTGTCCAGCAGCGCGGCGGGCGCGAGTCCGGTGAGGACGGCGTGCAGCTTCCAGGCCAGGTTGCCCGCGTCCTGGATGCCGGTGTTCATGCCTTGACCGCCTGCCGGGCTGTGGGTGTGGGCCGCGTCGCCGACCAGGAAGACCGGGCCGTCGCTGAAGCGCTGGGCCACCCTTTCCTGGACCCGGTAGGTCGCCGCCGACACGACCTCGGTCACCTGGATGTCGTCGGTGCGCGGGCCTCGTTCGGCCAGCAGTTGCGCCACCTCGGTCGCGGTGGGCGCGGCCGGGCTCCGTGCCGGGCCGACGATGCGGTGCTGGCCACCGGCCAGCGGGGAAACGAGCAGCATGCCTGCCGGCGACAGGAAGAACGTGGTGTCTTCCTTCGGTACGGCCTCCGAACCGGAGTTCAGGCGGACGTCGGCGATGGCGAACAGCGCCTCGGGCGCGTTGCCGGGGAAGCCGATCCCGGTGGCCGTGCGCACCGCGCTGTAGACGCCGTCGCAGCCGACCAGGTAGCGAGCCGAGATCGCGCGCAGCACGCCGTCCGGTCCGACGACCGTGGCCGCGACACCGGGGAAATCGGCGGTGTAGCCGAGGAACTTATATCCTCTGTGGACGCTGCCGCCCAGTTCTTCCAGGCGGGCGAGCAGGTGGGTTTCGGTGCTCTGCTGGGAGATCAGCAGGACGAAGGGGTAGGGCGTGTCCAGGTTGTCGTAGGACGCGCTGAGCAGGGTGTGGGTCCGGTCGTGCAGGCGGAAGCCCCGGCCGCGGTCACCGGCCTGGATCAGCCGGTCGGCCACCCCGATCCGGTCGAGGTACTCCAGTGCTCGCGGCTGGATCGCGGCGGCTTTGCTGCCGGGCTGGACCGCGTCGTTGCGGTCGATCAGGACGTGGTCCACGCCCAGCTGGCGCAGGCTGGCGGCCAGCGCGAGGCCGGCGGGGCCAGCGCCGACGATCAGCACGTCGGTCGTGGTGGGCGGGGGCGGGGTGGTGGATGACGGAGCCATGGCGACCTCCTGGATACCTCATCGCCTTAACGGAAACGATCGTTCCCTTTTTGAGAACGTAGCACTAGTCGCGACCTAGGGCAAACGATCGTTCCCTTTTAAAGTCGACCGGGTGACGGACGTCCCACCGACGGTGCGGCGATCGGTCAGTACGTGACCACGACGCGACCGAGCGCCTGACGTGAGGCGAGCCGGGCGAAGGCGTCATCGACCTGGTCGAGGCGGTAGACCGAATCGATCGGGGGATTGATGTCGCCGCGATCGACGGCCGCCAGCGAGGCGGCCGCGTCCGCGAAGGTGGAACCACGCGAGCCGAGCACGCTCAGTTCGCGGCCGACCATGCCGGTCGACTCCAGCCCGAATTCAAGGCCAGGCGTGTGCCCGCAGCACACGACGCGCCCACCAGCGGCGAGCAGGGAGACGGCCGTGTCGAAACCGGCCCGGCTGCCGGTCGCCTCCAGGATTAGGTCCGCCCCCGGGCCGAGAAGTCCCGCAGGGACTCGGTGTCGTCGAAGGCAACCGCGCGATCCGCGCCATAGTCCAGCACGATCTCGCGGCGCACCGGATTGCGGTCCACCACCGCGACCCGCGCACCGGCACCGACCGCGATCTGGACCCCGTTGAGCCCCAGTCCGCCCGCGCCTATCACGACCACCCGGTCCCCGGGGGTGATCCGGCCCCGCCCGTACAGTGCGTGCCAAGTAGTGGCGACCGCGTCCATGCTGACGGCGGCGGCCGCGAAGTCGGTGTGCTTGGCGAAGGGGATCAGGCTGGCGACCGGGACGGCCAGATACTCGGCGAGGCCGCCCTGCCGGTCGAGGCCGACCAGTTGGATGTTGGCGCAGGTGTTGGTGTCTCCGCGCACGCACGAAGCGCACTCGCCGCAAGGCAGATAGGGATAACAGGCGACCCGGGTGCCGGGCAGCAGGCTGCCGTCCGATGTGGACACCACATCGCCCGCGATCTCGTGACCGATCACCACCGGCAGTGTCAGATCGGGCCGCATCATCCCGGCGGTCACCTTGAGGTCGGTCCCGCACAGGGCGGCGGCCCTGACTCGGATCAGTGCCTCACCCGGACCCGGTCGTGGCCGGTCGAGCTGGGTGAGGACGAGGGGCGTGCCGAATTCGGTCAACAGTGCGGCATTCATGTCGTGACACCTCCGCGATAGTGGGTGGCCGACCGGTGTCGCGTCGTCAGCTCAAGGTGGTGGCCGCGCCGAGCGCGGCCAACCCCGAGATGAGCTGGTCCGCCGACACCGGGTCGACCAGGTGGTGGTTGACGATCAGCCCCGGCATCTGGGTGACCAGCACCGTCGCCACGTCGCCGGGTTCCGCGTCCGACGTCAGATATCCGGCGTTGCGCCAGCGGCGGGCGAGTTCGGTCAGGTAGCCGTGCACGTCCCGGTAGAACGCGGCGGTCCGTACCGCCAGTTCGGGCCTGCGCAGGCCCTCAGACCAGGCGTACATGGCGATCTTCGACATGTCGTAGTCGAGTCCCGCCGGGCGGTTCGCCAGTTGGTCGACCAGGGCCGTGATGGTTGCGGCCGGCGTCGGCGTCGGCTCGGCGTCGAGCATCCGGGTGAAGAAGCCGCGCAGCAGCACCAGTGCCTCGTCGGCCGAGGTGTCGATGAGCTCGTCCTTGCTGCGGAAATACCGGTAGACGGCGCTGGAGGACATGCCGGTCGCCGCGATGATGTCGTCCATCGACGTCGCGTGGAAACCGTCGCGCGAGAAGCACTGCCAGGCACTGGTCAGGACGTGCTGGCGGCGCTGGGCGAAGAGTTCGGTGCTGAGGCGGGGCATGGTGCCATCCTAAAAGGGAACGTTCGTTAGTGTTTGAGTGACGTTCGACGCACCTTCGCGCCAGTCGCCTTATCGATGGCGCCAAAGCCACGCAGGCCGGCGATGAGGTGACCGGCGGTCACCCGGCCCTCGGCGTGCCGGGCGAGCAGCAGGCCCGGCAGCAGCGTCGACAGGGCGAGTCCCACCGCATCCGGGTCCGCCTGCGCGGCCAGCAGGCCCGCATGCTGCCAGCGGCGCGCGAGGCTCGCCAGTTGGGCCGTCACCTCCCGGTAGAACTCGCCGGTGCGTTCGCGCAACTGGGGCTGGCGCAGTGCCTCCGACCAGGCCAGGATCGCCACCCTCGACAGGTCGTATTCGGCCTCGACGCCGACCGGCCCGGCCAGGGTGGTGATCGTGGTGGCGATGTCGGGCACCGGCTCGGTGGCTCGCAGCCGGTCGAACAGCGCGCGGAACACGGCCATCGACTCCTCGCCCGCCGCGTCGATCAGCTCGTCCTTGCCGCTGAAGTACCGGTACACCCCACTGGCGGACATGCCGGTCGCGGCGATGATGTCGTCCATGGACGTGGCATGGAACCCGTTGCGGGAGAAGCAGGTCCACGCACAGGTCAAGATCTGACGCCTGCGCATCGCGCGGCGCGCTTCGGTGATCCTCGGCACC
>DATATE010000047.1:0-16317 GCA_036268955.1 Pseudonocardiaceae bacterium
GGGGTGTTCACCCGGGTCGCGCAACGGCTGCTGGCCATGGCCGCCGCCATCTGGCACAACTGGATGACCGGTGTGACCAGCAAACGATCACTCATCGCCTACGATCATTAACATCAACTTCACCGCATCAATCATCTAGGCCGCTCTTGGCCGCGATGTAGGCGGCGAGGTCCACCCGGCCGAGCTGGGTAAGCACCGAGGACACGGTGATGATGCGGCCGTGGCCACGCGCGGTCAGCGCCGGGGTGACGATCTGGGCACACACGGCGTGCGTTATCAGGTTGACCTCGATCTGCTGGCGGAACGTGTCCAGGTCGAGGGCGTTCCATGGGATGCGTGGGTAGGCACCGGCGTTGGACACAAGGACTTCCAGCCGGTCGTCGGCGTGCTCGACTTCGTGCGCGAGCGTGTCGACCGTCATGGAGTCGGTGAGATCGCCCGCGACCGCCACGGTGGCAGCTCCGCGTTGTTCGACGGCAGCGAGCACGTTGTGCAGGTCCGGATCGTCGTGGAGATGAGCGAGGATCAAGTCGTAGCGGTCAGCAAGCCGTACGGCGACGGCCGCGCCGATGCCGGAACCGGCCCCGGTGACGATGGCGACGGGACGAGTCACGATCAGTTGACCTCCGTATGGGATGGTGTGAGGGCGAGAAAATCCGGCATCGTCGTGGCCGGGTCCAGGGCTTGAGCCAGCAGAGCCAAGGACAGCGCTGCGTCGCATGGTTCGAGATCAGCGAGGTTGTAGACGGCGAGCAGCCGCATCACCAAGTAGGGGCGCAGCCAGGCCATGAGGTCGTCGACGCCGAGGTAGCCGGCGACGGGGTTGACGAGCTCGTCCAGGTAACGGCGCAGGACATGCAGCCGCGCAGGGCTGGGCGTGTGCTGGTAGTCGATCGCCAGCGACGACCCGCTGTATCGCACATGGACGGCGGGTTCGGCGAGACTGGCTGGCGCGAGCGCCGAAGGGTGATCGTGAAACGCGGTGCCGTTGTAGTGCGGCGTGAGCCACGCTCCGTGAAGTCGTTGGTAGAGCAGGAAACACGCGAACTCACCAGGTATGGCGTTGAGTCCTCCGGTGTCGTAGTCGAACCACACCGGTCCCCCTGCCGGTGACCAGCCGACGTTGACATCAGTGGGATCGCCCTGGGTGATGGCCGCCCAGACCGGGTTGTGCCGAGCGAAGTGAACCCGCAGCCTGATCATCAGGGCGGCGAAGTCCACCGTGCGCTCGCGGCCGTTGACGACCAGCCGGAGGCCCGCCAGATCCGAAGGACGAATCCTCCGCGTACCGGTGATGATCGGCCATGGTGCATCTGCCCGGTAGTACCGATCGAGCCTGCCGTCGTCTGCGGCGCGGTCGCCGTAGAGCTTGCTGATCGTCTCGCCGTTGGTGGTGCGCTGAAGGGTGCGGCCGATGACGCGCTGGTAGTGGCCGAACACGTCGGTCAGGCAGGCGTCGAGGCGGCGCACGTCACGGGCAAGGTCGGCGTGGGTGATCTCGTCGAGCAGCAGGCCACTATCGGGGCCAAGGTGCGGCCACCGGTCGTAGACAAGCACGGTCCAGCGGGCGACTCTCCGTGCGCTACGAAGTCGTGGCACGAAGTAGAACGGGCAAACGCGGGCATGCCCGGCGCACTCGGCGCGAGCCTCGTCGTGGTGCGGATTGGCCTTGACGAACATCTGGTGTCCGGCCCAGTCGACATGCCAAGTGTGGTTGGCCGTGAAGCGTCGGTGGTTGCTGATCCTCAATATGACGATCACCACCAACCGGCGAGTTCGCCTGCGAACTCGGCGATGATCTCGGCCGGGATGTCGGCGAGGCTCGCCGACTGTGCCCACAGCGCGTCGTCCAGGTGGTCGCGCACCGGGCAGCGGTCCGCGAGGGCCAGCATCTGGGAGAACGTCGTGGCGATGGCGTGGTGACGTGCGGTCCCGGTGTTCCATTTGGTGTGAGCGTGGCGACCGTAGAGTCCGATGACGTCTGGTCCAGTTCCGTCCGCGCGTTCAGTGAGCGCGGCCAGATGAGTCAGACCCGTGTCGTTGCCAATCACCATCTCGGCAGAGGCGAACATGTCGATGCAGTCGACGGCATCCATGCCGGCAAGAACGTCGACGCCACCGAGTGCGAGAGGTTCGGCGTCGGTACTCGTGATCAGGGTAAATGTCCACGGCGAGGGAGATCGCTCTGCAAGGATGGCCGCAATGCGGGCGAAGCCGTTGGCGCCGTAGTCCTTTCTGCTGGGCCAACTCGTGGACGACACGAATACGACGTGATACGGCCGTGCCCGCTCGCTCGACGTGAATCCCGGCAGTGGTGCCCGGTCGGAGGGCAGCCGGATTCCGAGGGCCTGCTCGGCGGCGAGGTAGTACCGCATCGGCAGAGAGGCGTGGACCTCAACGAGCTCGTCGTCCAGGATGTCAAGCCACGCCGGGGGTTTCTCGGGGACTGCGTGGAAGATGAATCCCCTGTCGTGTCTGGTGTAGACGGTGTGCGGGCCTTCAGTGAAGCTGGTGATCAGGGGCAGTCGGCAGCGTTCCATCAGGCGCGGACGCGGTCCCTGGTAGTGCAGTTCACTGTCGTGCCCTGTCCCGTCAGCGAGGGCTTGGACGAGTCCGAGCGCGAGCAGTACGTCGCCCAGCCCACGGTCGCCGAGCACGACCGACCAACCGAGACGGGCGATCGTTTCCGCGCCGCCGCTATACGACGGGAGTTCCCCGGCCGCGCGCCGGTATGGCAGCGCGCGAGCCAGGGGTGCGTACTGGCGCGAGACGACGACCGGTCCGCCGCGAGACTGGCCTACCGGAACGATCGCCCACGGGCTCACAGCCGTGAGAGGGTGCACAGTGGTACTCCCAGCGATTCCAATAGCGTTCGCGCGTTGCCGGTGGTGTCCTCGATCAAGCACGCGACGCCGGTCACCTCGACGGCCGACGCCCGGAGCACGGTGATCAGGTTGGCCAACGTGTTCCCCGTCGTGATCTCGTCGTCGATGATGAGCACGCGGGCTCCGGCGAGGTCGCCGTAGGTGAAGACGTCCGTCCGCCGGGCATGGGGTTCGGTGAACCGTCGCTTGTGGGGAAGGTCGAGGTCTAGCTTCCATGCCAGGCGGTACGGCAGATCGCTCGCCAGAGCAACGGCGACGGTCGGCAGAATCCCGCCCGCGTCGAGGCCGAGCAGCACGTCCGGCACCGTGAACTCGGGCCGCTGCGACCACGCCTCCCACAGCGCGCCACCGGCCCGCAGCAGCGCCTTCGGGTGTACGTGGTCGAGGATGCCGTCCAGTTCGTGGACGATCCGAACGTCCCGCGCCTGCGGGGGCACGCCGAGCCGGCGAACACGACGAGCGTGGTAGGCGAGCTCTTCCGGGGCAGTGGTCATTCGCTGATCCTCACGGTGTGGTCGAGTCGGTCGATGTAGGTCAACAGCCGGTCGGTGGCACCGACAAGTTGCTGGCGCAGGCGCGGATCACCAGGCGTGCGAACAAGGTCATCCAAGTTGGGAGGCACGCACCTGGCGGCCGGATGAAACTCGTCGAGCGCCGCAAGCACGTCGTCGGCGTCGTGCAGGTCATGGCCGTCGGCCCGCAAAAGAATCTTCGCCACGAGCACGAGGTGCTTGTGCACAGCACGCACCTCCGGCTGATCGACGGCGAGCAGACGCCGGGTGGTCGTAAGCACCAGTCCGAGTTCGCCTCGACTGGTTCGGTCTCCGTGCCCGCCGGTCGGTACCGGCATCAGGTAGTCCGTTCGCCGGTATAGGACACCGATTCCCTGTGCCGCGCGGCGCAAGGACTGTACGACCCGTGGCGGCACCCGGAGAGCGTCGATATCGGCCGTGGTGAACACGCTGATGCCGATCTTGATGCCGTCCGGTTCGGGCAGTGTGCGAACAACGCGATCAAGCCATGCCGCCGGCGCGGTGTCGCGGACGATGAGTAGGTCGAGATCACTCCATCCGTCCCGCCAACTCGCCGTGCCCGTGCTGCCGGTCGCCAGTACGAGCGCAACGTCGTCGTCGAGCACATGATCAGTGGCCCGGCCCAACCACTCGCCTTGCGTCACTGGGCCGCTCGGGTGCACGGTCATTCTCGGCAAGTCCGCCGTGGAAGCCATCCGGTTGACGGTGAACTTGAGCGCGCCTAGCGCCCCGGAGTTGTCGATGACGTGATCGGCGATGCCAGCGATGCGGTCTGCGCCGCGCTGGTGTTTGGTCGCGTCCCGGCCGCGCAACTGCGCTTCCGGCTCAGCAGCTCGGCGCGCACGAACGGCTGCGCTCGCGTCGATGTAGATCACTTGGCAGCGATCACCCCAGACTCGCTTGAGGTGCTCGGTCGCCTCGAAGCGGTGGGCGCTTTCCACACTGATCGTGCTCGCCTTGGTGGTTTCGGCGAACCGGAGGATCTCCTCGCTAAGCCGCTCCGCCTGTTCCCGTTCCGACCAGGCCGCGTATGGGTCCGCGATCCCGGCCCGGAGGGCGGCGACTCCCAGGAGGTAGCCGATTTTCAACCGGGTCACCCCATGCTCGTCGCGGAGCAGTTCGCCGACGGTGGTCTTGCCGCTCTCCGACATGCCGCCGAGCACCCACAACCTGGTCAACCGGTCGTCGGACAGTGGCCGAACCTCGACGCCCGCGGCAGCCAGGTGCGCGCGGAGCTGGTTCTGGACATCCAGGATCGGAGCGTCGCCGAGGTCGAGAACCGTGTGGTACACGCCGCGCTCGACCTGGAGGGAAACGATCTCCGCGAGCGCGCGCTGGTAGGCGGCGTACCGATCGTTGGTCGGCCCGATCTCCCGACGCAGCGCCTCGGCCGCCTCCCGCGCCGGGTCGTCGAATCGGCGTAACAGCACGTGGAACTCATGGCGATACTCGGCGGTCGGTAGATCGGCGGCGAGTTGGTCCACCAGCCGGAGCGCCTTGACCGGCGAAAGTTCCTCCTTGAGCGCGGCAGTGGCTGCGCAGGTCGCCCGGAGCATCGGCAGGCCCCGGTCTTCCAGCGCCAGCGGCCCGCTGCCGGCCCGACGCGCCACGTGGCTGCCCAGCATCAAATCGACGTGCTCGGCCGTGGTGGAGCCGACGAACCACCAGCGGGCGAAGTCGCCCTCAGCGACTTCCTGCCACCGGACATCCCAGGCATTGACCGAGCCCACCAGGTGGAACTGCGGAATCCCCCGGTGCAGCCAGGCGAGTTGCGTCGTCTTCCCTACGTTGTCGACGCCGTTGAGTGACACCGACAGGTGATCGTTCATCTTCATGGTCACGATTGGCTCCGGTAGGTCTTCAGCGGACGCCACGCCGGGAGTCGGCGCTGGCCGGCGGCGACATCCCGCACGAGGTCGTCATAGGCGTTGGCAAGCTCGGCGAGCTGATGCAGCGAGAGACGGGCGCGATCACGGGCGTTGTTGGTGTTGATCAGGCTGTTCGCGCGAACCCACGCGATGGCGAGGCGGTCGATCACCGAACCGAGGGTCTCGGTGTGCAATGAGGCGTCCGCCCGGTTGCGGATTTGCCCTGCCACCCACTGGTCGATCTGTTCGACCACGGTGACGCGGCGGGCGTTGAGTTCGTCGATGAGCCGCTTGCTGGCCGCGATGTCTTCGGCGGAAGCGTCGGAGGCGCGGCTGACATCCTCGGCGTCCCACTGTCGCTGGTGGTGGTTGGCCAGGTCGTATGCAATGTCCAGCACGAGCTGACTCGGGTGATCGTGGCCGGGGCCGCCGCGAAACGCTTCGATAATCGAGGCGGATCGCGGCAGGATTTCCCGGACGTCCGTCAGGTGTGGCTGTGTGGTCGGCTCGCCGCCATCAGCCATGATCGATACCTCCTTGAGGGTCAAGTTGCGCGTGGTCACGCCCGCGTCGAGGACGATCAGGCATCCTCGACGCGGGCGCGGGCTTGCTCAGGCGGAGTTGGGCGTTGCGTTGTTGGCCGGACAGTCCAATGACGCGGCCAGTGCACGCTCCACGCATGCAGAGGCGGGAAGCATGCAGCCGACGCTGGACGACATGCTCGTGCGCGTCGTCGGGGATAGCGGCAACCACACCCCGTATGTGGCGAGCTGATAAGTTCCCTGCAGCAGGGGCACGATCGTCGGCCGCTGACCCGCGTCGGTGTGATCGTTCATCTGCGTTCGCCCCCGTGTGACCTCGTGTAACGACGCTTACGAGTTCACCAGTCGGACGGGGCGACTACGACCACGCTGAGTGCCCATAGTTGGGCCAGATCGGGGACATCGGAGGGACATTCCTGATCTGCGACTCCCCAGGCCCTACCGTTGATGCTGTGTCATCCGACGAACCCCGCATACCGAACACCGTACTGATCGCCTTGCGCGAGCGGGCCGGGTTGTCACAGCAGGATCTGGCTGACGAGCTGACCAACCTCGCCGCCACCCGCTACGGCAAACACCCGCAGATCACCCGCAAGACCGTCGGTCGATGGGAACGCGGCGAAGTCGTCTGGCCCCAGCCCTTTTACCGCCGATTGCTCGGTGAGTTCTTCACCTGCGCGGCGGACGAACTCGGTTTCCTCCGGCCGCGCCCTGTCCGGGCCCAGGACGAACAGACCGAGCCCCTTCCCGTGCCGCTGACGTTCGCCACCACGCCCGCGACCGCCGAGCCCCATGTCGAACGCAACCAGGACGAGTGGCGCCAAGTCCGTGCTGCACTCGGCAGGCATCGCCGCGAACTCGCGGTGCTCGCCGAGTCCCTCTACCGCGACCACCGCGTCGCCGGCCTGAAGAACACGGGCGTCATCAGTACGCCTGCGTGGATACCCACCGAGCCGATCAGCCTGGACGAGATCACGCTGATTTCGGATTCCGTAGTCGCCGAACCCACGGTCACCGGGGAAGAACCCGAAAGCGGCTCCGTCCGTCCGCTGGCGAGCCCGGACGCCCGGTACCGCCGCTACCACGACGCCGTCCGTGACCTCGCCGCACCACGCCTGTTTGAGAACCGGCTGTGCTTCCGGCTGCTCGGAGTCGACTGGACCCAGCCGCGCTTGCAGTTCGGACAGATGGGCTTCTTCGACGCGATCGACACCAACGAGGCCCTGGCCCACGAGTTCGCCGCCCACCATCTGGCGATTCACGGCGAGGGCGAAGTAGCACTGCCACGTGCGTCGATGCGACGGCTGAGCTTCCGCAAGTTGATCGCGGACCCGTTTGACCTGAGCCGCCGGCCGCTGATGGGAGCGATCGGCACTCTGACCATCCGAGGTGGTGACAGTCCGAGCGTCGTCCTACACCAGCGTGACGCCGCCAGCGTCGCAGGCGGCGGAGGGATGGTGCACCTGCTGCCGGCCGGGATCTTTCAGCCATCCTCGGTGATCCCAGCCGCCATCGCGGCCGACTTCTCGATCTGGCGCAACATCCAACGCGAGTACGCCGAAGAGCTGCTGGGCCATGACGAGTACGACGGCTCCGGCAAGCCGATCCGATACGACGAGTTGGAGCCGTTCGCCAAGATGGACCGCGCCCTGCGGGACGGCCACATCCGCGTGTTCTGCCTCGGCGTCACGCTCGACGCGCTCACCCTGGCCGGCGATATCCTGACCGTCGCCGTCATCGCGCCCGACACCTACGACGACCTGTTCGCCAACGCCGTGGAGACGAACTCGGAAGGCTCGGTACCCGCCCGCGCATTCCCGTTCGAGGAGAACACGCTGACCTGGCTCAGCGAGTCCAAGAGGCTCTCACCCGGCGCAGCGGCGGCGCTGCATCTGGCATGGACGCACCGGAAGTCGCTGCTCGATTGATTTGCGTGGAGTCTGCTGCCGCCGTGATCGACTCAGCCCTCTAATCCGGTCACTGTTTGCCACAGTTCGCGGTAGCGTGGATGCTTGTCGGTCAAGAGTACGACGTAGTCGATCCAGCGTCGGAGCATCTCGACGCCCGCTTGGGCGAGCACGAGTCCACCATGCAGCTCGTCACGGGTAACAAATCCGCAGAGCTGAGCTCGGGCGACCTGAGCACGCGTGCTGACCTTGTAGATCGCCTCGCTCCAGCCGCAACCGACAGACGCCGCATGCATGACACGCAGCACTTCGACATCTTCGCTGAATTGACTCCTCTATAGCACGTGCCGTTTGAGAGCATGCCTGATGGCCGAGTCAATAGCGCGGCCGTTGGTTTCGGCTGCACCATTATAGAGACGCCACGACCAGACGCACTCCTGGCCCGTGCAGTAGATGGTCACGTGACCATCTCGTTCTTGGATGGAGAGCGGCAGCACGCGTTGGTATTCGTTAGGCTGATCGGGCACAGTGTCGGTCATGTCATTACTTCCCTTGTGGTAGGTATACGTTACTTATGAAAGGTCACCGAGTTCGGTCACCGAACGCCACAACTGTTGGTACCGTGGATGGGCCGCTGTGAGCGGCACGATGTAATCGTTCCAGCGCCGGAGCATTTCGACGCCCTTGTGCGTGAGCGTGAGCCCGCCGTGCAAGTCGTCTTTGGTCACGAACCCCCGGAGTTGAGCTTGAGCGACCTCGGCCCGCCTGCTGACGTTATAGATCACGTCGCTCAAGCCGTAGCCGACGGAGAGGGCGTGCAGCACGCGCAACGTGATCGTGTCCTCGGCAAACGTATCGAACAGCGGATCAACTTCATTCGGCTGGGAGGTGGCGTAGCGCGAGAGCACAGCCAGGTAGTTGGTCTTGGCCAAGCGGTACGCCTGGTAGGCACGGTCCACGTCGTCGACCGTTGGTGCGCCACGAGGCTGTTCGTTCTCGGCCATGTCAGAAGACGCTGATAACGCCGGGAACCCAGTAACCACAGCGGTACTCGGACTCCGGAAGGAGATACACGGACGTGAAGAATCGACGGTCGGTTAGGTCGTCGGGGTTGGTCCAGTTATGCGAGTTCATGATGCGGGTCAGGAGCGTGATCAGCTCCTTGGCCTGTCGGCTGTAGCGGCGGCTGATCCGATCGAGGAACGTGAAGTCATCACTCAGGCCGCCGACTTGAATTTGGAGCAGTACGTCGGCCAGCACGTGGATACTGAGCTCGGCGCTGGCGGGTATGCCATACGTTCCCGACGGCGGCAGGTCGGCCAGGATTCGTTCCGCCAGAACAGTAAGGTCTTGGATGGTGCGTGTTTGGTAGTATCTGCTGCCATATTCGCGCTTATCTAGTTCGTGCTTACCCATGCGCGCGATACCCTTTCCGGTAGCCAGATTTGGCGGCTATTTAGCCGGGCGAGCAGGACTGTCGCTCTACCGCCGGAAAAAGGCCAGCACATAAGCGGGCATGTGGCGAGGATCACCGGAATGGCGTAATTTTTCGACGCTTGACTACGGTTCCACCATTACATAGCTAGCCTTGACAACTCGAACAGTTATGGGGCAGCGACCGCGAATGCCCGCCGATCCGCATTTACCTGAAGAAACATGCAGGCAGTGGGAACCTAGAAAGCCATCATCTGGCCAGCAGGTAGTAGTGCCGATAACTCCTGTCATTCACTACGGTCCCATGACCGCGAGCACGGTCTTGTAGATCCTGTTCAGGTCAGCAGCCAGTACTCCACGGTCAAACATCTGGCAGGCATAGTCGATCGGCTTAAAAAGTGCCTGGATGCAGGCGCGCACCAGCGGCACAAAGCTTTCCGGTTCGGCCTCGTGCTGCTGAGGAGTTATACCGAGCGGTGACGGTTGTTGACCGCGGTAGCCGCCGAGCAGAGACCAGAACTCGGAGTGCGCTGATCCAGACAACAAGCTGTACGCCCCGTTGTGGCCAACGATCAGAGGCACCAAGTCCTCGATCTTCTGAGGCTTCTGCCCTTCATAGCCGATCACTGCGCCGTTCCTGTTCGGGACCGCTGTCAGACCAAGCAGACCGGCTTCCGCTTCCACATCGGCCGGCGGCATGCCGTAGTCCGACAGCGGGCCGCCAGGTTGCACCTTGCTGTAGGTGTAATCCAGTTGCTGAGCCATCTTGAGACGCAGGGTGTAGTACCGGCCGATGCGAATCCGGCTGGACGGTACGGCGGGGTCGAACAGCCAGGCCACCTGACCGGCGGCTTCCACCGCCGCTCGCACTTCGGCGCTTGGTGCCCAGGTCCGGAACGGCGGTACCAGCAACTGAGCAACGGCGCGGGCGTGTTCGAGCACCGCGATGTAGAGCAGCTCGCCAGCCTTCCACACCACTTCCATCGGTGCGGTACCCCAGGGCGTCACGCCGTCACTACGAGTGAGCCCGGCGATGACCGTTGCCTCTTGCCGGCCCGGCGATGATCCGAAGGCCGGTCGCCAGGCATCGACACTGCGCTGCGCGAGGTCGGCCGTGACCTGGGTGAGCAGCTCGTGCATGGCCTGGACGGTCGGAAATGATGCCGGTGACACCGCGCCATCATCCTCCAGCTCGCTAACCCCGCTGGGACCGGCCGCGAGCAGTCGATGTCCAGGTGGTCACGGTGCCCCTCGCCTGCGGAAAACGCATGGCCAGCGGGCATACGATGATCGGGTGGCTTCACCGCTGGTGCGCTTCGGATCACCCCGCCTGCTGGTGGGGGATACCGGCGTGTTGATGAACGAGGTGGTCCAGGGTGCTCGTCGCGGCGAACTGACCAGCCTGCTCGCTGCGCTTCACCACGACGCCGCGCGTTTGTACATCGCCGAGCACGTGCTCGGCGAGATGGAGCGGGACCTTCCGGGATTCGCCCAGGGCCGCGGCGTCGACCCCACGCTCGCCGTGACGCGCTGGCACACCTTGTACCTGCCGGACATCGTCGTCGTGGCGGTGCCGGAGACCTGGGGGGACGGCGACGACCGGGTCGACCGGGTCGCTAACCGGCACCCCGTCGATCTGCCCACCGCGCGGCTGGCCGTTGGTCTTGCGCCGTGTCACGGGCTCATCCAGGACCCGGACCTGACCGACAACGGTTTCGGCGACCCGAACTGGTTGCCGCTTACGCTCGCCTCGGCGAACCAGGCCGAGATGGAGCTGGTCGGGACCGTCACTCGGGTTCCGACCGTTCTTACTATCGAGCTCGCCAAGGCCGCTGGCCGGACGTTCGCCAAGCTGCCCCAGTGGGCGCAGGCCGTCCTGCTCCTCGCCGGCCTGGCGGGACTGTACTGGTGGGAGAACAGCGGCAAGGCAAGCAAGCACGTTAGCCGAGCCCGCGAGCTGACCGGGAAGGCCATCGAGGTGATCGCGCCGCTCGCGGCGACCGTCCTCGAGCGGCACACCGAGGCGCAGGTCACGTGGGAAACCAACGTCATCCAGCCGAGCGTGCATCGGACGCTGGGCGGACAGATCGCCCGGTTCCTGGCCAAGGCCGATCAGCCGATGACGGTGACGGAGATGGCGAAGCGGGTGAATCTGCCCGGCACATTCCGCGAGCGAGGTGACGCGATCCGGGCCGAGCTACGTCGGTGGGACGCGTTCACCGAGGTATCCCGGGGACGCTGGCGGTTGGGTAACTCAGCCAGCACCGCAGACGCCGCCATCCAGCCGACCGATGTAGCGGACTGGCTTCGGCGGGCACATCGCGACAACGGGCGATCCGCGAAGTAGACGCCTCACCATCCATACAAGCCGAGACCTACGCGTCCGTCGGCGGCTTCAGTCCCCGTACCAGGTCAGCGGGGTCCACCCCGAGCGCGACGGCCACCTTGAGGATGTTGTGCAGGGTGAGGTTGCGGCGCCCGCGCTCTACCTGGCCGAGGAATGACCAATGCACGTCGCTGTCTGCGGCGAGCTGCTCCAAGGTCTTCCCGAGCTCTTGGCGGCGCTGGCGGACACGAGCGCCGAACTCGGCGGCAGCCGGCGAGATCGGTGACGGAGTGGGTCTCATGACGCGCCAAGCCCATATGTACTAGACACAAACGTCCAGAGACGAGCCGTTTTAAACGTATATGTACAGACGCCGGATTTCCTGGTAGGGTCCTGCCCTGTCCGGCTGACCTGCGGAAACGCCCGTTTTACGAGTATGGGCCAGCCCCGATGAGCCCCCGAGTTCACCCGATTGGAACGACCGCTGGGCCAGCCGGACACCCAGTGGGACCAGCGCGACCAAGGGAGGTGGACCATGCGCATCGCCATCAGCGGCGGCGGGGGTGACACCTGATAGCCGCTCTTACGTGACCGACAGGGAGCCCCTGGGTGCTGACATCACCCAGGGGCTCCCGTTACTCTGCCACGACCAAGCTCGACCCCGTTACGCCGAGCGCCCTGCGATTCCGCGATGCGCCATCGCTTCTCATAAATCTGGCAGGTTCATATCATTGGCCCGCACATTCCAGTGACCACAAGAATGAATCAAAATAGGAAAATCCCCTTGACGGTTGTTGAACCGCCAAGGGGATTTCACGCAGGGTTGATCAGGTACCGCCTCCGCCACCACTCATGTAGGACATGCTGATACACCTCCCCGTCGTGATATTGCACAAGTCCAAGCCAACGGCTCAAACAACGAGAGATGTCTCGATCGCTACTACCAGATTAAACAAAGTCTAATTCATTTGCAAGCGACGCACCTCATTTCTGGCTCGGAGACTTCATCTCGTCTTCCAATACCCATATGAAGGCAACGCCGGATCTCGGAAATATCCAGCCGTCAAATCCAATGTCGATAGAACGGGTCGGGGCGGACGCAGGAGTCTGGTCGATGCGGGTGGGTTCGCTACTGGCGATAAAGTCGAGGGCGTTGACCCGCCGAATGCCGGCACCGCCGTAGGTGAACTGGACTTTGAGCCCCCTCGTCGGTCGGGGGAGATCGAGGTACAGAACATGGCCGTGGCGTTGGACGAGGACACGGTAGGTGTAGGCGACGACGACAGGCTTGCCGGTCATTGCTGTGGCACCGAGGCTGGCAGTGTAGAGCTGAGCGCCGTGGCGTTGGGTACGGCGGATCGTGCGGGCTTTGCCGTCTACGGTGAGTTGCACCAACTCGAAAGCATCTTGAGATGCGGCATCCACCGGCGCTGACCGGCCGAAGTACCAAGCGGACGCAGTCGCCTGATCACGGAGCAGGTCGCGGTATTCGTTCGGATCGGAGACGCACGCGAAGCGCATCGTCGGGCTCGTCGGCACGACTCGGTACTCCCAACGCAGCGTGGCAACGAACATGGACCCGCGTCCGGAGCCTGGTCCGCCATCCCAGGGGGTTAGCTCAACAGCGACGTCAACGTCGTGCCATCGCTCTGGTGCGCCGATCACCTGGTTGCGAATATCGGTATAGACGTCGTGGGCCAAGGCGGAGTCACCCAACCGAAGACCGAGTGCGTTGGCGGCGATCCGGTCGAGGGTTTCATGCGAGGCGATGTCCTTCAACGTGCCCGGATTGAAGGCGAAGCTGTCGAGAACAGCATCGCGGATAGCCGGTGCTTCTTGGCGCACGGCGTGACGGAGATGCTGGTCAGTGCGTTCGTCGGCTTCCCTGCGGGCGTAGTACTCGAAGATGACAGCGATGACCCCAGCACTCAGCAGCGTGGTGCCGAGTTCGTTCGTGGGCCAGCCGACGAGCCAACTCAGGGTCGGAGTGGAAGCCACAGCCTGGGAAAGAAAAAGGAAGCCTACTCCAAGGATAGCCGTTACCAACCCGGCGAAGCGGAGCTTGGTTTTGTAGAGCTGGTCAAGCAGACTGGACATATTCAAGTCAACTATAGCAAAAGCGCGATGTATTGTCGTCGTATTTCACGACGCTTTCCGCCCCCTTGCCTGATGCCGGGGCAATTCAAGGAGGAACCGCAGTAATATTGACAACATGAGCGAACAGACCGTTGACCAATGTATCGGTCTGCGTCATTAATAGTGCTGTCAGCGAGCAGCACCCGCGATTGACAGCAGAAGCTTCATCGGTGTCCTGCGGCTTACCAGATGAATCCATAGAGGGTTCGTCGGCCGCAATTCACCGAGGAGGCGACTCGCCATGAGCGAGCCAACAACCGGTGCGGGAGGCCAGCTCCGAACACTGGCCGTCCGTATCACCGAGGATCTGCGGGCGCAACTGGACGTCGTCGCCCAGATCACCGGCCGCAGCACCACCGAGGAGATCCGCCTGGCCCTGGAGCACTGGATCGAGAAGACCAAGTCCGATCCGGCCACGCTGCAGAAGGCCGAGGCGGTTCGCGCGGAGATCGAGCGCACCGCGCAGACTCAGCGCAACGCCATCGCGTCCATTTTCGGCGGAGATGGCACCACCACGGACGAGCCGAAGGAGTCCGCTCCTTCCCGTCCCGCTACTCGTCGAGGCAAGGCCGACAGCGAGTAGCACCCCGCGTCACCTTCGAGCCTTGCGGCTCGGGAGACACAGAAGGCGGGAGCCCACCTGGACACGATTTGCGTCGTTGTCTCGGTGGGGCTCCCGCCTACTCACCCACGTGAGGCCGCCAACGCATATCAGCACCAGACCGTACGCCCCGCATCGGGCTCGTGGCCTGGTGCGGAAGCGGACCCGCCCACCAGGCATCAGCCCAAAGGGTCCAGAAGCGAGCGGCAACCCTCATGATTACCGCCATCGTCATACCAGTAGATCCGACGCAGTCACTGCGCCGGGAACAAATCTCACCGTCAGATGTTGATGCGTACCGGGCTGTCGTGGACGGTCCACTGCAGGTCGTCTCGTTCGATCGGCCTCCGGCTGCCCTCTACATCAATGAGGAAGGCAAGGTCGACGGACTGAACATCAACGCGCGGGCGACCGTGCTGGCCTGGGTACACAACAGCAACCTGCGGGGCCACGACATCATCGTCGGCGACGCGCTGCTGGTCGGTCCACCCGACTCAAGCAGCCATGACCGCACCGTGCCCGAGGAGTACCTGCGGCTCCTGTTCAACCCCGGTGCTTTCACCGTCGAGGTCCAGGTACAGGGTGACGAGCGGTGGTATGGCAACGAGCAGGTCTTCGGAGACGTGTTCGCCGCCTACGCCGCCGGCATCGATCTGGCCCAACGCTGGACCCATGTGGTGCACGTGCGGGTTGGCCGCAGTTCTACTGGCTGACCACCTCACCCTGCCCGCTTCCCTTCACGCCATTTGGCTGTGTGGGGAAGCGGGCTGTTTCATTCTGAGCGCGTGAACCGACCCGACGGGTAAGGCAGCGACATACGGGATCGGACCAGCAGTGCAATGAGGGTTATTCAGCCGGCCGACCCTCACCTCTTATCACTCGTACTGCTTCACGTGCTCAAGATAAAATAAAATCATTGCGACGCGGTCGGCGCCCTGCAATCTCTCGGCGTGCCGGCGTGCTATGGCACCTTCGCCGTCGCGATCCCGTGGCTCGATTTCCTCATGCATGTGTATCGCAGCTTCACTCGCATTCTCGCCGCTAGCCAACTCGCGGAACATCGCCCACATCTGAACGCCAAGTTCATGATCCCTTGAGGCTATATAGAGGATGGCCGTCGGCGCGTTGGTATATAAAATAAAGTCTCCCTCTGGGTCTTCGCGCCGTAAGATTTCCGCGACGAGTTCTGCGGCCCGACGAGGGTGAGCTTTTGCGAATTCGGGGAACTCCTGACCCAGTATCTCGCCGACGTCTTCGGCGTCGCTGATGTCAATACCCGCCTCCTTATCCAACTCGTTGCTCCGCGCTATTGTTGCATCATCGTCTAAAAATGCGTAAGGCGCATGGGCACCAACGTGGCCTGAGTACTTCTTCCACATATCAACCACGGCCGCCGGGTCGGTGTTCAAGAAATAGCCGAACCGCTCGGGAGTGTTGCTCTCACGAGTCGTCTCTGATTCCGGTGATGGTCTTCGGCGTTCATTATCCATCTATGATATTATTTATGGCACACTTCGACAAAAAAGGCAACAGCCTCGCTCTGGAACACCCATCCTCGGCCCTTGGTCTGGACCGCGACCGCCGGGGAGATCCTCGCCAAGGTCCGGCTTGTCCAGGCCAACATCAAGAAATTGGTCGACAACAACGGGAAGTAAAGAAGACAGAATTACAAGACACTAGCTAAGCCCAATCGTATAGTCTCATGTAAGTCTTGCGCACAGGAATGTCCAACTGTTACAATAATCCTAAAGCATAACCATTGAGAAGAATGCAGGTAAATATGACCCGCGAAAAGACACAGCCTGAGAGAGTAGATAGCGCCTTCGGCGCAATAAGTATTTCTAATCGGCACAACGTGCACTGTGGTGAGGTTCCCTCATGACCAATCGCCTACCTACCCCCGGTGCTGACAACAATACCTGGGGAGCCATCCTCAATGACTTCCTAGGTGACTGGTGTCTAACGGGGTAAATGCCCAGGTCGTGCCGCGCAGGGCGGTGGGCAGGATCGAGGGCCGGGACGGTGAGTAGGCCCTCTGCGGCGGTCGGTGAGTCCGGCGGGCCGCTCTCGGATGGTTGAGGAGGC
>DATATE010000048.1:0-30818 GCA_036268955.1 Pseudonocardiaceae bacterium
GCAGTTCGGCTGGGTCGTCCGCGCCGGGCAGACCCGGTGCGCTGGCCTGGGGCGGTACGGGCATGGCGAAACACGCGACCACGACCACGGCGAGCGCGATCACCACGACGGCGACCAGCAGCCGGCTCACCAGGGGCGGCAGGCGCAGCGCGGCGAGCTCGGCGCCGACGGCGAGCAGGACCACGACGAGGGCGCCGAGGTGCGGGTCGCGCGGCGTGACGTAGGCACCGAAGCAGCCCGCGATCGCGGCGATGCCCGCGATCCGGCCGAGCAGCCCGACGCCGCCCGCCATCCGGCCGGGCCAGCGGCCCAGCAGGTCGCGGGCGTAGCGGTGGCCGCCACCGAGACCGGGGTAGGCGCGCGCGAGGTCGGTGAAGGAGCACGCGGTGCAGACTGCGGCCAGCGCGGCGACCGCGAGGCCGACCAGCATCCAGCGGCCCGCGAGCCCGGCGGCGGGGGCGAGCCCCACGAAAACACCCGCGCCCAGCATGGTTCCCACGCCCCCGACGACCCCGGTGGTCGTGGTGGCGCGCTCCCGTAGTTGCGCGGTCACGGGGCACAACGGTGCCACACCCGCCATCCATCCGATATCAACCCACCGGATGAAACTCGTTAGCATGCGTCACAAACCACACGTCAGCGTCCTACGGAGAAACTCTTGCCAACGCCGAAACTCGCGCTTTCCGGGAACACGTCCGCCGATGTCCTCGGCTCACCCGCCGAAACGGTCATCATCGGCACCATCCAGGGATCGGATGGGGTCGAACTGGCGCCCGGAGCGGAACCCGTCGACGAAGCGCTGGACGGCAAGCTGGCCAGCCTGCTGAACAGCCTCGGTGCCACCGGCAAGGCCGACGAGGTGATCAAGCTGCCCACGTTCGGCAAGCTCTCCGCCGGTGTGGTGCTGGCGGCCGGTCTCGGCAAGCGCGACGGTGACATCGCGCCCGAGCAGGTGCGGCGCGCCTCCGGTGCGGCCGCCCGCGCGCTGGCCGGCACCAAGCGCGCCTGCTCGCTGCTGGCCAGCCTGGACCTGCATGCCGCCGCCGAGGGCACGGTGCTCGGCGCGTACGTGTTCACCGAGTACAAGTCGGACGCGGGCAGCGCCCCGGTCGCCCGCGTCGACCTGGCCGTCGACGACGCGGCCGGCAAGGACCGCAAGACCACGCTCAAGGCGGCCACCGCGATCGCCGAGGCGGTCTGCACCGCGCGCGACCTGATCAACACCCCGCCCAACGACCTCTACCCGGCCACGTTCGCGGCCCGCGCCGAGGCGCTGGGCAGGGCGGCCGGCCTCGAGGTGGAGGTGCTGGACGAGAAGGCGATGCGCAAGGCGGGCTTCGGTGGCGTGCTCGGCGTCGGCGTCGGCTCGACCCGCCCGCCGCGGATCGTCCGGCTGCACTACAAGGGGCCGAAGGCGCGCGCCAAGGTGGCGCTGGTCGGCAAGGGCATCACCTTCGACACCGGCGGCATCTCGCTCAAGCCGCCCGCCGACATGGACCAGATGACCTCGGACATGTCCGGCGCGGCCGCCGTGGTGGCGACCGTGGTGCTGGCCGCGAAGCTGCGCTACCCGCTGGAGGTCACCGCGACCGTGCCGATGGCGGAGAACATGCCTTCCGGCTCCGCGTACCGGCCGGGTGACGTGCTGAACATGTACGGCGGCAAGACCGTCGAGGTGCTCAACACCGACGCCGAGGGCCGGTTGATCCTGGCCGACGCGATCGTGCGCGCCTGCGAGGACCGGCCCGACTACCTGATCGAGACCTCCACCCTGACCGGCGCCCAGGTGGTCGCGCTGGGCAGCAGGACGATGGGCGTGATGGGCTCCGACGAGTTCCGCGACCGGGTCGCCGGGCTCGGCCAGGGCGTCGGCGAGGGTGCGTGGGCGATGCCGCTACCCGAGGAGCTGCGCGCGGAGATCGACTCCAAGCTGGCCGACCTGGCCAACGTGGCGGGCAGCCGCTGGGGCGGGATGCTGGTCGCCGGCGTGTTCCTGCGCGAGTTCGTCGCGGACGGCGTGCAGTGGGCGCACCTGGACGTGGCCGGTCCGGCCTACAACACCCGGGGCCCGTGGGGTTACACCGCCAAGGGCGGCACCGGCGTGCCGGTGCGCACCATGGCCGCCGTGCTCGCGGACATCGCGGAAAACAGCTGAGCTTGCCAAAAAACAGGCAGAGCGGCCCGGCCGCCTCAGAACTCCAGGTTCTCGTGGCGGCCGTGCCGGTTCGCCCTGTTCTGCCGCGCGGTGTAGTCACGCATCCGCTGCGGGTAACCGACCAGGGCCACGTCGTAGACGGGAATGCCAAGGCGGTGGCCAAGATCACGTGCCGCGCTGCCGCTGGCGATCCGCCGCCGCGTCCACTCCCCGTCGTGTGCGACCAACACCACAGTGGTCTCGGTCATCATCGTCCTGGGCTCGATGTACGCCTCGACGCCACGGCGCGAAGCAGCCCATTCGGTCAAATGCGCGCTGGCCCGGTGGCTGCGCTGTCGAAGCTCCCCCGCCCGGCTTCTACCGCGCAGCGCATCGAACAAACCCATCTCCCGCACCTCCCTCGCGAGCGACTCGGCCCGCGTCGCAAGAATGCCTGAGGTAGTGACAAGATGGCGTGTGTTGCCGCCCGACCGGCGCCGACACCCAGCGACTGAACTTTGTGTGGCGAGCAGTACTGCCGTACTCCCGCCGAGGAGGATTTGATGACCGACGCCGACCTTGTGATCCTCGGTGGCGGGTCGGGTGGTTACGCCTGCGCGTTCCGCGCGGCTGAACTCGGCTTGTCCGTCGTCCTCGTCGAGAAGGACAAGCTCGGTGGCACCTGCCTGCACCGGGGTTGCATCCCGACCAAGGCGCTGCTGCATGCCGCCGAGGTCGCCGACTACGCACGCGAGGGCGACCAGTTCGGGGTCAAATCGTCACTCGAAGGCATCGACATGGCGGGCGTCAACTCCTACAAGGACGGCGTCGTCACCAAGATGTACAAGGGCCTGCAGGGCCTGTTCAAGGCGAACAAGGTGACCACGGTCGAGGGCACCGGCCGGTTCGTCGGCCCGAACACCGTCGAGGTCAACGGCGAGCGCTACACCGGCAAGAACGTGGTGTTGGCCACCGGCTCGTATTCCAAGAGCCTGCCCGGTCTCGAGATCGGCGGCCGGATCATCACCAGCGAGCAGGCGCTGAACCTGGACTACGTGCCGGAGAAGGTCGTCGTGCTCGGCGGCGGCGTGATCGGGGTCGAGTTCGCCAGCGTGTGGCGCTCCTTCGGCGCCGAGGTGACCATCGTCGAGGCGCTGCCCCGGTTGGTCCCGCTGGAGGACGAGTTCGCCTCCAAGCGTCTTGAGCGGGCCTTCCGCAAGCGCAACATCGGCTTCAAGACCGGCGTCCGGTTCACCGGCGCCACCCAGACCGACTCCGGTGTCACGGTGAACCTGGAGTCCGGCGAGCAGATCGAGGCCGACCTGCTGCTGGTCGCCGTCGGTCGCGGCCCGAACACCGCGGGCCACGGCTACGAGGAAGCCGGCGTGCGGATGGACCGCGGCTTCGTGCTGACCGACGAGCGACTGCGCACCAACCTGCCCGGCGTGTACGCGGTCGGCGACATCGTGCCCGGCCTTCAGTTGGCGCACCGCGGCTTCGCGCAGGGCATCTTCATCGCCGAGGACATCGCGGGCCTCAACCCGCAGGTCATCGACGAGGCCGGTATCCCGCGCGTGACGTACTGCAACCCGGAGGTCGCCTCCGTCGGGCTGACCGAGGCCGCCGCGAGGGACAAGTTCGGCGCCGAGGTCACCACCTACACCTACGATCTTGCCGGCAACGGCAAGTCGAACATCCTCAAGACGCAGGGTGCGGTCAAACTGGTCAAGGCGCCCGACGGCCCGGTCGTCGGCGTGCACATGATCGGCGACCGCGTCGGCGAACTGGTCGGCGAGGCCCAGTTGATCGTGAACTGGGAGGCCTTCCCCGAGGATGTCGCGTCGTTGATCCACGCACACCCGACCCAGACCGAGGCCCTTGGCGAGGCATTCCTCGCCTTGGCCGGCAAGCCGCTGCACGTGCACGGCTGAGAGTCGAGAAAAGTCAGCCAACAGGCACGAGCACGAGGAGTCAGCGACACATGGCCTTCTCCGTCCAGATGCCAGCCCTCGGGGAAAGCGTTACCGAGGGCACGGTCACCCGGTGGTTGAAGCAGGAAGGCGAGTCGGTCGAGGTCGACGAGCCCCTACTTGAGGTGTCAACCGACAAGGTGGACACCGAGATCCCGTCCCCAGCGGCCGGCACGTTGCAGCGCATCGTGGTCCGCGAGGACGAAACCGTCGCCGTCGGCGCCGAACTCGCGTTGATCGCGGACGGTTCCGGCGATGGCGACGCCGCGCCCGCTGCCCCCGAGCAGCAGGAGAGCACCCCGCAGCACGCCGCCCCCGAGCCGGAACAGGCGCAGAGCAACGGCCAGGCGCCCGCCGCCCCGGCCGCGCAGGCGCCGACCCAGCAGGAGTCGGCCCCGGCCGAACCGGCCCCGGCGAGCGGCAACGGTGGCGGAGCGGCGAGCGGTACCCCGGTCACCATGCCGGCCCTCGGCGAGAGCGTGACCGAGGGCACCGTCACCCGCTGGCTCAAGCAGGTCGGTGACTCGGTCGAGGTCGACGAACCGCTGCTTGAGGTCTCCACCGACAAGGTGGACACCGAGATCCCGTCCCCGATCGCCGGCACCGTGCTGGAGATCACCGCTGGTGAGGACGCCACCGTCGAGGTCGGCGGCCAGCTCGCGGTGATCGGCACCGCGGGCGCCGCCCCGCAACAACAAGCGCCGCAACAACCGGCACCTCAGCAGCAGGCATTTCAGCAAGAGGCGCCGACGCCGGCTCCCGCGCCTCCCGCGCCGACACCGGCTCCGGCACCGCAGGCCCAGGCCGCTCCCCCGGCTCCGGCGCAGGCCGCCCCACAGCAGCAGGCACCGCAACCGCAGGCGCCGGCCTGGCAGGCACCGGCCCAGCCAGCCGCCCCGCAGGCCCAGCAGGCCGCGACCGACTCGGCCGCCGGTGACGACGCCACCGGTTCGCCGTATGTCACGCCGCTGGTGCGCAAACTGGCCACCGAGAACGACATCGACCTGAGCACCGTCAAGGGCTCCGGGGTCGGTGGCCGCATCCGCAAGCAGGACGTGCAGGCAGCGGTCGAGGCGGCCAAGGCGAAGGCGGCCGCGGCTGCCGCGCCCGCACCGCGGGCTCCGGCTGCGGCGCCCAGCGCGCCCCGTTCTGCCGCGCCCAGCGCACCGGCACCGACGATCCAGCGTGGCACCACCGAGAAGCTGACCCGGCTTCGGCAGATCGTGGCGCAGCGCACCCGCGAGTCCCTACAGGGCTCGGCGCAGCTCACCCAGGTCGTCGAGGTGGACGTCACCAAGATCGCCAAGCTGCGTGGTCAGGCCAAGTCAGCGTTCGAGCAGCGGGAAGGCGTCAAGCTGACCTTCCTGCCGTTCTTCGCCAAGGCCACCGTCGAGGCGCTCAAGCAGCACCCGAAGCTCAACGCCTCGATCAACGAGGAGGCCAAGGAGGTCACCTACCACGGCGCCGAGCACCTCGGCATCGCGGTGGACACCGAGCGCGGCCTGCTCAACGCGGTCATCCACAACGCGGGCGACCTGAACCTCGCCGGTCTCGCGCACAAGATCGCCGACCTCGCGGCCCGCTCGCGCAGCAACCACGTCACCCCGGAGGAACTGTCCGGCGGCACGTTCTCGCTGACCAACCTCGGCAGCAATGGCGCGCTGTTCGACACCCCGATCATCCAGCAGCCGCAGGTCGGCATCCTGGGTGTCGGTGTCGTGGTGAAGCGGCCGGTCGTGGTGACCGACGACGACGGCGGCGACACCATCGCCATCCGTTCCATGGTCTACCTCGCACTGACCTACGACCACCGGTTGGTGGACGGCGCGGACGCCGGGCGGTTCCTGACCACCATCAAGAACCGGTTGCAGGAAGGCGCCTTCGAGGCCGACCTCGGCCTGTAAGCACCGCACGACCCGAATCCGCCCTCGGCCGCCTCATCCGGCCGGGGGCGGATTCGTTTGACGAACATCACCGGTCATCGTGGTTTGACAAAGATCACCGGTCATCGGCTCGCGCCGCGCCGCATTGTCGGCAACGATCGGTAGATGCGGGTAGTCATAGCGGGATCATCAGGGCTCATCGGTACGTCGCTGGTCGTCGAACTGCGAAAAGCGGGCCACGAGGTACTGCGCCTTGTGCGCCGCGCCCCGGCCGCCGCCGACGAGCGGCGCTGGGACCCACCGGCAGGTTCGATCGATCCCGGCGCGCTCGACGGTGTCGACGCGGTGGTCAACCTGTGTGGCGCCGGACTGACCGGCCGGCGCTGGACCGAGGCGCGCAAGCAGGTGCTGCGGGACAGCAGAAGCGCACCGACCGAGGTGCTCGCGACCGCGGTCGCCGAGGCGCACATCCCGGTCCTCGTCAACGGCTCGGCGGTCGGCTTCTACGGCGACGGCGGCGATCGGATGCTCACCGAGTCCGACCCGAACGGCGCCGGCTTTCTCGCGATGCTGTGTCGTGAGTGGGAGGCCGCGACCGAACCGGCGAGCGCGGCGGGGGCCAGGGTGGTCCGGGTGCGCACCGGTCTTGTCCTGAGCCCTGGTGGCGGGCTGCTCGGTCCGTTGCGGCCGCTGTTCTCGCTGATGCTCGGCGGGCGACTGGGCAACGGAGGGCAGTACTGGCCGTGGATTTCACTTGCCGACGAGCTGGCCGCGATCCGGTTCTGCCTTGAGCACGACGGCATTTCCGGCCCGGTGAACCTCAGCGGCCCCGCACCGGTGACCAACCAGGAGTTCACCAAGGCCTTCGCCGAATCGCTCGGCCGGCCGGCACCGTGGGTGATTCCCGGCTTCGCGCTGCATCTGGTCTTCGGCACCGAACTGGTCGAGGAGGCCATGCTGGCCGGGCAGCGGGCCGTGCCGAGGGCATTGGAAACCGCGGGTTTCGACTTCACCCATACCACTGTCCAAGCGGCACTGGCCGCACTGCGCTGAACGGGCGGCGTACCCTCGGATTCGTGGCAGAAACAGCGTCATTTTCCGACGCCGCCGCGGCGGCACCATCCTGCCGGACGAGCACCGATCCAGTGGAAGTCCGGCTGCTCGGCACCGTTGACTACGCGCCGACCTGGCAGCTGCAACGCGAGCTTGCCGAGGCCCGCGCCGACGGCCGCGGCGGTGACACCCTGCTGCTGCTGGAACACAACCCGATCTACACCGCTGGCAAGCGCACCGCGCCCGACGAGCGCCCGGACGGCGACATCCCGGTGATCGACGTGGACCGTGGCGGCAAGCTGACCTGGCACGGGCCTGGCCAGCTCGTCGGCTACCCGATCATCGAGCTGGCCGAGCCGATTGACGTCGTGCACTACGTTCGCCGCCTCGAACAGGCACTCATCACGGTGTGTGATCATTTCGGCATTTCCGCCGGTCGGGTCGACGGCCGCAGCGGGGTCTGGCTCGCCGAGGGTGCCGGCAAACCGGAACGCAAGATCGCCGCGATCGGCCTCCGCGTCCAGCGCGGGGTCACCCTGCACGGTTTCTCCATCAACTGCGACTGTGACCTCAGCGCGTACGACAATGGCGTCGCCTGCGGAATCCGTGGGGTCGGTACCACCTCGCTGAGCAACGAACTGGGCAGGGACGTGCCGGTGGCCGAGGTTCGGCCGATCGCCACCGAGGCCGTGTTGGCCGCTGTGGACGGTGCGCTCCCGGTGACCGACCGCTACCTCGACCGCCCCACCCCGGCCGCCCCCGGCGTCACGTTCTCACTCTCGAACTGACTCCTTCCCTTCCCCATCTCCCGCTCGGCTCCGCACCTGGCTGCGGTCGGCACGCTGGTGGAAACCGATCGCGACGATCACCGCGGCGACCAGCCCGATGTCGATCAACGCGGCGACCCGCATCGCACCGGGATATCCGCCGGGCGGTTGCGCCGGTCCGAGCACGGTGAAGAACACCCCGCCGATCAGTGCCACCCCCGCCGCGCCGGCAAACTGCTGCGCGGTGCTGAGCATCGCCGAACCGGTCCCGGCCCGTGCCGGCTGAATCCGCCGCAGCGCGGCCCCGATCAGTTGCGGCAGCACCAGTCCGTTGCCGGCGCCGACCAGCGCGAGTGAACCGACCACCCAGGGCAGGCCCATGCCGGGGTGCAGGTGCAGCGCCAACAGCAGCAGGCCGAGCGCGGTGAGCCCACCGCCGAACGCGACCACCCGCAGCCCGTAGCGGGCGACCAGGGCATGGCCGAGCAACGCGGTCGTGGTGAACAGCGCACCCATCGGCGCGAAGACGAGGCCCGCGTCGAGCGCGGTGAGGCCGAGGCCGCCCTGCAACAGCAGGGTGAGGGTGAACATGAAGCTGCCGAAGTAGGCCATGAACGCGATATTCGCGCCGAGCCCGGCCAGATAGGACGGCACCCGCAGCAGGTCCGGGTCCAGCACCGGCATCCCGCCACGCGCGGCCAGTGCCCGTAACCGGTGCCCGGTCAGCAGTGCGGCCGGGACGGCCAGCGCCAGGCAGATCCAGGCCCATGCCGGCCAGCCCGCGCTGTGTCCGAGGGTGAGCGGGACGAGAGCCAGTGCGAGGCTCAGCGCGATCCCGCCGGCGCCCAGCAGGTCCAGCCGGGCCCGTCGACCGGGTCGCAGCAGCGGCAGCAACCGGGCGGCCAACAGCGAGGCGACAACCCCGATCGGCACGTTGACCAGGAAGATCACCCGCCAGCCGAGGCCGAACACATTGGCCGCCAACAAGGCTCCGCCGAGCACCTGGCCGGCGATCGAGCCGAGCCCGGACGCCGCCCCGTACCAGCCGATGGCCCTCGGTCGGGCGGACGCCGGCACACTCGCGGTGATCACCGCGAGGACCTGCGGCACCATCAGCGAGGCGGTGAAACCCTGCACCAGCCGCGCGAGCACGAGTTCGGGCGGGTTCGCCGAAATCCCGCAGAGCAGGGAGGCGAGCGCGAACCCGAGCATGCCGAGCACGAACAGCCGCCGGTAGCCGAACAGGTCGCCCAACCGGCCACCGGTGATCATCCCGCTGGCATAGGAGAAGGCGTACCCGCCGACGATCAGCTCCAACGCCGCCGGTCCGGCACGCAGATCGCGGGCCAGCGAGGGCGCGGCGACGTTCACCACGAAGAAGTCGAACTGCGCCATGAACATCGCGGTGAGCAGCACCGCCAACATCGGCCCCTGCCGGCGTCCCGCCGCCGGTGGCGCCTGGTCGGCGCGCTGAACAGACATGTCCGTCATCGATCCCCCATCCGATCTATCCCGGATAGTAGATATCCGGGATAGATGATGTCTACACTTTTGTCATGAAGCTCTCCCAGGGAGTCGAGTGGGCGCTGCACTGCGTTGTGCTGCTGTCCCTCGTCCCGGCCGGGGCCAGCATTCGCCGCGAACAGCTCGCCGGGCACTACGGCCTGCCCGAGGCATATCTGGCCAAGCACCTACAGGCGGCGACCAGGGCCGGCATCCTGGCGGCGACCTCCGGCCCCAAGGGCGGCTACCGGTTGGCCAAGCAGGCCACCGAGATCACCATGCTCGACATCGTCGAGGCGATCGAGGGCAACGCTCGGCCGTTCCTGTGTCAGGAGATCCGCCAGCAGGGCAGCGCGGCGCTGCCCGCGTCGGAGTGCCGGGGCCTGTGCCTGATCAACGTGGCGATGAACAAGGCGGACAACGCCTGGCGCGGTTCACTGCGCTCGACCACCGTCGCCGAGATCGCCGAAGCGCTCCCCGCCGACCTGCGCGACCGCAACCGGACCCTGCTCACCCAACCCGCGACCTGACCGGCCCCGCCGAACATCCGCCGGTTACGACATTCGAGTTAAGCCACCGACGGCCGACGCTCGTTCAGCCCAATGCGGCCCATTCGGAGTAGCCACACATCGTTTCACCAGGTGTGCACGGAATCATTCCCACTCGGCCGGCGCAACGCACTCGCCGAGTCGAGTGAAAACGACCCGTGCCAGTACCGAGGGACCGGTGCGCACCGCTCGACGCCGATCTCCCGGATCCCCTGCCCACCAGGCTGTTCGGGGACACAAAGCCCTCGTTTGGGCGACTGTGCGATGCACCCGGTCCGATGCTAGCTTCGTCACTGGCAACGGCGGCGACGAGGCGATAAAAGCTCGCGACAATATAAAATTCACCCAGAAATATCCGGGCAGAAAATCGCCAGGTAACACATCCCCGCTATTCCCGAACAACAAGGCAGAATCACCGACCTGCACGTCACAGGCCTACCGATCGACACCGGTTGCACAGCGAGACGGGGTTTTCGCGATCCCGAAACACCCAACCGGGCACTGAGGGAGAAAGTAGATGGCGACCAGCGAAGTGATCACCAAGGGCCGGACCGCGCAGCAAATCCTCGCCCACTCGCGTGAACTGCTCGAACCGGCCCTGCGCGCGGCGGTGGACACCCTGCCCGCACCCATGCGCCGCATCGCGGGTTATCACTTCGGTTGGTGGGACGAACACGACTGTCCGATCGAGGCCGGCGGCGGCAAGGCGATGCGCCCCGCGCTGGTGTTCCTCGCGGCGGAGGCGGGCGGCAGCGGCACCACACCGGTGGAGGTAGCGGTGCCGGCCGCGGTCGCGGTCGAACTGGTACACAACTTCTCCCTGCTGCACGACGACGTGATGGACGGTGACCTGACCCGGCGTCATCGGCCCACCGCCTGGAGCGTGTACGGGTCGAGTCCGGCGATCCTGGCCGGCGACGCGCTGTTGGGCCTCGCCATCGAGGTGTTGGCCAGCAGCGGCCATCCCGCCGCCCAGGACGGGATACGAATACTCGTCGCGTCGGTGCTCGAACTGCTCGACGGGCAACACGCCGACCTCAGCTTCGAACACCGCGTCGACGTGGCCCGTTCGGAATGCCTGAGCATGGCCGAGCGCAAGACCGGCGCACTGCTCGGTGCGGCCTGCGCGCTCGGCGCCCTGTTCGGTGGCGGCGACGCACAGCGTGTCCGACGGCTGCGCGACTTCGGTGAACTCGTCGGCCTCGCCTTCCAGTTCGTCGACGACCTGCTCGGCATCTGGGGCGATCCGGCGATCACCGGAAAAGCCGCACACTCCGATTTGGACAGTCGCAAGAAGTCCCTGCCCGTCGTCGCCGCGCTGACCTCCGGCACCTCGGCCGGTAAGGCGCTGGCCGAACTGTACCTGCGGGAGGCGCCGCTCTCGGCGACCGAACTGATACACGCCGCCGAACTGGTCGACGCCGCCGGTGGCCGCGACTGGAGTCAGGCCATGGCCGACGACCTGCTGGCCCAAGCCCTCGGCCAGCTTCGCGCCGTCGCCCCCAACGCCCGCGTCACCGCGGAGCTGGGCGCACTGGCCGCCCTGATCACCCGCCGCGACCGCTGACCGGACTTTTCGGCGCGCACCGAAACGTCCTGCCCCTACCATGCTGGCATGTCGAGCAGCGGTTACGCGGCGGTCCGCGCGGTACTGACCGATCCAGCGTTCCTCGTCCCCACCCCGCAGCCACCGGACGCGCCCAGCGGCGTCGCCTGGCTGCGCGCGAACGTCGCCCGATTCAGCTCCGGCCCGGCACACGCCCGTCGCAGAGCCATGGTAGAGGACCAACTATCCACGATGGACTGCCAAGTCCTGCGCGGCACCGCTCGATCCCGCACCATAACGACACTGGCCGCCGCCGAAGGGGCACCCATCGACCTGATGGCAGCCGTCGCACGCGTACTTCCGACCGAACTGCTCGCCGAAGCCCTCGGCCTGACCGGAGTGCGGCCCGCGACGGTCGCCGCGATCGCACGGGCCTATCCGACCGGCGCGCCCGACGAGGACGCGGACCGAGCCGTCGGCGAACTGATCACGGCCTGCGGCGGAGCGGCCGACGAAGCCACCGCGGCCCGAATCGGCCTACTCGCCCAGGCGCACGACGCGACGGCGGGCCTGATCGGCAACGCGGCCTTCATCATGCTGCGCGGCGCCCTGCCCGACCCGGCCGAGGCAATTCTCGCCGAAACCCTCCGCCACAGCCCGCCGGTCCGAGCCACCAAACGCACCGACGCCACCGGCACCCTCGTCGACCTCGACCTGGCCGCCGCCAACCGTGACCTCGCGGTCTTCGCCGACCCCGACCGATTCGACCCCAGGCGCGAGAACAGTTCCGCGCACCTCGACTTCGGCTTCGGCCAGCACGCCTGCCCCGGCCACCACCACGCCACCCAGATCGCGGCCGGCATCTTGGACGCCGTGCGCGGCTGCCGACTACTCACCGAGAACCTGAGATACTCGCCATCCGCCAACCTGAGAATCCCCGCCGAACTGGTCATCACCCGCCCGGCCTGACAACAACCCGCACCCAGAATCCAGCCACGACACCAGTTTTTCCTGCAAGAGACCAGACCCCCACCCATCCACCGGGGGGACGGCCCCTGGCCAGTTTATCGGGTTCACCTGAACGGGGACAGGTGTGTGCGGTCGATTGTGGATGGTTGCGGCCAATGTGGACAACTCACGGCGTCGGAGAAAATTCGCTTGACATGTCGGGCCGTGCAAGGCTTTGGGGTCATTCCGAACTCGGCTTCCCTGCTGGCTCATCGGTTTGCTCGACTTCGCCACCCTCTTGAGTTCACCGGCATGCTTCGGGTTCGCCAACCCCTCCTGGGTTCACCCAACTCGCTTCCTGTTCACCGGCTCGCTTCCTGTTCACCGGCTCGCTTCCTGTTCACCGGCTCGCTTCCGGTTCACCGGCGAGGGACCGGTTCGGCGGCGAGGGACCGGCACGCACCTTCACCCGAATCGACCGGCAGGCATCTCACCCGAGCCGGCTGCGAGGCGCCGCAGTGGGCGTTTTCCGGTTTTGTCCGACCCACGCTCTACCGTGCCGGACGGCAGGCACATTCGAAAGGAGAGCAGTGATGGGATTTTCCGGCATCGTGGTGGTGGCGCGGGCGGATCGACCGCTGACCGAACTGGCCGCGATCCGCGCCTGCGGCGGCGCACGGGTCTGGGCCGGTGTCGACGGGAGCAAGGTCGCGAGCGGCTGGCAGGCGGTACAGATCAGCGATGCCGACGACGACCCACCACCGTCGCTGGTGACCGACACGGGCGCACCGACGCTGGTGGCCAGGGTTGTCGACAGCGATTTCGCGGTCATCCAGGCCACCAGTCCGGCCGGCACCTCCTGGATCGGGGTACTCGGCCAGGACCAGGCGCAGCGACATCGGGTTCCCGAGGAATTCCTTGTCCCGCCGGAGGAGGTCCTCGATCCGGCCGTCGCGTGGGCGCGGGAAACCGGACGACAGCCCGATTCCGACCGGCTAGAGGACGTGCTCCAGGCCGAGCCGGAGCCGACGGCCGAGTCGCTGGTGTTCGAGTTGCTCGGTGCGCTGGGCTTCGACTTCGATGTCCCGGCCGCATAGGACCGCATACGACCGCATAGAGCGCAGCGGCAACCGGACCGGAACCGGCGCGCTACCGCACATCAGCGCCGTGCGGTAGCGCGCCGCCGCGAGGTCAGGGACCCGGCGGCGGCGAACGGTGACGGTTCGAGGAGGCGCTCAGTTCAGATGTGGTGCGACCTCGGCGGCGACGAGTTCGATGTGGTCGAGGTCGGCCAGGTCGAGGGTCTGGAGGTAGAACCGGGTGACCCCGGTGCGCTCCCGCCAGGTACCGAGCCGGTCGACAACCTCCGACACGGTGCCGGCGAGTCCGTTGCCGCGCAGATCTTCGACCTCCCGGCCGATGGCTTCGGCCCGCTTGGCCAGTTCGGCCTCGTCGCGGCCGACGCACAGCACCAGCGCGGCCGAGCGGGTGATCTCGGCCGGGTCGCGGCCGATCTCGCGGCAGGCCGCGTCCACCCGCTCGAACGCGGCGATCCCGTTGTCGATGCTCTGGAACGCCAGGTTGAACTCGGCGGCGTGGCGGGCGGCGAGCGCCGGGGTGCGCTTGCGTCCGCCACCGCCGATGATCACCGGCGGACCCTGCGGCTGGGCCGGTTTCGGCAGCGCTGGCGAGTCGGTGACCTGGTAGTGCTTGCCGTTGAAGGAGAAGGTCTCACCTTCGGCGGTGTGCCACAGCCCGGTGATGATCTCCAGCTGCTCCTCGTACCGGTCGAACCGCTCGCCGAGTTCCGGGAACGGGATGCCGTATGCGGCATGCTCGGCCTCGTACCAGCCCGCGCCGATGCCGAACTCGACCCGGCCGCCGGACATCCGGTCGACGGTGGCGACGGAGATGGCCAGTGGGCCGGGATTGCGGAAGGTGGCCGCGGTGACCAGGGTGCCCAGCCGGATGCTCTCGGTGTCCCTTGCGAGGCCGGCCAGGGTGATCCAGGCATCGGTCGGACCGGGCAAGCCGTCCACCGAGCCCATCTTCAGGTAGTGGTCGGAACGGAAGAAGGCGTCGTAGCCGGCGGCTTCCGCGCACCGGGCCACGCGCAACAGATCGAGGTAGTCGGCGCCCTGCTGGGGCTCGGTGAAGATCCGGAGTGTCGTGGAAGTGGTCACACCGCAAGGTTATTCGGCGCTCGACCGCCATGCTGGCCTGCCTCGAAATCTACCTTCGGCACGTCCCGTTTCGGCTGGTCGAGGGCGGCCAGGTCGGGTCTGAGCAGTCCGGTGGACTGAGCGGTCGAGTCTGGGCGGTCGAGTCTGGGCGCCCAGGTGGGCGGAGCGGCCAGGTGGGTCCGCGCGGCGAGGTCGGGTAGGTCAAGAGGTCGGGCGGGTCAGAGGTCGGGCAGGTCAGCTGTCTGACGACGGACCGTCCGGCCTGCGCAGCCGCTCCAGCATGCGGATGATGGTCGCGGTCACCTCGGCACCGGTCTTCTTCGGGTCCTCGGCGCCGGCGATCATGGTCGCCGCCGAGGACAGCGCGCCGAACAACAGCCGCGCGGTCACCTCGACCGGCATGTCCTCGAACTCGCCGCTGTCCACACAGGCCTGAATGGCGGACCGGACAAGACCGAAGCTGAAATGGTCCTCGGCCTCCCGCCAGCGCTCCCAGCCCATCACCACCGGGGCCTCGTGGATGACGATGCGCTGATAGGAGGGGTCGAGGCAGACCTTGATGTACTGCCGCAGCCCAGTGGTCGCCCGCTCCCAGGCGTCGCCAGGCCCGGTCAGGATCTCGGCGAGTTCGGCCTTCACCGTGGTCTCCACCACGTCGAAAGCGGCCTCGAACAGCGCCTGTTTTCCACTGAAGTGGTGGTAGAGCGCGCCCTTGGTGACGCGCGCCCTGCGCGCCACCTCGTCAAGGGAAGTCGCCGCGTACCCACGCTTGGTGAACAGCTCGACAGCACTGTCCACCAGGGCGTCCCTGGTGGACTCGGAGTATTCCGAGCGCCGCGGCCGCATCGTCACCACGTGCACAACAGTAACCGGCATACCGAGGGTACGTACCGGTGGTATGTTGAGGTCAGGTCCGTACCGAGAGTATGCCGCAAACCCGTGGTATGAAGCTTGTCACTCTGGGGAGGAACAACAATGAGCTGGACCGATTTCTATCAGCGTCGGGACGCCATCAACCTGGTGTTGGACCAGGCCAGCCGCAACCCCAGCACCGGTCTGTCGTTCACCGATCTACCCATGGCGCGCGCCCAGTTCGACTCCGAGGAACAGTTGGCGCTGGCGTTGCAGTACAAGTGGTCGCAACTGCTGCTCGGCCGAATCGGCGTCGCCCTTGTCGAGGCCGAGCACGACGAGGATGCCGACAACCTGGAGGCCGTCGCGGCGGCGTGGCGTCGCGCCGCGACCGAAGCGCCGGTGCTGCGTGAGCTGCTGGACGGCTACGTCGAGGATGCCGGGCCGGAGTTCCAGGCCGCGCTGGCCGCCGAACAGCGGATGGTCGCCTACGCGGCCGGCCTTGCCGAGCCCGGCGAAGCCGCCGAACAGACCGCACGGGTCGGCTCCGCCTTTCTGGCACTGATCCGCGGCCGTTCGGCCCGTCCGACCCGGCGCGGCAACCCCATCGAGCAGCTGCTGCGCCGCCTGGTCGCCAGCGCCTGAACCACCACCCGACCGGAGTGCTCCCCACCCTGGTGTCGCATCGCCGCACGTAGTAGGAGTTAGCCATGTCCCATTGGAGCGAGACCGACATTCCCGACCTGACCGGTCGGACCATGGTGGTGACCGGGGCGAATTCCGGGCTCGGCCTGCGCACTTCGGCCGTGCTCGCGGACAGGGGTGCCCACGTGCTGCTGGCCTGCCGGTCGGCGCAACGCGGCGAGGTGGCACTGCGGGCGATCACCGAGCGCGGTGGCTCGGCCGAACTGGTGTCACTCGACCTTGCCGACCTCGCCTCGGTCCGCGCGGCCGCGGCACGAATCCGTGAGCTGACCGGCGATCGGCTGGACGTCCTGCTGAACAACGCCGGGGTGATGATGACACCGAAGGCGACCACAAAGGACGGCTTCGAACTCCAGTTCGGCAGCAATCACCTTGGCCATGCCGCACTGACCTGGCTACTGATGCCGGCACTGCGCGGCATACCCGGCTCGCGGGTGGTGACGATGTCGAGCCTGATGGCCAGGGCGGGCAGGATCAACATGGCCGATCCGAACTTCACCCACCGCCTCTACCTGCCGACGAGCGGATACGGCCAGGCGAAGCTGGCCAACGCGGTCTTCGCGACCGAACTGGATCGCAGGCTGCGCGCGGCCGGTGTCGAGGTGGCCAGCATGGCCGCGCATCCCGGTTACACCGCGACCGAGCTGACCACGAACATGGCCCGGTCGCGACGGGGTGTCGGCCGCACGGTGGTCGGCATCTTCGGCTCGATGAGCAACAGTTTCATCGGACAGAGCGTCGCGACCGGGGCGCTGCCCGAGCTGTACGCGGCGACCGCACCGGACGCCGAGGGCGGTCGGTACTACGGGCCGAAGGGGTTCGCCCAGATGTACGGCCATCCCACGGTCGTGCGGTTTCCGTCGGCCGCGCGGGACGAGACGATCGGCGCCCGGCTGTGGGAGCTGACCGCCGAACTGACCGGTGTCCAGCCCGATCCCGGCTGACCGAGGCCGCCGAACCGAACGCCTCCTGGGTGACCCAGCACACGCCTACCTGCGGCGTAATGTGGTCGAGGTCAAGCCAGAGCTGAGGAGACCCCATTGAGCGTGGCGCCGGATGGGCGGAAGTTGTTGCGGCTGGAAGTCCGCAACGCGCAGACGCCGATCGAGAAGAAGCCCTCGTGGATCAAGACCAAGGCCCGGATGGGTCCTGAGTACACCGAGCTGAAGAAGCTGGTGCACCGGGAGGGCCTGCACACGGTCTGCGAGGAAGCCGGCTGCCCGAACATCTACGAGTGCTGGGAAGACCGCGAGGCCACCTTCCTCATCGGCGGCGACCAGTGCACCCGGCGCTGTGACTTCTGCCAGATCGACACCGGCCGGCCCGCCGAACTCGATCGGCAGGAGCCGCGCAAGGTCGCCGAATCCGTGCAGGCCATGGGTTTGCGCTACGCGACGGTGACCGGGGTCGCCCGCGACGACCTGTCCGACGGCGGGGCCTGGCTCTATGCGGAGACCGTCCGCCAGATCCACGAACTCAACCCCGGCACCGGTGTCGAACTGCTGATCCCGGACTTCAACGCCGACCCCGAACAACTGGCCGAGGTGTTCGCCTCCCGGCCGGAAGTGTTGGCCCACAACCTGGAGACGGTGCCGAGGATCTTCAAGCGGATCCGCCCCGGTTTCCGCTACGAGCGCTCGCTGTCGGTACTGACCGCGGCTCGCGCGGCTGGCCTTGTCACCAAGTCCAACCTCATCCTCGGCATGGGCGAGACGCCGGAGGAGGTCACCGAGGCCATGCGCGACCTGCACAAGGCCGGTTGCGAGATCCTGACCATCACCCAGTACCTGCGGCCCAGCCCCCGACACCACCCGGTCGAACGGTGGGTGAAGCCGGCGGAATTCGTTTCCCACCAGGAGGAAGCGACCCGGATCGGCTTCTCGGGAGTGATGGCCGGTCCGCTGGTGCGGTCCTCCTACCGAGCCGGTCGGCTCTACGCGCAGGCGATGACGCACCGCGGTGAAACGGTGCCGGCGAACCTGGCCCACCTCACCGTGGCCGGTCCGGCCGCGCAGGAGGCCAGCAGCCTGCTGGCCCGCTGATCTTCGCTGATGGGAACGGCCCGTGCCGACAGGGACCGGGCCGTTGCGCTGTCCATCGGCTGCCGGCGCACCGGTCGGGTCAGCCGGTCAATCCAGCCGGTCAATCCTGCCGATCGAGTGTCAGCTGGCAGGCTTCGCCCCGGCCAACAAGCCTGATGCTCCAACTGTGAAATGTCGGTCCCATGTCCTGTGAAATGTCGGTCCGAGGCTCTGTCAAATGTCGGTCCAATGTGCTGTGAAATGTCGGTTCAGTGAGCTGCGAGAGGTATACTCAACGCCTCAACGCTGCCTGGAGCTGGCCAAATGAGGTGCCGATGACTGAAGCTGACGATCTTCGTCGAACGTGCGATCTAGTCATCGAAGAGTACCTGGCCACGTTCCGTGTTGTGATCCTCAACGGCCCTCGTCAGGCCGGCAAAACCACCCTCTTGCGACACCTGCAACATCAACATGGCGGCACGCTACTCAACCTCGACGACGAGCAACTCTTGCAGGCCGCTCGCAGCGATCCAGTGGCTTTCGCGGGCAGTGGCACGGAGCCGCGCTTCATCGACGAAGTCCAACGAGCAGGAAATCCGCTGGTCCTGGCCATCAAGGCCGAGGTCGATGCGGTGCGCAGGCCCGGTCGATATGTGTTGGCCGGATCAACGCGTTTCCTGGCGACACCAAGCCTGTCCGAATCACTGGCCGGACGTGGTGTCGTCGTGGACGTCTGGCCGTTCTCCCAAGGAGAGTTCGACGGTCGCTTCGAGAACTTCATCGATCTCGCCTTCGACGATCCCAGCTCTTTGACCGCCATCGCACCGTCGTCGTCGGACCGCGCCGACTACTTCCGCCGGGTATGCCGAGGCGGCTTCCCGGAGCCGGCGCTGATGCCGACGTCTCGAAGCCGGCAGGCCTGGTTCCGTAGCTACGTCCAAGCCATCGCGGAACGAGACATCCGCGAGATGGCCAAGATCAATGAACCAAGCAGGATCACCACGCTGCTGTCCTACCTGGCGTCGATCACGGCACAAGAACACAACAGTGCCGACACGGCCAACAAGATCGGGCTGCACCGCGAGACGGTGAACCGCTATCTCGAACTACTCGAAGCGGTCTTCCTCATTCATCGGCTTCCGGTGTGGTCTCGGAATCTCACCTCACGAGTCATCAAACATCGCAAGCTGCACCTCACCGATACCGGTCTTGCCGCAGCGCTACTGGGAGTTTCGGCGAAATCGCTCGCCCAGCCGATAGCACCGGCGCGCGGGCCGTTGATCGAGACCTTCATCGTCAACGAACTGGCCAAACAAGCCACTTGGAGTGAGCACGTCGTACGCCTGCACCACTGGCGGGTCAGCGGTGGCGCTGAGGTCGACCTGTTGTTGGAGTTGGACAACGGGCAGGTCGTCGGTATCGAGTCCAAGGCCGCGGATACCGTCACCGGCGAGGACTTTCGCGGTCTGGCAACGCTTCGCGATCTGATCGGCCCCCAGTTCGTACAGGGAATCGTCCTGCACACCGGTCGACACGGCGGCATCGGGTTCGGTGACCGGCTGGTTTCGCTCCCTATCGCGGCTCTTTGGGAGGCCGGCAGCAGACCGGCTGCCAGCACACCCTAGGTGTGTACTTGGCTGAGAGGTTTCAGCCAATCCTGGATCACGATCGCCGGCTCGCCCAGCTGGGAACAGCTGACCCGATCAGCGCACGGTGAGCTTGCCGACGGTGACGTCCTCGAGATCGTCGAGGAAGTCGGCGCCGAAGGCGCTGGACGGGGTGTGCGCGCCGGGGAGGGTGTCGCCGCCGAGGAGACGGTGGACCGCGTGCAGCAGGGCGTCGGCGGTGAAGCGGTGGCCGCCGGGGGTGGTGACGGTGCCGGTCGCCCAGTGGCCGCCGGGGCCATCGACACGGCCCCAGACTTCGCAGCGGCCCGTGGTTTGGCGTTCCTCGCTGGGGCCGGTCACCCAGCGGTCGACCAGCGACATGCCGGCCTTCTTGACGGCGGGCAGCCGCAGCAGCGGGGCGAGGAACTGTTGGCCCTTGCCGATCAGGTCAGAGCCGGGCAGGACGCTGTAGGTGGTGATGTTCGGGATGCCGGTCGAGCGGTAGGCGGAACTGAGGTCGCCCCACGGGATCGCGCTGACCTGACGCGGGCCGGTGGCGAACTCGGCGATGGTCTGTTTGTGGGCGAGGCCGACGGGTTGCAGTTCGCCGTCGACTCTGGCCCGACCGCCGGCACTGACACCCTCCAGGGCGGTCTTGATGGTGCCGGGGCTGAAGCCGCCGCTGAGCACGAAGGCGAGTTCCAGTTCGGTGGCCTCGGGCAGGGCCGCGGCGAGCGAGGCGGCCAGGCAGTCGGTTGGTACCACGTCGAAACCGGCACCGGGCAACAGGACGACGCCGGCCCGCTGTGCTTCGTCGGCTCGGGCGTAGATCGATTCGAAGACGTCGATCTCGCCGGTGATGTCGAGGTAGTGGGTCCTGGTCGCCAGACAGGCGTCGATCATCGGCGCGGCGGTCCGCGAGAACGGGCCCGCGCAGTTGGCGACGACATCGATGTCGGCGAGGGCCTTGCGCAGGCCACTGGCGTCCGCGAGGTCGACGATGACGTGGTCGAGACCGAGTTCGTCGGCCAGCGGCAGGATCTTGGCCACCGACCGGCCGCCGAGCACCGGTCGCTCGCCCTCCCGTTCGGCCAGTTTCGCCAATACCCGCCCGGTGTAGCCGTTCGCGCCGTAGATCATCCACGTCATGCCCTGCAGTATGACGGCTCGACCGGCGCACCGCGCGAAGCGGCTACGCGCCCGCGGCGAGGACGCCTTCGGCCAGTGGCAGATCGTGCGGGTAGGTGATCTTCAGGTTGCGTTCGTCGCCTGCGATGCAGCGCACCGGGATCCTGGTGTAGCGGGCGATGCAGGAGGCGGTGTCGGTACCGACGAAGCCGTCGAGCGCGGCCTGTTCATAGGCGGCCAGCAGCGGTTCGGCGCGGAAACCCTGCGGGGTCTGGACGGCGACCACCCTGCCGAGGTCGGACTCGACTACGTCGATGCCGTTGTCGGCGACGGTGAGTAGGTCGTCGCGGGCTAGGCCGGGGATGGCGCCGCCGAACTCGCGCGCGGCGGCAACGACCTCGCCGACCAGCTTCGGGGCCACCAGCGGACGAGCCGCGTCGTGGATCAGGACGACGTCGATCTCGGCGGCGCGGATGCGTTCGGCGAGGTGACGCAGAGCCATCAGTTCGGACTCCTGGCGGGTGGCTCCGCCGGTCACCACCTCGATCCGCAGTTCGGGATGCTCGCGCAGTACGAGATCGGTGTAGGGCTTGTCCTCCGGCCGGGCCACCAGGATCAGCACCTCGATATCGGGCACGCCACCGAGCGCGGCGACCGACCAGGACACCAGGCTGCGACCGGCCAGCGGCAGGTAGACCTTGTTGCGCTCGGCGCCCATCCGGCTACCAGATCCGCTGGCGAGGACGACGCCGGCGGCCACGCGGCGGTCGGATACCTCGGCGGTGTCAGTCTGTGGCACGCGCGGATGATAGTTGGTCCGGTTCGTCTGCCGCAGCGGCAAGGGTGTCATGCCCTCGGCGAGGTGTGAACAAATTGCCGAGAGGATTTTTGCCGACCCGCCGACACAGAACGCCCACCATCTGGCACACTGAGCAACATGGTTGACGAGCGGACTACCTCACCCACAGTGAGCTGACCGCCACCCAAGCCCCCGGCTGATCCCCCAACAGCCGGGTCTCGAAACCCCCGGCCGACCTCCCCCAGCGGCCGGGGGTTTCCTTTGTCCCCGACCGCCATTACCGGCTACCTCAGCCAGCTCGCTTCGCTGTCTGTTGTGGACACGGCGGAGCGAGCCCTGTTGTGGACACGGCGGAGCGAGGCGGCCGATATCTCAGGCCAGGTAGTGCGGCTCGGCGAACAGGTGGAGCAGTCAAACCTCCTCTGCCGGGCCGGGTTGCCACGGCAGCAACGCGGCCCTTCGCCGCTGCATGTCCGTGAGTTCCTCCGCCGACAGCCCGGCGGTGAACTGCCGGCGCCACTCGGCCATCTCGGCCAGTTCCGTCGCGCTGAGCGTCGCGGCGAACTCGGCTCGCTTGGCCGACATCTCGGCGAACTGCTCGGGGGTAAGGGTGTGCTGCATGGTAATCATCACCTCAATGAGTTCGATCATCGTCCGACTTTCCGGCTCGACACGATTGTCGAGTTCGCCGAGCACGCCGAGCAGGCCCTGCCGGAGTTGATGGCTGGCGGCGATCTGCGCGTCGACCTGGTCGAGTTGACGCTGGAACAACGCACGCGGATCGATCGGCGCCTCGTCGAGGATCTCGCCGATCTCGGCCAACGCGAAACCGAAGCCGCGCAGCGCCAGAATTCGGTGCAGGCGCCGCACATCCGCGCTCGTGTACCTGCGATGCCCCGCCTCGCTGTGCAGAGAGGGCACCAGTAGGCCGATCTCGTGGTAGTGGTGCAGCGTGCGGACGGTCAGTCCGGTCCGCGCGGCCAGTTCGCCGACCCGCCAGGTCCCATCCGGTTGGGCTGCTGTCGTGTTCACAACTCAAGACGCTAAGTCCTCACGTCGGGTGAGTTGCAAGCCGAAAACCGAATTCGACCCCGTCGATGTAACAGCGCTGTTATAGTTTTCCGCCATGCCCGCTTCTGTTGGCCGAGGCGGATCGTGCACCTGACCGAGAAATGCCGGGCACTGCTGCCGACCATCCAGGCCGAGTGGGCAGCGACCGAGCTGGCGGCCGACGCGCTGGAGGCGGAACTGCCGATGCCACTGCGCATGGTGCCGACCGCGGTGCTCGACGCGGTGGACACCGTGTCGAGCACGACCGCATCCTGGCCGCGGCAAGGACTCTCGACGATCCGGCGCTGCGACCGCCCGCCGCGCGGCACTCACCGTCGACACGGTCGGCAAGCCGAACACCACAAGGGGGACGTGGATCTGATGGACTCGGCGGACAACGCCCGACCTCGGCGACGGCTGATCGCTGATCTGCGGCCGCTGCGGCAGTCGCCGGCCTTCCGCCGGTTGTGGATCGGCAGCGGGATCTCCGCTCTCGGCGGGCAGCTGACCAGTTTCGCGCTGATGTTGCAGGTCTTCGACCTGACGAGGTCGACGGCGGCGGTAGGCGCGATCGGCGTCGTGTCGCTGGTGCCGACCCTGGTTGTCGGCCTGTTCAGCGGTTCCTTCGCCGATGCGCTCGACCGGCGGAAGCTGGTGCTGATCATCAGCAGCGGCCTCACCATGGTCTCCGCCGCCTTGGCCGTGCAGGCCTACCTCGCGCTCGATCAGCTGTGGCTGCTCTACGTACTGGCCGGGGTGCAGTCGCTGCTGTTCGCGATCAACATGCCGGCTCGGCAGACCTTCATCCCCCGGTTGCTGCCGGCCGAGACGCTCGGTGCCGGCATCGCGCTGAACATGGCGACCTTCCAGGCCAGCCTGCTACTGGGCCCCAGTCTCGGTGGCCTGATCACCGGGATCGCCGGCCTGCGGACCTGCTACCTCATCGACGCGGTCACCTTCCTCGCCGCGCTCTACGGAGTCGCCCGGCTGCCCGCCATGCCTCCGCAGGGCGGCCACGACCAGCCCGGCCTGCGTAGCGTCGTCGACGGCTTCAGGTTCGTCCGACGGCGGCCGGTACTGGCCGCCGTGCTGCTCGCCGATCTCAACGCGACCGTGCTCGGGATGCCCTTCGCCGTGTTCCCGGCGATCAACGCGCAGTACTTCGGGGGCAACCCGCGCACCCTCGGCCTGCTGGTGACGGCCGTCGGCGCGGGTGGCCTGCTCGGTTCGCTGCTGACCGGGCCGGTCGGCCAGGTGCGCAGGGCCGGGCTCGGCGTGCTGGTCGCCGTCGCCTGCTGGGGTGCCGGCATCACCGGTTTCGGGTTGGTGCACGTCTTCTGGATCGGGTTGGTGCTGCTGGCGATCTGCGGCGCCGCGGACAACATCAGCGTGGTGCTGCGCACCCTGGTCGTGCAGCGGATCACCCCGGACCGGTACCGGGGGCGGATCAGCGGGGTGAACTTCGTGGTCGGTATGGGCGGGCCGCAGCTGGGCAATTTCGAGGCCGGCCTCGTCGGTTCGCTGGCCAGTCCGGTGGTCAGCGTGGTCAGCGGTGGTCTGGCCACCATCGTCGGGGTGCTGGCGCTGCGCCTTGCGGTACCCGCGCTGGCCCACTACGACGTCACCGCGAAGAGCGAGGAAGAACTCGAACAGGAACCGGACGACGACCAGGTCACGGCCTGAGGCCAGCAGCCCGTGCCGGATCAGGCCAGCCGGTCGGCCTTGGCGGTCAGGTAGCGCTGTTCGGGCAGGCTGGTGGTGCGCCGGGCGGCCAGCAGATACTGCGACCGGGCCTGCGAAGGGTCGCCGGCCAGTTCGAGCAGATGCGCGCGGACCGCGGCGAGCCGGTGATGACCGGCGATCCGGTCGTCGGAGTCCAGGGTGGCCAACAGGTCGAGGCCCGCTTCCGGGCCGTGCACCATCGCCAGCGCGATGGCATGGTTGAGCGTCACCATCGGGTTCGGCGCGATCCTGCTCAGCAACTGGTACAGGGCAAGGATTTCCCGCCAGTCGGTGGACTCGGCGTCGCTCGCCTCGTCGTGCACGGCGGCGATGGCCGCCTGGAGCTGGTAGGAACCCAGCGGCGTCGAACTCAGCGCGGCGCTGATCAGGGCGACGCCTTCGCCGATGTAGTCGGCATTCCAGAGTGTCCTGTCCTGTTCGGCGAGCGGGACCAGCGCGCCGTCGGCGGTGCTGCGGGCCGGGCGGCGGGCGTCGGTCAGCAGCATCAGCGCCAGCAGGCCGGTGACCTCGCCGTCCTCGGGCAGCAGCGCGTGCACCGCCCTGGTCAGCCGGATGGCCTCGCCGGTGAGTTCGACCCTGGCCAGGTCGGGGCCGGAGGTCGCGGTGTAGCCCTCGTTGAAGATCAGGTACAGCACGTGCAGCACGACCCGCAGCCTGCCGGCGAGTTCCGGTTGTGGGGGCAGCCGGAAGGACGGGTCGGTGGCCTTGATCCGCTGTTTCGCCCGGCTGATCCGCTGCGCCATGGTCGCCTCCGGCACCAGGAAGGCGGCGGCGATCTGCGCGGTGGTCAAGCCGCCGACCGCGCGCAGGGTCAGCGCGAGCTGCGAGGACGGCGACAGGGCCGGATGAGCGCACAGGAACAGCAGGGTGAGCGTGTCGTCCTGGTCCGGCGGCTGGTCCTCGCCGGGACCTGGCGTGATCGCCTCGTCGGCCGGCGCGGCAAGGGCGAGGCCGGCCTCGCGGCGCCGCCGCGCCGAATCGCTGCGCCACTGGTCGGTGAGCCTGCGCGAGGCGACGGTGATCAGCCAGGCTCTCGGGTTGTCCGGGATGCCTTCCTCGCGCCACTGCAAGGACGCGGCCAGCAGGGCTTCCTGCACCGCGTCCTCGCCCGCGTCGAACTGGCCGTAGCGGCGCACCAACGCGCCGAGCACCTGCGGCGCCAACTGGCGCAGCAGGTCCTCGACTCCGGCGACGGCACCGTTGGCGATGGTCACATCTCCGTTCCGGAGATGTCCATCAGCGGCCGGACCTCCATGGCGAAGTACTTGGCGTCCGGCCACCGGGTGGCGATCTCGACCGCGCGGTCGTGGTCACACTCCAGGATCAGGTAGCCGGCCAGCTGTTCCTTCGCCTCGGCGAAAGGGCCGTCGGTCAGCGCGGGCACGCCGTCCCTGACCCGGACCGTCGTCGCGGTGGAGGAGTCGGCGAGAGCGTCGGTGGCGATCAGCTCACCCGAGGAGGTGATCTCCTTCATGATGTCGCCGACCTCGCCGAACAACGAGTCGCGCTGCTCCGGTGACCAGCTCTGGTACAACGCCTGGTTGTTGTAGATCAACAGCATGTACTTCACGTCGATCACTCCTGTTCGTCGAGTACCCCCGTCGGGCACGTCGCACCTGAGACGTCGGTGCCGCCGAGCGGTCCTCGACATGCCGGCGAAGAAAACTATTCGGCAGCCGGCTCGGCGACCTTTTCGGCCCCCTTGCCGGTATCGCAGGCGTGGGCCCGAGCCAGCAGCAGCTCGCGCTCCCGGTCGTTGCGGGTGAGGCCGGCGGCCCGTTCGAACTCGGTGCGCGCCTCGGCGAACCTGCCGAGCTTGGCCAACAGGTCGCCGCGAACGCTGGGCAGCAGGTGGTAGCCGTCCAGCGAACCGTCCTCGACGAGTTCCTCGATCAGGTTCAGGCCGGCCTGCGGGCCGAAGGCCATGGACACCGCGACCGCGTGGTTGAGTTCGACGATCGGCGAGGGCGTCACCGTGCCGAGCACCGCGTACAGGCCGGCGATGCGGGCCCAGTCGGTATCCGCCGCGATGACCGCGCGGGCATGGCAGGCGGCGATCGCGGCCTGTAGGGCGTACGGGCCGTGTGCGCCGCCGAGCTTCTCGGCCCGCTGCAAGGCACTGAGGCCACGGCCGATGAGCAGCCGGTCCCAGCGGGCCCGGTTCTGGTCCAACAGCAAGATGGGCTCCCCGTTCGGCCCGACCCGCGCGGCGAACCGAGAAGCCTGGATCTCCATCAGCGCGACGAGCCCGTGCACCTCCGGCTCGGTCGGCGTCAGTTCGGCGAGCACCCGGCCCAGCCGCAGCGCGTCCTCGCAGATCGCCGGGCGCAGCCAGTCCGCGCCGGCCGTCGCCGAGTAACCCTCGTTGAAGATCAGGTAGATGACTTCCAGGACCGAGTCGAGCCGGGCGGTGCGCTCCTGCCCGCGCGGGGTCTCGAAGGGCACGTCGGCCTTGGCCAGCGTGCGCTTGGCCCGCACGATCCGCTGTGCGACCGTCGGCTCGGGGACCAGGAAGGCTCGTGCGATCTCGTCGGTGGTCAACCCACCGAGCAGCCGCAGTGTCAGCGCCACCCGCGCCTCGGTGGACAGCACCGGATGGCAGGCGGTGAACACCAGCCGCAGCAGGTCGTCGTTGATGTCCTCGTCGATCGAGGTCAGCACCGCGTCGTACTCGGCGTCCGAACCGTACTGGTCGGTCTCCAGGTCGCGGCCGATCTCCTCAGTCTTGCGCTCCAGCCGTTCCTTGCGCCGGATCAGGTCGATCGCCCGGTGCTTGGCGGTGGCCATGAGCCAGGCGCCCGGATTGTCCGGGACACCCGACTCCGGCCACTGTTCGAGCGCGGCGACGAGCGCGTCCTGGGCGAGTTCCTCGGCGAGGCCGACGTCCCGCACCAGGCGCGCGACGCCCGCGATCAGCCTTGGCGACTCGATTCGCCAGACGGCGTCGATCGTCCGATTCGTGTCAACGGCCACCACGGCGCGATGACGGCGGTTCACAGATCTGCGGTTTCGGGAATCCGATCGGATTGTGTTGCATTGATCATATCGGCATGTTCCGGCTGGTCAACCCGACTCTCGTCGTTTCGGCTTCCGCTCGCCTTCGGTCGGCTGTTGACTGACATCCGTCCCACGAAAAGTCCCACGTCCGCTCTCCTGTCCCACGACCCGCAACTTCGACGCTTCCGGGTCGCCGAGCGCGGCCATCAGCCGCTCGCGGGCCCCGGCGGACTCCTGCACGTACTCCCGCGCCAGTTTCGGGTCCGACCAGCCCATGAGGTCCATCATCTCGAACAGGTCCATCCCGCCGCGTGCGATGCGGGTGGCGAAGCCACGGCGTCCGGCGTAGGGCGAGCGGGGCGTGAGCTTGACGCGCTCGGCCGCATGAATGAACGCCTGCCGAAGCGAGTCCGGGTTCATCGTCAGGCCGCGCTCAGTATGGAACACGAGTCCGGCTCGGCACCGTCCGCCGAAGTGCTCGACCCCGCAGGGCCGCGACATGTCGCGGCCCTCGGTGCGGCGCTGGTAGATCTCCAGCGCCGCCGTCGACAACGGCACGTGGCGGACGTCCTCGTCCTTCGGGTGATCCCGCATGCGCTTCTGGCGGCGCACGTACACGGTGCGGACCAGCAGGAGGCGCGCGGCGACGTCGACCTGGTCGTCGTGCAGCCCGCAGACCTCGCCCGGTCGGCAGCCGGTTTCGAGCATCCATTCCAGCGCATCGGCATAGTCGGCGCGCAGGCCGCCCTTCTGCCGGTCGGTCAGCGTGGGCACGTCGGCGACTGGGATGAACGTCTTCGGCTTCTTCCGGACCATCGGCAGTTGGATGCCCCGCAGTGGCGACACGCCCAGGACCGGCGGATCGGCATTAATGGCGGCGTTGATGGTGACGGCGAACAGGCCGTAGATTTTCCGTACGTAGGAAGCCTCGTACGGGGTCCCTTTGGGTGTGCGTTGGCGTTGCAGCGAGTTGACCCAGGATTGCACGCCGATTCGGCCAATCCGGTTCAGTTCAGTCTCGCCCCATTGTGGCGAAATGTGTTTCGTGACAAGGGATCGCTCGGTGGCGTCACTGTCGGACTCGAACACGCGGTCGGCGGCGAGCACTTCCCACCATTGGTCCCAGGTGATTTTCGCGCTGAGCGTTCCGGCCTTGAGGGCCGATTGTCGGCGAGCTATGGATTCCGCGTCGTTGGCCGCCGCTTTGGCTTCACTCTTGAGTCGGAATGTGCCTTTGACGTGCTGCTTGTCGCCGTTGGCGTCGCGGTAGATTCCTCGAAATCTGCCGGAGGGTAGTTCTTCGGTACTGGCCATTGTCTCCTCGCGGTTGGGTGAGTGACGTGTGTGGTGCTGGCGCGTCGACCGGGGTCTGGAGTCGACACGCCAGCAGGACACAGGTCGGTGTTCTGCGGTTATCTGTCGGAGTCGACAACGCGAAGGTGACGCATTACGTTTTCCGCTTTGACGACACGCTCGATTTTGGCTGTCCGCTCGGTTTCGATACCGAGAAGAACCGCTGATCCAACACTGAGTGCAACCGCAACCCCGAACAAGATCAAATGCCGCGAACTCATCGGAACCGTCCTTTTGAAAATAGCGGGGGGGGGTGCCTCCAAGCTGTGTTTCGTTTGAACACTCACGAGATGTAACAACAGTTGGTTATCACCACCCGTTTGGCCTATCAAGTTAGGCGGTTTCTTCACGCCGATCCCTGTTTCGACTACTCGGCGTATTCGAACGGATGTCGTCGCGCAACTCACGCAGCTTCTGGAGCGCGCCTTCCTCGCCGTACTCGTCGACGTAGACCGCCACGGCCTCGCGGAGCGCCACATACGCCGCGTCGCGCTCGACCTCATGGGGAAGCGTGTCCGTTGGTTCACCGCCAGCCAGGATCGCCTCGACGCTGCCAGGACTCCAGCGAAGGGCTATCTCGATGCCGTAGGCAGCGTCTTCAGTGACCGTGATCTGGCCGGTTCGGATTTTGTGCAGGTTGCCGTAAGTCATGCCGGCTAGTTCGGCGACTCGGTTCCATCGGTAGCGCAACTGTTTGCGGCGCTCGTTCATGGCGCGATCAAGCCGCACGGCTCGGTCGAGTCGATCACCGTCGGTACTCACGTCGCCCCCGATCGTCACATGTCATCGAATTACATCACATGAGGACGCCTGGCGACACCCAACCGTTGCGATTGCCGGCGCCCGGTAGTTGCCGTGACATATCGTAAGATGTAATGTCATCTCATGGCAAGCATCACGAAGGCCTTCAGGGGAAGCCTCCTACGCGGCGTCCGAGAGCGGGCCGGACTACTCCAGCGAGAGGTCGCCGCACTGCTCACTGAGCGAGGCGTACAGACAGACCAGTCAGTCGTCAGCCAGTGGGAAAACAACCGGCAGGCACCGCTTGTCCCCACCCTCAAGGCGCTCGCAGATGTCTTGGGTGTCGCGGTGGATCACCTGCTCGATGACGAAGAAACCAAGCCGTGAGCGCCCCGACCGCGCCAACCCGCGCAGCCGAGCTGATCACGCAGCTGGCGGACGAACTGGTCGGGCAGATCACCGAGGAAGTACGCGGCCGACTCAGCCACGAGCTGAACGTCCTGGTCGCGCAAGCCGAGCAGCCGACACCCGAGCAGCCCGCGCCGTCGACGTCGGCTACCTGGATGACGGTCGCCGAGGCCGCCGCCCATGCGCGTCGGGGTGACGCCACGATCCGGCGGGCCTTGTCCGCGTACGTGGCCAGCCGGGGCAAGCGAGGCCTGCGCGGTTCGCAGCAGGCCGCCAACTGCTCATGGCGCATCCAGCGGAGCGACCTGGAGGCCTGGATGGCCGGCGAGACGCCGAAGAAACGGCGCCCGTCATGACCGACTCCTGGACCTGCACCCACTGTTCGTGGCCGGTCGCGTCCGGCACCTGCACGAACCCCAACTGTCCCGGCCGGAGAAACGGCCGGAGATGAATGAGCGCGGCCCGCGCTCCCTGCCAGGAGACACGGGCCGCTAACCGATCAAGGAGATCAGACCTCCCGATGGCTAAGAGCAGCAAACCCGACAAGCCCGTCAAGGGCAAGACCGACAAGCCGAAGACCGACCCGGAGCCGCGCACCCAGCGGCTCCCGCATCTCCAGAAGGTCGTCGATGAGTTCTTCACCAACTGGCCGTCCAAGGACGACAACGACCGGGCCGGCGACTGATGGGCCGGCACACGCTGCGCACCCCGCAGCCGAAGCCGTGCCCGTGGTGCAACGGCCTGCGCGTCGAGACGGTCATCAAGGACGGCGAGGCGGTCCAGATCCCGTGTCAGCAGTGCGACGGGACGGGCAAGGCGTGAGCCGCCGCGATCAGCGCCGCGAGGAGAAGCGGCAGAAGGAGATCGACCGCAGCGCGA
>DATATE010000049.1:0-1635 GCA_036268955.1 Pseudonocardiaceae bacterium
CGCGCTGAAACACACCCGCACCCTGATCGCCGAGGTCAACCACCGGATGCCGCGCACCAGGGGCAGTACTGGGCTGCCGCTGTCGGCCTTCGCCGCCGTGGTCGAGACCGACCGGCCGCTGCGGGAGGCGCCCGCCCGCGCGCCCGACGCGGTGGACCGGGTGATCGCCGATCACGTGGCCAGCTTGGTCGAGGACGGCGACACGCTGCAGCTGGGCGTCGGCTCGCTGCCCAGCGCGGTCCTCGAATCCCTCGCCGGGCACACCGACCTCGGCTTCCACACCGGGATGATCACCGACGGCGTAACGGCCCTGGTGGAAAAGGGCGTCGTCACCGGCGCGCGCAAGGAGATCGACCAGGGACTGATCGTCACCGGCGCCGCCCTGGGCAGCGCGTCCCTGTACAACCGGCTTCGAGAATTCCCGGTCGAGTTCAGGCCCGCCAGCTACACCCACGCGCCGTCGGTGCTGTCGCAGCTCAGGTCGCTGGTGTCGATCAACTCGGCGATCGAGGTGGACCTGCTCGGCCAGGTCGGCGCCGAGTTGCGGCGCGGTGTGCACATCGGCGCCGTCGGCGGCCAGGTCGACTTCAGCCGGGCCGCATCGCTGACCGGCGCCCGTTCGGTCATCGCGTTGCGCGCGGAGTCCGGCGGCGAGTCGACGATCAATCCCACGCTCCGCGGCGGGGTCGTCACGACCGCGCGCGTCGACGTCGACGCGGTGGTCACCGAGCACGGCGTCGCGCTGCTGACCGGGTGCACCGTGGCAGAGCGGGCCCGCCGGCTCATCGCAGTGGCGGCACCGCATCATCGAGAGGGGCTCGAGCGGAGCCTCACGGACCGGGAGGTCGTGTCGTGACTGACGACAACCGCAGCGAGGGCGAGAGCCGGCGGGTGCGCATCCGGGAGGTCGGGCCCCGCGACGGCTTCCAGAACGAACCGGAGACGATCCCGACCGCGGACAAGATCCGGCTGATCGACGCCCTGGGCCGCGCGGGCTTCAAACGGATCGAGGTCGCGAGCTTCGTCCGGCCCGATGTCATCCCGCAGCTGTCCGACGGCGTGGAGGTGCTCCGCGGCATCGACCTGCCGCACGACGTCGCCCGGATGGTGCTGGTGCCGAACAGCCGGGGCCTCGACAACGCGCTCGCGGTGCGTGACCTGTTCGAGGAGGTGGCGCTCTTCGTTAGCGCGTCCCAGACCCACAACCAGCGCAACATCAACCGGACGGTCGAGGAGACCATGGCGGACGTCACGGTGATGGGCAAGCGCATCGTCGCCGAGAACCTCACGTTCTGCGCGGTTATCGCCACCTCGTTCGGCTGCCCGTACGAGGGCAAGGTCCCGATGGGCCGGGTCCTCGACATCGCCGAGCAGTTCGCCGAGGCCGGCGCCACCGAGATCGGCTTCGGCGACACCACCGGCATGTGCAACCCCGCGTACGCGTCGCGGTTCTTCGCCACGGCCATCCAGCGTCTGCCCGGGGTCGAGGTCACAGCGCACTTCCACAACACCCGCGGGCAGGGTCTGGCCAACGCGTACGCCGCGCTCGAGGCGGGCTGCACCAGCTTCGAGTCCAGCTTCGGCGAGCTCGGCGGCTGCCCGGTGCCGGCCGGCTCGACCGGCAATATCGCCACC